>JBBITT010000005.1:0-105670 GCA_037440625.1 Chloroflexota bacterium
CGCCGCCACAACCAACCAGTGCGCCGCCACAACCAACCAGTGCGCCGCCACAACCGACCAGTGCGCCGCCGCCGACTAGCACGCCACCGCCAAGCAAAACGCCGCCCACAGTAAGTCCTGGACAATGGAATGCCTAAAGAAATCGCTCGGAAAATCTTCCGAGCGAAATTTTTGCACTGCTTACGCGGTTTATCAATTCACTGCCAAGAACGCCCAGGCCTAAAATTCACGTAACATCAACGCCTTACTGGAAAGGGATGGGAACCACCTTGGCGGCGACCTCATCGAACAAGGTTTTGATCTCTGATTGCACACGCGCAACCAAATCAGATTCCGGCACAATGATCGCGGTTTGTTGATCGCGGCGTTTCATTTCGATGCCCCCGCTCTGCAACGATTTGGCACTCACCGTCAAGCGAATGGGTAAACCGATCAAATCCGCGTCTGCGAATTTCACCCCCGGGCTTTCCGCTCGATCATCGTATAACACTTCGATTTGGGCATCATTCAACGTCTGATAGACCCGCTCGGCAACTCGGGCAATGTTGGGATCATTTCCGCCCAGCGAAACGAGATGCACATGATACGGCGCAATCGTAATCGGTAATTTCAAACCGCGCTCATCGTGATGCTCTTCCGCCGCGCACGCCAGTAACCGTCCTGAACCAATCCCGTACGATCCCATCACAATCGGTTTCTCCGTGCCATCCGCCGCCAAATAATTTGCGCCAATTGCCGCCGTGTAGCGCGTGCCTAGTTTGAAAATATTACCGACCTCGACACCGCGCGCGGTGTAAAGCGCATGCCCACAATTGATACACGCATCGCCATCGCTTGCCGCTGCAATATCCACAATCAACGATGCGGTATAATCGCGTCCCAAGTTTGTATTGAGCAGATGATAACCTTCTTCGTTTGCCCCCGCCACCAAATTGGGCGACGCAGGAATCGCATCATCCACAATCACCCTCACGTTCTTTAGACCAATAGGGGATGCATAGCCGGGCGTTGCACCAACCGCCCGAATTTCATTGTCGGTGGCGGGACGCAACCAATCCGCCTTGACCGCATTCGATAATTTGGTTTCGTTCACTTCCATATCGCCGCGAATGATGACAAACAAAAATTCTTCCCGGGTTTGGTTTTCCGCTTCGAACCCGGCGATCATAAAAACGGCTTTGGCGGTTTTACTTTTTGGCACGTTCAACAAGTTGGCAAGGTCTTCGATTGTTTTGCAATTGGGCGTGGCGACTTTTTCCAACGGCTTCAACGACTCGGGGGGCGCCGGTTTTTTGGCAAACCGCGCAATCTGCCGATTCGCGGCGTAACCACACGCACGGCACAAAACTAAGGTGTCTTCGCCAACTGGCGTGAGATACATAAACTCGTGCGCCAATGAGCCGCCCATCATCCCCACGTCCGAACGAACCGCAATTGCCGGTACGCCGCACCGATGAAAGATGTTAAAGTACGCTTGATAATGCGCACGGTATTGTTTATCCAGTCCTTCCTCATCCAGGTCAAGCGAGTACGAATCTTTCATGGTAAACTCGCGCACCCGAATCAAACCGGCACGCGGGCGCGGATCGTCACGAAACTTGGTTTGGATGTGATAAACCAATTGGGGCAATTGCTTGTACGATTTGATCTCACTCTTGCATAAGTCAGCCACCACTTCTTCGTGGGTCATGGCCAAGACCATCTCGCGCTCTTTGCGATCCTTGAAGCGTGCCATCTCGGGCCCAATCGAAAAATAGCGCCCGGTCGCTTTCCACACTTCGGCGGGATGAACGACGGGCATCGTCATCTCTTGCCCACCAATCGCGTTCATTTCCTCGCGGAAAATATTTTCGATTTTGGTGAGCGCGCGTCTTGCCAAAGGCAAGTACGAAAACAATCCTTGCCCCAATTGCCGAATGTACCCGGCGCGCAATAAAAGTTGGTGGCTAATCGCTTCCGCACCGGCCGGCGCATCGCGTAAGGTCATGCCAAAATGATGAGAGAGGCGCATCATTCAATCCTTGTTCGAAAGATGATACCCAAAGTATAAACGTACCCTGTCGAAAAGTCAAAGTTACTTGACACCTAGGTCAATCCGCGTTAGTATCAAGGCAACACCAAGGAGGGGAGGCAACATCTCTGGAATCGATTGATCTTGCCCACTTGATCGTTGATCTTATTTCGGATAAAAAAGGCGAAGATATTTTGATGTTGGACACGCGCACAGTGTCTTTCATCTCGGATTATTTTGTCATTGCGACGGCGGATAACGAACGCCAGATGAAAGCCATCACTGACGACATTCAGCGTCATTTGAAAAGACATCGTATCACACCGCTGGGTGTGGAAGGCACTGCCGAGTCCGGGTGGACCTTGTTGGATTATAACGGCGTGATTGTTCACCTCTTTAGTCCAGCCATGCGCGATTATTATCGTTTGGAAAAAGTTTGGGAACGTGCGCCCGTCGTGGTACGCATCCAATAAAAACGACGCAGATGATTCTGCGCCGTTTTTATTCGGGCGGCGGACGGGCTATTCATTCACCCAGCGATCAATCTCACGGCGGTATTCCACCAACTCTTCCGGCTTGAACCATAACGCAATTTCGCTGGCAGCAGTCTCCGGCGCATCGGAAGCGTGGATGAGATTGCGCAACCCCATCAGCGCGTAATCGCCGCGAATCGTGCCGGCTTCTGCTTCCCAAGGGCGGGTCGAACCCACCATTTTGCGCACTGCACCGATTGCTTCGTGCCCTTCGATTACCATCACGACGACTGGGCTGGAGCCGATATAACTTACCAACCCTTCATAAAAAAATTTTCCCTTGTGAACAGCATAATGTTGTTCTGCTAATTCACGGTTGACCTGAACCATCTTGAGGGCGACAATTTTGAATCCGCGTTCTTCAAAACGCGCCAAGATCTTGCCCACCAACCCGCGCTGGACGCCATCTGGTTTAACGATCACGAGTGTACGTTGCAATGCTTCCTCCAAATCAAAAATAATGTCGTTAAAAGCCGGGTTTCACCAAGAAACCCGGCTTGTTGTGTATCACGCTAAGAAACATGTTCCAAAACAAACCGATACCGCTCCAATGCTTCTGCCAAGCGATCCGCGCGCGTGTACGCATCGCCCAGGATGCGATGGGCATCGAGCGGGACATCGAGTCGTTGAATCAAGATTTCCAAATCATCAATCACTTGATCCACCAAACGCGGCGCGTGTTGAACCACATAATCGTACTCTGCCAACGCTTCGTCTAAACGATCAGCATCCCGATAGGCACGGGCTTGCACAAGATGACCATACCCTTTGGGTTGCCGCTTGCGTTTCGGCGGAGGGGGTGGAGCCGGTTCTGAGACAAGCGCTTCGGGTTGCGCTAGCTCTCTATGTTCTACCAAGAATGGTTCTTCGATGGCTGGTTGCGCGGACTCGGGCGTTGGCTCTCTCATCCACGCCGGTAGTTCAGTTACTTTTTCAGCTGGCGTTTCCGCAGGTGGCGTTGGCTTTTCCACCTCAGCCAACCACTCGGGGACAGTTTCGGCTTCTGCTGGGATTGGTTCAACCGCTGGTGGTTGTTGTTCGCTCGGTGCTGGTTCCTCTGTCCGCTTGTAGCCCAACTCTTCAAAACCTTGAAGCCATGGCGGCAATTCTTCTTCCGGCGGAATGGTTCGTGCTGGAGTTGGCTCCGCCGGGGCGGTAGGTTCTTGCAACCACTCCGCCAATTCTTCCGCCGAGGTAACCTCAATGTCATGCGTCTCTTCTACGATTGGTTGTGCTGGCGTGGGCGCGGCTTCTTCGATAGGCGGTAATTCTTGCAACCATGTAGGTTGCTCTTCGATTGGTGGTACCGCTTCTGGAGCAACTGGCGGTGTAATCGGTTCGACTGGCTCGGTAGGCGCAAGACCCTTGAGCCAGTCTGGAATTTGCTCTGAGGGGGCAACCGGTTCGGTGGGTTCAGCGACGGGCGCCGTTGGTTCTGCTGGTTCGGTAGGCGCAAGACCCTTGAGCCAGTCTGGAATTTGCTCCGAAGGTATGGCTGGCTCTGTTGGCGCGGCTTCCACTGGTTCGGTAGGGGTCTCAAGCCAGGAAGGAAAGGGCGTTTCTGCCGGCGCCGGTGGCGTCTCGGCTTCGGTGGACACGCCTTCTTCGGCGCGCAACCAAGGGGGCAGTTGCGTTTCGGAAACGGGTGGCACTGACTCGATGGCTTGTTCCGGGGCAACGGGTAACTCGGTCGTGGATGTTTCGAGTGATTCAAGCCAACTCGCCTCAGTCGAAACTGCCGGCTCGGTGGAAGGGGTCCCCAACTCGGTGGGTGCAAATTCAGGCGCTGGTGGCGCGGTTTCGATTGGTGTTTCAACATATCGGGGAACCGTTGGTTCAAGCAATGGCAACGGCGAATGTGATCCCAAGACCTGCGTGGCGATTCGATTTGTTGGATCGAGTGCTTGGGCGCGTTGCAGGTACACATCGCTATCGGGCAAGCCGGCTTCTTTCCATGCCGTACCGAGAATGAGATTGGCTTTGAGGCAATAGGGCAATTGTTCCAAAATACTTTGCGCTACCTGGGTTGCTTCACCTAATCTGCCCATTCGCCAAAGCGTTTCTGCTAAAGCAACGCGAATATCAAAGCGGGCTGGCATAACTGCCATGATGGTACGAAACTCATGAATCGCCTGACTGAACAAACCTTCTTGGGCATAAATGCGCGCGAGTGCGCCGGGAGTGAGTTTGGCACGCAGGTGGGCTTTCATATCCATCGCGTTGTACAAGCGGACGAGTTCTTGTTGCAAATCCGGATCGCCGGGCGCCAACTCGTATGCGCGCTCCATATGCCACACGGCTTCGTTGATCACGTATTCTTGTTCAAAGATGGTGGCGAGCCCAAGGTATGCCACCATATTCTCCGGGTCGGCACTCAGGACGCGGCGAAACAAATCCTTGGCGCTTTCATGATCCCCTCGTTCTAAATAGGCCTCCCCCATCTGACGATAGGCGTCAAGGTACTTGGGATAAAAGCGCAGGATATGTTTGCAAATCGCAATGGCTTCGTCCGTGCGTTCGTGGCGGATCAATTCTCGGACTTGATCGGCGTATGCGGTTAGCGTAATCTGATCGTCCACAGGTGCCTCCAAGGTACCGCTATTATCGCCCAAAAATTTATTCTCGTCAACAAACCTAAATCAGGCGGTGCATTCCCTTGAGTTGTTCGATGTAATCGCCGATGGCGCGTTCTGGTGTGCGCGCGGGTCCAAGCGGATCAGGAATCTCGCGATCGCCCAACAAAGCATGAAAGGTTGCCGCCACACCATATGCTAGCGCATCCAAGTTATAGCCGCCTTCTAGCGTAAAGACGATGCGACCACCGCATTGCTCATTGGCAAGCGCAACCAGCATTTGCGCGATGGAGCCATACCCGGCGATCGAAAGATTTTCCATGGCGAGGGGATCATTCCAATACGCATCGTACCCTGCCGAGACAAGGACAAGTTGTGGCTGGTAGCGTTCAGCAAGCGGATACAACAATTCATCAAAGATTTGGGTAAAGCCCCGATCGCCAATCCGCGGCGGAAGCGGAACATTAACGGTAAATCCCTTGCCTGCCCCTTCACCGATCTCGTCCCAATTGCCGGTGCCGGGATAATGCGGATATTGATGCGTGGAGAAATATAGCACGTGGGGGGTGTGATAAAAAATATCTTGTGTTCCGTTCCCGTGATGCACATCGAAATCAACGATGAGAACACGTTCCAGTTTGTGGTGATCGAGCGCGTACTGCGTGCCCACCGCAACATTGTTGAACAAACAAAAGCCCATGGCTTGAGAACGGGTGGCGTGATGGCCCGGCGGGCGCACGAGTGCAAAAGCATTGTTCACCTCACCTTGCATCACAGCATCCACGGCGCGAATGACCGCCCCGGCTGCCAAGCGCGCCGCATCGAGCGAGGAGGCATTGGTAAACGTGTCCAAATCAAGATGACCCCCACCCCGCGCTACGATTGCCTTGACGCGCTCAACATGCTCGCGAGTGTGGACCGCCAGCAATTGCGCCTCTGTCGCCGGGATCGGTTCCAGCGCGACGAGCCGGGCAAGCAAGCCGGTCTGTTCGAGGACGCGCCAGATGGCTTGCAAACGTTCGGGTGATTCTGGATGCCCCGGTTCTTGGTGGGCCAAGAATGATGGTGAATACAGTAAAGCCGTAGTCATTGCAAATCTTTGCTCCACACAATTGTCCGATCGCGCCCCGTTTGCTTGGCAACATAGAGGGCTTGGTCGGCGCGCTGAATCAATTCATCAAACGAGGTCATTACCGGCTCGAGCATGGCGATGCCGGCGCTCAACGTTACACGAATTGTTTTGTTTTGTCCAATGGCAACCTCCGTGTGGGCGATATGATGCCGCAAGCGCTCCACCACCTGATAGGCGACCGAACTTTCGGTTTCGGGAAACACGAGGACGAACTCTTCACCACCGTACCGCGTCGCCAGATCGGTGTTGCGTAAATCTTGGCGAAACGCCTCGGCGATCGCTCGCAAAACTAAATCGCCGGCGGCGTGAAGGTGCGTATCGTTGACCACCTTGAAATGATCAATGTCGAGCATCGCCACTGCCAGGGGATGGTTGAATCGTTTGGCACGATTTACTTCAGCGGCGCCGCGCTCGTACAACACACGCCGATTGGGCAAACCGGTCAGTTCATCGGTTACTGCCAAACGTTGGACTTGATCGTACAATTGCGCGTTCGCGATCGCAATCGCCGCCTGGGCAGCCACCAACTCTAACAAATGAATCTGCTGGGGCGAGTAAGCGTTCGGTTCGTAACTTTGCATCGAAATGACACCGACGACATGATCACGCCAAATCAATGGCACACCAACAAATGAACGGGAGGGTTGCCCGCCCGCTCGAATCAATGGAACCGGTGGTGGATGAGCCGGATCGAGTGTATCCGGCAGATACAGTGTTTGGCGCGTTCGAATGATGTAACCGGTCAAGCCGGGTGCCACACGAATATCGGTGGGGGGTGTCGCCCGCTGTTCACCGCGATCATCAAAGTACACCACGCGACGTTGAAAAGTCCGTTCATCGTACAAGGCAACGTAGAACGCGTCAATCGGTGCAATTTGTTGACATTGCTTGTGCAAAGTCGGCAACAAACGATCCATCGTGAAATCTTCAGTAATCGCTAGCCCGATGCGGTTGAGCACCGCCATTTGGTCAGCATAGTGCCGGGTTTCATCGTACAATTGCGCGTTGCGAATGGCAATCCCTACATTCGCAGCAATGATCGTCCAGACACGGACATCGTTCTCGGTAAAGGCATTTTCGCGTTCATAATTTTGCGCGCCAATCACGCCGATGACTTGAGCGCTCACGATCATCGGTACGCCCAACCACGCTTTGGGGTGCTCGCGGGCAGGGCTTTCAAAGCGGACAACGCCCAGGGCGGCACTTTGGCGATCATAGTCTTGATTGATGAGCAAGGGTTGGCGTGTGCGAATGATGTGCGAGGTCAACCCTTGCCCAAACGACATCGGGGGCACGGAGATAAACTTGTCGTACAAACGCCAGTAAGGTGTGCTAATTGTGTTGGTCTGCGTATCGTAAAGCGAAATGAACACGCCGTGCGCGTTCAACAGTTGGCGCACCTGCTCGCCCGTAACTTGAAGAATCGCCTTCAATTCGTTTTGCGAGGCCACCGCTTGGCTAACGGCGTTGATCGTACCCAACTCGATCAGATGTTGATGAACGGTTTGTTCGGTGCGTTTACGGTCGGTAATATCGCGCAAAACAATGATGCGGCCCGTGAGCATTCCCCGGCGATTGCGCAACGGCGAGATCCGGACATCCCAATAACGAGGCGAGTCGCCATTGAGGGTGACTTCCTGTTCGCCGGCCGACATTTGGCGGAGTTGTTCAACCAAGGCGCGGTGTGCCGGCAGAACATCTTCCAAATTCTTGCCCAGCAAAGACTGGTCAGGATAATTGATCAAGCGCAAGGCTGCCGGGTTCAGGTCAACAAGGCGCCCCTGCGCATCCAACACGATCACACTATCGCTAATGTTTTCAATCAAGACATCCCGCGCAATCGGAATAATGTCGAGCATGCGTTGCACAAAGAGCCCGTAGGCAAACACCACGCCGGTCAATGTGAAGACAAAGGGGGTGATATCCAGATTGGGAAAGGGGCTAAAGCCGGTTATGCCAATGAGATTGCCAAGTACCGGAAAGATTGCGCCCAAAAGAATGGCAATCGCTTGACTGCGATAAAGCGAGAGAGTCCGAATCAAATAGCGCACGAGGAAAAAGATTCCTAACCCCACAAGTCCATACAGATAGATGGCATTGATCCAAAACCACAGTCCGCCGGTCAAAATGGCTCCTTCATTGCGTTGATCACCAAAGAACAAATGATGCCATCTATCCGTCCAGAGCAAGACCACGGTCAGCAAGGGAACAATCGTCAAGAGCAAGACATGGCGGCGCGAAAAGTGAGCTATGCTACCCGTAAACAACAGGGCAAACGCAAAGAAGGCGGTGGGTGCCGCAACGACACCCAAGTAGGTGAGATCGAGCCAAAAGAAAGGTGTGGGACGATACACCTCCGTCCAATGAATCGCGTAGGTCAATGCCCACACCAGCAACGCTAACGCAAGCGCCAACAGCGCGTTCGCGCCCGGCGCACTCCGTCTTTGCCAAGCGATGAGCGCAATAATCCCGGCAATCGTTGCCGAGGCGAGCAACGCGATCGTATAAGACAGGTTCATGGGATCGTCTTTCGGTGGCGGATTCGCCACACCACGCCGACCGGATAACCGATCATTTTTGCGACATCGCCGGTGAGGCGGATGATCGGTACCCAAGCGATGGCGCGCAGGCATTCTGTCCAAGAAAACCTTGTGAGCATTGGGAACAATCGTTTGTAGGGCGTCAGAAACATTCCCAGAAATCCTAACAACAAAAATCCTAACGCCCAAGTCCAAAAACCCAACAGAAAGAATGCTAATAAAACCGGCAACGCAATGAGATAAGTGGCATAACGAATCATATGGCGCAAGAACCACAGATTGGCTTTGCCATCGCCGCGGGCGTAATGATAGTACTGTTTGAAGAACGCGCGCAAATTTTCACGCGGACGAAAATGCGCGATGGCGCGCGGGGCAAAAGCAAAACGCAAGCCCACTTGGCGCAACGCCAAATCGAAAATCAAATCTTCGCAGAAATCAAGCCATTCGGGATAACCGCCCACGCGTTCCCACGCCGCTTTGGTAAACGCCACCGAACGACTCGATGGGAGAAATTTGGCCGGACGAATATCGGCGAGGACGGGAAGCGTGGTGGCGGCGAGCGCGGTCTCGAAAACCGTTTGCGGATCGGGGACGAAAAAGCCGGCGACGACCTGCACCGTTTGCAGATTGGTTTCAAAGGGTTTGACCAATTCTTCGACCCAGTGTTCATCCAGCCGTGTCCCGGCGTCGGTGGCACAAATAATGTCGCCGGTTGCCGCACGAATGGCGATATTCCGACCCTGCGAAATGTTCGCGCCGGGTTGCGCGATGAGCGTCAGGCGCAAACGCGCGCGGTACGCTTGCAAGATTTGCAACGTCTCGTCGGTCGAACCGCCATCTACGATCACGATCTCATCCGGCGCGCGCGTTTGCGCCGCCATCGAATCGAGCAAACGAGGCAATGACTTGGCTTCATTCTTAATGGTTACAATCAGCGAAACCCGCATCGCTCAGATTATATCACAAACAAACCTTGCTCAAAATTCCAACCAGTGGTATACTCGCAAACTGTTTACAAGCCCGCACTGTCGCGGCGTTCCCGCACGGTTCAAGAACGCCGCTCTATTTTTGTCTTGGCTGCTCACTTGGGAGGATTGTACGTGAGTTGGATCATCGGAGCAATCTATTTTCTGACTGCGCTCGCGCTTGCCGTGTATGGTTTCAACTTGTTGTTGATCGCATGGCTCTACTGGCACAAGCGCACCGAACGCACCCAGGAATGCACAGTTACCGATTTGCCCGCCGTAACGATTCAATTGCCCATTTACAACGAATTGTACGTGGTCGAACGATTGATTGATGCCGCCGCCGCGCTGAACTGGCGGCGCGATCGTTTGCAAATCCAAGTCTTGGACGATTCGGACGATGAAACGACCGCGATTGCCCAAGTCCGCGTGGATTATCATCGCCGGCGCGGAATCAACATCGCCCTCTGTCGGCGCGCCAATCGCGATGGTTTCAAAGCCGGCGCGCTCGCCGAAGGATTGAAATCTGCCACCGGCGAATACATTGCGATCTTTGATGCAGACTTTGTGCCACCCAGCGATTTCTTGCAGCGAACGATTCCCTATTTTGCCACGCAACCCAAGTTGGGTTTGGTGCAAGCCCGCTGGGGGCATTTGAATGCCGCGTATTCACCGCTCACCCACGCCGCCGCGCTCGCGCTCGATGGGCATTTTGCCGTGGAGCAAGTCGCGCGCCATCGCAACGATTTGTTTTTCAATTTTAACGGGACAGCCGGCGTGTGGCGACGCACATGCATTGAGGATGCCGGCGGATGGCAGGGCGATACCTTGAGTGAAGATTTGGACTTGTCGTATCGCGCGCAGATACGCGGCTGGAAATTTCTTTTCTTGCCGGACGTGGTGGCTCCCGCTGAACTGCCGCCACAAATTCACGCGTTCAAACGTCAACAGTTTCGGTGGGCAAAGGGATCAACGCAAGTTTTGCTCAAACTGGCACCGCAACTGTGGCGCGGCACCGATATTCCGCTCTTCAAGCGCATCGAAGGCATTTTGCATCTTTCCGGTTACTTGATGAATCCCTTAATGTTGCTGCTGCTCATCACCCTGGTGCCCTTGATGGTGTTGGATACACGGATGCCGGGGGTGATGATGTACTTTAGTTTTGCGATGTTTGGACCCATGGTGATCTATGCACTTGCCCAACGGGCGCTCTATCCTGATTGGGTGGCACGCTATCGTTACTTTACGGTATTACTCTTGCTGGGGACAGGCATCGCGTTGAACAATTCGATCGCAGTGATCGCAGCGTTGATGCGGCGCGGCAATCAATTTCGCCGTACGCCCAAGTTTCGCGTGGAAACCGCCGAGGATGCGTGGAACACTAAACGCTATGCCTTGCCGCTGGGCTGGGAAGTCCTAGGCGAGTGGATTCTGTCCGTGTATGCGTTGGCCGGGATCGTGATTGCATGGCATCATCAACTTTATTGGACCTTGCCGTATCTCGTGTTGTATTGCCTCAGTTTTGCGTTTGTGGGTGGTTTATCGCTTTGGCATGCGCGTCCCGTGTACGGAATTTCAAATTTCCGATTGCGGATTGCCGATTAATAAAAAACCATCTCTGCTCAGCCCTACTCCATTTTAACCACCAAGCACACAGAATTGTCCATTGGTTTTCTCTGTGCTCTCTGTGGTATCTCTGAGCAGTAACAAAAAATCGAATCAAGCCGCATCGTTTGACTTGATTCGATCGAGTTGATCTATCTAAAATCTGCAATCACATCCTAGGTTTCATCGCGCGCGCAATCGCTTCCTTTTCTTCTGCCGTGAGCGTGTACGTGGATTGTCCGCCCACGACCGGCTTGGCATAGATGCGCACATCCACGCGCGAGTGCAAGGCACTAATCACCGCGCCATCGGCATGAGCGTCTAGAATCGCGAGAACAAAACTTTGATCGCCGCCCTTGTCCGGAAAGGGGTTAAAGCGAACCACCCCGATATGTTGAACGAGATACGGGAGCCGGGTTTCCACACCACTCACGCGATTGTCCATTGCCTGCGTCATTTGTTCGATGCGATCCATGCGCGCCACAAAGTCAAGCAAGGTGGCTTCCAAATCGGTGCCGCCCCGTCCCGTCATCAACGCCCGAAACGATCGCGCGAGTTGTTGATAACGATATTCGACGAACGCCAGCCAGCCGCCTAGAATCAGGATCAGTATCAGTAAAAAGATGACCAGAATTTCCACGCCGTCCTCCGCCACGGTTTGCTTGCATTGTAACGCGAGTGGGCTCGAACGTCAAGGAGAATATGCCACTGCTTATCGCAACCCATAATCGTGGCAAGTTAATCGAATATCAGGCAATGTTCGATGATTTGCCGTTTGAACTTGTTACACTTGACGATGTCGGCATTCGCAACGATGTGGCAGAAACCGGCGCAACCCTCGCCGAAAATGCGCGGCTCAAGGCGCTGACCTACGCCCGGCAAAGTGGCTTGCTTACCCTTGCCGATGATTCGGGACTTGAAGTAGATGCGCTCGGCGGCGAACCGGGCGTGCGTTCCAAACGGTACGCCGGCGCAAACAAAACCGATGCGGAACGCAATGCTTTTCTACTTGACACACTGCGCGCGGTTCCGCCCGGCAAACGCACCGCCCGCTTTCGTTGTGTAATTGCGATTGCGACGCCGGGCGGCAACCTGTGGGAAGCCGAAGGCACATGCGAAGGCGAAATCGCATTCGATTCACGCGGCACGAACGGCTTTGGGTACGATCCGATCTTTCATGTGGCTGAACGCGGAATGCGAATGGCGGAATTGAGTACGGCAGAGAAAAACAAAATCAGCCACCGAGCGCGCGCGGCTGAAAAAGCCAAAGAGATTCTCAAACAAATTGCAAAGAGTACAAAGTAAGACGTAAAGCGCAAATTGCGTTTTACGTCTTACTTCGTTTCATTGCTAACCCTTTGGCGGTCGTCATCTCGGCACTGGCAATATCCATATCGGTCGTGTCTGCGCCGGTGAAATCGCATCCATCCAATTGCGTTTTGGAAAGATTCGCGCCGCGCAAATTGGCGTTCAAGAATTTTGCACCCACTAACACCGCGCCGCGCATATTCACGCCTGCCAGATTCGCATCGGTGAACCCCGCACGCTTGAGATTCGCTTCGCTACAATCGGCATTGGCCAAGTTTGCCGCGCGCAGATGTGCCGCATTGAGTTTCGCTCCCTTGAGCCGCGCGCCGGACAAATCGGCTTCTTCCAAATTTGCCCAGCCCAGATTCGCTTTTTCTAAATTCGCGCCGCGCAAAATAATGCCGCGCAACATCGTTTCGCGCAAATCCACGCCCGGCAATTCCGCATTCGAAAAATCACGCTCGCCGGCATTATAGCGTTTCAACAATTCTTGAGCGTTCATACGTCCTCCAATCGCGTGCGCCATTCTACACATCTTGCACGCGCGCGTCAAACGTCTTTTTGTTCAAATCTCGGCTTGGTGTTATAATCGCTCACGATGTCTGAACAACCCCTCATTTCCGTTTTCATTCCGGCACGCAACGAAGCGGGCAACATTCCGCCGCTCTTTGAAAAAATCGCACGTGCCTTTGCAACGATGCGCGTGCTCGGCGAAATTGTTTTTGTGGACGATGGCTCGACCGATGCGACGTGGGCGGAAGCCACCGCCATGGCGGCGCATTATCCCTTTGCGCGTTTGTTTCGTCATCGCAAATCGCTGGGTTTGACCGAAGCCATGCGCACCGGCTTTCCGCGTTGTCACGGTGAGATCATCGTCTTTCTCCCCGCCGATCTCGAGTCCGATCCGGAAGAAGACCTTCCCAAACTCGTCGCCAAAATCAACGAAGGATTCGATGTGGTCGCCGGCTGGCGGCAAGGCCGGCGCGATGGTAAGGTGTTTGCTTCCACCATCGCCAACGTGGTCTCGCGGCGATTGTTTGGGTTAGGCGTGCACGATATGAATTGGATCAAGGCATTTCGGCGTGAGGTGGTGGAGAATTTGCACTTGCGGTCTGATTGGCATCGTTACATTTTGATTCTTGCCGCCGCGCAAGGGTATTCGATCGGCGAAGTGCCGGTCAACTATTATCCGCGCACTAAAGGCAAATCGCATTATGGGTTGGGGCGTCTCCCGGTTTCCTTTCTCGATGTGCTGGTCGTGTGGTTCTTGCTCACTTTTTCGCGCAAGCCAATGTTGTTCTTTGGCGGCATTGGGCTGGGAATCGTGTTGACGTCCTTGACCACTTTTGCTGTCCTTGCCGTGATGTATCTTTTGAACCTAGGGCAGCGTCGTCCGATTTTTGATTTTGCCGGTGTCCTGCTCCTCGTCGGCGTCCTGTTCTTTGTCGTCGGCTTTCTCGCCGAATTGATCGTGAGCCAGAACGAGCGCGTCGAAGAACTCGAAGCGCGTTTGCGCGATATACAATCGGATGACCCAAAATAATTGGCGCGTTCTCGTCCTCACTCACGTTTTCCCGCGCACCCTCGATGATTCGATGGGCGCGTTTCTTTTGCATCTCGCCGATGCGTTGGCGGAACACGGTGTGCCAATGGATGTGATTGCCCCCCACGCGCCACATCTCGCGGACGAAGAAACGCTTGGCGCGGCGCGTGTGCATCGGTTTCACTACGCGCCGGCAAGCTGGGAATGTTTAGCGTATCGCGGCACGATGCACGAATTGGTGGCGCGCGGTATCGTCAACAAAATTCTGTTTGCGTTTTTCAATGGCGCGTTTTTTCTAGAGACGTTCCGGCAGAGCATCTCTACACGTCCACACGTTCTTCACGCGCACTGGTGGCTACCGGGCGGATTGATCGGCGCGCTGGCTTCGCTGATCAGGCGCGTGCCGCTCATCATCACCACCCACGGCACCGATGTCGAGATGTTGCGTCAGAATCGTTGGGCAATCCCGCTGGCGCGGTTTGTGTTTGCGCGTGCGCACGCGATTACTTGCGGGTCGAATTATTTGCGCGAGCAATTGTTATCGCTGGGTGTGGTGGACGCGTCGCGTGTGCGTGTTGTGCCGATGCCGGTCAATCCGTTATTTGAGATTGCGGCATTCAGATTTCAGACTTTGGACCGAACGATTCTCACGGTTGCTCGCCTCACCACGCAGAAATCCATTGACACCTTGATTGAGGCAATTGCGCTTGTGCCGACTGCGCGTTTGAAAATTATCGGTGAGGGACCTGCACGCCCAAGTCTTGAACAGCACACGCGCGCTTTGAATCTGCAAGAGCGCGTGGAATTTCTTGGCGCGTTGCCGCAAACGGAGTTGCCCAAATATTATGCCGCGTGTGCCGCGTTTGTCCTTCCTTCGATTCGTGAAGGGATGGGCTTGGTGCTGGCAGAAGCTTTGTTGTGCGGCGCGCCGGTGATCGCCACCAATTCTGGCGGCGTAACGGACATTGTGCGTGATGGCGAAACCGGCTTACTCGTCCCAGAACGCGATGCGCGCGCGCTTGCCAATGCCATCGAAAAAATTTTGAACGATCGTGCGCTCGCGCAACGGCTGGCGCAAGCCGGCGCGAAATTCGTGCGTGCACATTACACCGCCGAGCGCGTCGCGGCGCAGTTTGCCGAGATTTATTCGCAATCCTCAAACCCATGACCATTCAATCATCAAGCGAAAATCGAAAATCAAAAATCAAACAACGGGTGGGGTACGTTCTCGCGTGCGTGGTGCTATTTTTCTTGGCGCGCCTAGTCTTCCAAACGTGGGATGAGGCACTTGCCGCCGGTTTCAAATTTGAATTTGATTTGCTGCCACTTGGGGTCTCGCTCCTTCTCCTGGTGGTCGCGCGCGGCTTTGCGGTGGAAGCGTGGCGGCGCATTCTGATTTCGTTGGGCGAATATTTCAGTTTTGGTTTTGGTGCGCGCGTGTGGTTTTTGTCAAACCTGACGCGTTACATTCCCGGCAACATCTGGCAAGTAGCCACGATGATGGCGATGGTCGAAGAGCGCGGTGTGAGCAAAACGAACGCGCTCTTGAGCCAAGTGATCTATACCGCGCTCGCACTCGCGGTTGCCGGCTTGCTGGGCTTGACCTTCATCCTCGTGCGCCCCGATGTGTTCAGCACGGTCTTGCCTGCTTCAATCGCAATGTATGCCCCGTTCATCATCGGCATTGCCTTCACCGGGGTGATTATCCTTTTTGCTTTGCCCGCCACACAACGACTCATCATCGCCACAACGGCGCGTATTATGCGCCGCAACCTCGTCGCGCCCAGTCCAACGTTTAGGCGTGGACTTGGGCCGCCGCTCTTTTCGTTGGCGATGTGGTTGACAAACGGCATCGCCTTTTTTCTCTTTGTGCATTCCATCGCGCCGCTCTCGTTCGAGCAATTGCCGGCATTCATTGCGATGAACGCCGGCGCGTACTGGATCGGTTACGTTTCGTTTCTCACCCCCAGCGGCTTGGGCGTGCGCGAAGGCGCGCTCGCGTTGATGCTCTCAACATTTTTTCCCACACCTGTCGCCGTCATGCTTTCGCTGGTTACGCGCTTGTGGTCAACCGCCGGCGAGTTGCTGGGCGCGAGTCTAATTCTTGTTTCGCATCGTGAGCGCGCACAATGAACGATCGCACCGATACGTTGATGGCAATGTGGCTGGCGTTGTTGTTGTTCGGCATTTATTTGCTGTCGTTCAGCGGCGTGCTGTATTCGCAAGACAGTATGTCTATGCTTGCCGTCACCGAAAGTTTTGTGAAACGCGGCGAGTTCAACACCGATCAACTATGGACGCTCTTCAAAGCGCGGAACGAGTTGGCGTTCGATGGCGAATCGTACGCCAAGTACGGTTACGGCGCATCGCTCTTTGCCGTGCCGCTCTATGCGCTCGCTTTGCACTTGCCCTTCGATCTGGGTCTGATCCAAACGACCTTGCTCACCAGTTCGATTGTGATTGCGCTTGCCGGCGCACTCGTCTTTTTATCCGCACGGCAATTGAATTTCCCGCGCGATGTGAGCATCGTGGCGGCATTGTTGTTTGGACTGGCGACGCCGGCGTGGGTGTATGCCAAACAATTCTGGAGCGAACCCTACGCCTTGTTCACGCTCTTTGCCGCCTTTTATTTTCTACAACGTTTCCGCGCCGAATCGAGTACGCGCGATGCCATCATTGCCGGGTGTGCGCTGGGATTGGCAATAGCAACACGGGTAACGAACGCGGCATTGATTCCGGTTTTTGCGTGGTACGGTTTTAGAGAGGCACTGCACGAGGGGCGGGGGCGACGTGGCTTGATCAGCTTTATCGCAACACTCACCTTGATCGCCCTTTCGATTGCGTGGTACGATGGGGTACGCTATGGCAATCCGTTTATCACCGGCTATCGCGCCGACGAAATCTTCAACACACCCTTCCTGCTTGGCGCATACGGTTTGCTCTTTAGCCCGGGCAAAGGGTTGTTTGTCTATACTCCCTTTCTCGCCGCGCTTGGATTATCTTTGCCTCTTTTTTTCAAGCGCGCTCAGCGTGAGACAACGCTCATCCTTTTGACGTTTGCCTTTTACCTTCTTACTTTTTCCACGTGGTATTACTGGTGGGGCGGGACGAACTGGGGTCCACGCTTTCTCGTGCCCACCCTCCCCTTCCTCGTTTTGATGATTGCGCCGGCAATCGAACTCGCCTTGGCACGAGCACACAAAGGATTTACGATTCTCTTTGCCGGGTTGAGCGTCGCGAGTATTTTGATTCAACTCATCGGTGTAGCAATTCCCGCCCTCGCCTATCGTGCCCGAATGGTACGCCTCTCGGCTACGCCGGATATGGATGCAATTTTCGTACCATCACTCTCGCCAATTATCGGTTCGCTCCCTTTGCTTAAACCGAGCGTGCTTGATTTTGCGTGGCTACGTACGAGTGATGGCAATGTGCAAATTGATTGGCTTGTCCTTGGGCTGACTGTTACGTTCATTGTTTTTTGTATCGTTATGCTGTATCGGTCGCAATTCGCATCTCACCATTCGCCCTTCGCGATTCTGCTGGCTCTCTTGCTGGTCATTGCTTTATCCTTCTTTTCGCTGTCTCGTTATCGCAACGATGTACGTTTCGGGGGCAGTGATGACTATCGTGCCTTGCTCTACACCATCGCACGCGAAGAGCAATCACACGACGTAATGATTCTCAACGATGACACCCGCGCACCATTCTTTCTCAACGAAAATCGTGCGCGCTTGCGTTGGTATGGTCTAAGCCGCGACCCTAAACAATTCGATGAGGCGACCCTCGCCTTGCTCACGCGATTATCTCAACACTATGCTCGCCTTTGGTTCGTCTTCGATGACGTTGCATCTGATCTCCCTGATCATGCCCGCGCGTGGCTCGACGAATCATTGCAACGCTTGGACGAACACGATTTCGAGGATGGCGTGCATCTCATTTTGTACGGCACAGGGGCGCAACCGTGAAATCGTTTTGGCGTCGCGATGGCATCGTGTTGATCGTTTATCTTGCGCTCGCTATTCTTCTCACCTATCCACTCATCGCCCATCTCGATTCGCATGTCCCGGGGCAACCCATTGATGCACCCGCGCTCGCGTGGAATTTGTGGTGGCTCAAGTTTTCGATTTTCAATCTCGGTACCTCGCCACTCTCCACCGATTACCTGTACTATCCGCTTGGTGTGAATCTGGTGGCAAACACCTCAACGTTTCTTAATGGCGTTCTTGCTCTGCCTCTTCAAATGCTCTGCGGCACGATTGTTGCAAACAATCTCATCATCTATTTTGCGCTCGTGATGAGTGCGTATGGCGCGACCTTGCTCGCGCGCGAGGTGATGGCACGTGTCAACCTTCATTCAAACATCGCCGCCGTGATTGCCGGCGCGTTCTTTGGATTCGGGGCGTGGCACATCAACTATGTGAACGCCGGGCATCCCATGCTCCTTAGCAGTGAGTGGATTCCATTCTTTGCGCTCTATCTCATTCGCGCGGATCGCTCCGCCGTCAAGAATGGCCTGCGCGCCGGTTTGTTTTTTGTGCTGACCGCGTGGACCGAACTCACGTTCATTCCCTTTCTGGCGACCTTCTCTCTAGCATATGCCATCTACCAAACCTTCTTGATCGTCCGACGCGCGGCGCATGCGCGACAGGTGATTCTAAATTTCATCGCGTTCTGTATCATCACATTCATCGGCACGAGTCCCTTGTTGTGGAGTCTCTTGACCGATAGTTTACGCTATGGCTATTACATTGCACCGGGATTGGGACGCGCTCAAGTTTTCTCCGCCGAGCCGATTTCATTTTTCATTCCCTCCGCCGCGCACCCCATTTTAGGCGGGTGGGCAAACTCGATCACCAATGCCAACACCAGTTACGCCTTTATCGGTTACGCCGCGCTGATTCTGGCGATGGTTGGCTGGGTCGCTGTGCGCCAACATCACGTTGGCTGGTTCTGGTTACTCACCGCGCTTTTCTTTGCACTCGTTTTGTTGGGTCCCACCTTGACCATCAACAAGACGGACACCTACCTTCCGATGCCATTCGCACTTTTGCGCACATTACCTTTTGTCAACGCCAATCGTTACCCGGTGCGTTACAACGCGATGCTGATGCTCGCGCTCGTGCCGTTGATCGCGCTCGGTGTGACACGATGCTTGCGAATGCAACGCGGCAAAATAATCATTCGTGCAACGACCGCCCTGCTTCTCTTTGAACAACTTGTCTTTCCAATTGTGCTTGCCGATTTGCGTGCGCCGGCAATTTTGCGCGACATCGCCCGTGAACCCGGCGATTTCACCGTGATGGACGTACCACTCGGTTGGCGCGACAGTGTAGCCATTCTAGGTTCGATTGATTACACCGCACAATTTTTTCAGACGATTCATCAAAAGCGACTCATCGGCGGACTTGTGTCGCGGCATCCGGCGTTCAAGTTTCAGTACTATCTCGAATTACCGGTCATCAATTCGATGGTTGCGCTAGAAAGTGGGCGCGCGATAGACGAGCATCGCCGCGAACTCGACCGGATTGCCGCGCCGGAGGTTGTGCGCTTTTTCAACGTGCGCTACATTATCGCGCAGCAAACTTTGGCTGGCGATGAATTGATGCGGTACATCGAAGATGTGTTTCCGCTCACCGAAATTTATCGTGACGAGACGCGCACGATTTATCGTGTGATGCAACCGCACGTTGAGCCGACGATTGATTTGAGCGCGGAAACCGCGCGGCTATACTTTGACGATGGCTGGGGACGCACGCAAATGTCTCCTGCCGGCTTTGACTATCGCTGGGCAACACGCAACGATTCAAGGATGTGGCTGCCACTCGAACAGAAAAATCAGACGCTCACCTTTCACTTGCGTGGCACGCGCGCGCATCAACCAATGACTGTGCACGTCAATGGGCAAGCGGTCGCCCAATGGTCGCTCAACGCGATCTGGGATGATTACACCGTGCGTATCCCGGCATCGGTGGCACGCGATGGACTGAATGAATTTATTTTCGCGACAGACACCGCGCCCATTCACGTTACGCCACAAGAGAATTACGCCATTGGCGAAACAGGCACTCTTTCACCGGTGGACATTGTAGCAACAAGCGCGGGCTTTGACGCCGGTCGCTTTGGCGAAATCTGGGTCGCCGGGAAGAACGCGATCGAAAACAAACGCGGCTATCATCTGGTTGCGATCAATCCACAAACTGGTGTTGTGGATCGTGTCGCTATGTTCGACACGTTCGCCAATCCCAACGAATCGGTACGGCTGGCTCAGTTCATCGCCGCATTGCCAGCCGGTGAAATCGTTGCCGGCGTGGCGATAGACGACGTTTCGAAAAACTTGCAATCATCGGCAATCGAAGCGTTGCGTTTGATTGGCGTCGAAAACGATTTGCGTTTTCAGTTTCGAATGGGGCATGCGTTCATTGGCGTGAAAGGGGCATCGCCGGGGCAAGCACTTGAACAAGTGGACGGACGCTTGCCGGCAAATGTGTATGTTGGGAAAAATGTAGCAAGCGATCGTGTGACGTTTGCGTTGGGAGGAGTTGAAATTAGGTGATTAGGTGATTGGGCAATTGGGTGATTGGTTCATTGGCTCAGTGTAATCGCCCAAATACTGTACAATTGATTGTCGGCGGAGGTGGCGAATTGCGTGAGCGGCTTGAATGTTACGCCGCGCTGGGTTTGCTCTTCAAAACGCGCCAGGTACGGATATTTGGCTTTGGCAAACGCATTGCCGACCGGATAAATGATAAACTGAATTTGGTTGTCAATGAGGTATTGTTCCGGGTTTTCATCCGGCGCAAAACGAAATTCGGTGAATGCGAGTTCAATGCCGCGTTGACGTGCGAATAAATCAAGCGCGCCGGCGGTGCCACCATACGCCAACACATTGACGCGCTGATGCTTTGGAAAAACTTGGGCGATTTCGTCCGCCATCTCGCGCATCGAGATTTGACTGTTGTAAACAAATCGTATTCCCGCGTCGCCTTGTTGATAACTGGCGACTAGCAATGTGCCGACGCTGAGCATAAGCACAACGGAATATGCCATACGTAATGCGTGATGCGTGATGCGTGATGCGTAACTTGCAACTTGAGCAAGCGCAACCCCCGCAAAAACAATCAGCGCAAAACCGGGGTACATTAGGAAGCGCGTTTCAAGTGTTGTATAATTGAAAAACACGAGCGCTTCGAAGAAAATCAAATAGAGCGCGGCAACGAGAAGCAATAAACCAGTGGCGCGCGTGCGATGTGTCATCAGTGCAACGATGCCCCCGGCAATCCCTAGCCAAACGATGGGCGCGGGCAATAATGCCGGATATTGCGTGATGAAGAATGCACCGCGTTTGAGAAAATCGCCCGGGGCAAGAAAGCGGAGCCAGATACTCGCCATAGATTGCGCGCCGATGAACTGCACCGGGTTGCCGGTTGCCAGCCAACTACCGGCAATCAGCGCAAGTGGAAATGCAAAAGCCAGCATCGCGCAAACCAACCAATCGTTCCGTTGAAATTTGCGCGCGCGCGCATCGCGGATGAATAGCATTACAATGGTGAGCGCCATCAACACAACGCCTTCGTAGCGGATGAGCGCGGCAAGCAATGCCATCAACATCGCTAGCCGATACCGCGATTGCAAGAGCGCGAGCAAAACCGCAATGTAGAAGGCAAGGAACAAGGTCGAGGAAAGAATTGCGATGCTTTCCCAGAGGAACGATGGTGCGAAGGCGAGAAACAGTGCGGCACACCACGCGGCAATTTCGCCAAAAGCGCGCCACGTAAACTCAAACACCAAGACGATGGCGACGCACGCGAATAACGTTGAAAGCAAGCGCGCGGCGAGATAGAAATCGAATGACGCCGGCACGAGAACGCGCCACACCCCCAGCACGAGCATATACAACGGATGCAACAACGCGCGATCGAGTAACTCGCGCGGCAACGCGGCAATGCCTTGCGTTTGCCAAATCGTCAAGGTGCGCACCGCCTCAAAACCATCTTGCGAGAGTTCGACGTCAAAGCGGCTAAGCAGATAAAGCCGAACGGCTAGCGTAATTGCGATGAGCGCTAACCATCGCCAACGACCCAAGATCAGAGGCATCGCAATCATTCTAACACGTAACCCGTAAAACGAAAAATGCTTCGAGTCGAATCATTGATCATCAAACGTTACGGTCTTGTCATCGTCATCGCGCTGATGTTTGCATACAGCGTGTACTTTTCTGCGCTTTCGATTCAGCGCCATAACACGTTTCGCACGCACGCGTCCGATATGGGGCAGATGGATCAAGCGTTGTGGAATACGTTGCACGGTAACTGGCTGGAAGACACGCGTCCCGATGGTCGTCAATTGCCTCGCCTCACCGATCACGTCGAGCCAATCTTTTTTATTGTTCCGCTCGTCTTTTTGATTCACGATGGCATTGAATCACTTTTTGTTTTGCAATCCGTTGTGATGGCGTTGGGCGCGTTACCGATCTATTGGATCGCGCGGCGACGCTTGCAAAGCGAGGGGATGGCAATCTTTTTTGCCGCAATGTATTTAATGTTCCCGGCATTGCAAGCCGCCAACCTCGCTGAGTTTCACGCGGTTACCTTCGCGCCTGCGCCACTGATGTTCGCGTACCACTATGGTCAAGCACGCGCGTGGAAACGTTTTGCATTATTTGCGTTGATTGCGCTCGCCGTAAAGGAAGACATGGCGTTGCTTGTGCTGGCGATGGCAATCTATTTCAGTTTCAAGTTTCCAGTTCAAGGTTTCAAGTTGAACTTGAAACGTGAAACCTTGAACTGGATACCTTTGTCCATTGCCGTCATTTCAATCGTTTGGTTTCTTGTTACTCTCTACGTCATCGTCCCACATTTTAGTCCACGCGGCGAATCGGTTTATGTAGGACGGTACACCTGCTTGCACGAATCTTTGCGCAACCCCCTCACAGCGATTCCCAGCATTGTTGGTTGTGTCATTATCCCGGCGAAAATCACCTACATCCTGGGATTGTTGGCTTCGGTTGGGTTTCTGGCGCTCTTGGATCCCATCACCTTGTTGGTTGGCTCGCCCTCGTTGATTTTGAATTTGTTGAGCAGTTACGAGGCGCAGTATTCTGGCACGTACCATTATTCTGCGCCGGTCGCACCATACTTTGTGCTTGCGGCGATTGGGGGTGCGGCAGCGCTCAAGTTCAAAGTTTCAAGTTACAAGTTTCAAGTCGTAGGCGTCCTGACCGCGTTCCTGATTGCTTGCGGCTATCATTGGGTCGCTGGCTACACGCCCATCGGCGGCGAATATTTTTGGCCCGAGCAAACTGCCCACCATCAGTTGCTCGATCGGTTTGTCAAACAAATTCCGCCGGATGTTCCAGCCATGACGACGTCGTCGCTCTTTCCTCATCTCAGTCATCGCCGAATGTTGTATCGCTTTGGACAATTGCCGGTTCCGTCGAACGTCGATTACATTCTGCTCGATGTATCGCAAGCCACCACGCAAAACCCGGTGGACTATGTGCGTCATTACCGCGATGCCCTCCAACAAGGATTCGGCATTCAAGACGCTCTCGATGGATACATTCTGTTGCGACGCGGTGTGGCGCGCCAAGACTTGCCGGACGAGTTTTACAATTTTTTGCGCACGTGTCATTGCATTCTGCCCCAAGTGCCTGTGCCCATAAATTTTGGTGACAAACTGCGTTTGCTGGGTTACGACATCAAACAAGACGATTGGCAACGCGTGTATTTGCGAATGTATTGGGAACGCTTGCCCGGGCTGGACAACAATTTTGCAATCTATCCCTTTTTTCCGGACGATGACGGCAATCCACGCGCCGACGCGCAATTGCCCGATTTGATGTTTCCGTTTTGGTATCCCACGTTGCGTTGGCAAAAAGATGAAGTCATCGCCGTTGAAACAACACCGATTGACGTGGGCGCACGTGCTAAAATCGGTGTGGGCGTGTTCTTTGGGGCAACGTGGGATACGGCGGAATTTTATCTCACGCCGCACACCGAGGCACCCATTTCGGCAGATGGTCGCTGGGTATTGATCGGCGAAATCGTCAAGCAGGGCAAACGCTACGAGATTGTCAAATGAATTTTGCGTTGCTCGCCATCTATGTTAAGATGCGGACGATTTTGTAACGGAGTAATTCTTTGCGCCGCATCGGTGGGTTACCCTTTTTCATAACGATTTGTTTCGCTGCTTTTGTTCTGCGCGTGTTTCGTCTGGAGGTTCAGAGTCTCTGGTACGACGAAGCCTTCAGCGTGTACCTGGCGCATTTTGATCTGGCAACCATTACGGCACGTACCGCCGCCGATATTCAGCCACCGTTCTACTATTACCTTTTGCATTTCTGGATCGCGCTCGCCGGCGATTCCGAATTTGCGGTTCGCTTCCTTTCGCTCTTTTTCGGCGTGCTAACGATTCCGCTCCTGTTCGTTACCGCGCACCGATTGTTGGATCGCCAGTCCGCGCGGATCGCCGCGCTTTTGGCAACCCTCTCGCCGCTTTACGTGTGGTACTCACAAGAAGCGCGAATGTACACGCTGATCACATTTCTGCTTTTGCTTTCGAGTTACGCACTGTGGCGTGCGCTTGAGCAGAACGATCGGCGCTGGTGGATCATATTCGCGCTTGCCAACATCGCCGCGGTGTACACTCACTATTTCGCCTTTGCCATCATCGCGTTCCAAGTGCTTTTTGTGCTCGTTTCAAGTTTCGGGTTTCCAGGTTTCAGGTTGTCCAACTTGAAATTTGAAAATCTGCAACGTGCAATCGCCGCGTTCGCCGCCATCCTCCTTGCCTTCCTCCCTTGGACTCCTTTCGTCATCGCGCGCTTGGGGCAAGATGCAAGTTATTGGCGCGGTGCGCTCAAACTCGATGAAGCGCTGCGCCACATCTTTATCAACTTTACCACCGGCGAATCGGTGTTGGAAGCGCAGGCACAATGGCTCGCGGCGGGCTGGCTTGTCGTTTTGCTCGTTGGTTTGTTGGCTCGTTTAAGCGTGCGGGTTCCATTCAACGATCCAACGATCCAACGATCCAACGCTGGAATAAATTTTTCTGTCTTGTATCTCATCATTCCACTAACATTCTTACTTTTACTTTTCTCGCGCAATCCCAAATTCAACGCGCGCTATTTGATGATCGCCTCGCCAGCATTTTTTCTTTTGCTCGCTGTTGGCTTGGCACACGCATCACGCATCACGCATCACGTTCTCCGTTTTACGTTTTATGCCTTACCTTTTGCCTTTTTACTTTTTACTTCCGCCTTCGCCATCAACAATCTTTACTTCGACCCTGCCTTCACCAAAGCCGATTTTCGCGGCGTCGCGCGTTACATCGAAAAAAATATTGCGCCGGGCGAAGCGATCATTCTCACAAGCGGGCATCTCTTTCCGGCGTTCAATTATTACTATCGTGGCAATGCGCCCCAAGTTCGTTTGCCAGATGATCCTACGCTCAACGCCGATCACGTACTCGGTTATGATTCCGCGCGCGTGTTGAATCAAACCATCGCCGGCAAGCCCGGTGTCTGGGTGATCCAATGGCAAGACGAGGTCGTTGATCCCAACGGTTTTGTGCCAATGTTACTGTCCACACGCGGCATCGAACAAAAAGTGGACGCGGCGTTCTGGCAAGTCAAGTTGCGACATTGGACGCTGACCTCGAACGCGCGCTTTTCTGCCGAACCCGATCCGCAAATCAAACGTGAAGCCAATTTCAAAAACATCGTTCAACTCTTGGGCGTCACGGCAACACCAACACCTGCCGATGTGGGCGCGTCGTTTAATCTCTATTGGCACACGCTTGAAGCAATGGACGAAGATTATCTGGTCGCGTTGCGCGTGCGCGATGCGGCGGGCAACCTGTGGGGCAAACTAGATCGCCGACCTGCCGGCTATAATTATCCTACGCTGCGCTGGAAGCCCGGCGAAAAATTGTTTGGCGCGTACACCGTGCCGCTCTTCCCCGGCACACCGCCCGGCGATTATCTCATCGAAGTAACGTTTTACACGACGAACGATCCGCGCGGACTCGATGTGCTTGCACCGAACGGCGCGCCGATGGGCAAATCGGTGAGACTGGGTCCAATCCCGATTTTGCCGGCAACGCAACCGGCAAGCATTGCGTCGCTCAACATTCAAAACACCATCAATCAAGTGATACCACCATTCACTCTGCTGGGTTATCAACTTGGACGGGACAAGGCGAGCGCGGGCGAGACGCTTTCATTGACTTTGGTCTGGCGTGCCGATCAAAAACCTTCGCGCGATTACACGTTCAAGGTTCAATTCGGCGATGTCGCGACCGATGCGTTTCCACTCGCGAATCTCCAGTTTCCAACTTCCCAATGGCGTGCCGGCGAAATTGTGCGTGGTCAATATGCCATCCCGATCCCGGCATCGGCACGTGAGGGTGTAACGAAATTGAAAATCATCTTGAGCGATGACAACGCTATTGACCTCGCGCCATTCACCCTCGAAAAAACGGATCGTCTCTTTGTTCAGCCCACGATGTCGTTCACGCAGAATGTCAACTTGGGCAACGTTCTCGCGTTGGTCGGCTACGATTTAGCGGCGACCACACTTGCACCGGGCAATTCGCTCAAAGTTGTGTTATACTGGCAAGCGCGCGCCAAGTTGGACAAAGCCTATACCGTGTTCGTCCACCTGCTCGATCAGAATAATCAAGTGGTCGCGCAACAAGATCGCTCACCCACGCGCCCCACGACGACGTGGGTTGAAAATGAGTTCGTCAGCGACACATACGAACTATCCATCAAGCCCGATGCCGTACCCGGCACCTATCAAATCGAAATCGGTTTGTACGATGCGGACTTGGTCCGGCTCCCAGTCATCAACGACAGCGGTACGGCGATTGACGATCATATTATCTTGAACACACGTGTAATCATTCGATAGTTGCCGCGTTACGCCCTTGAACGACCTAACGATGCAACGACCTAACAACCCAACGAATTAACGAAACCATGAAACCAAGTATCTCTGTTTTCTTTCCATGCTATAATGATGCTGGCACGATTGCGGCAATGGTCATTCGCGCACTCCAAACACTCCGCGAAATCACCGACGATTATGAAGTCATCGTCGTCAACGATGCCAGCCCAGATGACTCGATGCGCATTCTGGACGAACTCTCGTGCATCTTGCCCCCCACCTTTCGCATCATCAAACATGAAACAAATCGTGGGTATGGCGGCGTGATTCGCTCCGGCATCGCCGCGGCGACCAAAGAGTGGGTCTTTTACACCGATGGCGACGCGCAGTACGATGTGCGTGAACTCAAACTCCTCGTCGAGAAAATTTCGGACGATGTGGATTTCATCAATGGTTGGAAAATCAAACGCCGCGATCCGCTGCATCGAATTTGGATTGGAATCGCGTATCAATATTTCGTGAAATTGATGTTCGGCTTGAAAATCCGCGACGTGGATTGTGATTTTCGGTTGATGCGCCGTGAAATATTCGACGTGATCGAGTTGGAATCCAACACCGGCGCCATCACGTTCGAGTTGGTGAAAAAGGCGCAAGATGCCGGCTATCGCTTTGCCGAAGTACCCGTGCGTCATTTTTATCGGCAGTATGGCGAATCGCAGTTCTTTAACTTTCCGCGGGTGGTGCGCACCTTGCTCGCGCTGCTGCGCTGGTGGTGGCGGTTGGTGGTGAAGCAAGAAGCGGTGAAAAAATATCGCCCCAAGCGGGAAGCGCAAATGGCAAGCAAGTTACCGGCTGGAGAAATTGTGCGATGAAAGGCCTCCCTCTTTTTGCAAGCCCCAAACCCATTGCCGATCGTTTCAAGGACGACGCCGAGATCATTCTTTATCATGGCGCCGTGGAAGATTTCCTAACCACGCTCCCGGCGAACATTGCGCAACTTATCATCACATCACCACCGTACAACCTGGGCAAAGAGTACGAAGACCGCGTTTCAATCGAAAAGTATTTGCAAACGCAGTCAGAGGTGATTGCCCAATTGTACCGCGTACTCCGCGATGATGGAAGTATTTGTTGGCAGGTCGGCAATTTTGTCGAAGATGGCGAAGTTTATCCACTTGACATTTTTTACTATGATATCTTTAAGAAACTTGGGCTACATCTGCGAAACCGAATCATTTGGCATTTTGAACACGGTTTGCATGCCTCCAAACGTTTTTCAGGTCGCTATGAAACCATCTTATGGTTTACTAAAAGCAACGAGTACGTGTTTAATCTCGATGCGGTGCGTGTTCCTGCCAAGTATCCCGGCAAACGCCATTTCAAGGGACCTCACAAAGGTCAACCTTCTGGCAATCCGCTGGGCAAGAATCCTTCCGATATTTGGCAAGTTGTTGCGCAAGATTGGGAACGCGAAATCTGGGATATTCCAAATGTCAAGGCGAATCATCCAGAAAAGACTAGCCATCCTTGTCAATTTCCGATTGAATTGGTTGAGCGTTGTGTGCTTGCCTTGACCAATGAGGGTGATTGGGTTCTTGACCCGTACGCCGGTGTCGGATCGTCCCTGATCGCGGCAACCAAGAATAATCGCCGCGTGATGGGATGCGAAAAAGAATCCGAATACGTCGCGATTGCACGTCAACGTTTGACCGCTTTCTTTAATGGGGAACTTGCGATCAGACCCTTGGGTAAACCGGTGTATGCGCCGACCGGCAGTGAAAAAGTCGCTCAGATACCGGACGAATGGAAGAAATCATCCCAGAAAGTACTCTTGGAGAAAAAGAGGAAATACAAATGAGAATCGTGGGCGTGTATTCTTTCAACCGGGGCAAGGAAATCATCGAGTCTAAATTCGAATTAGAATTACGTGAGATCAGAGCAGTCATTGCAGCAATCGATAGTCGCAAGCACAAAACCAAAGTCAGCAGAGAAAAAACCATGCCCGGCAAGATGCTATACAAGCCAAATTCGCCGAACAAGGCATTCCAGCAAGAATTTGAACAACGTGGCTGGCACAAGCACAAGGTCAATTGCGAATATCCCACCGAGTTTTATGCAAAAGGATACAAGCCCACCACTCTATCCAAAGGTGCGTTCCGCGAAATGGATTTTGTCAAGAATCGTATCGGCGAAGTTCAATTCGGCAAGTACGCTTTTATGGTTTATAACGTCGCGGCAAAAATGACCATCTTTCATAATCTGAACATTATTGATGTGGGCGTGGAAATCGTCCCGGTCAAAGATTTCGCAGACGATATGTCCACCGGCGTCTCGTATTTCGAACAATTCGTTTGGGATCTGGAAAATCGTGGCGTGTCAAACATTGATATTCCCGTCTTGATTCTGGGGATTGCGGCATAAAACCTGCAATTGGTCCAACTATGAACTATCTCACTACCCTAACTAACAAAGATTGCCTTATCACCGGCGGCCTCGGCTTCATCGGCTCGAATCTGGCGCGGCGGCTCGTTGAACTGGGCGCGCGCGTTACACTCGTGGACTCGCTCATCCCGGAGTACGGCGGCAACCTATTTAACATCGCCGGCATCGAAGACCAGGTGCGCGTCAACATCGCCGATGTACGCGACGAGTACTCGATGGACTATTTGGTGCAAGGGCGCGATTACCTCTTCAACCTTGCCGGGCAAACCTCGCACCTCGATTCAATGCGCGATC
Organism: Chloroflexota bacterium; assembly: GCA_037440625.1. Classification (GTDB taxonomy): domain Bacteria; phylum Chloroflexota; class Anaerolineae; order UBA4142; family UBA4142; genus DAOTXS01. Next base: position 29,834 of record JBBITT010000005.1, read on the forward strand.
CGTACACCGATTTGGAAATCAACTGCCGCGCGCAACTCTCGATTTTGGAAGCGTGTCGCAAACAAAATCCCCGTGTGAAAATCGTTTATGCCAGCACCCGTCAAATCTACGGCAAGCCCGATTATTTACCGGTGGACGAAAAACACATCTTGCATCCCACCGATGTCAACGGCATCAACAAGATGGCAGGCGAGTGGTATCACATTCTCTACAACAATGTGTACGGCATTCGTGCCGTGTCGTTGCGCTTGACGAATACGTATGGACCGCGCATGCGCGTCAAAGATGCGCGGCAAACGTTTTTGGGCATCTGGATCAGAAACCTGATCGAAGGTGAACCGATTCAGGTCTGGGGCGACGGCTTGCAAGTGCGCGACTTTAACTACGTGGACGATGTGGTGGATGCCATGTTGCTGGTAGCAACAACCGATGACGCCAACGGACACATTTTCAATCTGGGCAGCGATGAAACCATCAATCTACGCGATCTCGCCGCGTTGTGCGTTGAGGTGAATGGCGGTGGCAGTTACACCATCATCCCGTTCCCGCCGGATCGCAAGCCGATTGACATCGGTGACTATTACGCCGATTATCGCAAGATTCGTGGCAAGTTAGGTTGGCACCCGCGCGTGAGTTTGCGCGAGGGGTTGACACGCACGCTGGAATACTATCGCGCAAACAAACAACATTATTGGTAGGACGTAGTGCATGCGGCGTGTTCCGTTTAACGCATCACGCACCACGCATCACGGAGCATCATGAACATTCCCTTTTTCGATCTCACCAAACAGTACGAAACCATCCAAGCCGAAATTGACGCCGCCACCGCGCGCGTGCTCAAAGGCGGTTGGTACATCCTGGGTCCCGAAGTCAAAGCGTTCGAAAAAGAATTTGCCGATTACCTCGGCGTCCAACACGCGATTGGCGTTGGCTCCGGCACCGAGGCAATTCACATCGCCTTGCTCGCGCTGGGCGTTGGCGCGGGCGACGAAGTGATCACCGTGCCCAACACCGCCGTCGCCACCGTCGCCGCCATCGAATTGACCGGCGCGCGCGCTGTACTCGTTGATGTGCGTCCGGATACCATGCTGATGGATGTCGCACAAATCGAACGCGCGCTCACCCCGCGCACCAAAGCGATCATCCCCGTGCATTTGTTCGGGCAGAGTTGTGATCTCGATCCGATTCTCGCCATCGCGCGGGCGCACAACATTTTTGTTTTGGAAGATTGCGCGCAGGCGCACGGTGCAACCTATCGGGGCAAGCGCGTTGGTTCAATTGGCGACATTGCCGCGTTCAGTTTCTATCCCACCAAAAATCTGGGTGCGTACGGCGATGGCGGCGCCATCGCCACAAACAATCCTGAACTTGCCCAACGCATTGATTTGCTCCGTCAGTACGGTTGGCGCGAACGTTACACCAGCGACATTAAAGGAATGAACTCGCGGCTCGATGAGTTGCAAGCGGCGATTCTGCGCGTCAAGTTGCGTCACCTCGATGCGTGGAATCAAGCGCGCCGTGAACGCGCCGCGTTGTATACTGAATTGTTGCGCACCGTCACGCCGCCGCGCGAAATGCCATACGGTGAGGCAGTCTATCATCTTTACGTCGTGCAATCGCCCAAGCGCGATGCGTTGATCGCCCATCTCAAAGCGCGCGGCATTGGCACAATGATCCAGTATCCGCACACGATCCATTTGCAACCGGCATACACAAACCTTGGTTATCGCCAAGGCGATTTACCAGTCTCAGAACGTCTCGCGCGCGAAATTGTGTCCTTGCCCTTGTATCCGGAATTATCGTTGGAGAATGTGCGCATGATTGCGAGGATAGTTAATCAGTTTGATCGTTCGATAGTACGTTAGTTGAAACTATCGCGCCGCCGCACTATTGCATTTCAACGGAGGTTGGCTTGACTCGCGAAACAATCACTGCGCTACTGTGGCTCTTGCCGGCAATCCTCTTGAGCACCACCGGCGAATTATTCTTGAAACGCGGCATGAACGAAATCGGCTCGTTCGATTTTGCATCCGTGTCAACCATTATACCGACACTGATCAAAATTTTTTCCAACCCGTCCATCTGGCTCGGCTTTATTGGCTTTGGCGGTGGCTCGATTTTCTGGCTCTCGGTGATCTCGCGCGTGCCGCTCTCGCTCGCCTATCCGATGCTCGCTACCAGTTATATCATCATCGTCATCGAGTCGTGGCTTTTTCTGGGCGAGGGACTGCATCCGTTGCGGGTCATCGGTGCGATGATCGTTGGCATCGGTGTGGCATTGGTGGGCTTGAGCGAAACCTTCAAATGACCGCTGACCGACGTCCGATGATCGAAAAATTTCGCGTCCGTCCTTCGTCCTTCCTCTTCCGTCTTTTTCCTTATCTAAGCATCCTTGTCGCCTTCTTCCTCCGCACCTATCGCCTCGCCGATAAAAATATTTGGTGGGACGAGGGCTGGAGTGTCTGGCTCTCGCAACACGATGGGGCGTGGATTGCATTGCGCACGGCAATGGACGAGCATCCGCCGTTGCATTATTGGCTTTTGCATTTTTGGAATTTCGTTGCCGGCACGGATGTATTTGCCGGGCGATTTATTTCCGTTTTCTTTGGTGTGCTGACCGTTGCGTTGTTGTATCGCATCGGAAAAAAGATTGGCGGCAAATGGATTGGTTTGCTCACCGCATTCTTGCTCGCCATCGCACGCTTTCATATTTGGTGGTCGCAAGACATCAAGAATTACACTCCCTCAATTTTTTTCGCCTTCGCGGCGGTGTGGTTTGGATTACAGATTTTGGATTTCAGATTTCAGATTTCAGATTCGTTCACTCGCCATCCGCCCTTCGCCCTTCGCTATTCGCTATTGGGCTACGCTCTCTGTGCCGCACTCGCCTTGTGGACACATTATCTTGCCGCACTCGTTTTGCTCGCGCTCAACGTTTACGCGTTTTTTGTTATTGGTCATTCGTCGTTTGCCAATCGGCATTGGCTGCTTGGCTCATTGGCTCATTGGCTCATTGCAAATTTTCTCGCCGCCGCACTCTTTGCCCCTTGGCTCATCCTCTATTTACAAAACGCTGCGGCGTGGCAATCCGCACCGATCTTTGATTTCACCTTGTTCTTAAAACTCGTCGCGACAGTTCTGCCGCTGGGTGTAACGACGCACATCGAGAACTACACGGCATTGACCATTGCGTTCACGACGCTCGCAGCAATTCCATTAATCAGTGTTCTATTTTCAGTATTCAGCAAACCTCCACGGAACACTGCCCCCCGTTCACTGAACACGGAACACTGTTCACTGTTCACCCTGATCGTCGTTGTGCCTCCCATCCTTATCTACCTCCTCTCCCTCACCCCGGTTTCCTTCTTCGCGCCCAAAATCCAAGCACGTTATTTGCTGATTCTGTTGCCCGCGTACATCATTTTGCTCACGCTCGGCATCGCGGTCTTGCGCCGATTTTCGCTGTGGCTTGCCATCGCCGCCACCGTGTTCGTCACCATTGCCAATATGTTTGTGCTAAACGATTATTACACCGAACGCCGTTTGCGCGATGAATATACCACGCTGGCGAACACGATCAATTCGTTCGCACGACAAGGCGATCTGGTTTTGCTCGATACCGATCAAGAATGGCCCACGTTCTTGTACTATCTCCGTTACCCACTCGATTGGTTGGGTGTACCGAATGGCAAACCGATGACCGTAGACGATGCCGATGCGCTTGTCCGCCGCGCACTGAATCGTCACGATGCGATCTGGCTCGTCGTAATCCCGGACGCGCTGGCGACCGACCCGCAAAAGATGCTCGAAGCACGTTTGGCACGTGAATTACCGAGACGATTTGCCCAAACCTTCGATGACAAGCGCTTGGTGTTGTATGCACGCGAAGAACGTGACTTGAGTGATGTCGCACCGGAAAATTTTGCGCCGCAATACTCACATCAAACAAAAATCGCCGAAGGCATAACGCTGCTTGGCTTTGATTTACCCGTCCGCGAAGTACGCGTCGGTGATACGCTGCGCCTAGTCACCTATTGGGATGCCGATCGAATAGCGGGAGTTTCCTTCGATTCTCAGAATCGGCTCACCGGCACAGTGTACCCTGGCAAGCGGGTGCGTATCCAAGCTGAATATACTCTTGCGCCGGGAGACGTCGGCGATTTTCAAATAATAATCCGCGGCATCGAATTAGCGCGCGTCCGTGTACACCCACGAGCCGGCACCCTGCCGACCGGCAATCTTTCGCAGCGTACCAGCTATGTTCTGGGCAATCAGAGTGGAAACCTCATCCACCTGGTTGGTTACGATCTACCGCAAACCACATTCCGCGCGGGTGACCTTGTTCCCCTTACACTGTATTGGCGCGCGGAATCCTTGGTTGGAAAAAGTTTTACCGTGTTCGTTCATATCGTGGGTGAACAATTCAACCCAAGGCAAAACAATCCGCTCTGGGGTCAAGCCGATCGCCTACCAACGCCGCCAACGAGCGCATGGCTACCGAACGAAATCGTTCCCGATGTGTACGCCGTCAAAATTGATCCCGATGCACCGCCGGGCAAGTACCACATCGAAATTGGAATGTACGATGCAGCGACTGGCGCGCGTTTGCCAACAAACAAGGGTAACGATAGCGTGATCCTTGCCGACATTCAAATCATCCATTGACCAATCACCTAATCACCAATTGACTATTCCCTTGATTGATTTATACTTGGTTCGGAGGTTTGCTTGCTGAAAAGATTTTTTGCAATCGCATTTCTATTTCTAGTAACTACCGCGTGCGCCAACCGCGCCTTGCTTGCCGATGTCTCACTCAACCCCGACGCCATCTCGCCGTTTGCCGGCAGTCCCAACCGGGCAACCACCATCCGTTACACGTTGAGCCGCCCCGCCAACGTTTCGATTTATTTGATTGACGCGCAAGGCACGCGGCATGATTTTCGTTTGAATCAGCCGCGCGCCGCCGGCACGTACGACGCGTTGTTCAGCGGCGCGGTGAACGATCGGGTGTTGCCGGATGGCACCTACACGCTCATCATCGAAGCCACCGATGCCAATCATCAAACGGCGCGCGTCGAGAAAAAATTGTTGATCAACCAAGCCGATGCCACGCCGCCCGCGTTGCTCAACTTTACCGTGTTCCCGGATCGCTTTACCCCGAACCAAGATGGCATTGACGATCGCGTCGCGATTCGTTATTGGCTCACCAAGCCGGCGCGCGTGGACGTGTATCTGACCGATGGCAAAAAGCGGTACGAAGTCGCCGAAAAACGCACGACGATTTGTATCAAGGACGATCTATTTTGTGTGGGCGCACACGAGTACGATTACGATGGCGGGATTGATTTACTCGCGACACCGCCGCCAGACGGTGTTTACGATGTCGTCGCCGAAGCGGTAGACGCAATTGGCAATCGCACGCGCGTGACCAAAAAATTGACCATCGCCGAAGGCGGCATTCCGCGCGCCACCATCACCAATTCCGGTGTCGAGTGGTCTCCCTCGAATGTACCGAATCTACGTTTGGAACAAGGGCCATCGCTTGTACCGCTGGGCGGGACGTTGACGTTTACGGTAACGGTTGCCAACATTGGACCTGTGCCCTTGCGCACCAAAGGTCCCGAGCCAGGAACGATTTACACCACGAGCGAAAATTTCAACACCAAAAAAGAATTTGAAGAACCGGGCGTGTGGCGCGTGGGCTTGGATTCGGAGGGCAACAGCGCGGGGCGACCGTATCCGTATCGTTGGCAGATTGGTGCGACCAAAGATTTAAAGCGCGTGGTCATTGATGGCAAGGAATATCTTTATTTGATGCCGGGACAGCGCGTAACCGTGAGTGGTTCGGTGCGCATCATTGACAAGCCGCCACGCGTGAATGTGTATTACTGGGTTGGCTTGATTCAAGAAGATGTCCGCATTGTCGAAGATCACATCGAGCCGCGCCTCGTTACTGTTGGCTTCTAAGCACGGGACGTTCTTTTAGAACGCCCCTACAATTTTTCCGGCATCTTGGATATAATCCTTTAGCCGTTCAAGGTCTTGGCGAAAAGGAAAATATATGAGTCAATCATCTTCGTTCTGGTCTGCGATCGTTGATTTTTTTGCGCGTTTGTTTGGGACACCCAAACCTCAGCCACCACCGGAGAGTGGCATTGTTACGCCGCTCGCGCCGCGCGTGTTCGTTATCGTGTACGATCCAATCGTTGATTCCGTTACCGGCAAACGCTTGATCGAGACGATGGGCTGGAACGCTCCGGATCAACTCATCGCCGATTATATAGCGGACATAAACGAGTGCAGTGCCGGCTTGGTGCAATATCGGGTCATCCAAAAAATCGTCGTCAACGAATTGCCCATCAAGCGCGATGGCTTTGGTTACACGCCGCAACAGTACGTGCAGGTGGCACAAACCAATGCTGGCGCACACGATCCTGATGCCGTAGATTACCTAGCCATCTTTGAAAAATTCAATATCCTGGCACGCGTTGCCGCCGGCGAGTTTGATGAAGTATGGTTGTTTGGCGGACCCTACTTTGGTTTTTGGGAATCGGCGATGGCAGGCGCAGGCGCGTTCTTTTCCAATGGTGGACCTATCGAAGGAACGTCCAGTTGTCCGCGCAAATTTGTGGTGATGGGATTCAACTATCAGCGCGGCGTCGGCGAGATGCTGGAAGACTTGGGGCATCGTGCCGAAGCCATTCTTGGCCGGGTCTTTCACTCTGAAGATTTTCTGGCGTGGACCTACAACATCGAACGCGATCCCAGTGCTATCCTCAATCGCACCCTGAATTTGTACGAACGCTTTTTATTGTTCGATCAAATTGCGCCGGGCAAGTCAAATGTAGGGACGGTACATTACGCGCCCAACAGCCAACGCGATTACGAATGGGGTGAACTGACGATCGTCCTCTCGTGTGCGGATGATTGGTTGCAATTTCCCAACCTGCCCAATCCCCCCAACTATCGCGCGATGAACACGCACGATTGGGGCGGCGGCGACATTCGCGCCCATCACAAATGGTGGCTCAAGCATTTGCCCAAAGCGGCTGGGATAACGAACGGCATCGCCAACAATTGGTGGAAATATTTTATTGACGTGAACGATCCAATCTTTCGTCGCTAATTTTCAAATCGGAGGATGAACCATGGAATTTTTCTTGATTGTGCGAACATTGCATTCACTCGTGCGCTGGGTGATTATGCTGGTTGCGCTGATTGCGGCAATCAAGTTTGCGCTGGGCTGGCTCAAGCGTGCCGGCGTCGCCAAAGGTGATCGTGCGCTGATGAGCGCATTTAGCGGATTGATAGATGTCCAAGTTTTGCTCGGCTTGATTTTGTTATTGGGTCAGGGACTCACCACGCCCATCGGTTTTCCAATGAATCGCATCGAGCATATGATCACGCTGATCATTGCGGCAGTTATCGCGCATGCACCCATGGCGTGGAAAAAAGATGAGACCGCGACGGCATTACGGAATAATTTGTTTGTCATCATCGTGGTCGTGGTACTCATTCTCTTTGGAGTCGCCTCCCTCGGCGGGAACCGGTGGTTCTGATCAAAAACCTTGCGAGGAATCCCTCGCAAGGTTTTTTTAATTTACCGCTTGAAACGTGATGCGTTTGCCGGGACCCGCTTGCGCGAGCAATGCTATGTCTTGTGTAACCACTGTGGCAAGGAGAGGATAGCCGCCGGTCGTTTGATGGTCCGCCATCAAAACGATGGGCTGGCCATCCGGCGGAACTTGAATTGCGCCGAGCGGTACGCCGCACGATACAAGTTCGTCCGCACGCTTTTTAGCCAGCGCGGCTCCACGCAAACGATAACCCATTCGATCTGCCAACTCGGTTACCACATACTCCGTGTTCAGCAAGGTTGCTGCCGTATCGTCGGAAAAATAATCGCGATGCGGTCCCAACATCACCCGAATGACCGGTTCACGCTTCAACCACGCACGTTCTTGCTCGTCCGCTTGACGACCAGCGGCGCTCACCAAATCACTCAGCGTCATCACCCCAATTTCGATTTCGTCTCCAGATTGCAACGCGCGCCCATCCAATCCGCCCAAGCCACCACGGATGTACGTTGACTTGCTGCCCATCACGCGCGGCACCGCAATGCCTCCATGAATCGCCAGATAACACCAGCCCCACCCACGCGGTTGAATTTCGATGTACGAGCCAGCCCGCACAAACAAACTGGTCCACATCGGCATCGCGCGTCCGTTCAACGTGATGTTGGCGTCCGCGCCAGTCATGGCAATGAGAGCGGCACGTTCGATTTCAATGGCGAGGGGCGAATGAATTTCGATTGCCGCTTCATCGTCCGCATTGCGCACCAAACGATTCGCCACGCGCAACGAAAACAGATCCATCGCGCCGGACACCGGCACCCCGAACGCCTGATACCCCCAGCGCCCGGTATCTTGAATCGTGTTCATTATCCCGGGTTCAACCACACGCAACATTTCACACCGGCACAAAACGGACGCGATCGCCGGGCTGCAGCCGGGCTGGCGGCTCTGCACGTGGATCGAACAAACGCATGTCAGTTCGTCCGATCAAACGCCAACCGCCCGGCGTTTCGCTGGGATAAATGCCGGTCTGGCGCCCGGCAATCCCCACCGAACCAGCCGGCACACGCGCACGCGGCGTCGCCAAACGCGGTGTAGCAATTTGCGCCGGCACCGAGCCCAGATACGCAAAGCCCGGCGTGAAACCGACCATATACACGCGATACGTTACACTCGCGTGCAATTCAATTACCGCCTGTTCCGACAAACCACTCTGCTCCGCGATGAATGACAAATCGGGACCGAACGCGCCACCATACCGCGTTGGAATCTCGATGAGACGCGGGGTGAAAAGAGAGGACGCTGGGGCAACAGATAAAATACGCAAAAGATATTCGCGCATCTGCGCCAGCGAGGTACGTTGAGGATCAAAGCAGACGAGGAGCGACGCGTAAGCGGGAACAAGATCGCGAATTTCCGCGTGGGCTTGCGTACGCAAAAATTGTGCGAATGAATGCACGCGGTCGTTGACCCCATCATCAATCTCGTCCGCCCATTCGATCAAGATACTCGCATCGCCGGCGGCAAGCAAACGAGGTTCCGGATAAATCATCGGTGCAACGCCACTACCTCAATCCCGTGCGCCTGCAAAACTTGGCGCACCGCGCGTGCATTCTCAACCACCGATGGATTATCGCCATGCAAACACAGCGTATCCACTTCGATAGCGATGCGTTCGCCTTCCGGCGTGGTTGCGCTGTGATCGCGGACCATTTGCAAGGCTTGCGCCGCCGCAAGTGCTGGATCGGTAATCAGCGAACCCGGCTCGCGCCGCGACCGAAGTGTACCATCGCGATTGTAGGCACGGTCGGCAAACCCTTCGCGTGCAAATCGCAAGCCGGCTTTGCGCGCGGCGTCAATCATTTTCGATTGGGCAAGCCCCACCATCACCAAATTTGAATCGAACTTGGCAATCGCGCGCGCAATCGCGCGTGCCACATCATCGTGCACCGCCGCCAGGTTATAGAGCGCGCCATGTGCCTTGACGTGAACCAGCGCAGCGCCATTCGCTCGCGCAAACGCCGCCAGCGCGCCGATTTGGTACAACACATCGTTTTCGATTTCCTCCGGCGTGGCGTCCAGTGCCCGGCGACCAAAGCCAACCAAATCCGCAAAGCCAGGATGCGCGCCAAGGGCAACGTTGTGTTGAATCGCCAACTGCACCGTACGTTGCATCACCATCGGATCGCCGGCGTGAAAGCCGCACGCGATATTGGCGGAGGTGATGTACGGCATTAACGCGGCATCGTTGCCCATTGACCATGCCCCAAAACTTTCGCCCATATCGCAATTCAAATCAATATGCATTGTTTCCTCGCCCAGGGCTTTGTCAAAGTCGCGTTGGGCGAATCAATTCGCGGCAACCAGAACCCCAAGCCCGCCTGCGCGTACAGACGAGTCGCCGACTCGTCTCTCCCAGCCGACGCAGGTCGGCTTCGGGTGGTGTCGCAAGCGTTCACGTAGAAAACTCGACCATTCATCGAAATCGAAAGAGCGTGAACGCTTGCGATTGCAGCGGTTTTAACCGCCCGTCAGTAGACTTTGACAAAGCCCTGCTCCCTCGCCACTTCTAGGTTGACGAACTTTCCCTTGTTGTATAGAATACCACCACGATGAACGAAACGCAAACGGTTGCTACTCCCGACCCTCGTCGGCGCAGACGCCGTGGTTTGCCTCGCATCGCGCTGATCCTCTACACCCTCGCGTTATTCCTCTGCATGGCACTCTCACTCTTTCTGGGCTACCAATTCATTTATCGTGATCGCATCATCCTAGGTGTCAGCGTGCAAGGACAAACGATGCAAGGGCTGACCCGCGCAGAAGCGAAACAGTTTTTGCAAACTCGGTTTGGCAATCCCGAAACGATTCTCGCGCGTTGGGGCGACGAAGCGATCATTGTGCGCGATGGCAATCGTTCGTGGCGCGCGTATCCGTGGGAACTGGGGCTGCGCACCGACTTGGCGCCGGTTGCCGATCTGGCAATGCGGCTGGGCCATCGCGATAATCCGTTGGAAAGCATCGCTGACCAACTGCATTGTCTTTGGTTTGGTTGCGACCTGGGCATTGACGCTCAATTCGATCAACACACCGCGCAAGCATACCTGGCATGGCTCGCGCCTCAAGTGGAACAACCTGCGCGCGATGCCGCACTCCGCGTCGAAGGGATTCGCGTCATTGCCACACCAGCACAAAAGGGACGCGTGCTGGATGGTGAGACGACGCTCGAACGAATTCGTCAACGCGTGTTACGCAACGAACCCGGCGACATCGAGTTGGCATTTCACGAAACTCAACCACTCGTCGCGGATGTGAGCGCTGCGCAAGCCCAAGCCGAAGCGATTTTGAACGCGCCGCTGATGCTCACCTTCGGCGGGCGCAACTGGATGATTGATCAAGCCACCCTTGCCGGGATGATTCGCCTCCAAGCGCAAAAAGACGCGGAGAATAATCGGCGCATCACCGCATCACTGGATCGCACCGCATTGGTGGCGCAATTGAAAACCATCGCCCGCGATATCAATCAGCCGCCCCGGGATGCGCGCTTCTCGTTCGATCCCGCCACCCGGACCCTGACACCCATCATCACGAGTCAACCCGGTCAAACCCTTGACCCCGAAGTCGCGGCGCAGCAAATCGAACAACAATTGCTGGCGAGCATTCCGCGCGTGCCGGGAATGGCAAGTCCGCTAGACGCGCCGACGATTCGGGTAATTAGTTTGCCGGTAACTGTAACCAAGCCAACGATTGCGATGGAAGACGCAAACAAGTTTGGCATCAAAGAGTTGGTGGCGCAAGGGGTGAGCAATTTTCGGGGTTCGATTCCGGGACGCATTCAAAATATCCGCACGGCGACGGCGCAATTTGAAGGCGTGGTCATTCCACCCGGCGGAGTGTTTTCGTTCAATCAATATCTGGGCCAAGTGGTCGAAGCGAATGGCTATGATGACGCGTATATCATCTTTGCCGATCAAACCGTGTTAGGTCCGGGCGGCGGGGTGTGTCAAGTGTCCACCACTGTCTTTCGCGCCGCGTTCTTTGGCGGCTTTCCAATTGTGGAACGGTGGGCGCACGCGTACCGCGTTGGGTTTTATGAACCGCCGGTCGGTTTGGATGCCACCGTGTTTGAACCGACCGTAGATTTCAAATTCCGAAATGATACGGAAGCGTATTTGCTTATTCAACCCAAGATTGATTTGAGAACAACAACATTAACGTTCAACTTTTATGGCACCAAACCGAATCGCACGGTGGAGATGGAAGAGCCGATTGTGGAGAACCTTGTGCCGCACGGGCCACCCATCTACACCGAAGACCCCACGTTGAACAAGAGCGTAACCAAACAGGTGGACTTTGCGCACGATGGCGCGGACGTAACGATCTGGCGCAAAATCATCGTCAATGGCCAAGTGGTCAAGCGCGAAAGATTTTTTAGCCGCTATCAACCTTGGGTGGCGCGCTATTTAGTGGGAACCAAGGTGGTGAGATAGTCGTTAGTCGTTAGTTGTTAGTCGTTAGTCGTTAGTTGTTAGTCGTTGTGGTTTAGTTTAGCCACCCAAATACTGCAAGGCAATCCGCAAACGTTCTTCTAGCGATTTGGCGCTGGCTGGCACGGCGCGTGCGGCACGCGTGGCTTCTGCCGCGCTATAACCCAGATTGATCAGCGCGTCCATTACATCTTTATCCCCGGGCGCTAATTCGCCGATCTCGCCCAAGCCGCTTACCTCGATCTTGCCTTTCAACTCCAGGATCACCCGTTGTGCCGTCTTTTTGCCAATTCCCGGCACCGCCGTCAATGCTTCGAGGTTTCCTTCGGCAATCGCAATTTTGAGGGTCTCGATAGGCGCGGCGGCAAGCACACTCAACGCCACTTTGGGTCCCACACCGCTGACGGTCAGCAACGTTTCAAAAAGACGCAACTCTTCTTCCGTCGCAAAGCCATAGAGCGATAATTCGTCCTCACGCACGCGCAAGTGCGTGAACAACTGCACCTCGCTCCCCACCGCCCCAAGTCCGGCGGCTGTGTTGGTGGACACGCGTACGCGAAAGCCCACGCCACCCACGTTCACAAGAATCGTATCATCTTGACGTGCTTGGAGTTTGCCGTGCAGTGATCCAATCATGGCTCTAATCCTATACGACGCATCCGCGCGCTGTGCGCATGACAAATGGCTACGGCTAGCGCATCGGCGGCGTCATCGGGCTGGGGAATAAAATCCAATTGCAAAAGCATCCGCACCATTTGTTGAATCTGCGATTTTTCTGCGCGACCATATCCCACGACGGCTTGCTTGATTTCCAAGGGAGTGTACTCGTGAATCATCAAGCCGGCTTGCGCGGCGGCGAGTAAAGCGACACCGCGTGCCTGACCCACAGACAGCGCGGTGCGGACATTTTTGCTAAAGAATAATTTTTCAACCACCGCCTCGGTCGGTTGATGCATGCGAATCAAGGCGACAAGTTCGGCATAGATATGTTGCAACCGTTGAGGCATCTTCCAATCCGAGGGTGTCGTGATTGCCCCATAAGCGATCAGTTGCAACAGATCGCCATCGCTCTGCACCACCCCATAGCCGGTAATGGCGGTCCCAGGATCAATGCCCAGAATAATCACTTGGCGGTCTCGAACTTTTTCATCACTTCATCGGTGATATCAAGATTAGAGTACACTTTTTGCACATCGTCATGTTCTTCCAGCGACTCCATCAGTTTCATGGTTGAGATGGCTTGCTCATCGCTAACCGTGGCAGGCGTCTTGGCGATCCATGCCAGTTCGGCAGATGTAATCGGAATTTTTTTCTTTTCGATCGCTTCTTTGAGCGTACGCAAATGTTCCGGCGCGCAATATAAATCAAGGACATTGCCATCGAGTTTGTAATCTTCGGCGCCGGCATCAATCAATTCAAGCGCGAGGTCTTCCGGGTTTTTCACATTCTCAAGTGTAATGACCCCCTTTTTATCGAACATCCACGCCACGGCGTTGGTGGCGGCAAGATTCCCTCCACCACGCGTAAAGAGATGACGCACTTCGGCGGCGGCGCGATTGCGATTATCGGTGAGGACTTGGACGAGCAAGGCGGTGCCCCCCGGCCCATATCCCTCGTACATCACCTCTTCAAGTTGGCCGCCCCCTTCGTTCAATTCGCCGGTGCCGCGCTTGATGGCCCGCTCGATATTTTCTTTGGGCATATTTTGGGCGCGCGCCTTTTCAATCGCGAGACGCAAAGCAAAGTTGGCAGCCGGATCACCACCGCCTTGCCGCGCCGCAATCGTGATTTCACGCCCTAGCCGCGTGAACATCTGCCCTTTTTTAACGTCAGCCGCGCCTTTTTTTCGTTTAATCTGTGCCCACTTGGAATGTCCAGACATTTCATCGCCTCCACTCGACTGGTGCATCAACCGAATGCATCATTCATACTTGATGACGCACCCTCTACCGATGCGTTCCAACGATGCAGGTATGCCATCGTTTTGTCATGTTGCTGCACGAGTCAACTCATTGTTCGTTCACATTATACCACGCGAATGGAAAATCGAAAAATAGAAAAAGGCGGCTTGCACAACACATCAATCCGCGTATAATAAGTTGCCAGTCGAGAGAATGACAAGATTGCAACTTGTTGCAAAGGAGCAGACCTACTTCTGCTCTTTTTGATTTGGGAGAAAACCATGACCCCCATTCTACACCGTTTGACCGATAACGTAACTGCAATTGATTTGCAATTTCAAGGTCGCTCCAACGTCATCGCGTCATATCTTTTCTACGATGGCACACACGCTGCACTCGTCGAAACGGGTCCGGCATCCACCGTTGGCAATTTACTCGAAGGAGTTCAAGCGGCGGGCGTGCCGCTTGAAGCGTTGCGACAACTCGTCGTTACGCATATTCACCTTGATCATTCCGGCGGCGCAGGCGTTATCGCGCAACAATTACCCTGGGTCAAGGTGTACGTGCACCCCATCGGCGCGCCACACCTTGCTGATCCATCGAAATTGCTTGCCAGCGCGGCACGACTGTACGGCGATCAGATGGAAACCTTGTGGGGAACCACGCTGCCGGTGCCGCAAGAAAATCTTGTCGTCGTCAACGATGGCGACCAAATCAAAATTCCCGGTTCAACGTTACGTGCGTTAGATACCCCGGGGCACGCGCGGCATCATCATGCGTATTTGGATGCGTCAAGTGGGTTGCTATTCACCGGCGATATTGCCGGCGTGCGAATGCCGGGTGTGGCCTATGTGCGTCCCCCCACGCCACCCCCCGAACTTGATCTGGAAGCGTGGATCGCGAGCATTGCCAAACTGCGTGCGACCAAAGCCACTGGCTTGTGCCTCACCCACTTTGGTTTGTTTCGCGGCGATCTCGCTTGGCATTGGGCCGATTTGGAAAAACGGCTGGTTGATTGGGGACAACTAGTGCGCGACGAATTGGAACAGGGCCAGGACGAAAACAATATTTTGGCACGCCTCAAATCCCAAGCCGCTGGCGAATTTCAAAAACTCAATGTTGATCCCAGCGCGTACGATGTCGCCGTGAGTTACGAATCGTTAGTCGCCGGGTATGTGAGATATTGGAAGAAAAAGCCGGCCTATGTCAAATAGAAATTATGTTCTAATTGGATTTTGGTTATCGCATTCCATACAACGCCACGCTGGTTTAGCGGGTGCGTTTGCGTACTAACTCAATTGGCGTATAATGCAAATGTTCTCAACGCACGTTTGAAGACGGGGGCATTGTAAAGTGCAACCATCGGTGTACGGAATTTTCCAATGCCCTCTTAAACACAAGACCTAGGTTAGAAAAATGGTCCAACCAATTTTTCCCTTCACCGCTATCGTCAATCAAGATAAAATGAAACGCGCGCTCGTGCTCAACGCGATCAATCCGCTCATCGGTGGAGTGCTTGTGCGCGGCGAACGCGGGACTGCCAAATCCACCGCCGTACGCGCACTCGCAGCGCTGCTGCCGGAAATCAGCGTTGTCGCCGATTGTCCGTTCAGTTGCAATCCGTACGAAAAAGATCGCTTGTGCGATTTTTGCCGGGAACGCGTCGCGCGCGGCGAAGAATTGCCGGTCGCTAAACGCAAAGTCCGCTTGGTAGATTTGCCGGTCAGCGCGACCGAGGATCGCGTCGTTGGGACGCTCGACATCGAACAGGCGATCAAAAAAGGCGAAAAGAAATTCGAGCCCGGCGTCCTCGCCGCGGCGAATCGTGGCATCCTTTACGTGGACGAAGTGAATCTGCTCGACGATCACGTCGTTGATCTGCTGCTCGATAGTGCGGCGATGGGCGTGAACGTGGTCGAACGTGAAGGTATTTCGTTTCAGCATCCCGCACAATTCGTTTTGGTCGGCACGATGAATCCGGAAGAAGGCGAACTGCGTCCACAACTGCTCGATCGCTTTGGCTTGTCCGTTGAGATCAAGGGAATCAATGATGCCGATGCACGCGTTGAAATCGTTGAACGGCGTTTAGCCTTTGAGCAAGACCCGGTGGGCTTTTGCCAAGAATGGTGTGTCGCCGAAGAAAAGCTATCGAAAGAGATCGAAATCGCGCGTCAAAAGTTGCACGCGGTCACGCACACCCAAGCCGATTTGTACGCGATTGCCGAATTATCGGTTGGGCTTGAGGTGGATGGGCATCGTTCCGATTTGGTGATCTTAAAAGCCGCGCGTGCCCACGCCGCGTTGATGGGCCGAGATGCGATCAGCGAAGAAGATATTGTGCTGGCGGCGGAACTCGCGTTGCCGCATCGCGTCAAACGCAAAGCGATTCACGAAGTCGAGATGCGCTTTGAGAGTTTGGAAAAACGACTCGAAGCCCAAAGGCAAGCGCTAGGACAACCGGGCCAAGCCAAGCCCGAACCATCACGGGATGTAAAAAAAAAGCCAGCGTAACCCCTGACGCGGAATCAGCGCGGGTCGCGCCGGAACCGGGCGAACAAACCACGCAAGGGACCGGGCACGAGCCGGGCAAACCCTCGGCGCGACCATTGGATACCGTCGTCAACGTTGGCAAAACCTTTCGGCCACAAAGATTACAAACCCCGCTCGACAAACTACCGCGCAAAATCGCGGGCAAACGATCGCGCACGCGCACCGAACGCAAGCGCGGTCGTTATATTTCCTCGCGTCCCATCAAAGGCAAGCCATCCGACATCGCATTCGATGCCACCCTTCGTCAAGCCGCGCCATACCAAATCAATCGCGCCCATAAGGACGTGGCGCTCGCCATCGAAAAACAGGACTTGCGCCAAAAGGTGCGCGTGCGGCGCGCCGCTAATTTGATTCTGTTCGTTGTGGATGCCTCGTGGTCTATGGCTGCCGCCGAGCGAATGATCGCCACGAAAGGCGCGATTATGTCGTTGCTGATTGACGCGTACCAAAAACGCGACCGCGTGGGCTTGGTGGTGTTTCAAAAAGAAGAAGCACGCGTGGTTTTGCCTCCCACGTCATCCGTTGATTTGGCGGAGAATGCGCTCAAAGAAATCCCGGTC
The DNA here is from genome assembly GCA_037440625.1 of Chloroflexota bacterium. GTDB lineage: Bacteria > Chloroflexota > Anaerolineae > UBA4142 > UBA4142 > DAOTXS01. The sequence goes on from JBBITT010000005.1 coordinate 46,903, forward strand.
GGTGGCAAGACGCCGCTCAGCGCTGGGCTTTTGCTGGCACACCAAGTTTTGATCCGCGAACGAATGAAGGATCGCGAGGTGATGCCGTTGATGATCGTTGTAACCGATGGCGCGGGGAACGTCTCGATGACCGATCTGCCACCGCAAGAAGAGGCGTACAAGGTCGCGGCAATGATCAAAAAAGCCGATTTGCGCGCGGTTGTCATCAACACAGAACACGAGGCATTTGATCGCGGCTTGGCACAAGAGTTGGCGGACAACTTGGGCGCACCGTGTTACACGCTCAAGCAATTACGTGCCGAAGAGTTGTACGCGCGCGTGCGTGAAGAGATGCGGGGGATTGGGAAGGCATAGTGCAATAGTTGCGTAGCGCGATAGTTTTATAGTTGCTCAATCACCAGTTACTCAATCGTTCTTTCTTCTGTGGCAGAGTTGAATGCTAAACGCTATTTCCATTGATCTAGAAGATTGGTTTTGCGCGTACAATCTGCGAATTGAATCCAAAAATTGGGACAAGCAAGAGTTGCGCGTGGTGGATAACACCGAGCGCTTGCTCGCTCTGCTTGACCGGCATCACGTTCAAGCCACCTTCTTTGTGCTGGGTTGGTTTGCCGAACACACGCCGGCTTTGATTCGAACAATCGAGCAACGCGGACACGAAATTGCGACGCACGGTTATTCGCACACCGTTCTCACGGCGATGACGCCGGCTGAATTTGAAAGCGATCTCCAGCGCGCGCTGGAGGTTACCCGCGCCTGCGTGCAACAACCGATTCGCGGCTTCCGCGCACCATCGTTCACGATCACACCCACAACGCTGTGGGCGCTCGACATTCTGGCAAAGCACGGCATCGTGTACGACTCGTCTATCTTTCCGATTAGCGGACATCCGGATTACGGCATTGGCGACGCGCCGCTCACGATTCATCAACGCGGCGCGCTGACCGAAGTGCCGATGAGCGTCGCCGAAATCGCTGGCAAGCGTGTGCCGTGTAGTGGCGGCGGCTATTTTCGATTGTTTCCGTACACGATTACGAAATCTCTGATCGAAAGATGTAATCAGCAGGGACGCCCGGTCATCTTTTATCTCCATCCTTGGGAAATTGATCCTGACCAGCCGCGCCGCAAACTATCGCTCACGAAAAGTCTGCGCCATTACATCAATCTCGATAAAACATTTGGGCGTTTGGATCGTTTGCTCACCGATTTTCAATTTACCTCGATACAAAAGGTGATTGGTTTATGAACAAACAGTTGGAAAATCAGCGCAAATATTGGGATAGCACCGTCAGCGAGTTCGATTCGATTTATGCAGGCAACAAGAGCAAATTTCAAAACTGGCTCGATGCGACGTTCCGTTGGGATATGTACGCGCGCTTTGAGTACACCATGCAACATTCCGAACCGATTGCCGGCAAAACAATTCTCGATGTCGGTTGTGGCACAGGGCGTTTCGTTTTCGAGTACCTGAAGCGCGGCGCCAAACACGTTACCGGCATTGACATCGCCGAAAGTATGCTGGCAGTCTGCCGTCAGCGTGCTCAAGCCGAAGGCGTGAGCGAACGATGCACATTTGTCCAAACCGATTTGTTACAATTCAAGCCGGCTGACCGGTTCGATATTTGCATCGGCATCGGCTTGTTCGATTATATTCCGGACGCGTTGCCGGTACTGACCAAGATGCGTGAGGTTACGCGCGACCGCGTGATTGCGAGTCTGCCACGCTTGTGGACGTGGCGTGCGCCGGTGCGCCGGGTACGGCTCGCGCTCAAAGGGTGCGACGTGTATTTTTACTCCAAAGAAAAGGTGGACGGGCTGATTAAAAAAGCAGGGTTTTCGCACTACGAGGTGGAACAAGTAGGGCAGTTGTGGTGTGTAACAGCGTTTGTGTAAACGCTAGAATTGACTTGTGTCCAAAAAAGCCCATTTTCACTCGTTGATTGTGTTGAGAGTTTCACGTGAAACATTAACATAAATTTTGTGGCTTCTGTGGCTAACTCAAACCCACCTCCCATTTGCTCCTACGAAAATTCCCCTTGGCGTACCGAGTTCTGGCGCGGACGCGCTTACGAAGACCGCGCGGAACGCATCGCCATCGCTAAACTGCTCCCACCCCGCGGCAACCGCATCTGCGAGATCGGCGCAGGGTTTGGCCGGCTCGCCGAATTCTATGCCGGCTATGAGCGCGTCATCCTGCTTGACTATGCCGTCTCAATGTTACACGATGCGGTTGAACGACTAGGCAAAGATTCGCGTTTTCTCTTTGTCGCCGCCGATCTCTACAACTTGCCGCTCGCGGACAATGCGCTCGATACCGCTGTAACCGTACGCGTCCTGCATCACGTCGCCGATATTCCGCGCGCGTTTGCCGAGATCGCGCGCGTGGTACGCCCAGCCGGGACGTACTTGACCGAGTTTGCGAACAAACGCCACCTCAAAGCGCGCCTACGCTACGCGCTGACCCGGCGGGGCGATAACCCGGCATCACTCGCGCCGTACGAGTTCGTCAAACTCAATTTCGATTTTCATCCGCGTTACATCGAAAACGAATTGCGCCAAAACCATTTCACAATTCAAACCAAGCGTGCCGTTTCGATCTTGCGGATTCCGTTGCTCAAGCGTATCGTGCCCGCCGGCATTCTGGCAGCGTTGGACGGCATCTTGCAAACGCCGCTGGCTCACCTCGATTGGTCCCCCAGTATCTTTGTGCGCGCTCAATCGAAAAAAGAGGGCGCACCGCAACTCAACCCATCGCTCTGGAAATGTCCGGCGTGCGGCTCAACCGATCTCACAGAATCGAGCGAAGCGATCGGTTGCAATAATTGTACGCGAAATTATCCAATCCGCGATCGCATCATTGATTTCAAATCTCAATTGTAGTATACTGTTGACCGTCCTACGGTCTCATTTTTCAATTCATGGCTCACTGGGGGTACGATGAAAGTTTCGTGCTTGCAAGAAAATCTCGCCAAAGGTCTTTCGATTGTCAGCCGTGCCGTTGCTTCGCGCTCGACGTTGCCGGTGTTGGGCAATGTTTTGCTCGCGACCGATCAGGGTCGTCTCAAAATCGCCGCGACGAACTTGGAACTGGCGGTTACGTGTTGGATCGGTGCCAAAGTAGATACCGAGGGCGCCATTACGGTCCCCGCACGCGTGTTAAGCGATTTTGTCAATTCATTGCCACCCGAACGAATCGAAATGGAATTGAACCCGCGCACCCAAACGTTGCATCTTAAATGCGCGCGGTACGATGCAAACATCAAAGGGATTGATGCGCAAGAATTTCCAATCATCCCCACCATCGGCGATGGCAAACGGATTGCGCTTGAACCCGAAACGCTCCGCGAAATGATTGAGCAGGTAACTTTTGCCGCCGCGACGGACGAATCGCGCCCGGTACTCACTGGGGTGGTGGCAAAATTCGAAAAAGATAAGGTAACCTTTGCCGCCGCCGATGGCTTTCGCTTATCGGTACGCCATGCCACCTTGCCCACGCCAATCGAGCAATCGTTCAGTGTCATTATCCCAGCAAAAGCGTTACAAGAAGTCGCGCGCGTGAGCGGCACCCAAGAAGATCCAATCGAACTCGCCATCACCGAAAATCGCTCCCAGATTCTATTCAAATTGACCAACATCGAAATTGTTTCGCAGTTGATTGACGGCACGTTCCCGGATTTCACGCGCATTATTCCGGAATCGCACACCACGCGCACCGTGGTCAAGACCTCCGAATTGCAGAATGCGGTCAAAGCATCGTCGGTCTTTGCACGCGAATCTATGAACACGGTGCGCTTGCAAATTGCGCCTGCCAACGATTTGGGCGGCGGCAAGATCACCATCACCGCCACCAGTGCGGAATCCGGCGATAATGTGGGAGACATTGACGCCACCGTGGACGGCGACTCGATTGAGATTGCCTTCAACGCGCGTTATCTTGCCGAAGTTCTCAACGTTCTCAAGGCGGCGCAAGTTGCAATTGAGACAACCAGCGCATCCAGCCCCGGCGTTTTCAAGATTGTTGGACGCGATGATTTCATTCACGTGATTATGCCGATGCATGTCAAGTAAATTTCGACCAAGAAAACCAAAGGCGCGAGGGAATTGTTCCTCGCGCCTTTTTTGATCCCCAGCCAACTATTTGTGCTTGCCCCGCAATACGTTGAGCATTTCTTCGCCATACTCGCGGGCTTTCCAGGGACCCAAACCGCTCACTTCAATCAACGCTTCGAGCGTCTTGGGATTCTTGCGCGCAATCGCAGTCAAAACATCGTTGGAGACAATCACATCCGGTTCAACACCCCGGCGTACCGCACGTGCTTTGCGCCACTCTTTCAATTTGCCAAAGCGTAACCGTGCCGCTTCGTCCAAGCATACTTCGTCTCGTGTACGTGGATGCGGTGGCGTGCGCTGAGGCGAGAGATTTCCTCGCGCGACTGCCGTGAGTATTCCAGTCCCATAACGATGTGCAATCAGGTCTGAAACTCCATCAACATGCGCCAGCGCGCGTGGTGTGATCGGACGCGAGCGTGCAATGCGAAGCAAGGTTGCATCAGAAAGAATACGAAAGGGGGGACGATCTGCGTGGCGCGCTTGTGAGTCACGCCAACGATACAGTTCGCGCAAAATTCCCAGTCCGACCGGATCCAGATGACGCGCACCGCTGATGTGCCAATACGCGTCCGGGTCAAAGCGACGCAAGGTAGGTTCTACTTGGGCCAGCCGAGCAAACTCTTCGCGCGCTTCTTCAAGTCGCCCGGCTTGCTCTAGTTCTACCATTTGCAAATCGCGCAAGGCAAGCAAATAGTGAGTGTCCTCGCGCGCATATGCAATCTGTTCGGGTGTCAACGGACGCGATCCCCAATCGGCGCGTTGCATTTTCTTGTTGAGCGTTACACCAAATTTCTCTCGCAACACGTTGCCCAAACCAACATTCTTCCAGCCCAGAATGCGCGCAGCAATCATCGTATCGAAGATATTCGCAAATTGGAAATGATAATCCCGTTTGAGACACAAGAGATCATACTCCGCCGCGTGAAAAACTTTTTCGATGGCGGGCAATGCAAAAATCGGGGCAAGGATACTCATCGCTTCACCGGCGTTGCTCAACGCGAGTGGATCCACCAGATAGTCTACCACGCGCGTCGAGATTTGCACCAAACACGTCTTCTCAAAGTACGAATAAAGGCTATCCGATTCAGTGTCCACCGCGATCAACGTTTGCGTGGCTAGCTGCTTTTGTAATTGTTCTAACGCCGTCGGCGTTTCAATCAACACGGGGCGGGCAAACAGCGCACTTGGTCTATTTTGATAATTATCTACATAATTTGGCATCATTGATTTATCCCAACTTTTCCCTCACGCACTCCAAGCACATAGAACAACAGTGCTACCAGGGCAAGGAGCGCGTCTATCCATTGATCAAGGCGTAATCCGTCCACCCACACTGCCTCGTCGCCGCGTTGAAAGCCAAGCAGAAAGTTTGCCAGCGATGATACGAACAAGTAGACAATCGCGAGCCAGCCAGCACGCGGATTGCGTAACGCAAATATCCACAATCCAATAAACAAACCGGCGAACAAAAGAATTTCGAAATGTTGGAGAGGAAAACGCAAAGCGTACAATCCGTAAAGGTCCGGCAAATCTAGCGCCAGCGGGCTATCACTTGCAACACCATAGTTTGCACCATGCGCCAGCGCGCCTACCCAACCTATGGCTTGACCCAGACACATACCGATTGCCCCAGCATCGGCAAGACGAGCCAAGCGCAAATCGCGCACACGCGCATACACTGCCAACGCGATCCCGCCGGTCAAAAGCGCACCGCGCATTGCCAAGCCGCCTAACCCCAATTGCACGATTTCCTCGGGACGGATCGAATAATACTCCCAATGCGTCGCCACGTGATAGCCACGCGCCCCCAGCCATGCCGCCATGAACACCACCAGCACGCCATCGAAGAACAGAGTAACCGTGGTAGCACGGCGATAACGCATGCGCAGGTACAGATAGGTGGCGAACAACCCACCCGTGATTCCCAGCATCACGAGCACGGTATACACCGGTAGTTCGATCAGAAACAAATCAAAAGTTGGTGGCATAGCAAAATGACACGACGCATCCTACACTGTGCAGGACGCGTCGTTCATTCTAATTCAGATTGGCTAGGTGCGCAAACCTTCGATCACGCGTGTATAGTGATCAACCAACTGCGCCGCATTTTCCGCTGACGTTCCTTCAGCATAAATTGTAAAGACCGGGGCATCTGTTTCTGGCACAAACAGCACCCACTCGCGTTCACTCACACGTATTTTGAGTCCATCCACTTGATCGCAGATGCGATCTTGGTATTGTTCGTTCAACACGCGCATCACCGTCCCCTTTTGCTCCCACGGACAATTGACCGGCTTACTTGCCACGTGCCAAGCCGGCAAGGTTGCCACAACTTGATCCAACGTTATGTTTTGTGTGGCAAGGAGTTCAAGTAGTTTAGCGATGGGGAACATGGCGTCCACCAAACGATGAAATGACGGAACAATAAATTCGCCAGCGCCGCTTGCCGCCAAGATCACACTAGGGTCGCTCATCGCTTCCATTAAGCCTTGCGGTTCGATCCGCGTGCGTCGAACCTGAGCGCCATGCCGCGCTGCAATCTCATCAAAAATCTGTGGTTGATGCACCATCACCGCAATCGTCCGGGGTTGTGTGCGATCCGATGCCCGCAACAACAATTCGGCAAAGGCAGCGGCAACCGTGGTGCCGTGCAATTTGTTGCCATTCCGATCCACCAGCCAGACGCGCTCGCCAGCCACATCAAATCGCAAACCCAGATCGGCTTGGAGGGCGGCGGTGATCGTTGCCAATTGATCAATCCCGCGTTGAAACTCTTCGGTGGCAACTGCCATTTTATTTTCATCTAGCCGTTCGTTCAGCGCGATCACCTGACATCCCAAGGCATTGAAAATCGGAGGCAGCACCAAAGAAGTGGGTGCGTTAGCATAGTCCACCACTAACGTAAAGTGCGCCGCGCGAATCGCCTCTCCATTGAGCGCTCTGATAAAATCTTCGCTGTAACGCTTTTCGGCTTCGCCCGCCGTCTCGTCAATCCGCCCTAACTGATCAAAAGCCACGCGCCGAAAATCTTCGCGGAAGAAAATATTTTCGATACTGCGCTCTTGGGATTTACTCAAATTCTTACCCTCGCGATCGAACAAGCGAATATCCACCACCCGTTGATCGTACGGCGAAAGGCGCACGTGCGCGCCGCCCGCTGCCCCGCTCACCACCGTGTAATAGCGCGCGACCGGAATCGGAACAGATTCGACATCGCGAACGGAAATGCCTGCGGAGGGAAAGCCACTGACCATACCTCGTTTGATCATCCGCGCGGCACGATGTAGATCACGATTGATGATCACAAAAGAACCGCGTGGCAACGTCGCCCCAAAGGCCGCCGCCAAGCGCGCCGCAAATTCCGGCGTGAGATCAATGTTGACCAACCCGGTAATACCATAACGACCAAACAAATTCCGGCGCGCTTGGGAACCCCACACCAGCGAAGATTTCACCGTCGCGCCGGCTTCTACTTCTTTATGGGGCCAAATCTTGACGTTGGGATGAATGACGGCATCTTCGCCAACTGTACAATTATCGCCCAACACCACTCCTTCGAACAACACAGAACGCGGTTTCAAACTACAGCCACGCCCCACAATCGCGCCACGGAGTTCCACGCCTTCGCCAATATACGAGTTGCGCCAAATGATACAGCGATCAATGTGCGCGCGATTGTCCACAATGGTAAACGGACGAATCGCTGTGGGACCGTGAATGACCACCCCGCCCTTGATGCGCACACCTTGCTGGAGAAGAATAGGCCCGTTGAGTTGGGCATCGGGCGCAATTTCCACGTCGTCTTCTACATAGATATTACCACCAAGGTGTCGCCCAATTTCGCCTACCTTCACTTTGCCCGCCAAGACATCGCCGGTGGCACGCATGTATTCGGCGATGCTTCCTACATCGCACCAATAACCATCGGCAACATAACCGTACAACGGCAGACCTTTTTTCATCAAAATAGGAAACAAGTCTTTGCTAAAATCAAACGGCTTGCCGGCCTCGATGTAGTCCAACACTTGAGGGGACAAGACGTAAATACCGGTGTTGACGGTATCTGAAATCACTTCACCCCACGATGGCTTTTCGAGAAAACGTTTGATTCGTCCTTGCTCATCCACGATGATGACACCGTACTCTAGCGGATTGGGCACGTGATACAACGTAATCGTTACCGCTGCGCCAACCCGCTGATGAAAGTTCATAATCGCCGTGAGATCGAAATCGGTTACTGCATCGCCGCTGATGATGAGGAATGGCTCTTTGCGCGTCAAAAACTTTTCGGCAAGTTTGACCGAGCCCGCCGTGCCAAGTGGATGCGGTTCGGTGGAGTAATTGATCGTAACGCCCAAGTTGGAGCCATCCCGAAAATAATTTTGAATATCATCGGAGCGATAGTGGAGCGTGGCGACAATATCGTTGATGGTGTGGCGTTTGAGCAGTTCGACAATATGTCCCATCACATAACGATTCGCGATGGGCACCATCGGCTTGGGACGATTGAGCGTCAGAGGACGCAAGCGTGATCCTTCGCCGCCTGCCATCACTACGGCTTGCATTTTTCCTCCTGAAAACTAACGAACCAACGCACGCGATCAGAACGTTGGTTCGTTAGGAATGGCTAGTCATCCTTCCCGGCTTCCACCGCGGCGGTGGCGATTGCCCACGCGATCAGACCCCAACTACCCCCCGCAAGCACAACCACAAGGAATAGGGAGCGTAGATTCAGCGGAGCGGCTTCTGGATTACGAATCATTCCAAAGACCGAGAGCGCAATCGCCATTGCCGCCGCAATGACACCCACCAAAACAGGTCCGTGCAATACTCCGCGCACCCGTTGCCACCAGGAGCGTTTTTCTTCCGTCATCGTTTCCCTTTCTCCTATTCGATCTAGTTTGATTATACCCTACGCCCTAGGGTGCGTCAAACTAAAAAACGATTACCTCATTTTCCCAAAACCTGATATAATCAGTCCACCGATGAAAATCGTCATTACCGGAATTTTGGGACAACTGGGACGTGAACTCGAGCGCACGCTGAGCCCCACCCACACGATTATCGGCGTGGATTTGCCGGACTGGGACCTGACCCAGTCACGCGAAATTGAACGACTCGCCAGCATCCATCCCGATCTTGTGATCCACACCGCCGCAATGACCGATGTGGACGGATGCGCACGCGATCCACTTGCCGCGTACCGTTCGAACGCGCTGGCAACGCAAAACGTTGCCTTGGCGTGTCAACGGGTTGAGGCGGCAATGCTGTACGTCAGCACCAACGAAGTATTCGATGGGACAAAGGGCGCGCCGTATTTTGAATGGGACGAACGACGCGCAATCAATCCGTACGGTCAATCCAAACTTGCCGGCGAAAAATTTGTAGAGCTGTTGCTCAACCGATTCTACATCGTGCGGATTGCGTGGCTGTACTCCACGTGGCGTGCCAACTTTGTCACCAAGATTCTCGATGCGGCAAAGCAAAACGGCGCGCTCACGGTCGTGGACGATGAAATTGGCAATCCCACCCACGCGCCCGATCTGGCGCGCGCGATTGCGCAACTCATCGAGACGCAACATTACGGCATCTATCATCTCGTTGGTGAAGGCAGCGCTTCGCGGTACGATTGGGCGGAAAAAATTTTGCAACTGGCTGGCTTGAATGTGCCACTGAAACGTTCCAAATTAGCCGAGTATCAACGCGCCTCGACGCCGCCTGCCTACGGTGCGCTCACCAACTTTATCGCCGCAACAGCGTTGGGAATCAAACTGCGGCCGTGGCAAGAAGCATTAGAAGATTATTTTGCAAACCTCAAATCGGCAACCTGAAATGTTCTCCGTAATCATCCCCAACTGGAATGGCATCCGTTTTCTCCCCACGTGTCTCAATGCCCTGCGCGCTCAAACCTTTCGCAATTTTGAAACCATCGTCGTGGACGATGCTTCAACGGATGACTCGCGCGCATTACTGAAAAACGATTATCCAGAAGTTCGGGTGATTGCCTTGAGCAAGAATCGCGGGTTTGCGTACGCCGTCAACACCGGCATTCGCGCGGCGCAGGGTGAGGTCATTGTCTTGTTAAACAACGATACCGAAGCCGATCCCCACTGGCTCGAAGAAATCGCGAATGCATTTGCCAAGCATCCCGATGCCGGAATGGTCGTTTGCAAATTGCGCCTCTTTGATCGCCGCGATCACATTCACAGCGCGGGCGATTTCTATCGCGTGGACGGGGTGCCCGGCAATCGCGGCGTGTGGGAACCAGATCGCGGACAGTACGACGATGCGGACGGAATCTTTGGGGGCTGTGGTGGCGCGGTCGCCTATCGCAAAGCGATGCTGGATGACATCGGCTTGTTCGATGAAGCCCTTGTCGCAAACTTGGAAGACGTGGACTTGAATTGGCGCGCGCGCTGGGCGGGCTATTCGATTGTGTACGCCCCGCGCGCGATTGTCTATCATCACATCAGCGCGACCGGCGGCGGCGCGTACGGCAGTTTCTATGTGGGACGCAATTTTATTTTGGTGTTGGCAAAAAATTATCCCGCGTCGCTTTGGAAAAAATATTGGCGCAAGATTTTACGCGCGCAATTCAACATTACGTTCGATGCGTTGAAGCACTGGCGCGGCGCGGCGGCGCGCGCGCGCTTGCGGGGGCAACTTGCCGGCTTGATCCATTTACCTCGTTGGCTCAAGCGGCGTAATGAGGTAATCCGCCGCGTGGATGATCAAGCCATTGAAGCAGCGCTGATTAAATAGGAGCGAGGGGTTCGCTCCTATTTTTGTTCGTGCACGCGCGTTTGGATTGGTGCGAAAGAATGGCGATGAATGTCTGAAATGCCCAACCGATCGAGCGCGGCGCGATGGGCGGCGGTGCCATACCCTTTGTGTTGCGCTAAACCATAGCCGGGATACTGCGCATCCAATTCGATCATCCAACGATCCCGGGTAACCTTGGCAAGAATCGAGGCGCACGCAATCGAGAGAACAAGTTGATCGCCGTGAATGATCGCCTGTTGTGGCAAGTGCGTTTGATCGAGTACGAGCGCATCAATGAGCAATGCCGCCGGCGCAATCGGTAACGACGCGATGGCACGACCCATCGCCAAGCGCGTTGCCGGCACAATGCCCAGCGCATCAATTTCCTCAGGCGAGGCAAAGCCGGTAGCGTACGCCAATGCACATTGGCGAATCGGTTCGAAAAGCGCGGCGCGTTGACTTGGCGAGAGGAGTTTGGAATCGCGCGCACGTGCTAACGCACTCAACGGGAGGCGCGACCACCAACGTTGGATGCGCTGAACGCGCGGAAGAATCACGACGCCGGCAACCACGGGACCCGCCCACGCACCACGCCCGGCTTCATCAATCCCGGCAACCGTACGATAACCACGTCGCCAAAAAGTGTATTCGTATTTAAGCGAAGGAATTGGAGTAGGCATTGGCACCGTAAGTAAACAAACAGGGCTTGAAGGATTCAAGCCCTGGGCTTCTAACGCATTTGATCGTTGATTTGAGCGAGTATCTTTTTCACTTCGGCAGGAACATACTCATCTTTGTAAAAACGTTCGATCTTGGTGTTGGGATCGAGCACAAGTTTCTGGAGCCACTCGTCGAAAGCGTTCGTTTGTTTCTGTTGCAAGGCGGCGGGCTCCAGCGGACGATTCGGATCACGGGCGAGCACTTGGATGAGATGGACTCCAAAAGTGGTCGTAATTGGATCACTGATTTGATTGATGGGCAACGCAAAGGCGGCATCTTCAAATTCCTTGACCATCTGCCCGCGTGGAAACCAACCCAAGTCGCCGCCTTGATCCTTGGTGCCGGTATCGGTTGAGAGTTCCTGGGCGACCGTGGCAAAGTCTTCGCCTTTATCCAGCCGCGCTTTGGCTTGGAGGGCTTCTTCATAGGTCTTGACCAAGATGTGTCGTGCTTGGACTTGCTCTGCGGTCGGGGGAACCTCATCGCCAATGGCTTTTTGCAGTTTGCGGCGAAGCAATGCCGCTTCGATCATTTTACGAATGTCGGATTCGCTGACTTGGGCATTCTTGGCAAGGGTATCAAAATATTTTTTCTTTTCGTCTTGATAACCCTGGTACGACATTGGTGTGGCGGTAGGGAACGGCGTTTCAGTGGGTCCCAAGGTCGGCGTTACTGTTGGCGTCGTAGGTGTGATGGTGCCGGTGGGCGATGGCGATGGCGTAAACGTTGGCGTAATAGTTGGAGTTTGGGTCGGCGTCGCCGTATTGGTTGGCGTCGGCGAAGGGCCGGCAGTTGGGGTGGGCGTGGGACGTTGATAGCCAATATACTTTTCCAGTTGCTCTTCAACTTCATCTGCACTGACAGTGAGACCGCGCCGCGCTGCTTCTTGGCGCACCAATTCATCTTCGATCATACTCTCTAGTTGATCGGTGGGAAGGGTGATCAGCTGAATAGCCACTTTTTGGTATTGTTGTTCAAATGACGATTTGAAATACGCAAGTGTGGGATCGGTGCTGATCTGCTGAAGACTCGTTGATAGTTCTTGCAATTGCCCCATCAAGTTCGCGGACATGTAACGCAGTTGTGCCTGATATTCGCGTACGGTAATGGGTTTGCCGTTGACAATCGCAATCGGATTATTGAGCTTGCCGATATTCTCCTGATAATAGCCGATTCCAAAAACGAGCAAGAGCAAAAGAGCAACGCCACCCAAAGCCAGATACAGCATTCGTTCTTGACGTTCTTCTCGTCTGCGATGAGCAAGTTGTTTGCGAGTTTCTTGGGGAATCCGTTTGGAAGATTTAGGCATTCGTTCCTCGAATCAATGATAAACCCGTGACGCGGGCGAATAGCACGCGCGTCACGGGGCGACGATGCAGAGCCTTTATTCGCCGCGCAGGGATTCCGCCACAAAGGGAAGCAGCGCCACGTGGCGTGCACGTTTGATCGCCACGGCGAGCATCCGTTGATGTTTGGCGCACGTCCCCACTTTGCGGCGGGCTTTGATTTTGCCATGATCCGTCAAATAGCGCCGCAACAGATCGGCTTGCTTGTAATCAATCGTTTTGGCTTTTTGAGCGCAAAAGGGACAGACCCGCGGCGCGCGTGGTCCCCCAAAGCGTACCCCGCGACGCTGTCCATTGCGTTGCGGCGCGACAGCTTTGCGCTCCTCGGTGGGTTTGGTTTCTACCGGCTGATTCGATTCGACCATTCGTGGACTCCTATTCCTTACGCGCCTTCCACGCGTGTAATGAGAAAGCGCAAGACTTCTTCCGTCAGTTTGAGTGAGCGATCCAACTCGCGCACTGCTTGCGAAGGCAAATCAAACTGCAGGACACTGTAAAATCCTTCGGTGAATTTGACGATGGGATAAGCCAAGCGGCGTTTGCCCCAGTCTTCACGCTTGAGGAGTTGACCGCCGCCTGAGGTAATAAATTTTTCGATTTTTTCATTCACGGCGGCAAGGGCTTGTTCGTCAACAGTGGGACGGACAACGTACATCAATTCGTACAGCAAGGTGAGGGTCTCCTTTCCCTGGGTTTGCTCCGCACGGGGCGCGGGCGAAAAGGTCTTTTGCTTTCAAAGAGGATTTTTTCTCTCTTCTCAAGAACGCGCGCGATTATAACAGAGAATGAGAATTTACGCAAATCGCGGGGCACGTTTTGCCAAACGGTGCTAAAGCGGTATAATGGCGCTGATGAAACACAAACTTGCCCTCGCCCAGTTTGCGCCACATCTTGGCGATGTGGACGCCAACCTCCAACACATCTTGCGCCTGACCGATCAGGCAAAATCCCAGCACGCCGATCTGCTCGTCTTTCCCGAACTCGCGCTCACCGGCTATTACCTCAAAGACTTGGTCCCTAATGTCGCCGCGCGCGCCCAAGCCGATGATCCGCGTCTCGCCACGCTTATCGCCGCCAGTCGTGATCTAGACATCGTCATCGGCTTTGTCGAAGAGGATGCCCGGTATCGTTATTACATTGCCGCCGCCTACTTGTCCGAGGGACGTATCCTACACGTGCATCGCAAAGTGTACTTGCCCACCTATCGCCTGTTTGACGATGGACGATTCTTTGCCCCGGGCAATTCGTTCCGCGCGTTCAACACGCGTTTGGGACGCGTGGGCTTGCTCATTTGCGAAGACGCCTGGCACCTCTCATCGCCATACGTCTTGTGGCAAGACGGCGCAGATATTTTGATTGATGTCTCGGCAAGTCCCGGCTATGGCGTCTCGCTCAAAGATGAAGTCGCCAACGCCGAAACAGTAAAAAATTTTCTGCGCACCTACGCCGAGATGCTGACCACGTTCGTCATCTACAGCAACCGGGTGGGGATGGAAGACGGCATTCAATTCTGGGGCGGCAGTTGCATTCTGGGACCCGATGGCAAAACGATTGTTGCCGCGCCACAATTTGAAGAAGCCTTCCTCGTTGCCGAGATTGACACGGATGCGTTGCGCCGCGCGCGGTTGGCTTTGCCACTCTTGCGCGATGAACAACGCGAGTTGGTCCGCCACGAACTAGGGCGCGTTGCCAAATTTGAACTCGACCACCGACCGGATAAGGAATGAAATGACTGAACTGAATTCATTTCTCCAAATCAATACCACGCTCGCGCGAAAAATGATTGTGGATTTTATTCGCGCTGAAATCACGCGCGCGGGATTTTCGCGCGGCATCCTCGGTTTGTCCGGCGGTATTGATTCTTCGCTTGTTGCATTTCTCGCGGTCGAAGCGCTGGGCAAAGATAATGTGCTGGGACTGATTATGCCCTATCGCACCAGCAACCCAGCCAGTCGCGCGGATGCCGAAGCCGTTGCCCAACAACTGGGCATCGCCACGCGCCTCATCGAAATTACGCCGATGGTTGAGCCGTACCTTGCCCAGGATGTTCCCAGCGATGCACGGCGGCGTGGCAACGTAATGGCGCGCGTGCGAATGATGGTGTTGTACGATCAATCGGAAGATTTTCGCGCATTGGTGATTGGCACCTCCAACAAGACCGAAGCGTTGTTGGGGTATACCACGCAATTTGGCGATAACGCCGCCGCCATTCAGCCGATTGCCGATCTCTACAAAGGTCAAGTGCGCCAACTTGCGCGTGTGGTAGGTGTACCCCAAGCGATCATTGACAAAGCCCCCAGCGCCGATCTGTGGCAAGGCCAAACGGATGAAGGCGAACTCGGTTTCACGTACGATCAAGCCGATGCGATTTTGTATCACCTGGTGGACGAACGTCGTCGCATTGAAGATGTGATTGCGATGGGCTTTGATGAACGCATCGTTCGCCGCATCGTTACGTTGATGGCGCGCAATCATTTCAAACGCGTACCACCGCCGGTTGCCAAGTTGAGCGCGCGAACGATTGGCATTGATTTCTTGTACGATCGAGATTGGAACACGTAAGAGTTGTTGTTCGTAGTATGGCGATTGATCGCCACGTTTACGCGACGCAATGAATCGCGCGATTACAAACAGGATGACGTAGGACAAATTTCCAAATTTGTCCTCCATTTTTAGGAGAAGCAATGCCCAAAGCATTAGTGACCGGTGGTGCCGGGTTTATCGGCTCTCATCTTGTTGAAGGATTGCTAGCACAAGGATGGGATGTGCGCGTGTTGGATAATTTTTCCACCGGGCATCGCGAAAACATCAAAACTATCATCAATCAAATTGATTTGCTCGAAGGCGATGTAACCAACTTGACCACTGTGCGCTTTGCGGTGCGGAACGTAGAGGTGATTTTTCATCAAGCCGCGTTGCCGTCCGTTGCACGCTCGGTGGCAAATCCGTTGGAGAGCAACGAAGTCAATATCACCGGCACGCTGAACGTTCTGCTCGCGGCGCGCGATGCCGGCGTCAAACGCGTGGTGTACGCCGCCTCATCGTCCGCGTATGGCGATACACCCACGTTGCCCAAAGTGGAAACAATGACGCCCACACCCTTGTCGCCATACGCGATTGCGAAATTGACCGGCGAAATGTACGCCCGCGCCTTTACTCAACTGTATGGTCTCTCCACCATTTCGCTGCGCTACTTTAACGTGTTTGGACCGCGTCAAGACCCTACCACGCAGTACGCTGGCGTCATCGCCAAGTTTTGCACGTGCGCGATTGAAGGCAAGCCGTACCCGGTCTTTGGCGATGGCGAGCAATCACGCGATTTCACGTACGTGGAAAATGTTGTGCACGCCAATTTGCTTGCCGCTCATGCTAAACTAGATGGCGCGACGATGGTCAACATCGCTTGCGGCGAGCGAACAACGCTCAATCAATTAATTACGTTGTTGAATGAACTCACGCATCAAAATTTGCCGGCGCATTATGGACCTGCGCGTGCCGGCGATGTGCGGCATTCCCAAGCGGATATTACGCGCGCCGGCAAATTGTTAGGTTATGAGCCACGCGTGGATATTCGCGAAGGATTGCGCCGCACGTTGGAATGGTACCGCAACAAACCAAGGGATTCACAATGAACGACAAAACCAAACTCATCACGGGTTTGCAAGCCGCGTGGAAACGCGAGATTGCCGGCGCAAAAACCTATCGTGCGTTGGCAGAGCGCGCGCGTTCCCGGGAACAGCGAGACATCCTGATCCGCCTTGCCGAAGCGGAAGAGCGCCACGCGGAAACCTGGGCGGCGCGTTTGCGCGAACTGGGCAGCGCACCGCCGGTGTTTCGCGAGACTCTGATCGAACGCCTCCGCCGCTGGATCTGGGTGCAATCGGGAACGGAGAATGCGTTGCGCCAGATCGAAGCGATGGAAGATTCCGATACCTCCGCATATGCGGACCTGATGCAAGCGACAACCGAAGAAAAAGATCGCGCTGCCGTGCGTACCACCGAAATCGAAGAAAAGACGCACGCCAAACTTTTGAGCGAGATGACGCAACCGCCCGCCCCCGTCGCTCGGCTTGAAGCGATGATGAAGACCGAAAAGTGGCACGTGCGCGGCGGGGGCTGGATTGGTCAAGCGATTTATGGAATGAACGATGGACTCGGCTCGGTGTTTGGTGTGGTCGCCGGGGTGGCTGGCGCGACAAGTGCGAGCGCGCAATTTGTTATTATCAGCGGCATTGCGGCAGTCGTGGCGAACGCGGTCTCGATGGGCGCGGGGGCGTATCTTGCGACCAAATCCGAACGCGAGGTGTATGAAGCAGAAATCGCGCGTGAACGCCGGGAACTGGAAACCGATCCTGAGCAAGAGCGTGAAGAGATGGCATTGTTCTATGAACTCAAGGGCTTTACGCCGGATGAAGCAAAAAAATTGGCGGCGCGGATGGCAGAGAATCCGGAACAAATGTTGAAAACTCTGGCATCGGAAGAATTGGGGTTATCGGCAGAGACCTTTCCCAATCCCTGGCGCGAGGGATTGAGCGCGGGCGTGTTCACTGCACTAGGCGCATTCATTCCGGTGGTCCCTTTCTTCTTCACCGATGGTATGCCGGCGGTCATTGCATCGTTTATCATCTCATCGCTGGCGTACTTTGGAGTGGGCGCATCCAAGGTGTTGGTGACCGGGCGCAATTGGCTGCGCAGTGGTATGGAAATGCTCTTGATTGGGCTTGGGGTGGGAATCGTAACCTACGCCATTGGGTCGCTGTTCGAGTTACAAATCCCATAGAGCGCGTCTTTGTTTTTTGTTTGCCCCTGTGCTATAATCCTCGACCGTGTTCACTAGTCGGACTGCTCAACAAGTCATCCTTGCCATCGTCATTGGCATCATAATCGGCTGCGTCTGCGGCACCGTGGCGTTGGGTTTGATGGTGGGACCCAACCTCGTACGGGTTGCGGTTGCCTCATCTCCCACACCGACGTTGACCGCCACTCGCGCCATCTTTCCCACGATCACCCTTGCCCCACCCGCATCGCGCACACCTACCTATGTACCGCAACCTACCACGCCCGCACCACCCCTCAATCGAACGCCGACATCGAACGGGCGACCGGTCGTTCAACATTTTTTGATGGGACGCCCGGTGCAACCGCCCGCAGAACGCTTATCGCCTTCCTCGGTTTATTTGTACGGTACAACGCGGCTAGGCGATTTGGATGTGCATCACGGACAAGAATTTGAGAATCCGATGGGTACGCCGCTGTACGCCGTTGCCGATGGAACGATTGTAGTGGCTGGGACGGACACGGTACCGATGTGTGGTGATGACGGCAACAAAGTTTGTGGGCGCGATCTTTCGCCGGATAGCGGCGGCTATTACGGCCAAGTTATTGTGCTACAACTCGCCCAAACGTATAACGGTCAAAAAGTTTTTGCGTTGTACGGACACTTGAGTAAAATTGGCGTCGCCAAAGGCGCTGTGGTCAAGCGCGGTGATTTGATTGGCGAGATTGGCGCGAGCGGTGTGGCGTTGGGACCCCACGTTCATTTTGAGGTACGTCTCGGCGTCAACGATTACGCGCACACGCGCAATCCCATCTTGTGGATGACGCCGCTCGCCGGGCGCGGCTCACTTGCCGGCCGCATCACCGATTATCGGGGCAACCTGATGCGCGGTGCGGTCGTCAACATCGTCAGTGCGAACGGCGATGGCGGACGCTTTACGACCGAGACGTACAGCCGCGATAGATACCCCGCGGTCAACGCGGACGATGAAATCGGCGAAAATTTTGCGCTTGCCGATTTGTTGCCCGGCGATTACATCATCCGCGTGCAAGGTCAACCTATTTCATCGCGCGTAACGATTGAAGAAGGCAAACTGGTTTTCATCGAAATTGGTTTACCACCGCCACCCACCGTAACGCCGACACCGGCAACCACGCCAACACCGTAATTGGTGATTCGTAGATGAATTGAGGTTACAATGCCAGAGGTTCGCGTACGCTTTGCACCCAGTCCCACCGGCGCGCCGCACATCGGTAATATTCGCACCGCCTTGTTCGATTATTTGTGGGCGCGGCACACCGGTGGCAAATTTATCGTCCGCATCGAAGATACCGACCAAGCGCGCGAAGTGGAGAATGGTCTGGAACTCATTCTCGAATCGTTGCGCTTTTTGGGTTTGCAGTGGGACGAGGGTCCAGATGTCGGCGGTGATTACGGACCGTACGAACAATCCAAACGTTTGCATATTTACAAAACCCACGCCGAACAGTTGATTGCCAAGGGCGCGGCGTACTATTGCTATTGCAGTGAAGCGCGGCTAGAACAGATGCGCAAAGAACAACAGGCGCGCGGCGAACAAACACGCTACGATTATCATTGCCGTTATCTCACACCCGAACAGCGCGCCGAGTACGAAAAAGCCGGGATACCCAAAGTGATTCGGTTGGCGGTGCCGCGCGAAGGCAAGACGACCTTGCACGATTTTATTCACGGCGATTTGACGATTGCCAACAAGGACGTGGACGATCAAATCTTGCTCAAAGCCGATGGCTTTCCCACGTACCATCTCGCCGTCGTCGTGGACGATCATTTGATGAAAATCTCACACGTGATGCGCGGCGATGATTGGATTCCCTCGTTTCCGAAACACGTGTTGTTGTATCAGGCGTTCGGCTGGGAAATTCCGCCGCACGGTCATTTACCCAACGTGCTGGGCGCGGACAAGAAAAAGTTGAGCAAACGGCACGGCGCCACCAGCGTCCTGCAATTCCGCGATCAAGGATATTTGCCGGAAGCGCTGTTTAACTTTCTTGCCCGGCTCGGCTGGTCGCTGGATGACAAATCCGAATTGTTCACGCGTGAGCAATTGATTGAGGTATTCACGCTGGATCGCATTGAGCATGCGCCCGCCGTGTTCGATCCAGCCAAACTCGATTGGATGAACGGGTACTATATTCGCCAACTCAGCGATGACGATTTGACGAATCGTTTGATGCCGTTCTTTGAACGCGCGAATCTTCATCCTGACCCGGCAACTGTGCGCGGACTCATCCCGCTCATCAAAGAGCGCATGAAAAAATTGACTGATGCGGTTACGATGGCGGACTTTCTTTTCGCCGATGATTTGGAGTACGACCCGCAACTTTTAATCGGCAAAGGAATGGATGCCCAATCCACGCTTGCCGCATTGCGCGCGGCGCAAAACGTGCTGGAAAAATACCCCGCGTTCGACAACGAAGAAAAGATCGAAGCAGAATTGCGCGCCACCGCTGATCAACTTGGAATGAAATATGCCCAGTTCTTCGGCGCCTTGCGTGTGGCGGTGACCGGCAAAACGGTCTCGCTACCGCTGATGGGCTCCATACGACTGGTGGGACGCGAAAGAACGCTGCGGCGCATTGCACGCGCGATGCAACATCTAGCCGCGTTCTAATCCGGCTTTAATCTCCATTTCATTCACGTGTGTTAATGTTGGTGCTTGTACAGTGTGATTCTGTGCTAATCTGAAATCAAAAATCTGCAATCTAGAATGACAGGAGTGCCTATGCCAGAAACATCGAGTAACGGCACGGCGATGATTGAAACGCATAACCTCGGCAAGATGTACGGGCCGTACGAGGCGTTGCGTGACGTAACCTTCGACGTGCAAAAAGGCGAAGTCCTCGGTTTCTTGGGCCCCAACGGCGCGGGCAAGACCACGACGATGCGGATCCTCACTGGCTATATGCCGCCATCGTCCGGGACGGCGCGCGTGGCGGGCTTTGACGTGTTCCATGACTCAATCGAAGTCCGCCAGCGGATTGGCTATTTGCCAGAAAGTGTTCCCCTTTATCCCGAAATGTCGGTGTGGGATTATCTTGATTTTGCCGCGCGCTTGCGCCACGTTTCCAACCGCGATGACGCTATCGAACGCGTGATGGAGATGACAAACATTGGCGATAAAGCCGATGTGTTGATCGGCAAATTGTCCAAAGGGCAACGGCAACGCGTGGGAATTGCTCAAGCCCTGATTCACGATCCCAAAGTGTTGATCCTCGATGAACCCACCATCGGACTCGACCCCAAGCAAATCATCGAGATTCGGCATTTGATCAAATCGCTTGCCGGCGATCACACTGTTCTGCTCAGCACGCACATTTTGCCGGAAGTGAGCCAAACCTGCTCGCGTGTATTGATTATCAACCAAGGCAAGATTGTAGCGGAAGATACGCCGGAACGATTGGCATCGCGCGTGCGTGGCGCCGAACACATTCATTTGCAAGTGGCACACGCCGCGCCAGAGATTCCTACCGAACTCGAAAAAATTCAAGGCGTGTTAGGCGTTCAAGCCAAAGAGGGCGGCGTGTACGAAATCGAAACCAATCCCGGCACCGATCGCCGCACCGATATTGCCGCGATGGCAGTCCAACGCGGCTGGGGGGTTCTTGAGTTGCGCCCCGTGAGTCTCACTCTTGAAGATATCTTCCTCAAACTCACGACCACTGAGGAGGAGGTATAAGATGCGAAACGTTTGGACGATTACGTGGCGTGAACTGCGCGCGTACTTTGCCTCGCCGCTGGCGTACGTGTTGAGCGCGGGATTTCTCGCACTAGCCGGCGTGTTCTTTTCCTTCGATATCTACTTTAGCCGCGAAGCCTCGATGCGCAATCTGCTCGTAACGATTGTCTTTATCTTTCTCTTGCTGGCACCCGCGCTGACGATGCGCTTGCTTGCCGAAGAACAACGAATGGGCACGTTGGAACTGTTGCTCACGGCACCCTTGCACGATTGGCAAGTTGTTGTAGGTAAATTCTTGGGCAGTTTGATTTTGTATCTGGTGATGTTCATATTGCCGATGGTGTACTATGTTTTGATTCTGGTCGTATTCGGTCCTCCCGATTATGGACCTTTGGCAACCGGTTTCTTGGGACTCATCTTGATGGGCGCAGCATTTCTCGCCGTCGGGGTGTTCGCTTCCTCGCTGACCCAGAATCAAGTGATTGCCGCGGTGGTCAGTATGGGCATCTTGATCGTGATGTGGGTGGCCGATGCCTTCACCAATCTGATCGGAACCGGGTTGGTGAGCGATGTTTTGAACTTCATCGCCATCCCTCGCCACTATCCGGATTTCTTCCGGGGCGTAATCAATTCCACCGACATTCTATACGCCTTGAGCGTGGTTGTCGTTTCACTCTTCTTTGCAACTCAGGCTCTTCAAACTAGGAGGTGGCGATGATCCGCCAACGGTTACTCGAATGGGCTGATTATTTTGGCGCGGTCGCGCTTGCGCTGTGGGTCGCGACAGTGATCTTGTTCTTCCTCGGCAATCAACCGCGCGAGCGATTGCTCTTGCTCGCCGGTTTGGGTGTGATCTTTTTCGCCTTGTATCTCACCACCAAGTTCGCGGCGGTACGCAACGTGGTCACCAGTCGCGGGGCGCGCTATGGATCGAACGCGTTGCTCATGACCGCCTTGTTCCTCGGCATCGTCGGCTTGGTCAACTTTTTGGGCATTCGCTACGCCTATCGTTACGACACCACCGCCAATAAAACATTTACCCTCTCGCCCTTGACCATTCAAACCCTGCAAGAGTTGAAAGAGCCGGTCAATGTGCTGGCATTCTATTCCTTCTCACAATCCAACCCCACCAGCAAACAAGAGTTGGATGATCGGTTACGCGAGTACACGCATTACACCGATAAACTCAACTACAAGATGATTGATTTGGACGCTGAGCCACAGCTCGCCATTGATTACAAGGTGCAGTACGATGGGACGATTATTTTCGAACGGGGGACGCGGCGTGAAAATGTGTTCCAAATTGACGAACAAAGTTTGACTAACGCGCTCCTCAAAGTTTCGTCCGATAAACAACCGACGCTGTACTTTACGACGGGCCACGGTGAACGCAGTTTGGACGATTCCAGCGATAACGGCTTGAGCAGCTTGAAGAATGGTCTTGAATTGAACAACTATAAAGCCGTTCTGCTCGATCTCAAGACGATCACCGAAACGATCCCCGCCGATGCGACCGCGCTGGTGGTGGCGGGCCCAGTCGCCGCGTTCGATCCGGCAGAAATTCAACACATCCAGAACTATCTCGCCACCGGCGGGCGATTGTTCTTGATGCTCGATCCCGGCGTGCAAACCGGTTTCGACGATTTTCTCAAAGCGTACGGCGTTACGTTGCGCAATGATTTGGTGTACGATCCCAAGTTCGGTTCGTTTGGGCGGCCGCAAGTGCCGGTGATCAACAGTTACAAGTTCAGCCCGGTCACGCAAAACCTCACCGGGCAAAGCACCTTCTTCCCCGGCATCCGCTCGCTGATTGCCGATACCAGCAACATCAGTTATACGGTAACCTCGCTCTTTTCCTCTAGCGATGCGTCGTGGGGCGAGACGGATTTTGATTCGATCAAGAACCAAACCGCCAAACTGGACGAAGGCAAGGATGCCAAAGGTCCGCTGGATCTCGGCGCAACCATCGAAGGCCGCGGCGACAAAGCGATGCGGATGGTCATCATTGGCAATTCGGGATTCCTCGCCAACGGCAACCTGCGCGTCCGGGGAATGACATCTTCGGGTCAAGAGGTAACGTTTGGGAATGGTCTTTTGTTCTTGAACGCGGCGCGCTGGTTTGCTGGGCAAGAAAACTTGATTACCATTCCCCCCAAGCCCGCCGATTCGCATCCGCTCACCTTGACCGGCGAGCAGATGAACTTTGTCATGTTCTCCAGTTTCGCGCTGTTGCCGGGCGTGATCCTCATTATCGGTGCATTGGTGTGGTGGGGGAGACGCTAGCATGAAACCACGTACGACGCTCATTATCGCCGCGATCTTTGCCTTGCTCGCCGGCTATGTGTACTTTTTCGAATTGAACAAAACGCCGGAGCAACTGAGCCAGCAATTGGGCACGCCAACGATTACACCACGCCCGTACGTGATGCAGTTCGATCCGGCGCAGGTAACCACGTTGGAAGTTGCCGATCTGCGTGCGCCGCGCCAAGTTCGCTTGACGCGCGACCGGGCAAACTGGCAAGTCACCTTGCCCATCGAAAAAGGCGCGGATAATTTCCAAGTGGAATCGGTGTTGACCACGCTGGCAAACTGGCAAGCCACACGTGTGCTGACCAATGTTACCAATCTGGCACCCTTTGGTTTCGTCACTCCCACGCTCGAAGTGCGCATCGCGATGAGCGATCAGAAGGAATATGCGATCACCATCGGCAACAAATCGCCGAACAACATGGCGTACTATGCCGTGTACACCGGCGATCAATCGCGCGTGTTCCTGCTCGATACGCCGAACGTGGACAAACTCAAAGATTGGTTGGACACGCCGCCGTACGAACCGACGCCCACGCCCACCTTTACACCAACCTTGACGCCAACTGCCACACCACCGATCCCAGAAACGCCGGCGGCAACGGAAACACCTAAACCATAACTCGTGTGGGGCGATGCACTGATCGCCCCATTTTTTTGTTTGACAACTTGGTGCTATACTTGAGTCAATTGTACTGGGGGTCTCGATGTCTCGTTCATCCATTAAACGCATTGCCATCTGTACCGGCGGCGGCGACGCACCTGGTTTGAACGCCGTGATTCGTGCGACCGCGCTTTCGGCGTTGAACCGGGGCTGGGAAGTGTACGGCATTCGCGATGGTTTCAATGGCTTGCTCTTGCCGGAGCAATATGTGGAAGGTGGTCTGGTGCGTCTCACGCGTGACCGTGTGCGCGGGATTACCCATTTAGGTGGCACGATCATCGGCACCACCAATCGCAACAATCCGCTAGAATTTCCAATCATAGACGAAGCCGGGCATGTTCAGTACATTGATCGTTCCGATGAATTGGTGCGCGCGTTTCGGATGCATCATATTGATGCGCTGATCTCGGTTGGCGGGGACGGCTCATTGGCAATTGCAAGCGTCCTCGCGCGCAAAGGGGTGCGTGTGATCGGCGTACCCAAAACGATTGATAACGATCTAGACAGAACGGTGGTAACCTTTGGATTTGAAACCGCGGTTGCCTTTGCCACCGAATGTTTGGATCGCTTGCATTCCACCGCCTCTTCGCACGGCCGTGTCATGATCGTCGAAGTGATGGGGCGTTATGCCGGTTGGATCGCGCTGAATGCCGGGGTCTCGGGTTCCGCCGATGTGATTCTCATTCCAGAAATTCCGTACGACATCAACAAGGTGGTCGCCAAAATCAAAGAACGCGACGAACGCGGCTACAACTTTACGATTGCCATTGTGGCAGAAGGCGCACGTCCAATTGGCGGTACTTTTGTGGTCAAAGAAAAACCGGTGGGACACGCCGAGCGATTAGGGGGCATTGGCGAAAAAGTCGCTGCGGACATTCAACAATTGTCCGGCCGAGAAACGCGCGTGGTGGTGCTGGGACACCTTTTGCGCGGCGGCAGTCCCAACGCGTACGATCGTTTGATTGCATTGCGTTTTGGTGCTGCCGCCGTGCGCGCCTTGGAAGAGGGCCAATCAGGGATTATGGTCGCGCTGGATCCGCCCAACGTGAATTACGTTCCCTTGGAGGAAGCCACGCGACGAATGAAATCCGTGCCGCTCGATTGCGATACGATTCTGACCGCGCGCGATTTGGGCATTTGTTTTGGAGATTGAACGTGCAAATTGACTTGCCAGCGCCATGTCTGAAATGTACGCGATCTTCCATCCTTTGTTTGACAATTCCTCTAACCGATAATAAAATCCCGGTCACAATCGAATCTCAATAGCAGGGGGCGATGGCGAAATGGCAGCCGCGGCGGACTTAAAATCCGCTGGAGTAATCCTCCGTGTGGGTTCGACTCCCTCTCGCCCCATGAAAACACCAAGACCTTCGAGACTCCCTCATGCTCGAAGGTCTTGGTTTAATGACGGCTATGGTTTATGTTTTTGCAACTCCGCACGTAACGCCTCAATGGCTTTTTGGGCGGCGCTTTCCGGGTTACGAACCCACTGGGCGGGATCAATACTGTTGGTTCCTTCCGGCAACTGCATCTTGAGCAGACTCACATACTCGGCGCTCGCAAACGAAATTTCAATCGTGTTGCCGCTTGCCAACGACATTGCAAACGTTGGGGCTTTGACCGTTGGCGTTTGCAACCAACTCATATTCACCTGCCGATACTCTTCGCGCACGCTCAGCGAAACCACATCTTTATAATACATCTCGGACACATGCTCACCATAAATCTTGCCGGTGATGAAATCGAAAAAGCAACCGTAATTACCTAGCCGATCCTTCCCCAGAATGATAAACTCGACCGAGTACACGCCATAAAAGTCTTCAAACCGATCACCCGATAGGAAAGCAAATCGCGCGGCTTTGACGTGCTTGCTGAGATCCACCGCGTCCTTGTCCAAAAAAGGACGCGGAACAAGATCGCGGTGTTGCAACTGGGCAGGTCCCAAGATGCACAACGGATTGTCTGCCTTGTCTGGTTTCACCGCGCTAGCGTCAATCCCCGTTTGCTTGATGGCTTGCTTGGCAAGCCAATCCAAATCCTCTTGTAACCACCGATGGACTTGATCATCCGCCGGCGGATTAGGCACCTTGCTCCGCAATGCCCTGACCGATTTCTGCAA
The DNA here is from genome assembly GCA_037440625.1 of Chloroflexota bacterium. Classification (GTDB taxonomy): domain Bacteria; phylum Chloroflexota; class Anaerolineae; order UBA4142; family UBA4142; genus DAOTXS01. The sequence continues at coordinate 73,426 of JBBITT010000005.1, forward strand.
CTCATCAATCATTTCTTGATAGACCGTCTGAATCCGATTGCGAGTACGCCAATACAGCATACCAATCACGATCAAGAGACTCACGCCCAACGCGATGACAAAGGGTCCAGAAAATCGAAGGGTTTGATCATTTTGCGATGCCAAAAAGTACGTCAACCCCACACCGACGATGACCGGAACCATTGCCAACCACAACATCCTGATCGTGCGCGCCGAGTTCTCCGCCAATTCGATTTCGCGTCGCTGGGTCAGCAGCGCAATCTCGCGCATTTGGGGTTTGCCTACATCGTTGGGATTCAAGCGAAAAAAATAATCCCAAATGTGAATTCGTTTGGCGTGGCGAGGATTTTCGTCTGCCCGCCGAACCAGCTCATCGCGGTCTTGCCGCGAAGGCATATACGGTATTTCGTTGAGATAATCCCAAATATCGCGCGAGAATTCTCGAATCGGCATCACATCCTCTTGGTGTTAATCTGCGTCAAGCCGCGCTTCAAGTACCGCCCCTGCCCACGTTTGCCCAGAAATTGATCGTCTTTGAAAATCACTTGTCCGCGCGCCATCACGAGCGAAGGGGAACCGTCAATCGTCATCCCTTCGTACGGGTTGTAATCCACCCGCATAAATTGCGTTGCCGCGCTGATCGTGTACGGGCGATGCGGATGCCACAACACAATATCGGCATCGCTCCCCACCGCCAGCGTACCCTTGCGCGGGAACAAGCCAAACAATTTTGCCGGCGCGGTGCTGGTGATCTGCACAAACCGATTCATACTCCAGCCGCGCTGCACCACCCCGCCTTGATACGCAATGTGCATTCGATTTTCGACGCCTGGCACGCCGTTCGGAATCTTGGTAAAATTTCCGCGCCCGAGTTCTTTTTGCTTGAGCATGAACGGACAATGATCGGTCGCAATCGCTTGCAACGTATCGTCGCCTAGCGCGCGCCAGAGCGGTTCTTGATTCGCGCGTTCACGGATGGGCGGCGAGCAAACAAATTGCGCGCCTTCAAAACGATCATCCGCGTACTGTTCGTACGCCAACGCGAGATACTGCGGACACGTTTCGCCAAAGACCGGGACACCGCGCGCCCGTGCCGCGCGAATCTCTTCCATCGCGTACCGCGACGAGACGTGAACGATATAGATCGGTACGCCCGCCAGTTCGGCGAGCGCGATGCACCGATGAGTGGCTTCGGCTTCGGTGGCGTGCGGGCGTGCAAGTGGATGATAGTTGGGCGTCGTCTTGCCCTCCACCAAAAATTTTTGGATGAAATAATCAATCACACTTCCGTTTTCGGCGTGCATCATAATCAACCCACCATTCTCGCTAGCACGCCGCATCGCTTTGAAAATGGTGCCATCGTCTAATTGCAAACGTTCCGGGTACGCGGTGAACAATTTGAATGAAGTAACTCCTTCGCGCACCAACGCGTCCATCTCTGGCAAAAGCGTGTCCGGGAGATTGGCGATGATCATATGCAAGCCGTAATCAATCACCGATTTTTCGGCTTTGGCGAGCCACGCGTCGAGCGCGGCATGCATGGTGCCCGTGCGCGATTGCGTGGCAAAATCAATAATCGTCGTCGTACCGCCGTGCGCCGCCGCAATGGTGCCGGTTTCAAAATCGTCGGACGAGATGGCGGCGCCCACATTGAGTTCCATATGCGTGTGTACATCAATACCGCCGGGAATCACATACTGATTGGTCGCGTCAATCACCTGATCGGCGACAACGTTCAAATCTTTGCCAATCAACGCGATGGTGCCGTTCTCAATGAAAATGTCGGCGCGGTAATCATCGGTTGCGGTGATGAGGCGACCATTTTTGATGAGACTCGTCATCCCCCCTCCGTTTATTTTCTGGACGCGCGCGCAGATTTTTTGTCCGCTTGCATTTTGGCAACGATACCAAGAATGGTGCCCAGTAAACCGATGAGCGCAACCAGAATCGCACCGGCATTCCCAGCGATCGAATCCAAAATGCGCGACCAGAGCGAAGGTTGAACCGCTTGCACGTCAATCGTAAACGCGAGGTTTTTCAATACATCGGTGCTGAGTTGTGATTCTACGCCATTCACAACCGCGGGGATAGATAACTCGATCGAAACTTCTTGATGACCTGCCGCCAGCGGGCTAATGACCCAATCCCAAGTAACTTCTTTCGTAGGGTCAACGTTGCGGCGTTGCGGTCCGGCAGGTTTGACATCGAATTTGATCGCGTGCAGTTCAGCGATCATCAATGGATACAAATCAATATTGCCGCCAAACTTGTACACAAAACTAGGCAGGTCAGGCGTCTTGGCGGGCTTGGCAACCGGCGTAATCGCGGCGAGTTGCTGTGCCGGCGCAAGTTTCAACCGGATCGTGCGGCTTTCGTTCATCAACATGGTCTCGGGGTACGCCAGATTGATTTCCCCCAACCCCAAGTTTTCGGCGGACACTTGGGCGGTGGTGACCAAACTGCCATCGGTTTGTTTTTTTGTTTTTGCATCTTGCACGGCGAGACCTGGCGCAGCCGGCTTGACCGGCGAGCGCACGGGCAGTGCAGTGGCAGTTACTGATGCGACAGGTGCAGTCGCTGGGAGTGGCGTGGGAGATGGGGCTGGTGAGGCGCAGGCAACCAAAGCGATCAAGAACAAGAGCCAGAAAAATTTTTTCATGTCTGCCTTCTTTCTATCGCGGATTATTCGACCGTGATCAAATCTTTGATTTGCGCAAACAGCGCATCGCCGATGCCGCGCACCTTTTTGAGATCGTCAATTTTTTGGAAATTCCCGTTCTGGGTACGATAATCAATGATGCGTTGGCCAATGGACGCGCCGATGCCGGGGAGCGCGTCAAGTTCGGCGAGCGTTGCCGTATTGATGTTGATTTTGCCAGCAGGCACGGCTGGAGTGGGAGTACGTGATGTGGCACTGCGGCTGGAGGCGGGCGGGACCGGCGTTGCTTCACCTTGCGCGGGAACGTAAATTTGTTCGCCATCGTTGAGTTTGCGCGCCAAGTTGAGCGTACGCGTATCGGCATTGGCCAACACATCGCCCGCCAGCGCAAGGGCGTCTTGCACGCGACTCCCCGCCGGGAGCGTATAAACACCGGGATTACTCACTGCACCTCGGACATCCACAACGAGCGTTGCCATCGTTGGGGTGGGCTTGGGCGTAGGCGTGGTGATGACCATCGCCGAAGGTTCAGGTCGGCGCAGCAAATAAATCGTCCCGGCAAGGACAATAACAAAGAGGAACAGCATCAAGAGGTAAGGGCGATAGCGCACGAGCCAATTCGTCATTCGACATCTCCAGAGATGAAGAATGTTGGTGCGCTAGAATTATACCACAGAAATCGTAACTACTCACCGCAGAGGCACAGAGAACGCCGAGTTTCATTTTGTTTTTTTCTCCGCGCCCTCGGCGTCTCTGCGGTAATTTGAGAAGGGCTGAGCAGTTACCAGAAATCAGTGAAACAATGAGCTCATCAACCCGGTACGCTCGCACCCGGTTTGCTCATTCTCCGTTTATCTTGCCGCTTGAAACAGCAAGATTGTTGCCGCCATCGCCGCATTCAACGATTCAACGCCACCATGCATCGGGATGCATACGCGCGCGGTGGCGATTTTTTGTGCCGCGTCGCTCGCGCCGGTGGCTTCGCCGCCAACGATGAGCGCGACCGGGCGCGACCAATCGGCTTGCGTGTAAACGAGGTCGCCGCGCGCGTCTGCAAGGTACACCCGCGCGATGTGAGGAATCGCATCGGCAATCATCTGCCACGAGGCAACCCGTAGCGGCACGTAAAAATGTGCGCCCATCGCCGCGCGGACAACTTTATCGTTGTACGGATCGGCAGTACTCGCCGCGAAGAAAATGGCATCCACGCCAGCGGCGCGCGCGGAACGCAAAATCGTACCCACATTTCCCGGGTCGCGCACCGAATCGAGAATCAAAACGAATTGAGGTTGCGCCGGCATTGGCAATTCGACAAACGGCACGACAGTGAGGATGCCTTGGGGCGTTTCGGTGTTCGATATTTCTTTCATCACCGCTTCGCTCACGGCGTACACCTCGCTCGTCATCGTACGTAATCGTTCGAGCAACGTGCGCGCATCCTCCTCGACTTGCGACGTGTGCAAAACCAACATCGGCGTGATATTGGCGTTCACCGCCTCTTCGATCAGCCGCACGCCTTCGAGGATGAATTGGCGCGTGGCATAGCGTTCACGCCGGCGCGCCAGCGCGCGGACGTGTTTGATTTTGGGGTTGGCGTGACTGGTAATCATTGGGGGCAGTGAATCAATGAGCCAATGTACCAAATTTGATACATTGGCTCATTGATGAATCCGACTCTTACACACTAGGCTTTCGCCGCTTCCACCAACTTGGCAAAGGTTTTCTCGTCGCGCACGGCAATGTCCGCTAACACCTTGCGGTCCAGTTCAATGCCGGCTTTTTTCAAGCCCGCGATCAACTTGCTGTACGTGAGTCCCAGGGGACGCGCGGCGGCGTTGATCCGGGTGATCCACAAACGACGAAAATCGCCCTTGCGCTTTTTACGATGGACGGTCGCATAGTATTTGCTGTGGATCAAGGCTTCATTCGCACGGCGAAAGAGCAAGCGCCGCGACATGATTTGGCCCTTGGTTTGTTTCAAAACTTTTTTGTGACGCGCATGGGAAGCTACGCCACGTTTCACTCTAGGCATATCGAATCTCCAACTTTAGTCGAGCGTTGGCGCGAGTTGCTTGATTTTCTTCGCGCGTTCCGCGTTCTGGTACTCGATCCGGCGATCGAACGAGCGCCTGTTGCGCTTGGATTTGCGGCGGCGCAGGTGCGACTTGCCGATATGGGTACGCATTAATTTACCGGTGGCGGTAACTTTGAACCGCTTGGCAGTGGCTTTGTGAGTTTTCAATTTAGGCATTCTATAATCTCCACTTGGATGGGGTCTGGCAGTTGAAACACGGGGCTAGGGTTTCGGTCTGCACCATCCATCAGAAATCTGCAATAAAGAGTCGGGGCTGAACCCCGACCCGTGTTCATCGTTGTGGTGATGGCGACAATTCTTCCGGTGGCGGGACGACGACTTTGGTTCCACGGATCAATGCACTTGCCGCTTCCGGACCGCCTTTCATAGGACCGGGAGTAAGGAGCATCACCAAACTCTTGCCATCCATCTGCGGGGGCTGTTCGACCGTCGCCGCATCGGCAAGTTCCACGGCGACCTTTTCCAGAATATCGCGCCCAATGGTTGTGTGCGTAATCTCACGCGCACGAAAAATGACCCGGACGCGAATCTTGTTGCCGGCTTTGAGAAATTCGCGGACACGCTTGAGTTTAAACCCGGTGTGATACCAGTTGGTCTTGGGGCGAATCCGCAATTCCTTGACCTCGATGGACTTTTGTCCTTTTTTTGCCTCGCGCTCTTTTTTGGTCCGTTCGTACATAAACTTGCCGAAATCAATGATTCGGCAGACAGGCGGTTGAGCATTCGGCGCAACTTCGACGAGATCAAGGTTTCTTTCTTGCGCAAGGCGTAACGCTTCGGAAACAGTCATCACGCCGATTTGCTTGCCGGCTTCGTCAATTACGCGAACTTCTTTGGCACGAATCGCTTGGTTAATTCTTAGGTTTTTGTCGCTGATTAGTGTCGCCCCTTTTCTAGTCAAAAGATGTAAGTGGCGTGAATATATCACAGGATTTGCTGCGCGTCAAATTGCCTCGCTCTTCTGTGTCTCTTAAACTAGATTTAAAGTTGCCTGTGTTTACATACGCCGCCAGGGCTGGGAATGCTTAACCGAGATTTAAGACAGAGTTAAATCGAACTTAACCATACCGAGCCAGCCAGGTGATATAGTAGCGCTAGAATTTAGACCCAAGGAGAAAAAACAATGAGTGATTTACTTCAAGCCCTGATTGCCTTCTTCACCGCACTTTCCGTCGCGCTAGGCCAACCCCAGCCCGCCCTTCCTAATCCGGGGGCACAACCCACCGCTGTATCGTCTTCGTCAGCGACCACAACCTCGTCCGCGCCTGCCTCATCATCGTCGTCCGTGAGTTCTGCTACCTCATCGTCTTCGACTACCTCGAGTTCATCGTCGTCCAAATCAACCGAATCCAAGTCAGAATTTCAAGTCCAAGGCCAAGTTCAAAGCGTCAATGGCAACACCATCATAATTGATGGCAAGACCTATGTTCTGGGTCAGAATGTTGAAATCAAAGGAACACTGCAAGTTGGCGCCACGGTCAAACTAGAAGGTTCAATCGTGAATGGTCAGTTTGTTGTCCGCGAAATTCAAGTGACAAGCGCCAAAAGTTCTAGCGCGTCCAGTGGCACTAGTTCGAGCAAGAGCAGTGATGACGATCACAAGAGTAGCAGTAGCGCCTCCAGCGGATCGAGTTCCAAGAGCGAAGACGATCACAAGGATGATGACGAGCACAAGAGCGAAGACGATCACAAGGATGATGACGAGCACAAGAGTAGCAGTGAGCGTAGCAAGAGCAGTTCAAGTGGTTCGAGTAAAAAATAAAAATCTTCTCCTCAACAAAATCGCGCCGACCTATGTGAGCCGGCGCGATTTTTTGTTCGTAGGATTATAAACTGAGCGACGCGTACAACTCTTCGATCTTGTCTGCAACACGCGACCAGGCATACTCGCGTGCAACCTCAATGCCACGCGTTCCCAAGCGTCTCCGCAATTGCGGATCGCGCAACAGGCAACCAATCGTCGCCGCGAGGATGTACGGATCATTCTCCGGCACCAAATAGCCGGTCTCGCCATCCCGCACCACAAACGATAGCCCGCCCACATCGGAGGCAACGACCGGTGTTCCACACGCCATCGCTTCGAGCGCCACCATCCCAAACGATTCGTACAGCGATGGCATAACCACAACGTCCGCCGTGGCATAATAGTACGGCAACGCTTCTTGCGAGCGGCGACCCAAAAAGGTTACCAGATCGCCAATGCCCAATTCTTCTTTCAATGCTTGCAAACGCGCGATCTCGGTATCGGGCGGCGCCTCTTCGTCCACATCGCCCCCCACAAGGCAAACACACAAATGTCCACGCAACGCCGGGTTTTCTTCCACCACCAATGCCATTGCGCGAAACCACACATCAATCCCTTTGATCGGATCAATCCGTCCCACGAACAGCACGGTGTGGTCTTTATCCGGTGGATAAAAATCAGTGGGGTTGGTTTGCGGAATCGGATGGAAAAGTTTTAGATCCACGCCGGGTGGAATAACTACGATCTTGTTGCTGGGCGCACCGTAGAGTTCGATCATTTGTTGACAATCGCGTGGCGTCGCGGCAACGATGCGATCCGCAAATTGCATTATCTCGCGTTCGATGGCAATGCGGCGTTCTGTTTCGCGGTCGTACCCGCGTCGCGCAACGCGATTCTTCATGATGCCGAGTGTATGAAACATTTGCACAATCGGCGCGGGATGAGATTTTTGCAACTCGCGCGCCACCCAGCCCGATAACCAATAGTGCGAATGATAGACATCGTAGTGCAAACCTTCATATTCGATAATTGAACGCACGCCGTCAACAAATTCCGGTAAATAATCGAACAAGCGGTGTTTGTCGTACGGCTCTTCGGGGCCGGCAGGTACGTGAAAAACCCGCGCACCAATTTCCAAGCCGGGAACTTCGTGTGGTACACGCGGGTCTTGCGAACGTGTAAAAATATCCACACAATGACCGCGCGCCGCAAGTTCGCGTGCGAGTTCACGCACATAGACGTTCATCCCGCCGGTCTCTTTGCCGCCCAACGCAGCAAGCGGACAGGTATGAACGCTCAACATAGCAATATTCATAGACGATAATCTGTCCTTTGGGCTAGAGTTACAAACACAAGCAAATTATATCACGGTTGAATCCATCCAACAAAAAAGGTGCGAGGAAATGTCTCGCACCTTTGGCTGTTTTCTAAAGGGCTGGGCTAAAACCCATTCCTTGTCGCATCTCCATCCTATCAATATGCAACTAGGATACTACTTGTATGCCACAACCCAGCGGCTCTGTTCGCGCATAAATTGCTGAACATAGTAGGGTCCCAACGCACTCTTGCCGGTGGTGCCGCTTCCTTTCCAGCCGCCAAACGAATTGACCCCGGGCCACGCGCCGGTCGTTGCACCCGCCCGGCGATTCGAGTACGTTACGCCGGCTTGGATGTGATCAAAGAAATAGTCCAACTCTTTTTGATCATGGCTGTAAATGCCGGCGCACAATCCATACAACGAGTTGTTGGCTTCGGTCATGGCTTCCTCAAACGAATCTACACCAGCGATGACGACAAAGGGCAAGAACAATTCTTCTTGGAACAAGCGATGCGTCTTGGGCAGTTCAACAATCGCCGGCGAAACGAAATACCCATTTGCCAGATCGCCTTCGGTCAGGCGGGTTCCGCCAAAGTGAAAGACGCCACCACTCTTGCGTGCATCCTCCGCCGATTCTAGAAACAGATCGAGCGCGGCTTGGTTGATGACGGGACCCATAAAGGTTTCTTTTTTGGTTGGGTCGCCCACCTTGACGCGATGCTTGGTGTACTCGACCAAAAGTTGGATGAATTTGTCTTTGACCTGATTGTCCACGTACACACGCGAGCACGCGCTACATTTTTGTCCGTCGAATCCAAAAGCCGCGCGCATCACACCTTCTGCCGCTTCATCCAAATCGGCGGACGCACAAACGATCGCAGGGTTCTTGCCGCCCATTTCGGCAATGACCGGCTTGGGAAACTTGGTCGCAAAGTTTTTGTACAACCTCATCCCAATCTCGTACGAGCCGGTAAAGATCATTGCATCCACACCGGGATTTTCTTGCAACTCGACACCAACACTCGACCCGGGTCCCACCATCAAATTGAACACACCATCCGGCATACCTGCATCAGCAAAGGCACGATAGATTTCATACCCTGCCACTGGCGTTTCAGACGACGGCTTGAACACCACGGTATTGCCGGCAACCAATGCGCCGGCACTCATCCCGGTTGCCAACGCGAACGGAAAGTTCCACGGCGCGATCACTGCCCACACGCCGTACGGTCGCAAGACACTCACCGTCGTTTGGCCGGGACCCGGCGATTCAAGCGGCAAGACAAATCCTTTGTGATATTCCATTCGCTCACAATAATAGCGAATGAGTTCGGCGGTCTCATTCACTTCGGCAAGTGCTTCGGCGCGATTCTTGCCAATCTCGAATGCCATCCACGCCGAGAGTTCAAAGCGCCGTGCGATGATTAGATCGGCGGCGCGACGCAAAATCTTGATCCGCTCCCGATAGTCCAGCGCACTCCACTTTTCAAACGCTTGCCGCGCGGCTTGAATGGCATCGCGTGTATCTTCGCGTGTACCTTTGGGGAAATAACTGACGGCCCAGGTCGTGTTCACTGGGCTGTGATGCACGAATTCGCCGGCGGTTGAGGTGCGTGCTTGACCATTCACAAAGTTGGTAAAATGTTTGCCGAGTTCGTTGCGTACCTTCACGACGGCGGCATCGTACGCCTTGTCATCGTCAGGAGTTACCGCGAGTGTGGCGTAGGTAATGCGAGGAATTTTAGGGGCTGATTTTTTTGCAACGCGCTTGACCGGTTTCTTGGTCGCGGCGCGCTTGATTTTCTTTTTGACCGGCATTGGACTCCTCCTTGAGTTTGGAAATTGGGTGATTAGGTGATTGGTGAATTGGCTAGAGAAATTGTATCCGCATTCAACACGCGTGTCAAAAGAAGAGTTTCCCATCTCGCATCATTTTTGGTATAATGCGCGCAGAGGTGACCATGCCCGATCGTATCGTATCGCCGAAACCAACCGAAGACGAAGGCAAGTTTGAACTCTCGCTCCGCCCCAAGCGACTGGATGAGTACATCGGTCAGGACAAGGTCAAACAAAATTTGAAAATCTTGATCCAGGCAGCCCAAGCACGCGACGAAGCGATTGATCACGTCTTGCTCTATGGTCCGCCCGGCTTGGGCAAGACCACCCTCGCCAATATCATTGCGAATGAAATGCACGTTTCGATTCGGACGACTTCCGGTCCCGCCATCGAACGCCCCGGCGATCTGGCAGCGATTCTCACCAACTTGCATAAAGGCGATGTGTTGTTCATTGACGAGATTCACCGGCTGGCGCGCCCCGTCGAAGAAGTGTTATACCCGGCGATGGAAGATTTCCAACTCGATATTGTCATTGGCAAAGGACCCAGCGCGCGTAGCATTCGCTTGAACCTGCCGCGCTTTACAATCATCGGTGCCACGACGCGCTTTGCCATGATGTCCGCGCCGCTGCGGGACCGCTTTGGTGCCGTGTATCGGCTGGACTTTTACGACGACGCCGCGATGAAAACAATTGTGCAACGTTCCGCCGGCATCCTGGGTGTTGCGATTGATCAAGATGGGGTTGCCGAAATTGCCAAACGCGCGCGCGGCACACCACGGGTCGCCAATCGTTTGCTCAAGCGTGTGCGCGATTATGCCCAAGTCCGCGCCGATGGCGCGATCACCGCCGAGGTGGCAAGCCAAGCGCTTGCCATGCTCGAAGTTGACGCGAAAGGTTTAGATGATGTTGATCGCAAAGTGTTGCGCGCAATCATCGAAAAATTTGGCGGCGGGCCGGTTGGATTGGAAACGATTGCTGCGTCCATCAGCGAAGAAGCCGATACGATTATGGATGTGTACGAACCCTACTTGCTCCAACTCGGCTTTTTGGATCGCACCCCGCGTGGGCGCGTGGCGACCAAACGCGCGTACGAACATCTGGGTTTGAAATTTCCGGAATCGCCGCAGGAGCGGTTGCTGTGAATGACCATGATCAAGTTCGTCAACACTATCTGCAAGACTCATTGCCAACTCGCTTGGTCCGTGTCGCCGCCAATATTCAGCGCATCGCTTGGCTGACCGAGAAGCCGGACTCGGCCGCTATCACTGAGTTGCTTCGAGAATGCTCACAGTCTATCGAATGGAGCGTCCCCGAACTTGCGTCTAATTGGATGAACGAGGCGGCATATCTGGTTGACGTTCAACGCGCCTTGGCGCATTGGGAACAGGTTTGGGATTCGGCCCAACACGATCCGGCGCAACGAATGAAACTTGCCGAAGAGGCACGTGAATGGTCAGTGGAAATTTTGTATCTCTCTGGGCTCGTGGACGAATGAAATCCTCGCGATTAACGACGATCTTTGGCTTACTGCTTGTTTTGTTTTTCCTCGCACACTCGCTTTTCTACTTTTGGGCGCTTGGCACTGATGCGGTGGACGACGCGTACATCTCCTTCCGCTATGCTCAAAATGCCATTCGTGGACACGGCTTGGTGTTCAATCCCGGCGAACGCGTCGAAGGGTTTACCAATTTTCTTTGGACAGTCAGCATGATCCCGCTCGAAGGCGCAGGGATTGATGTGGGACGCACTAGTATGGTCATTGGCGCGTTAATCGCTTTGGGATTGCTGTGGCTTGTCATTCGATTTGCCAAACACGTGGATGCGCCGCGCGGGGCGGGCTGGCTAGCGGCATTCTTACTCGCCGCAGACGGCTCGTTTGTGTTGTGGGCGATTAGCGGTTTGGAAACCGTCTTGTTCGCGTTTTTGATTTTCGCTGGCGCGTTGCTGTACGTGCGCGAACAAAGAGACACTGGACAATCGGGATTTCCATTCAGCGGCATCTTGTTTGCGCTCGCTGCAATGACGCGCCCCGAAGGTTTATTCGTCTTTGCGATTACGGTTGCACATCAAGCCGCGTGGCATCTGCTAACCGAACGTCGTTTGTTCACTAGGCAGGACATCCTGCGCGGCATCGCGTTCACAGCGATCTTTGCGCCGTACTGGCTGGGTCGCTGGTATTACTATAAATCGTTGCTGCCCAATTCGTTTCACGCCAAGGTATCGGCATCGGGTCCTGCGGCGCAGATCGAGCGTGGGTGGAACCATCTTGGTCAATTTGTCAACGTACATTTGGGCTGGCTGATTACCCTGCCGCCGATTGTTGCGCTAATCGGTGCAACGTCCGGTTTCAAGTTCCAGGTTTCAAAAACCACGCCGTTCGTCTCCCGTCTCTTTTGGAGCACCTACTTTGCCGCCATCATCATCCCGTACGCCGCGTATATCGTTTACGTCGGCGGTGATTGGTCGGTGGGAAGATTCTTCGTTCCATTTCTGTCCACGTTCTATCTCTTGTTTTCCACAGGTCTTGTGGATATGTGGAAAAACCTTGTGGAAACACGCATGCGACCAAGTGGACAGATGGTGCAAAACATCGGTTTGATTGCCGGTGCTATGTTGACAGGACTCGTTTTTCTGTGGTCATCCTGGGGAGGTGAGTACGGTATCTACATTCGAGGGTTTGACGCTGGGCGTGCCACAGAAGCGCGCATGACGATGGGGAAATGGCTCAAGAATAATGTTCCGCGTGGAACTTGGATTGCGGTAGATGCAGCAGGGCAGGTACCCTACTTTTCTGAATTACCTGCGATTGATATGTTCGGCATCAACGACTTGCACATCGGTCGCCTGCCAGTAGCAACTTTAGGTCAAGGCACGCCGGGACACGAGAAATTCGATCTAGTTTACGTAATCCAACGCCAACCAGCGTATATTGTCATTTACGGTAATTTGCTTGACTCTGTCAAAGAGTACGAACGTGCACCGATCGAGTGGACCAACGATCCTGCGCTGACCAAGTTCCTGACCTTGTATCGAAAGAGGGAATAACTGATGGACGAGATGGGCAAAATCCTGCTTGGGTTAGGTATTGTCCTTGTAGGAATTGGTGGGTTGCTGATTCTGGCAAGCCGGGTGTCTTGGCTTGGGCGGTTGCCCGGCGATATTGTCTTTCAGAGCGAAAATTTTTCTTGCATGTTTCCTTTGGCAAGTTCAATCTTGCTCAGTCTGGTGTTGACGATCATTCTTAATTTGTTACTCCGTGTTTTGAATAAATAGATCTAGTAGTCACCGTAGGACTTGTGGAAATGTGCAGAGTGTGAACAACTGTACCAAAGTACACGATTTGTTGGATTGGGACTTGGGATTACATCTAGATATAGGTATTTGATGATCAAGGTAATGTGAGCGACTTGTGTGGGTTTTAAAGTGACAAAATAGCTGTCAACTAAATTCGTTCAGCCCAACGACTAGTGGACACAAGCACTTCAAGCCACTATTTGTAGCACAAACCTTAAGCACAAATGTCAAGTTATCCCCATAATGACTAGGTTATCCCCAATTTAACCCTACTTATCCACACATCCACCAAGTTTTCCACCTGTGGATAACTGATTGTGAGTAAACGTAACTGCTCAGCCCTTCTCAAATTACCGCAGAGACGCCGAGGGCGCGGAGAAAAAAACAAAATGAAACTCGGCGTTCTCTGCGCCTCTGCGGTGAGTAGTTACGAGTAAACATAAAAAGAGAGACGATTTACGCCTCTCTTCGAAACTCGCACAAATTTCATAAAGAACGTCCGCAATTCCTCGATTGTTTTCATCTGACCGCTGGCGTGCCAACGGAGAATGGACGATCCCTATCCTTTGACCTCATAGAGCCGTTCTTTGATGGCGAGAACCTCGCGTCGCCGGTTATCATCCATCTCGATTTGCTCAGCGATTTTATCATGGGCGTACATCACGGTGGTATGATCGCGCCCACCGAGTATCTCGCCAATCTGCGGGAGCGAGGCATCGGTCTCTTCGCGCAACAAGTACATAGCTACTTGGCGTGGCAAAACCACCTCTTTGTTGCGACTGCGTCCTGCTAGATCGTTAACATCCACGTTGTAAAAATCGGCGACCGCTTGCAAAACCTGATCCACGGTTACCGGCTTGTGGCGCAAAATATCTTGCAACACCGTATTTGCCAATTCGACACTCATTGTGGCTTTCATCAATTGGGCATATCCCAGCACGCGGGTTAACGCCCCTTCTAGTTCACGGATGTTGCTTTGGACTTTATGGGCAATCAAGTCAATGACCTCGGTGGGGACCGGGGCGCCGAGCGCATCGGCTTTGGTACGTAAAATGGCGATCCGCATTTCCAGATCAGGCGGCTGAATATCGGTGATCATACCGCCTTCAAAGCGTGAGCGTACGCGTTCTTCAAGTGTCGGGATGGCGCGCGGATGGCGATCGCTGGAAATAACGATTTGTTTATTGGCGGCATAGAGATGATTGAACGTATGGAAAAATTCTTCCTGGGTTGCTTCCTTGCCAGCGATGAACTGAATATCGTCAATCAGCAGCACATCAATCTCGCGATAGATGCGACGAAATTCGTTGGTGGTTTGATTGCGAATTGCGTTGATGAGATCGTTGGTAAAAGTTTCGGAGGAGACGTAAAGCACACGTCTGCTTCGCACGACCGGGTGTTGACCCAGGGCGTGAAGCAAATGAGTCTTGCCCAACCCGGTCCCCCCATAGATGAACAAGGGATTGTACGATTCGCCGGGATGTTCGGCAACCGCCAATGCCGCCGCATGCGCCAACCGATTTGAATTGCCAACGATAAACGTGGCGAACGTGTACTTGGAATTCAGCGGACGTGCACGTCCCATCAAATCATTGGCGGGTAGTTGAGCAGTGGATTGTTCGTCCATTCTTGATTCGTCCGGCGGACTGTTCAACGCACGGTGTAACGGTTCCGAGTTCCCAGCGTCGTCTGCCGATCCATGACGGGGAATGTTCTTGTCTTTAACGACGTACTGAATAGTTACTGGCTCGCCCACAATACCGGTGATGGTGCGATGAATGGTTGCTTGCAAACGGTTCTCTAACCATTCTTTGGCGTACGCGCTGTGGACGCCAACAATCAACGCACCATTATTATACTCAATTGCGTGTGTAGGTCTAACCCACGTATCAAACGTGGCTTTGGTCATTTGCAGTTGTAATTCGCCAAGGGTGGCGTGCCAAATGTCCTGTGCATTCATAGATGGCAATCGAAATAGAAAGAAAGGTGGGGTTTAGGGGCGCAGACATTCTATTACAACTTGGTGAGCCACGCAAGAGGGAAACCTTAAAAAAGAAATCTGCGCCGCCGGTTTTTAAGATTCGATTTTTATACAACGATAACCTGTACCGGAAAAATAAATTGTGGAAGCACAGTGTATTTCGGAAGAATAAAAATTTTTCTGGTTTCACAAATACTAAATCTAGTATTGGATCATGACTGACCGCACAAGAGTTGTGGATACAAATGAGCCATTCGGGGGATTGAGTGTGGAAAAGATGTGGTATAATGCCTTGCCATGTTCAAGCGAATTCTTTTATTGCTCTTGCTGGCTTTGATAGTCATCGGTGTGTATCTGTATGACGTCGCAACCGAAACGCGCGAATTGTCCGGCATTGTGCGCGATGCTATAACCCGCGCCCCCATCGAACACATTCAAGTTGCGGCGGCGGGTTCGGTTACGACGACGGATGCGCAAGGTTACTATACCATTCGTATTCCGCGCGGCACAGTGATCCTCACGGCTCGAGGCGATGGTTATGATGTGGCGCAAATTGAACTGAACGGAAACGATCTATTCGCACGTACCTTTGCCGTTGATTTTGAATTGCAACCTACGCCCTTGATCGTTACAGTCTACGATGCAGAAACTCATCAACCCTTGCCCAATGTCCAAGTGGTGGTCGGAACGCGTTCATTGATGACGAATGCCCAAGGAACGGTGGAATTACGCGGCATTAAAACCGGCACATCGTTTGCAGCGCAGGCACCGGGGTATTTACCCACTGCGGTGACGTACGATGGGCAAGGCAATTTCAATCTTTTGCTCACGCCGAACACGGTGAACGTGAGTGTGCATAATCGGTACACCAATCAACCGGTTGCCAACGCCAAACTGCAAACAAGTCATCAAACCATTCCGCTCGATGGGCAAGGCCGTACCACGTTGCATCGCATCATGCCGGGTTCTACCATCACGGCGACGGCCAATGGTTTTGAACCAATCAGTCTGCAATTCAACGGCGGTGATCTGGAATTTGCTTTGCGCCCCACCACGTTCGATGGAATTGTTCTCGATGCGTCTACTAATCAACCCATTAGTGGTACGCTCGTATACTTGGGCAATACCATTGTGGCGACCAATGCCAAGGGTGAATTTCATCTCGATAATGTTCCGACACAAGCATCGCTGATGCTCAAAGCGCCCGGCTATCGCAAGACGAGCGTGGACGTGAGTGGTGTGATACAGCGCGAAATCAAATTGAATCCATTTCTCGTCAAGGGGATTCATCTTCCCTTTGGTACCACGGAAGAACGTTGGCGCGAAGTAATCGAATGGACAACTAAAACCGAATTAAATGCGATTGTTCTCAGCGTCAAAGCCGAACGCGGACGATTGATGTGGGACAGTCAGGTTCCGCTTGCCAAGCAAATTGGTGCGGCATACTTGCAGGGAGTTGACCTCAAGCGGGTCATTGAAGATTGCAAAGCGTACAATCTCTATTGCATCGCACGCTTGCCGGTCTTTCAAGATAACTTGCTGGCTTCAGCGCGTCCCAACCTCGCGGCACGATTGGCGAACGGAACAGTCTTTGTTGAAAACGGCGGACAACAATGGCTTAATCCCTTTGTGCAAGACAATTGGAATTACGCGATTGCGCTTGCCAAAGAACTGGCGGCTATGGGCTTTGAGGAAATTCAATTCGATTACGTGCGCTTTCCCGGCATCGTCAACACAATTGCGTGGGGGATCGATTATAACGAAGAGACGCGCATCGCGGCGATCACCGGTTTTCTGGCGCGCGCACAAAAAGAATTGCGTCCGACCGGCGTTTTCGTTTCAGCGGATGTGTTTGGTTTGACGACCGCGACCGATGATGATCAACACACGGGACAACGCCTGCGCGATTTGGGTCCCTACCTAGATTATCTTTCGCCGATGGTTTATCCCGACACGTGGGTGGAAGCGCGGGATTTACTGATGCGCGGTTTGCAAATCAAAAATTGTACAGAAGCCAATCTCTGTCCGTACGACGTGATCTATAACAGTTACAAACGCGCCGCAGAAAAGACGTCCACCAAAATTCGGTTGTGGTTACAAGCGTACGCGGGACGCGGCGATTTTGGGATCGCGCAGTATCGTGTCCAGAAAAAAGCCGCCACTGATGCGGGCAGTTACGGCTGGATGTTTTGGAACGGGCAAGGGATTTACGATCCTAAAATGTTTGACAGCAAGTAAACTGTGCCATTTATTCACGGGTGAGCATTGCAATCACCTTGCGATTCGCTTTCGGAAATGCATAATCGTCCAACTCACGCGGCGTAACCCATTTCCACGTAGTGCATCCAAGCGCGCGCGGACGCCCGCTCACCCAACGACAATGAAACACGTGCAGCGTGATCCGAAAATGTGAATAGGCGTGAGCTATCGTTGCAATTTTCTCACCCACCTTGACCCAGACACCCAACTCTTCTTTCACTTCGCGCCGCACGCACGCTTCCAGTGATTCATTGTTCTGGCGGTGTCCGCCCGGAAACTCCCACAACCCGCCTAATAATTTTTCCGCCGGACGTTGTGCAATCAAAATTTTGCCGCCCTTCCAAATCACACCAACGCCAATTTCATGATGCGGTAATTTTTTCTTCTTGCTCTTGGTGGGCAGTTTTGCTTGCCAGCCCAATCGCCGTGCCGCACACGTTCGATGGAGCGGGCATTTGACGCACGATGGATTGCGCGGAACGCAGATCGTTGCGCCCAGTTCCATCAAACCTTGATTGAAATCGCCGGCGCGTCCGCTGGGCAACAATGCTTTAGCGAGTTGCCACAATTGCTTTTGCGTGGCACTGCTCTTGGGATCACCTTTTATCTTGAAATGCCGGCACAGTACGCGCGCGACGTTCCCATCCAACACCGGCGCATCTTGCTGGAACGCGATGCTTGCGATCGCGCCGGCGGTGTAACGCCCAATACCGGGCAAGGTCATTAACTCGTCAACTGTGCTGGGCAGTTTGCCACCCCATCGCGCCACAAGCTCTTGAGCGGCGCGGTGCAAGTTGCGTGCACGCGCATAATAACCTGCACCTTCCCACACTTTGAGTACATCATCGAGTTTGGCGTTGGCGAGTGCTTGCACGTTTGGAAACCGCGAGAGGAAACGTTCATAGTACGGCATTACGGTTGCCACTTGTGTCTGTTGCAACAGAATTTCCGAAATCCAAACGCGGTACGGATCGTTCGCATCGTGTCGCCAAGGGAGATCACGTTTGTGTTTGGCATACCATGCCAGCAACCGTGCCGCAAATTGCTTTCTGTTAACTGCCTTCTGCCGATGGCTTACTGCTTTTGGGCGTCCCATTCTTCCCGCAAGATACTCATCAAATACTCGTCGTGGAACTTGCCGTTGCGATACAACCCTTGCCGACGTGTGCCACAGCGATGAAAGCCGGCTTTTTCGTAGCATCGAATCGCGCGCGGATTGAACGCGTACACTTCCAACTCGACCAGATTCAAACCAAGTTCCTCGAACGCAAAGCGGAGCATCGTTTTTGTCGCATCGGTGCCGTATCCTTGGCTCCAGTAATTCTTGTCGCCGATGAAAATCCCAAATTCCGCTTTGCGATTCTTGAAATCAACCTTGTGCAAGCCACAATTGCCAATCAATTTGTTGTCGTCTAAAGTGAGGATCGCAAAGATAAAACTATCTTTCGACTTGCGCCGGTTCTCGAACCAATCGGTCTCGTCTTCTAGATTGAACGGTACAAGAATGCCGGGATTCAAAAACTGTGCGACTTGCCAATCGTTCAGCCATTCCACATATTTGGGCAAATACTCACGTTGCACCGCTGCGAGTTGCACCTTTTCACCGCGAAACATGGTAACCTCCGGGGAGAAGATAGCGTGTAGAGATAGAGTAAGTAGTGATGAGTATAGCACGAAATTTACTGTGTGAACAATTTTACTAAACTCGCCGTTCGCAGTACAATTGAACCAACCCTATCCTACACTCTAACCCTATACTCTGTCTCTACACTCTAGATTTTCCGAGGTTTTCATGCGTGAATTTATTGACGGTGCCGAAGCCATCGTGCGTGGCGCGCTGGCATCGGGATGCAACTTTTTTGCCGGCTATCCTATCACGCCGGCAACACCCATTCTTTTGCAAATGTTGCGCGAACTCCCCAAGCGCGGCGGCATCGGTATTCAAGGCGAAGACGAAATTGCCAGCATTGGGATGTGCATTGGTGCGGCGATGACTGGGATGAAAGCCATGACGGCGACGAGTGGTCCCGGCATCAGTCTCTATTCCGAAAACATCGGTATGGCGATCATGGGCGAAGTTCCGCTGGTCATTGTGGACGTGATGCGCTTGGGTCCTGCGACCGGCGGCGCAACCACCGTCTCGCAAGGCGATGTGCAATTTCTGCGCTGGTGTACCAGCGGCGGTTTTCCGGTGATTGCTTTATGTCCCAGCAATTTGGCAGAATGTTTTACGTTGACGATGCATGCGTTCAACCTCGCCGAAAAATTCCGGACGCCAGTGTTTATTGCGACCGATAAAGAAACCGTCTCGACGCAACAAAGTGTGGATACGGACACATTCCAGCACATCGAAATCATCAATCGGACGTACGCGTCTGCCGATGCCGAGTTTATTCCGTATCACATCAAAAAACTTGCCGATGTACCCGCGTTCGCGCCGATGGGGGGAACGCATCTCACGCGCTTGACCACTTCGATGCACGATGAACATGGTATGTTGACCAAAAAACCTTCCAACGTGAACAAGACGAGCCGACATCTCTATCAAAAGATCGAAGCGCATCGTGCCGAGTTGGAATGGGCGCACCTCGATGCCGAGCCCGGGGCAACCACGTTAGTGGTGGGTTACGGAATTTCCACGCGTTCGATGATCCAAGCCGTGCGAAATGCCCGGGCGAGCGGACAACGCGTTTCGATGTTGACCCTGCAATCGCTTTATCCGGTCCCGGAACAATCGTTGCGCAAGGCGATGGCAGGAAGATCACGCATCCTTGTGCCAGAGTTGAATTTTGGACAATATCGTTTGGAGATCGAGCGTGTGGCGGCGAGCGTGGATCCGCGGCCAGCGGTGATCGGTGTGAACCGGGTGGATGGGGAATTGATCACGCCGGAAGAAATTCAAGATCGAATGATCTAGCGCGGGAGGAGATCATGCCAAGAATCGCTGTGGTTACGGATAGCGCATCGTGTATTCCGCTTGCGCTAAAAGAATCATTGCGGATCTACGAGATTCCGTTTGAACTGATTTGGGATGGCGTCGTGTATCGTGATGGGGTGGATATTGCGCCGGCGGAATTTTACCGGCGGTTTCGTGTACCCAATCACACGTATCCCACTACTTCGCAACCTCGTTTGGGTGCGTTCATTTCACTCTACACCGAACTGAGCAAACAGTACGATGGAATTGTTTCGATTCACGTTGCCGGCGAAATGACCGGCACGGTGCGCACGGCAAGGTTAGCGGCAGATCAGGTCAATCATTTCCCCATCCGCGTACTGGATTCACGCACCGCAACGATTGCTGAAGGATTTGTGGTGATTGCTGCCGCGCGTGCCGCTGTCCAAGGGGCATCGCTCGATCAAGTGGTTGCGGAGGCAGAGCGCGTGATCGCCCGCGTGGATTTTTTCGCCACGTTGAAAACGTTGGAGCATATTCATCGCGGTGGGCGCTTGGGTGAAGCGGCGGTGTTGTTGGGCAATCAACTAAAAATCGTACCCATTTTGAATTTGAAGAGCGGTCGCGTGAGTGTGGTAGGCGTTACCCGCGCGTGGAAATATGCGCGTGAAAAGATCGTTGAACTTGCCGCCGAACGATTGCGGGAGAAAACGTTGGTGCATGCCTCGGTTTTTCACGCCGATGCGCCCGATGACACGCAGTGGTTGCAAGCACAGTTGCTCGCGCGCGTGCAGTGTTCGGAATTTTACGTAACCGAGTTTTCACCGGTGATGGGGGCGCACACCGGTCCGGATGTGGTAGGAATTGCGTTTTATGCCGATGATTAGCGGACTCGCTTTACTGATCGCCAGCTATCTGTGGGGTTCGCTCTCGCCGGCGTACATTGTGGTCCGGCTCAAAAAAGGCATTGACTTGCGTGAGTACGGTACCGGCACAGTCGGCGGGGCGAACGTGCGCAAACAACTTGGAATGGCTTGGATGTTTGGCGTGGGCGCGCTCGATGTGCTGAAAGGAATGTTGCCGCCCATCGTGATGCAAAACCTAGGATTCGATCTCTCGTTCGTCATCCTAGCAAGTCTGACGACCATCCTAGGACACAATTGGTCCTTGTTCCTCGGTTTCAAAGGTGGGCGCGGCGTTGGGGCGACCGTGGGCGTCTTGTTTGTGTGGGATGTATGGCTGGCAATGGTTTTCTTAATCGCGCTGGCGATTGGCTGGGTCATCCAACAAGGCGCACCCGCGACTGCGATGGGGTTGATTTTGCTCACACCAATCGCGTGGCGTCTGAACGACACACCGGCAATTGTGTGGGGATGTGTGGGCTTGGCAATCATCATCTTTACCAAACGCTTGGAAGCGAATCGCTTGCCGTTGCCGCGCGATGAAAAAGAAAAACGAGCCGTGCTCTGGCGACGGCTCTGGCTCGACCGTGATATTCCATCCGATCAAGCATGGCAAGATCGCGGACGGATCGTCTGATCATTCGCGGATCACACGTGCGACCAACGCGCCCACGCGCGGATTCGTCCAATAGCGATGGGATTGCAAACGACTGCGCGTGCCGGCGATGCACTCGTCGCGGATGGGATAGTGCGGAAAGACCGGCGCAATCGGCGCGGCAACAAGATCGCGCGGCGCGTACAGGTTCAGCCAACGCCGCACCGTTTGCGGATTGATCGCACCCAGATCGGCATCGCGTTGACCGGTGCGGACGAGTGTACGCAAAGGACAACCGAGCGTTATCCACGCGGCGATGTTGTAGCGATGGGCTTCTTCGCGTAACACATCGAACGCGACGAGACAACCCAGACTCTCGCTAATCAAAACGATTTCGTCGCCGCGGCGGGTCAGTTCATCGAGCGTGCGGCGCAAACGTTCGCGGATCGCTTCGCGGCGGCGCGAGGGAATGAAATAGGCGATGACGCCGTCCACGCCGTTGACCATGCGATGAAGTGCATCGGCAAGGCGGGCGACGATGCGAACCACATGTTTGGATGGACGACCGAGCAGAAATTCGGCAAGGGAATGGACGCGCGCAATCAGCCATGCGCCCACCTTTGCCACATATGCGCCTGTATCAATCAAATCGCCCCACCAGACGGGGTGGTGATGCGGGAGATGTCCCAAATGCTGGGCAAGGGTTTGCATTTGGGCGATACCAAAATTTTGGTCCGTGCGGCCCGTGCCGTGGATCGTTACAATGACTCGACTCATAATCTGAAAAAAGAACACTGCGCGATGGAACCAGCGCAGTTCAAGGTGACTAGAATATAGCACAACTTGCTCAAAGATGCAACAGGAGTAAAGTACTGTGATCCAAACGATTCAAACCTATCGTAATCTGGAACGCAAATACCCGTTTTGTCCGGGCTGTTCGCACGCGCTTGTGCTCGATCAACTCAACGCGGCGCTCGTTCGCTTGCAACTCGATCCGCGCCAAGTGGTCATTGTTACCGACATTGGTTGTGTAGGAATGAGCGATCAATATTTCGAGGTGAACGCGTTTCATGGATTACACGGTCGCGCGATTACCTACGCGACCGGCATCAAACTGGCGAATCCGAATTTGGGGGTGATCGTCTTGATGGGCGATGGTGGAGTGGGAATTGGTGGGCATCACTTGCTCAACGCCGCACGACGCAACATTGGCATCACCGTGTTGGTGATGAACAATCTCAATTTTGGAATGACCGGCGGCGAACACTCGGTAACCACACCGCACGGTGCACTCACCTCGTCTTCGCGCTATGGCAACCTGGAACGCCCGCTCGATATTTGCGCGACGGTAGCAGTGAACGGTGCGGCGTACGTCTATCGCGGCACGGCGTTCGATAAAGAGTTGCCGGAGCGCATCAGCGAAGCGATTCAAACGCCCGGCTTTGCCCTGCTCGATATTTGGGAATTGTGCACGGCGTACTATGTGCCCAACAATGATTTCTCGCGCAATGCGTTGATTCAAACGATGCAAGGTGCCGGGTTTGCGTCGGGCGTGTTGCAGAGGACCGATTATCCGGAATTGGCGCGCGCGTATCGAGAGTTGGCGGCGCAAGAAGCGCAAAAGCCGGTGGCTGTGCCACAACCGATCGAACAGAAATACGAGAGCGCGTTGACTCACCCAACCCGCATCATTTTGGCAGGCGCCGCCGGCGGCAAAGTCAAGTCCACCGCCAGCGCATTGGCGATCGGCGGAATGTTGAGCGGCTTGTGGGCAACGCAACGCGATGATTATCCCACAACGGTGATGAGCGGTTATTCCGTCTCAGAAGTTATTTTGAGCCGCGAGGAAATTTTTTTCACCGGCATCGAACAGCCGGACATTCTAGCGGTGCTCACGCCGGAAGGATTATCCCAAGTGCCGCGGCAACTCCGCGCGATGAATGAATCGCAAACCGTCTACGTTGTGCCGGAGCTGGCAGATCACATTCAAACACGCGCGCGCAAAATCGTTTTCAATTTTCGCGCGCCGCCCAGCAAAAAATCCTTGACCGTGATGACGACCGCGGCGCTGATCCGCCATGCGAACCTATACCCTCTTGATGCATTCCGCGAAGCGATTATAATGGGGCAACGTCCAGAGATCGCGCAAGAAAATCTTCAAGCCCTTGAGGCAAGTGCGACGATTTTGTGAAGGAGGTCGAATGCAACTCCGAGTGCGTGGTTTTGAAATGGCATACGAAGATACCGGCGGCAATGGAATTCCGTTGGTGCTGGTTCACGGCTTTCCGCTCGATCGAACGTTGTGGTCGGCGCAAATCAATGCGCTTTCCGAGGTAGCGCGCGTGATTGCACCGGACTTGCGCGGCTTTGGCGAATCGCAAATGCCGGGCGGTGCGGTAACGATGGAAACCTACGCTGATGATGTGCGCGCGTTGCTCGATGCGTTGGGTATCAAGAGCACGGTGATGGCCGGCTTGTCTATGGGCGGGTATATCACGTTGGCATTCTATCGCCAGTTTGCCGCGCGCGTGCGTGGATTGATTCTAGCCAATACCAAAGCCGGCGCGGATTCGGCAGAAGGCAAAAAGGCGCGTGAGGATAATGCCGCCCTCGCGCGTGAGCAAGGCGTTGCCGCCGTTGCCGAAAAAATGTTTCCCAAGATGCTCGCCCCGCAGACGCTCGCCGAGCGCCCCGTGGTGGCAGGTGCCGTGCGCGCGATGATGTCCCGGCAATCGGTTGCTGCCGTGGTTGCCGCTTTGATGGCGATGCGCGATCGGCCGGATTCAACACCGCTGCTGGGGGAAATTTCAGTGCCCACCCTGATCATCACCGGGGCAGACGATAATTTGATTCCCCCCAAAGAATCGGAATTGATGCGCGATGCGCTCCGCGTTCCCGGCGCACAATTGATTGTGATTCCCGGCGCGGCGCATCTTTCGAACATTGATCAACCCGATGCGTTCAATCAAGCGGTGCGCGAATTTTTGAAAACGATTCGATAGAAAAAACAATGCCCCCGGAATTTTCCGGGGGCATTGTTCTGCTGAGAGCGCGTCCGATTCCTATGGACGCTGACGAAATTCGATTTCGGCGTGCCCACCCTTGAGTTCCACATCCGCATAAATGTTCAACCCCAGCGGAATGACGCGCCAGACGCCGGTGCACGCGTGCGCAAATTCCACATAGTATGGTCCGCGTTCCGGTTTCTGCCCCGTTACTTTGGGTTCACTGATCCAGCTCCCATCCGTTGTGGCAACGACCACGGGCCAATTTGTGCGACCTTGGATGAATGCACCCAACGAGCAAGGTCCTGTGCCGGTCGTGTTCATCAACAAGACGGCTTCCCAGGTTCCGGATAACGGGCTAGGGGCAGGTGCGGCGGAACTACTCGATGTCGGCGGAAGTACCACGACCGGTACCGCGGTGGGCGCGGGCGTGGGGAGAATAACGATGGGTGGATTGGCGGGCGGCACATAGACCGGCGGCAATGGGTTGTAGATGGGCGGTGGGTTGACTGGCGCCACTCCACCCGGGATGAACAATCGTTGCCCCACCCACAGCAAGGAAGGATTCGCCAAGTTGTTGGCAATCTGAATCGCGTACACCGACGAACCATATCGTGCGGCGATCATCGTGAGCCATTCACCGGGGCGGACGATGTGATAGACGCCTTTGGGCGGAATCGGTGTGGTGGGCGGTGGCGGAACCGGTTGACCCGGAATGCGCAATGTTTGCCCAACGTAAATCCAATAGTTGTAGAGCCCGTTGACTTGCATCAATGCGGCAACCGTTGTCCCGTGTCGTGTTGCAATCGAAAAGAGCGTATCGCCGGCTTGGACGATGTAAGTGCCACCTGTAGCGGGCGGCGCGCTCGTGCCACCTGGGATCAACAAGCGTTGACCGATGTAAATGAAATTGGGATTATGCAGTCCATTCAATTGCATAATCGCGTTCACGGTGGTGCCGTAACGATTCGCAATCGAAAAGAGGGTATCGCCCCAACTGACGATGTGCGTGGCAGGGGTATCAGCGGCAACCGGGGCTGGGTTCAAACCCAGCGTGTTGAGGGTGAACACAAAGAGAAACAAGGGAACAAGAGTCAAACGATTAAGGATACGCATTTATTCCTCCTGCTTGCGGCGAGTGGATGGGCGGGGTTTTCTTCGTCGCGCTGGGCGCGTGGCTGGGGCGGTACGTCGCTTGAGTGGGGTGACGCTTTGGCGTGGTTGCTCTACCGACGGGGCTGGTGCGAGTTCGGCTTCGGTTTCGATTTCGCGCGCGCGAATAAAATCGTCCAAGTGCGATTGCCGGATGCGATAACTATTTTCGAGTTTGACGGCTTTGAGTTTGCGCGTTTGGATGTAGCGGCGCACGGTGAACGGACTGAGGCCCAGAATTTGGGCAACTTGATTGGTGGTCAAAAACTCACGTTTCGCCGTCACGCTCTACCTCGCTTTGCCTTGCTACAGCTTGCCACATTCTACACCATTCCAGCCGGCTTGTCAATATCTTATGCAACCCAAGATACACAAGACGATTTAGCCCAAAAACTGGCGCACCGTTTCATGGATTTTTTCGATTGGCTCGGTTGAGACATCAAACCAGTGAATCCGCTCATCGTTCAGGCGAAACCAGGTGTATTGATGATGCACAAATCGCCGCGTATCGCGCTTGAGGATGCGCACCGCTTCGTCCAACGAGGTCGAGCCGTTCAGATACGCGATGATTTGGCGATAGCCCAACCCGCTCATCGCCGGCAAGTGGGGTGAATAGCCGCGCGCGAGCAGTCCGCGTACTTCGTCCACCAAACCGTTGGCGATCATTGCGTCCACCCGGGCGTTGATGCGTTCGTACAAGAGCGCGCGCGGCATCGTCAAGCCGATGCGCAAGATGCGATAGTTGGGCGCGCGGTGCGTTTGCAATTCGCTGATGGGTTGGCCGGTGCTTTCGCACACTTCGAGTGCGCGAATGACGCGGCGTTTGTTGTGGGGATCAATGCGGGCGGCAGCCAGTGGATCGAGTTGTTGCAAGCGGGCATACAACATTGCCGCGTCTTCGCGTTCGAGTTCGGCGCGGCGCGTGGGATTGGGGGCAACGCGCGGAATCGTGAGCCCGTCCAACACGGCACGCACGTACAACCCACTCCCACCCACCAAAAACGGAACATTGCCGCGCGCATGAATCGCCTCAATCGCAGCATACGCGCGATGCTGGTAATCGGCGAGCGTGAAAGGTTCATCGGGGTTGACCAGGTCAATGAGGTGATGGGGCACAAGGCGTTGTTCCGCGGGCGTGGGTTTGGCGGTGCCAATGTCCATCCCGCGATACACTTGGCGCGAATCCGCGCTCACAATCTCGCCACGAAATTCTTGCGCGAGTTGGAGCGCCAAGTCCGATTTGCCCACGGCAGTGGGTCCGAGAATGGCGATGAGACTGGACGACTGCTCAGGGTCACCCCTACGATTCGACTGCACTTTTGATCACTTCTATCCGCGCCACGTGTCCTGCGCGGTCAAGTTCAATGGCGACCAGATCAATGCGCCACGCCGAATCGGCGTACTCGTTGTGCGCGGCAAGAAATTCTTGCGCCACTTGGATCAGGCGCGCCCGTTTGCGCGGCGTGAGCGATTCCTCCGGCGTCCCCAGCGCATTGCCACGCCGGGTCCGCACTTCGATGAATGCCAAGCCATCGCGATCCTTGCCGATCAAATCCATTTCGCCGGCGCGGGAAGGGCTGCGCCAATTGCGCGCGATGATTTGGTACCCTTGCTGCTCGAGAAATCGCGCGGCGAGGCGTTCGCCGGCATCGCCCAGGTTTTTGCGTGCGCGCGTGGGTTTCATCATCAATGATTTTATCACAGATTGCGCGAACAAGGAAACGAACATTTTTGACGCCGGGATGTTTCAGGATAAAATGAGAACAATGACACACCTCTTCACCGCCTACTTTAACCTTCGCCAGTACGAAGTCAATTCGCACGGCGAGTTGCCCAACAGTACGCTTCAACGTTTGTTTCAAGAGACCGCCACACTTGCCACGCGCGCGGTGGGGTACGATGTGCGTTATCACGCGGAACGCGAAAGCATTTGGGTTGTTTATCAGATGACACTGGAGCATTCGCGTCCGATTCGCTACCCCGATGCGTTGGCAATTACGACGTGGCTGTCCGATGCGCAAAAGGTGCGGACGCATCGCGAGTATCTCGCGCGCAACGCGCAGACGAATGAAATCGTTGCACGCGGCCGTGCATATTGGGTTCATGTGCACGCCAAGACGTTGCGCCCGTTGCGTGTGCCCCAAGAATTGTTCGACACGTTTCAACCAAATGGAACGAGTGCGCTGGTTCGCGTCACCCCACGCCTTTATCCCGCGCCATCATTCGATTTCCCCGAATTTCGTGCGACGCGGCGTGTGTACCACTACGAAGCGGATGAGGTTCAACACGTTAACAATGCGGTGTACATTGATTGGCTAGAAGAAGCCTTGCACGATGCGGTCGCCATGCGTTGGAACGGCGCGCGGCGATTGTGTGTGTATCGGCATGATGTGGAGTACGTGCGGTCGGCGGTGCCGGGCGATGAGGTGATGATCCATGTTCGATGGGTTGGCGCGGGAAAAACGGCGAGTGCGTGGAATTTGGAAATCCAACGCGGCGATGAATTGCTGGTGCGCGATCACATCACCGCGTTATGGGTGAACGAAACCGGAAAACCGGTACGCTGGTAGGGGCAATTCTCGTGATTGCCCCATTTTATTTACCGGTGTAAATCACACGATAGATACGCCCGCCTTTATCGTCCGAGATATACATTGCGCCATCGGGACCAAAGCGCACATCGGCGGGACGACCGTACGTCGCGCTATCGCCGCATTTGGCATTGGGCGCGCGCCAGCCGGTGGCAAACGTTTCGCTCCGCATCGGCAAACCGTTTTCGATGATGATGCGTTGCACCTTGCAATCGCGATAGTTGGCGACAATGTTCGTATTCCACGAGCCGTGATACGCCACAAACAGATCGTTTTGCATCGTTGCCGGAAAATTTTTCCCGCTAACGAACGACATCCCCAGCGGCGCGGCGTGCGCTAAATCAGTGAACAATGCCGGCACGGCTTGCGCGCAATCGAATCCTTGCGGCAAGGGTACGCGCGTATCACGCACTTGCATCCTTTGCGAGGGCGGCAAATTTGCGCCGAGCGTTGGCGTGTAGCAATAGGGCCAGCCATGTGAACGACCCCGCTCGATTGGCATCACGATCACTTCGGGTGGGGTGTCATCGTTGAGATTGTCTGACCCCATCATATTCGCCCACAACGCGCCATCTTTTGTCCACAAAAAATCTACGCTGTTGCGCAAACCGTACGCCCACACGGCTTGCTTGCGTTTATCCGGATCGGACGCAAACGGATTGTCCGCCGGAATCGAGCCATCGGGATTGAAACGCAGGATTGCCGCGCGGCGCGGATCGGATTCGAGGTTGATGTTGCCGGTCGAACCGGCACTCACGTACAGTTTGCCATCGGGACCAAAATGCAAGGTGCGCGTGAAATGTCCGCCGCAACAAGGAATGTTATCCGTAACCAGTTCACGAATTTCAAACGTGGCATTGAATCGTTCGATGCGATCACGTTCGGCGACGTACCACCAGCCATCGTGAAATTCAAGATTGTGCGGTTGTCCCAGGTTGCGCGCGACGATTTCGATTTCGTCGGCGATGCCGTCTTGGTTGCGATCCGGCAATCGCGCGATTTGTCCCGCCCCCATCACGGCAACATAGAGCGTGCCATCGGGACCGAATGCCATCAAACGCGGTTGATTCAATTGTTGCGCAAAGATGCGAATGGCAAATCCCGGCGGCACCGTGATGCGTTGCGCTGCTTCATCAGCGGGAGGAAGCGGGAGCGAGGATGGAGTTAGAGTTAGAGTTGGAGTTGGAGATAGAGTTAGAGTGGGTGATGGAGTTGGCGAAGGGTTGGGTTGGCAGCCGGATATGAAAAGCGCGATCATTACGATGATCGCGTGGATGAATCTGTTTTGCATCGGATATTCCTTGTTGGGCAGGGACAAGCCTTGCCCCTATATTTTTGTTGTGGCTTCAAACTCGCCGTCGCTGACGCGGACGCGGATTTCTTTGCCCCCGGCAACCTGGGATTTCTTCTTCACGATGCGCCCGGTTTGTTTTTCTTGCACGATGGCGTACCCGCGCGCGAGTGTGGCTGTCGGGTTCAGCGCGGCAAGATGACGCAGTGCGCCGTTCAACGATTCTCGATTCAACGCGACGAGTTGGCGAACGCGCATGGTTAATTGGTGCGTGAGTTCGTCCACCCGTTGACGATTATTTTTGATGTGCGTTTGCGGCGAGTTGCGTTCCAACGCGTACACCTGACGGGATAGGTTCACGCGCGCCTCGCCAATCTTGTCGCGGATCAATTGCGTGAGTTGGCGCGCGCCGGCGCGAAGGTTGGCACGCAATTCGCGTGCGTCCGGCACGGCGAGTTCGGCGGCGGCGCTGGGGGTGGGGGCGCGGACGTCTGCCACGAAATCAGCAATCGTGAAATCGGTTTCGTGTCCGACTGCGCTGATCACGGGTACACGCGAAGCGTAAATCGCGCGGGCAACGATTTCTTCGTTGAACGCCCACAAATCTTCGATTGAGCCGCCACCGCGTGCGACGATCAGCACATCAATATCGAAATCGTTGATGGTTTGGATCGCGCTGGCGATCATTGAGGCGGCGTTTGCACCCTGCACAAGTGTGGGCGCGAGTAAAACTTTAACAATTGGATAACGCCGGCGCAGGATGTTGCAAATGTCGTGAAAGACCGCGCCTTCGCGTGAGGTTACAACGCCGATGGTTTGCGGAAAAGGGGGCAAAGCGCGTTTGTGTTCCGGCGCAAATAGCCCTTCGGCTTCGAGGCGAGTGCGTAATCGTTCAAATTCTTGCCACAACGCGCCCGCGCCAGCCAGTTTGATTTCGTCCACGTACAACTGCACATCGCCGCGCGGCTCGTACAGCGACACTTTGCCGTGCACCTCGATGGCGTCGCCGTTGCTGGGCAATCGAAAAATGCGCGCGGCATCACTGCGCCACATCACGCAACGAATCGAAGCGTCGCGGTCTTTGAGTGTAAAGTACACGTGTCCCGCAGACGATTGCGTCAAGTTAGAGACTTCGCCGCGCACCCAAACATCGCTCAAGATCACATCCGCTTCGAGGATGTCTTTGATTTGGCGGACCAGTTGGGCGACGGTGAGGGTCGGAGCGAGATCAAAAAGGGGTTGTTGCATCGGAGAGATTAGGCAAGTTGTCGAATTTGCAAAGGAATGGTCAGGGCGTGGCGTTCATGGCGACTCACATTCATGATCGCATAACCGAGCAATTTGCCATGTTCGTCCACTCGTTCATAAATGTCTTTAGAAATCTCCTTGAGATAACCCTTTGCCTGTCGAAAAGTAATCTCGAGGAAATCGCCTTCCTTGTCGTACCAAATACTCATCGAGTCCATATCCGTGATCCTTTCTTTTCCTTGTCCGTGAAAAAAGCGGTGACGATAAACGCATCTTGATCTGTTAATTTCACCATCACGACCAAGTATTTCCGGGTGACCGGAGTTGCAGGGTACAACTTGTGATACAACAACACCGTCGCATCGTGATGACTGGTAATGATCGAGTCGGGTGCAGAGAGTGTTTCTGCAATCCGTGCATCCTGTCCCAAAGGTCTTTAAGATTTGCATATATGCCAAAATCTTTTGGCGACTTAGTATACCACAAAAATCGAACTGCTGGAACAAAAAGACGGAGCGACAGTCGTTCGTCTTCCGTCTTCGATCACTGGTCGTTATACACGGGTTACATACGATCCATCGCGTGTGTCCACGCGCACGGTATCGCCCACATTCACAAAGAACGGCACAGTAATGACAATGCCGGTTTCCAGCGTGGCAGGTTTGCCGCCGCCGCTCGCCGTGTCGCCCTTGTAGCCCGGTGCGGTTTCCACAACCTTGAGATCAACGGTCGTGGGGAGTTCGACGTCAATCGGTTGTCCATCATAGGTCAACAATTCCACTTGAATGTTTTCTTTCAGATAGCCCACCGCATCGCCCAACATTTCTTTCGAGAGAATCGGTTGATCGTAGGTTTGCACATCCATAAAGTGATAATTCTCACCGTCGTTGTAAAGATACTGGACGGTGTGATGATCCAGCCGCACGTCCTGCACGCGTCCCCCCGATTGAAAGTTTCGGTCAATAGTGGCACCCGTGCGCAGATTGCGCAGTTTGGTCTTGATGACGGCATTGCCACGCCCCAACTTGACGTGTTGAAAATCCAATACCTTGTAGAGGTTGCCATCATCGTCCACAAAGGTGGTGCCTTTGCGTAAATCTTGAACGCCAATCATAAAACAATCTCCTTCGTACGAGTTCGGGGCGGGATTATACTCTAAAAAGTTCCAAGTTTCAAGTTTCAGGTTCAAAGTTTTGACACGGTCAGAGATTCGCTGTACAATGATGGTGATGCTGGCGATGATGTGGCGTCATTGCTCTTTGTCGAACGCCCGGTGACGTTTTGCCCCACGCTCTCGACGCGATTTCTTCGCGCGTGCGTGGGGCATTCAATTTTTACCACAAGGCACACAGAGGCAAAATCTCTCTGTGACCGCT
>JBBITT010000006.1:0-65103 GCA_037440625.1 Chloroflexota bacterium
TCACCGCAGAGGCGCAGAGAACGCCGAGTTTCATTTTGTTTTTTTCTCCGCGCCCTCGGCGTCTCTGCGGTAATTTGAGAAGGGCTGAGCAGTTACCTTTTTTGCGCTCTCCGTTTCTTGGTGGGGAACCTAGTCTTTTCTCCAAACAACCAAATGACTCAACCCCAATACGCGCAACAGTGTGTGCTCCAGAAAATACGTCAAGCCACGTAACGCGCGCGCCAGCCACGCGCTCCGCCGCGCCAGTTTGTCATAGCCCGGATAAATTTGGGTGTGCAAAATAATGGCACCATCCAATCCATCGAACAGCGCGCGAATGCGACGTGTTGTGTACGCGCGGACGTGCGGTGCCAATCGATTCCGCAGCGAATCCGGCAACCAACCGACGAAAGGAATGTTGCCAAACACGTACCGCTTGCCAAAGTACGCGCCGTGCGTTTCAAACGGATATAAACGATTGGGTGCAAAGATGATGACGTGTCCGCCCGGCTTGCAAACGCGGTGCGCTTCGCCAATCGTTTGGCGATCATCGGCGACGTGTTCGATGACTTCGTGCAATAACACGGCATCGAAAAAATTATTGGGGAAGGGGAGTGCCTCGGAGACGGCGAGCGCAAGTTGGTCAAGATTTTTCTCACGGCGCGCGTCCGCAAGTTTATCCACGTCCATGTCTACGCCAAACGCATGCGCGCCCAGCGCGGCAAACTTTTCGACGTACGCGCCAATGCCGCAACCGATGTCGAGGACGCGCGCATCGTTCAACGCGACGTAACGCTGAATCATCGCAAGGCGACGATCTTGGCCAAAGCGCCACACGTACGAGGGATGCCCTAGTTTAATGGCTTTGTCTTCTGTCACGCGGGGAAAGATAGCAGAGGTTGGAGGAAAATGCAAAAGGAGCCCACTCTCACCGACTTGCCTTTACTTCAAATTGATTGGATTTGACCAGACGCCCATCCAACAAAATTTCGACACGATACGTACCTTCTGCCAGCGTATTCGCATCCGCCAGCAGAAATGGATACCACTTGTTGCCAGCGACCGTCGTCCGCCGGTCAGTTTTGGTAAGCGTGTTGCCACGGTACAGTCTGATTTCTAGTTGTGAACCAGCGGACAGTGCGATGCCGGCAACGGCGCAATAGACCGGCTGGGTGGGTTCAAAACGATGAATATTCGCGCTGTAATCAGCAGGGGAGCCATCCTTTTCTACTTGCCATGCCGTCGTCGCGGCAAGGATGAGCGGCGCACTCGCCGTTCCACCGCGCAACGCAAATTTCGCCATCAAGTACTCGTAGATGCGGCTATCCGTCCAATAGGTTACTTGTTTGCTCCCCGCGCTCATATATGTCCACAACTTTTTTGAGGAGGTGCTTACCAATTCTTGTTCACGTTCCACCCAGTAACTGGGCACTAGAATCTCAACGCCGGGACGCGGTGGATTGATTGCGTAATCGTAATCTTCGTACAACGCATAGAGATGTCCAACTTCGTGCGCGGCGGTAGTTATCTCACCGGGATCGAATTGTCCGGTCACCGTGCCTTGCACCGCCATCAACGTCAGTCCCAGGGTTTTGGGCTTGCCATGTTTACTAAACCACTCGGGGGGTAGAATGCCAATCACAATCGCGGCATCAGGACGATAGCGCCGACCCGCGATAGCGATGCTGCCGTACAAAGCGAGAGCGTTGCGATAACTAAATTTTCCCGCGCTATCCACGAAGGTCTTTTCGAACGGCGTCAAGATGTGCGGTGTCATCGTCGAATCTACAATGATTTGATCTCTCGCCAACGGATACGCCCCGATGAAAAAATCAGCGGCGTTTTGCACGTACTTGGGATACTGTGTGTTGTAATTGTACCGACTCTGCTCTTCCGGGGTCCAATCCACCGGTAAGAAAAACGCCACGATCTTTTCGACGGTTTGCACGGTCTGAACAGTTATCGTTTGGGTGTTGTTCGCTGGGTTGGGATCGCGCCCGAGACCTGTTGGCGTAACCGATGCTTTGATGACGACGGGTGCCAACACACGCGGTTCGGCAATGCGCAATAGTACAATGGTCTGGGGCCCGATCAAACTTACGGCGCGTTCATAGGGCACCCCATTCACATCCAGCGTTACCTTGGCATCTACGCGCGTATTGGCTGGCAGGGTGAGCTTGGTGCGTACTGCCGTCGCTTTGCCCAAGACCAATGGTATATCGCTCACGGCTTGAGTAGCACTCACCTCGCTCAGCTCAAGATCAACATCACTGACTTGAAAGAGCGGCGCGGGCGCGTCGAAGGATGTCGAATCCAAAATGTTCAATGTCGCGTTACTTGCGTGAATAGGGAGCGTTGGATTCGCGAACGTCAAGACAAACAATATCGTCAGGGATAGGCAGATTCGTTTGAACGGACTTTTCATTTTTTCTCATCCTCAGATTCTTTGGGTCTCTTTATGGGGGCAAATGCTCCACATAGGTCATCCGCGCGGTAGCGGGTGCAGTGGGGGCGACAATCGCAAAAAGATATTGTCCTTGACCCAGCCGCCATTTTTTCAACATGTCCGGCGAATCCCCGCGCTTGTATTCCAAAATCGGCGTGCGAAATTCGGGTGATTGGAAAATCTGAATGGCTGTCGCGTTATCACTCAATTCGCCGAGCGTGAATGTATCTGCGTAACTTCCCGGCAGAATCACAAACTCTTGCCCGCGCCATTGATCGCCCCAGGTCTCGCGCTTGAGGGTAGATTCGAGCGTGCGTGTTACACGCGCTTCTTTACCACTACCCCCCGCGCCAAAATTCTTGTCTATAAAGTTCTTATCGTCTATGCGATTGTCATCCTCATCATACGCGCCGATGTATTCCAAGTATCGCCAGAAGTCATTTTCACTGATTTTACCGGCGATAAACTGATCCCAGTGGGCTGTTTGTGCCTTCCAATACAAGTACCAATCTTGTCCCTCCGTACGATAGCTGAGGATCGCGATCAGTTGGTCCGACTTTGGCAAGACCGTCCGCAATGTGCCAAAGCCGCGAGTCAATTGGGAATAAAAAGTACGATCGAGAGTTTGGCTTGCCATCCGCATCGCTACGATAGCGATGTTGGTTACTTCGCCAGTCGCACTCGTGCGCGAGATATAATTGGCGTCCACCTCGGCATAGCCTTGCTTGGTTAGACCTTCGATAATGGCATCCACTTGTTCTGCTTTGGTAGTAACCGGCGTACCCACGACGATAGAGACTTGACTATTCAACGTTTCGGTCGAGACGCGGAGCAAGAGACTGTCGGTATCTGGCGGTGCCTTGACCTGTGCGCGCGCCGTGCCATTGGCATCGGTTACTGACGTACCCAGCAATCGCGCCTCTTGTCCGGCGGCTTCGTACGAAAAATCGAGTGCACGCCCAACGAGCGGCGCATAGTTCGAATCGAGTAGCGTCGCGATGAGCGTAACGGTAGTTTTGTCATCCGCGGGTAAATAAGTGGTAGAAGGTTCGAGTCGCAGAACTGCGCCTTTGAGCGGAGTCGGCGCCGGGGTTGGCGCTGGATTGGGTGGCGTGGTTCCAAAATCTTTGCCGGTTTGATTGTTCGACTTGAAATCCTTTTCATCGGTAAAAGCTTTTCTGACCAAGTCATAAATCTGAACCTTGCCGCGCACACCATACCAAAAAGCATCGCTCCGAATTTCGCCGCGCACAAATTGGTCAAACGTCGTACGCGAGGTCGAAAAGAAGATAGCATATTTCTTGTAAGTGAGGACTGCCATCAATGTTTCCGCGCGTGGAAAATATTTTCGCAATGCGTGGAAACCCAGGACGACTTGGGCGGCTGTATCCGTGCTATCCAGATTTCCGCTGACGGCATCCATCAAAACATAGACCACCTCTGGGCGCGGTTTGCCCTGTGAGTCGGGATAGTAGTCTACCTCAGTGACGGTGTACCCCTTGGCGGTCAAGAAAGATTTGACCTGATCGGCTGGATCAGGTTCTTGTGCGGCGACACTAGGCGTTGCAATGAGAACAAGCACTAGGCAAAAGCCGAGTGCCATCAAAAGATGTCTGTGCATCACAACTCCTGCGAGACCCGAAGGGCCCTCCGCAACGGAAAACCCTTCGGGTCGGTTGAGCCGTCCTACTTGAGCAAAACACCGACGACGACAATCGCGACAGCGATGACAAATGCTGCCCACAGGATGGCGACGGCGTTGTTGCCTTTCTTCAGTTCCTCCATCTCGTTAAAGCCCGGCGTGAGCACCGAAAAGACTTTGAGTCCAATTCCGATAGCACCCGCAAAGCCGATGGAGGCAACGAGCGACCAGAGTACTGCGAGGAGCATATTCAGTGCGATTCGTCCCGCATCGAACGTGTCGGGAACAGGCATGGGAGGCATAACCCTTCTCCTTTCTTGAAATTGATGATTGTTGATCTAAAAACCAAAGGTGATGTCAGTAAAGTCCTTGACTGTGCCAATCACCTTACCGGTCCGTGCATCCAGTACCACAGCATTGTTGAACACAATGGCGAAGAAACGTTGCAGCGCGGCGTTGATTTTGGTCTTGTCACCTTTCGCCGCTTTGACAGCGGCAACGACTTGATCTACGTCGGTCGCTTTGACGGGGAAGACCAGCGTGTATGCTTGTTCGTACAACACCGCCACGGCGAGTTTGCTGGCATCGGGATAGTTATCGCGCAAGGTGGCGCAGCCGTACAGAACTGCCCAAGCCAGATCGTCGGTGTCAAAATCTTCGCCCAGATCGAGCAACACCCAGGCGTACGACTCGGCTTTGTTGTATTCAACCTTGAGGACCTTGTAGCCCTGACCGGCGAGGAACGTCCGCACATTGTCGGCCGCGGTGTCTTCCTCTTGTTCCTCGCCCAAGGTGAGTGTGGTGGTGCCGGTAGTACTGCCTGCCGTTACGGTGATCGTAACGGTGCCGGCTTGGGTGCCGGCTTTGTAGGTTGCCTTGGCTTGCCCTTTACTATCGGTGGTGGCGGTCTTGGGTTGAATCGTTCCCATCCCTGTCCCACTCACCGCGAACGTGAGCGTCGTGTTGGGCAACGCCTTGTTTTGTTTGTCGTACACCGTCGCGGTGACCGGCGCGGTGCTCGTACCATCAGCGGGCAAAGTAGAGGGCGAGACTTGGACGCGCACGGAGCCAACGGTGCCCTTCTTGGGGTCAACGGTGGGCGGTGATTTGTACGTCCCCGCGCCAAAGTTCTTCTTCATGAAGTCTTTAAGTTCCGTCTTGGGCACCCAATCTTGTTTCTCGGTGTCCCAAACAGAGTAGTAAAGCGCCGCGACGAACTTTTCAAAATCTTTGTTCTTGACGTAGGCATCCCAGTCGGCGACCTTGATGTCGTAACGAATCCAATACCGCTCGGTGTATTCCAATTGGACGATCAGTACGGTCGCGTTGGGAAAGCCCATGCGATCGGCCGTAAAACCATCCACGAGTTGTTGCGATGTTTCGGAAGAATAGATCGTCTTGGAGATCATGGGCATCCGCACGTAGGCGACAACCGTTCCATCGCTCCACGTTGTTGTACCAAAGTTGTTGACCGTGTACCCCTTGTCCTCTAATTCTTTCTTGGCGGCTTCTTCTTTGGTAAAGGCGTCAATTTCTTCTGTGGTAGCCAGCGTAAAGTTTTCGACCGCTACCACTTTGCCGCTCACGCTAAAAGTAACCGTCCACTGCCCGGTCAAGTCGGCGTTATCGGTGCCAGCAATGTCGAGTTGCCGCCGCGCGACATTTTTGGTTCCCCATTTACCCGCGTCATAACTCTCCCGCGAAACTGTTGTGACCTTGCCGGTGTCGCCGCTGTACCATTCCGAGTCTACCTTGCTTCCCATCGGCGACGTGAATTGAACGTCTACCTGGAATTGTTTTTCTGCTGCGCCGCCTTCCGCTACAACGAATGCCCACGCATAGATGGCAGACACCTCTGGCGAGAACGAGGCATTGTATTCGCTACTCTTGGGATCCGCGCTCAAAGATGTTACCAAGGTATAGCCGGTTTTCTCGGCGAGGGAGGGTGCCGCGTGGAGGCTGGGAGTGCCCCACAAGCTACCCAAGACCAAAATCCCAAGCACAGTCAAGCCACGTAGGATTAGTTTCATTTCTTTTCACCTCCTTTCTGTGTTGAATTTGCATTCACCGTATTTGCCACACGCGCACTTGCGTGAAAGCAATCGCGAGATCTGCCGTTCCAACATAGAGACCGATATATCCTTGGGTGAACGATGAATCGCTCACGCGCGCGACTGATTTGCCATTGATGAAAAATTCGAACGAACTACCGCGCGCAAGCACACCCAAACGATTCACATCTTTCACTTGGATGACGGGATCGTTTGTCCAACGCACGAGCGACACAACGGTGTCGGTTACATCCTTGGCAATGCGAAATGATCCGTCGGCAGAGATGCTAAAGAGATAGCCATGATCCATTCCCGAGTCGCCACGCAGAACCAAGCCGTAACCATAGTTGGTAGGTCCACTGACATAGCGCGTGCTTACTTCATAGAACCCATCGTCGAGATTGCCGCAGTCTTTGCAAGTTACGCGCCAAGCCGTATCCTTTTTGTGAGTGAGGACAATGTACTCCCCCTTTTCGATCTTGGCTTCTGTCCGCCGGGACACATCGGCGTTGGCGTTGCCTGTCCACCAGCCACGATGGTTGTTGATAAAATCATCGTACAAGAGCAAGTTGCCTACCTCCACCGGCGCGCTGGGTAAGACGCTCCGCACTCGCGGAGGCGTCAGATTTTCTTGTTCATCAATCTCGAATGTCCCGGTGGATAACAACTCGCCGTCGCCGTACACCTCGACCTCGTAACGCCCTGGCGCCATCACAAACCAAGAATCAATCTTTTTCTCTGCGCCGCCGCTGGTTTGCAAATCCCACTTGCCTGCGTAGCGTAAATCGGGTTTTTCGCTTCCTTCGTGATACACCTTCCATACGGTTTGCATCCCGGGCTTGACGTTCGCGTAATTCCACAGCGCGTAAATGTTGTCTCCACGATAAGGAAAGCGCTCACGTTCAACGTAGGATTCAAATTCGTCTGCGTCATTGTAGAACTTGTTGGCAAAAACCAACGGATCAAATTGCGCGCCGCTGGGTTTGACCACCGTCGTGTTATAGTACTCGAGCGCAGTGAGTGCTTCCTTGATTCGTTTGAGATACTTTTCGCCTGTTTTCAGAATGGCATCACGGTGAATGGCTTGGCTGACATCAGGTTGCTCGCGGTCGGGATAACAATGTTTTTGATGCGTCGCACACAAGAGATTCTCGATGTCTTGCGCGCTCGCTTCCATCTCCTCCCAAAGCGCGTACGGCGCGTCGAGACCGGCGGTGCGATACTCCTGAACGATCTTTTCGCAGCGCGCGATAGCCGTCTCGTAATCCTTCTCGGCTTCGTTCGCTTGGCCCATTGCCAGACGCGCAATTGCAATGTTAAAGGCGTTCCCACAGACCTTGGAATTCAAAGCGAGTGATTTCTGGCTTGCTTCGATAGACCGGGCGTAGTCGCCCACCAAGTAATAAGCCCAACCCAGATTCCAAAAGACATAGTTGTCGCTGTCGAGCCGACTCGCGGCTTCCAAATCTTGAATTGCCTTTTTCAGTTCAGGTGGCTGGGTGTGAAAATATGCCTGCCCGCGCCGGGCAAGCGCGTTGGTATAATCGGGATAAAGTTGGAGAGCTTGGCTATACGCGCGAATCGCTTCGTCATATTCTCCTTGCCAGGCATAGCCATAGCCTTGCGCGTACTGTTGCAGCGCGGTATCGGGAATGTTGGGAATCGGCGACAAGGTATTGAGCAACACGGCCAGAGAGGCGACCGTTGCCAAGCCCAATCCCACCATAAGAAAGAGCCAGCGCACACAACCGCCCAACAGAGATGCCAACGCCAGCAGAAACAGGACGACGGCAAAGACGACGAGTGCCGCTTGGTAATTATCGCCTTTGTTGTTCCACGCCTCCGCAATTTTGGCGGCGGCTTCACTTCGTTCACTGAACAGTGTTGACGTGATGACCCAGGTATCCGCATCGTAGCGACTGGAGCGGGTGGCCGTGCGCCAGCCGCGTGCATCAAACGTGGTGTAGGGTGGCGCGAGGAGGGGTGATTCCTTGGCAAGTGTTTGCGCGGCTGTGAGAAATGCGCTAGATTCCAACAATCGGTGGTGGTATTTGAGACTGCTGGCTTGGTCCATCAACTCGTCGTACTCGCGGACAAGGTAATTCGCGAAAGTGATTTCCAACATTCCGCGCGTACGCTGCGCGGTCGAAGCCGTGGCGTTTTCTTTCGAGTAACGCGCATACGTTACCTTTTGCGTAGACGCATTGTCCTCCAAGAACGAGGTGGCAGTCACCAACAACGTGATGAACGCAATCAAAATTCCTAGCCACCGTTTGACGGGATCCTCCTTGACAGGTTTTTCTGGTGTGGTTTTCGCGGAAGCATCAGTCATCGGGTTCACCTGTTCACGGATACAAACCCAGCGCGCTCGCGAATTCAATCAGTAGCGCAATCAGGGTCGCTAAGGCAAAAACCGCCACGCCAGCCAGGAGAAACAGATAGCGCAAGGGATTACGGATGGCATCGGCGGCGGTCAGCATAAACGCGGCAAAACTGAGCAAGAAAATGGTCACGAGTAGCATGCGGACTTTTTGCCGCGCGGCATCCGCGCGCGCATAGTGGGGCTGGGCTTCTATATCCTTGGTGCGTGCTTCTTGTGCGATGTGCGCACCCAGATCGCGCTCACGCATCAGGTGTTCGTCGCGATCCAGGTACCGCTGCGGAATCGCATCTAGGGCTTGATTCGCAGCATACCGAAACATACTTGCATAATCGGCAAGGTCGGTGCGCGCGGGATTGGCGCGCGCGAGCGCGTTGTACGCATCGGCGAGTGCGTCGTTCTTGAGGTAGGAGGCATACGCGGTGAGGTGCTCGGTGAGGATGATCTGTGCACGCAAAGTGCTATCCTCACGGTCGGTGAGCGCGCGCAAGCCCGCGCCATCCGCTCGATTCGCGCTGTCCAAAGTAACTGCCACGCGCCACGAGAGGACCGCCCCCGTGACTGCCAACAGCGCGATCAGAATGGCAGCCAGGGTGTGAAAGAGATCTGGCTTGTCCGATTCACTCATCTTCTTCCTCTGAGGATTGGTCGGTTTGAGCCGGGGGAGTGGCGCGACCGCTCAACTGCTGTAATAACTCGAGCAACATCTGCGTCTCGGTAAACGGATAATCGGCGTTGTCCGCTACAGAATAGAGTGTCCCACGTAGTTGGTTGGGTTCGGCTGGATCTACGAGCAGCCGCAAAACAAAAGTCAGAGTTGTGCGCATCAAAAAGCCCGCCGGGTTGGATCAACCCTTTGGGCTTATAGCACATTCGACTGACACGGGACTGACGCGTGGAGAGTAGTGGTTCGTGGTCAGGATTCTGGTGGGCAGAGGAGCGATTGGTACAGTTCCTGCAATTCGGCTTGCGGCGACGTGTTCAGTTCTTCTCGCAACGTACGCTCTAAATCGCGGTACAAGCGTAGTGCACCCGCGCGATCGTTGAAGACAAGACAAGCGCGCATTCCCAGTAAGACCGCATCCTCTTGCCAAGGATCAAGCTCTAAAATGCGATGGCATGTCTCCAAGGCTTCGCGTGCGTGCCCGGCATTCATCTGACGATGCACCGTAACGAGGAGCGCGCGCAGATAAAGACGCTTGAAATGCTCGCGTGGCGCGATTGCCCATTCGGCGTAACGATTGTCGGGGAACAGATCACCACGATACAGCGCGAGCGCGGCTTCCCATTGCTCCGCATGACAGCGCGCTTCGAATTCTTGAAAATCAACGGTTGAACCTGGCGGCAGGTGGAGGGTGATTTGTCCTTCTTCGACCTGCACATAGCGCGAAGGAAATTTGTCGGGTAATTCGGGTTCCAGCGCGCGGCGCAGCGCGGAGGTGGCTTGATGGAATAGGGCTTGGGCTGCCGATGGGGCTTTGTCCCGCCAGAGCGCATCGGCAACTTGATCGAACGAAAGTGTGTGCGCCGGTGCAACCAGTAACAAGGCAAGCAAGTCGCGCGCGCGGCGTTTGCCTAGCGCACGTGGGGGGACTTGGCGTTTGCCTTGCCATACCTCAAACGTGCCCAGCGTTGCGATGCGAAGGGATGGCGGCGGGATACGCTGCAGATGATCAAGTAGTGTGAGAGCAATCGTTCTCGGATGAGAATTGGCGCTAGCCAGATGGTGAGCAACTAGCGGAAAGACTTGGACTCTCTCTCGCTCGACCAGGAACGCATATCCGCCATTGATGATGCGCAAGACGGCTTGGTGCCAGGCGGTATCGGCTTCCGGATGCCCTCGCTGATGCAGCAAGGTGGCTAGCAACAAGTGGGCATTGGCGAGATCATAGTTGGCTTGCAATGGAGTCAAGACCTGAATCGCGGCGTGCAGATCGGCTTCAGCCGCGCTGGCGTCACCACTCAGCCAAGCCGCACGACCACGTTCGACCAGCGCCTTGCCTTGAGCATGGCGATAGCCCACCCGGATCGCGCAAGCGAGTGCGTCCTCCGCCCACGTCCGCGCCGTCGCGCCATCTTGAACTGCGCGATAGTAGTAACTCATTCCGAGGCGCGCTTCAACGTTCAAACCGGGTTCGCCAATCGCTTCGGCGATGGAAAGGGCACTCGCGTAAAGTGGGGGGGCACTCTGAGCATCTCCTTCGTCCAGGGCAAGATTGGCAGTCAGGTAATCGTGATAACCCTGATGCAGCGAGCCGGGTAAAACAACTTGGTGAAGGGTGTTCAGGAAGGTGCGGGCGCGTTGGCACTGACCTGTAATTTGATAAATCCACGCCAGCGTGGTCAAGGGGTAGGGCATCCACTCGCGCCAGCCCTGTTGACAAGCAATTTGGTAGGCTTCTTCATCAGCGGCAAGCGCGAGATCGAATTGACCACGTGGCATAAACACCCCTTGCCCCAAACCGTGCAACGCACGCGCTCGGGTACGATGACAACCGATCATGCGGCTCCTATCGGCGGCGTCGCGATAAAAGGTTTCGGCGTCAGTCAATGCATCGGTCTCGGCGGCACAGTTTCCCAAAATCAAAAGTGCCTCGGCGCGCGCCGGGGAATCGGAAAGCGTCCAAGTTCGCGATTGCTGAGCCAAGGCACGCGCCTGCTCATAGTGTCCCAATCGAAAATGGACAAACGCGATGCGATTAAGCGCGGTCGCAACGATTTCGGAATTACCTGCTACGCGTGCCTCCTCAAGCGCGGCTTGAGCGTGTTGCAAGGCGGCACCCATTTCACCGGTGCGTTCCAACGCGAGACTAGCATCTAACAGTTGTGCCACAGAGAGGTGCGTGTTCAACTTTACCTTTGTTCTCGGCGTGCACTCAAACAAAAGACACCTGCCGTAGGCGCACAGACACGCCAAACGATAGGTGTCTCGTTTTTCTTTGGCAAACATCCAATTTCGGAACAGTCCACTCAAGCATAATTCTGCTCCGACACGCTGCATCAAACAATTCTAGCAAAAGTATAGCACCGAGTTATACGAGCGTCAAGATAGTGCGTCCCGAAAGAACAAAAACACCCCGGTGATCATTTGATCATCGGGGTGTGATCGAATTACCACGCATATCGTACTGTGTAATTGACAACACTTTCGGCATCGGGCGCAACCTTGACGCGGAACTCGATCGTTTGCGCGTCGAGTTTGGTGTAATCTTGTGGGGCTTTCAAGATTTGCCAATTCGACCAACGAAAGAGACGTTCCACCACGCGTACTTCAACCGCTTCCTTTTTGTGATTCCGCAATTGGATTGGGTATGTCTCTTCGATGACGCGATCGCTGATCTTGGTGAAATTCGTCTGCCAGCCCGGATTTCAAGGCGAGCATGCGTTTGTCTCTAGCGACCGCCATGTTCTGATTGTAAACGGTAACGGCTCACTGAATTCTATTCGCTCAACTCTTTCTCAATATCCTTCACGACCACGAACGCGGCGCCGGCTTCAATCATGGCTAGCGCATCTTGTTGCGATGCGATGCCACCTAGCCCGCGAATCTTGAGGCTGGGACACGTCGCGCGAATCAAGCGCACATCATCCAGCGTCGTGCTTGGCGTCGTAAACCCGGTTGCGGTCATCACCATTGGTGCGCCAGCC
This sequence comes from Chloroflexota bacterium, assembly GCA_037440625.1. Taxonomy (GTDB): domain Bacteria; phylum Chloroflexota; class Anaerolineae; order UBA4142; family UBA4142; genus DAOTXS01. Next base: position 12,147 of record JBBITT010000006.1, read on the forward strand.
GCCTCTGCCAATTTGCACGCGCGTGTTTTTTCTTCGTCGTTCAACAACGGCGTTTCCAAGATCACTGTGATCGGTTTGCCGCGTGCAGTTTTGATGACACCTTGAATGTCGTTTTTCACCGCCAAGTCGTCGTGGTCGCGCAGGGCACCTATGTTGATGACCATAGCCAATTCATCGGCGCCGCGCTGTAACAAATCTTGCGTCTCGTACATTTTTGTCGCCGTTGTTACGCCGCCGTGCGGAAAACCAATGACCGAGATCACTTTGAGGTGCGTCTCTTTCAACGCTTTGCGAGCCACTTCGATATAGTGCGGCTTGACAAAGACGGAGACACAATCGTGATGGATGGCGGTTTCGCACCCAGTTTCGATTTCGATTTTCGATAACTCGGGCGCGAGCAGTGCCAGTTCGATTCTGCGTAAAAGTGGGACGGGAATCAGCATAGTTGGCTAGTGCGATCGTTTGATCGTGGGTTAGTTGCCTTGGCCGGACAAGGCTTTTTCGATGGGAATGCCGTTCAAGGTGATGCTCACTTGCTTGACCGTCGCAAATTGCAAGGCGAGTTCTTTCAACTGGGCTTCGGCGCGCGGATCGTCGCACACACCACTCAGCCCCAACGTGCCGGACAAGGCGATGAACGCTGTGCCGCCCACGACGGCAACGTTATCAATTTTCAGATTCGCATTGGCGAGCGAATTGTATAAACCCGCTTGCCCAATGTTGCGCTCTTTGATGACCAACAATTCTTTGAGCGCGGCGGTGAGAGGTGCTTGCGTCGCCGGCATCGTTCGCTCGACCGCAACGATACTATCGCCACAGCCGATCTTTTTGCCAGACTGGCCATTGTCGTTGAGCGCAACAAAAAAGAGTTTGACTGTCATCGTCCCAGCCGCCAGCGTGGGCGTGCGCGATGGTGTGATGGCGATGGTGGGCGCAAGGGTTGGCGTGATGACGCGCGTGACAGTCGCCGCTAGCGTGGGCGTCGGTGTTGGAATCGGCGTGGCAACCACCGTTGGCACGCTGATCCGCGTGGGTGTGTCAATCAACAACGACGTGGGGGTGGAACTGCAACCGATGAGCGCGATGCCGGCAAGCCCGATCAAAAAGAATCGAATCGGTGACATGGATTCACCTCTCTTTGGGTTATCTTACGCGATTGCCGGAAAAACGCAAAGGGGCATCACCCCTTGACACAGAACAATTGTTCAACTACAATCGCCATCAAGGAGGGAGAAATGCCAAACCAATCTATGGTCAAGCCGGCAAACGGCGCGGTGGCATTGCTGATCGGCACGCGCAAGGGTGCGTTCATTTTGCGCGGCGATCGAGCGCGCCGCAAATGGAAATTGTCCGACGGCATCTTGATCGGTGCGGTCGTCAATGATATGGTGATGGACGTGCGCGGGAGTCGCACGATCTTGATGTGTGCGCACACGGGGCATCTGGGTCCCACGGTTTTCCGCTCCACCGATTTAGGGAAAACGTGGAAGGAGGCGAGCAAGCCACCCGCATTTCCCAAAGCATCGGAAGGCGAAGCAGGAATATCGGTGCATCATAATTTTTGGCTCTCGCCCGGACACGCCAGCGAGCCGGGCGTGTGGTATCTCGGCACATCGCCGCAAGGATTGTTTCGTTCCGCAGACGATGGGGTAACGTGGGAACCGGTCAACGGGTTCAATCAACATCCCCAATTCAAAACGTGGTGGAATCCCCCGGATCAAGGTCCCCCCGATGGTCCCACGCTCCACTCGATTATGATTGATCCGCGTAACGCCAAGCATATGTATCTCTGTCTCTCCGGCGGTGGCGTGTTTGAATCCTTCGATCAAGGGCGCGATTGGCATCCGCTCAACAAAGGTTTGGTCTCTGATTTTTTGCCGGTGCCCGATGCCGAAGTGGGCCACGACCCGCATCGGTGCGAGATGCATCCGGTCAACCCAGATCGCTTGTATCAACAAAATCATTGCGGCATCTATCGAATGGATCGCGAGGCCGGTGTGTGGGTCAACATTGGCAAGACACTGCCCAAGCCCTACAGCGATCATTCGTATCCCATCGTTTTGCATCCCCGCGATCCAGCGACCGTGTGGGTCTTTCCGCTCGATGGATCGTTTCCGCTTGGGCGCGTGAGTCCTAACGGCAAGCCGGCCGTGTTTGTTTCGCACAACGCCGGCCAAACGTGGAAAAAACAGAACAAGGGATTTCCCAAACGCGATGGCTGGTTCTCGGTCAAACGCCAAGCGATGAATGCGGACACCCACGACCCGGTGGGCATCTATCTTGGCACGACCGGCGGAGAAGTATGGGCAAGCCGCAACGAGGGCGAATCGTGGACGCGGTTGTTGACATCGTTGCCGGAAATTTATTCGGTGCGTGTGGCGGAACAATGAACGTTCACATTCCTACGCCGCTCCGATCGTACACTCATCAAAGCATTGTGCAAGCCAGTGGCACAACGCTGGCGGAATTGTTGTTCGACCTCGACCGCCAATTTCCCGGCTTGCGTTTCCGCATCGTCAATGAACAAGACCAACTGCGTGAGCATATCAAGATCTTTGTGAATCAGCGCGTGGCAGAGAGTTTGCATGAACTGCTTGATCCGCACGACCACGTGCGGATTATTATGGCGATCAGTGGCGGGTAAACCTCTGACCAGATTTTGACTTGAGACGTACGCGGTTTGGACTTGGGTTCGTTAAAATTTCAAGGAATTGGTTCACCAAAGAGGGTGAACCTCTATGTGTTGTAGGCGCAAGCAAAGAGGGTGCCGATTGCCTTTCTGCTTCGAAGGTGAGGCGTTTATTTTTTTTCTGGGAGAAAGGTATGCAACGACGTTGGCTTGCATTTTTGATCACGTTATTGCTTTTGGCAGTCCTCGTCATGGTGTACGCGCCGACTGCCTTTGCCGGCGGTCCTGGCGATGCCCCGCGCCCAACGCTGGTTGAAAACCAAGTCTGTCTGGCGTGTCATGCCTCCAAAGATCTTTATATGACGTTGCCCAGCGGCGAAAAATTGAGTCTCTACACCGACGAAGCCGCCTTCAACGCCTCGGTGCATGGCAAACAAGGGCAACGCTGTACCGCCTGTCACACCAACATCAGCAGTTATCCGCATCCCCCCACTATCGCGCGGGACATTCGCGATTTCTCGCTGAATATGTACACCATTTGCCGGCAGTGCCATGAGCAAGTTTATCAACAACAACTTGACTCGAATCACGCCAAGGCACTTGCCGCCGGCAATCGTAATGGCGCCGTCTGCACCGATTGTCACACGGCGCATTACGTATCCGATCCACAAAATCCTCGTTCGCGCATTCCGCAAACTTGCCGCAAATGCCATAGCACGATCTTTGATCAGTACAAGAGTAGCGTGCACGGCGCGGCATTGCTGGATCAATCGAACCCGGACGTCCCCACGTGTGTAGATTGCCACGGCGTCCACAAGATTGCTGATCCCACCACCAATGCCTTTCGTCTGTCCACGCCGGAATTGTGCGCTAAATGCCACACCGACAAGGCGATGATGAAGCGATATGGTATCTCGACGAACGTGCTGAATTCCTACGTCGCCGATTTCCATGGTACGACGGTTGAGTTGTTTGCCAAGACATCGCCCAACCAGCCCACCAACAAACCGGTCTGCACCGATTGTCACGGCATCCACGACATTCGGGACACCAAAGATCCCAAATCAACGGTCATCAAGGAAAACCTGCTCAAGACCTGCCAACAATGTCATCCTGATGCGACGGCTGATTTCCCGGCTTCGTGGATGAGTCATTATGACGCTAGCCCCACCAAATATCCGGCGGTGTACTATGTGAATCTCTTTTACACCATCTTTATTCCGGTCGTCATTGGTGGCATGCTGGCATTTGTGTTGCTGGATGCGGCACGCCGAATTGTGAATCGTTTCCAGAAAACGGGGAGTGCATAGACAATGAGCGAGCAAAAACATTACCTCAGATTCTCCGTAGCACAACGCATCGAACATTGGGTGCAGATGCTCTCCTTCTTCCTGCTCGGTTTCACCGGCTTGCCGCAGAAATTTGCCGGCGAGGGCTGGGCAGAAACGTTGATCGCGATGTTGGGTGGCATCGAAAATGTTCGCAACATTCATCACGCCGCCGCCATTGCGATGGCACTCGCCTGTATCTATCACGTGATCGTGGTTGCCTACAAAGTGTTTGTTCTGCGCGTGCGCTGGACCATGTTCCCGCGCTTGGATGACTTGCTTGACGCGCTCGATGTGATTCGTTACAACCTCGGTCTCACCAAGGAGCGTCCTCAATTCGATCGCTATTCCTTTGAAGAAAAAGCCGAGTACTGGGCATTCGTCTGGGGCGCGATCATCATGGGCGTCACCGGCTTTATGATGTGGAATCCGATCAATGCCGCACGCTTTGTCCCCGGCGATCTGATCCCCGCCGCCAAAGCCGCCCACGGTGGCGAAGCCCTACTTGCCGTGTTGGCAATCATCGTGTGGCACTTTTACAGCGTGCACATCAAAATGTTCAACACGTCCATGTTCACCGGCAAACTGAGTGAACACGAGATGGCGCACGAACACGGTTTGGAATTGGCTCGGATTCAAGCCGGCAAGGTGGATCCGCGGCCCTCGCCCGAAGTCATCAAACAACGCGAGCGCTGGTTCATCCCCATCGCCACCGTGTTGTCGGTTGGGATGCTGGTGGTGTTGTACCTGTTTGTGAACTATGAACAGACCGCCATCACCACCTTGCCCAAACGTGCGACGGTTCAAGTCTATGCGCCGATTACGTTGACGCCCACGCCACGCGCTGGCGCACCCACCGTCAGCGTTGCCGTCAAAGCGTTGCCGGCGAGCCATGCTGGACGAACCACGTGTATGGCGTGTCATCAAACTTTGCCGCAACCCAAACTTCCCGCCGATCATGCAGGACGAACGGACGCCACGTGTAGTGCGTGTCATGCGCCAGCCAGCTCAACGCCAGTCGCGGGTGCCACACCAGCCGCAACCTCTGCGCCGGCTTCCAGCGGTGGCGCCAAGGCATTGCCAGCGAACCATGCTGGTCGAACTACGTGCAATGTTTGCCACGAAACTGGGGTAGGAGGCGCACCCAAGAATCCGGCGGATCACGCCGGGCGTGCCGACAGTACATGCGTTGCCTGCCACAAACCGGCGGCTTCGGCGCCGGCAACGACAGCGCCAGCCGCCACCAAGCCGGCGGCAAGTAGCAGCGCGCTCGCCACTATTGTACCAACCAAAGCATCCACGTCTAGCAGCGGTGGACCCAAAGTATTGCCCGCCAGTCACGCCGGTCGAACCACGTGCAACGTGTGCCACGAAACCGGGGTGGGAGGTGCTCCCAAGAATCCGGCCGATCACGCCGGGCGTACAGACGCTATGTGTGTGGCGTGTCATCAATTACCCTAAGCTCCTCTTCCTTTGGATGCAACTCCCTCGACGCTTGGCGAGGGAGTTGTTTTTTTGACAACCATCTGCGATGGGGTATAATTGAAATACTTGAACAACTATTCAATAATAAAAGAATTCTCCATGAACTTGCGTTCATCAGCACGTGGGACAAATTTCAAATTTGTCCTACGTTTAAGGAGGAGGCGATGCGGCGACTCAAAGACGTGTGCGAAGTGCAGAGTATCAATGAAGTACTGGTCAGACGGGTGCAAAAACAAATGCCCGATCCAGCGACCTTGCATCAAGTCGCGGATTTATTTGCGGCGTTGGGCGATCCGACGCGCGCAAAAATTATGGTGGCGTTATCCAAAGCCGAACTGTGTGTATGTGATCTAGCAGTCTTGCTGGGAATGACGCTCTCTGCCGTATCGCATCAATTGCGTCACTTGCGCCATCTGGGCTTGGTCAAGTACCGCAAAACCGGTCGGATGGCGTACTATTCGCTCGATGATGAACACGCGGGCGAACTCTTGACACAAGCGCTACAACATATTGGACACACCGCGTTTGTCCGAGTATCCGCAAAAAAAGCTTCGCTCGCCAGATAAGTCATTATGGCTAACACGATCGAACTCACCATCAAAGGAATGGATTGCGCTGAATGTGCGTTGCACATCGAAGAACGTTTGCACCAGATCGAAGGGGTGCATAGCGCGCGGGTGTTGCTCGCGGCTGAAAAGGGGATCATTTCATTCGATCCAGATTTGACAACCCCTGAGGTTTTCGCGCGTGCGATTGGTGAATTGGGCTATCGCGCCAAAACTCAAACCGCATCCCCCAAAACCCATCGGCTCGTTACCTTTGCCAATCTAATTCGTTTTGCTTTCATCGCAACGGTTGCCGGGTTCGCGCTTACTGGTTTGCTCGTCGAGCGGCTGGGCATTCTCCACAATGTCGTTGCGCAGATGCCGGCACCTATCGTCATCCTTGCAATTTTGGCGGGCGGATTTCCCATTTTCCAAAGTGCGGTTCAAGGTTTGCGTGCCCGGCAAATCAACGCCGATTTATTGATGACCGTTGCGATTTCCGGCGCGGTAATGCTAAGTGAGTTCATCTCTGCCGCGCTCATTGTCTTTTTTATGAACATTGCGCATTCCCTGGAACACCTAACCACAGAGAAATCGCGCGCGGCCCTCCGCGCACTGGTCGCACTCGCGCCCAAGACGGCATGCGTCAAACGCAATGGTATCGAAATTGAAATTCCGGTGGAGCAACTGCATGTCCACGATGTGATGATCGTTCGTCCCGGCGAACGTTTGCCGGCGGATGGCATCGTGGTGGATGGCACGAGTGCGGTAGATCAATCGCCGATTACCGGTGAAGCGATGCCGATCGAAAAACGCACGAGCGATTCCGTTTTTGCCGGCAGTGTGAATCAACGCGGCGTATTACACCTCCAAGTTACGCGCGTCGGGCGTGATAGTATGCTGGGTAAAATCGTTCGCTTGGTGGAAGAAGCCGAAGCCGCCAAAGCCCCGGTGCAAAAATTTGCGGATCGTTACAGCGCGATCTACTTGCCGGTCGTGATCAGCGTTTCATTCCTCACGTATCTGATGACTGGCAATCCCACCAATGCGATTGCGGTTCTGGTCGTTGCGTGCCCGTGCGCGATTGCGCTGGCGACGCCACTCGCTGTGGTTGCCAGCGTAGGGTATGCGGCGCGGCAAGGTATTCTCATCAAAGGTGGCTTGTATCTTGAGACGCTGGCAAAGGTAGATACGCTGGTGATGGACAAGACCGGCACATTGACTTTTGGCAAGCCGCAGGTTACAGACATCATCCCCAGTTCCGGGTTTCAGATTCCTGATGTGCTTCGTCTTGCCGCGACCGCAGAGAAATATTCCGAACATCCGCTTGCCGCCGCGATCTTGCACGAAGCCGATGCGCGTAGAATCACGATGGATGCCCCTACCTCGTTTGAGGTGATTGCGGGGCAAGGCGTGGTTGCCCGCTGGAACGGAAATCAAATTCTCTTTGGCAATCGCCGCTTGATGGAAGCGCGCGGTATCGAGGTTGATTTGCCAATGCTTCAGCGTGCCGAAGCATTGGAGCGCGCTGGCAAGACGGTGATGTTTTTATCGAACAATCATCGCGTTGCCGGATTGATTGCGGTTGCCGATGTGGTGCGTGATCAAGTGCCAAATGCGCTCAAACAGATTCGCACGAGCGGAATTCGGCTGATTTTGTTGACCGGCGATAACGAACGTGTGGCATCAGCATTGGCGCAACAATTGAAGGTCGAGTATCACGCGGAAATGTTGCCGGAAAATAAAATCGAATTTGTACGCCAATTGCAACGCGCCGGGCATCGCGTGGCTATGATCGGCGATGGCATCAATGATGCGCCGGCACTCGCCCAAGCCGATGTGGGCATTGCGATGGGGGTGGCAGGCACTGACGTGGCGATGGAAGCCGCGCACATCGCGTTGATGAGGGATGATTGGAATCAGATTCCAGTTGCGCTGGCGCTTGCCCGGCGGACCTTTCGCACAATTCAGCAAAATATCACCTTTGGCTTGTTCTTCAACGTTGCCGGGTTGTCATTGGCATCGTTGGGAATTTTGACCCCGGTGATGGCGGCGGCGGCGCAATCTCTGCCGGATGTGGCAGTGTTTATCAATTCATCAAAATTGTTGCGCGGCAAATAAAGTTGGTCGGGACACAATTGGCACAAAGATTTGACTTGATTTTGACTTGGCATCGTTATAATTAGCGATAAGTTTGATTTATCGCTGACGGTGAAGCGGCTGTCTCCCGGCTACGTTACGGAAGGTGACGGATTGCCTTTCGGCGTGACACGTAGGCGGCGATAGGCATTTATCTTTTGGTGAGGAAGCACAATGTCTTTTCTACGTAATCTGTGGCAACGCATTCGCTCCATCAAGCCGCGGCAATGGGGGCTGGGCATTATCGGTGTGGTCATCGCCTTTATTGTTTTTCTGGGTATTGTGTACGCCTGGGACTATACCAACAGCGCGCCGTTTTGCGGTACGCGATGCCATACGATGCCCCCTCACTATGAATCGTATCAACGGTCTCCCCACGCCCGTGTGCAGTGTGTGGAATGTCACATCGGCCGCACGTTTGTAGGCGTGGCATTCACCCGCAAAGCCGTAGATGCCCAATTTGTGTGGGCATATCTCACCGGCAACTATGAGTACCCGATCTATGCCAAGGGCTTGCAACCAGCGCGCGAATCGTGCGAGAAATGCCATTGGCCCGAAAAATTCTCATGGGATAAAGTCGTCACCTTGTCCAACTATCAAGCGGATGAGAAGAATAGCCAAGTTGCGACGACGCTCGTGATGAAGATTGGGGGCGGCTCGTCGCGTACCGGACTGGGGCGCGGAATTCACTGGCACATCGAAAATCCCATCGAATTCAAATACACGGACAAATTGCAACAAGAGATTCCGTGGATTTCGGTTACTAATGCGGATGGCACCAAAACAATCTATACCGACATCGAGAAAACATTAACCGCTAGTCAGTTAGCCGAATTGCCTACGCGTCAGATGGATTGCATTGATTGCCACAATCGTGTTTCGCACAACTTTCAATCACCGGAGCAAGCCATCAACTCGGCGTTGCAGAACAAGTTGTTGGATGCCTCGATTCCGGAGATCAAGAAAAAGAGCGTCGAGGTCTTGACGCCACATTACAAGACCGATGCCGAAGCGGCGCAAGCCATCGGTGCGTTGGAGCAGTACTATAAACAAAACTATGCGGCGTTCTATACCCGCAACACGGCGTTGGTGCAAAAAGCTATCCAATATTTGCAAAACTTGTATCCCCAGATTTACCATCGCGATCAAGATCTCGATTGGACAACCCATCCCGATAATCTGGGACATAAGGATTGGCCCGGCTGTTTCCGTTGCCACGATGGCAAGCATTTCACACCGGATCGCAAAGAAGTCGTTCGACTGGAATGCAACATTTGCCACACAATCCCCGAAGTTTCGGTGACAAGCGGTGCGCCAGTAGCGGTTTCAATCACACGCTCCGATGAACCGGAATCGCACAAAAAGACAACCTGGCTCGCCGAGCATCGTTTGCAATTCGACACATCGTGCCAAGTGTGCCACGACACGAATAATGCGGGTGGCAAAGACAATTCATCGTTCTGTTCGAACAGTGCTTGTCACGGTACGGTGTGGAAGTTTGCCGGCTTGAATGCGCCGAAACTTGCCGAAATCGTCAAAGCGCCGATTCGGCCGGTGAGTGCACCCGGTGCCGCGCCGCGCACGATCCCGCATCCGGTCGGCGGTAATCCGGATTGCCAAATCTGTCACGGCCCAAATGCATTGGCTTATCCGTACCCGGCAGATCACGTGGGGCGTCCCAACGAGACGTGCTTGCAATGTCACAAGCCCACGGTAGCGGCAACGGTGTCAACGCCGTCCCCCGGTGCCACGGCTGGCGGTCCACCCAAGATTCCGCACAGCACGGCTGGGCGAGCGCAATGTCTGGGTTGTCATGGCAGCGGTGCAACTGGCATTCCGCAAGTTACACAATTCCATAAGGATTTTGGATTCACCAACAACAACTGCTTGACGTGTCACAAGCCCGCTACGCCGGGCGAAGCAACGGCAACACCTTCGCCTACCGCTGCACCCACGGTTGCGCCGACGGCTACACCTACTACGCGCCCAACCACAACATCGAGTTCAGCATCAAGTGCATCAGGTGCGGCATCGAGTTCTGCAACATCGAGCGTAACGTCATCCTCGGCGGCGGGACCCAAGCCGTTGCCAGCCAGTCACGCGGGACGTACCACCTGCACGGCGTGCCACGCCAATGGTGTTGGACCAAAATTGCCGGCGGATCACGCTGGTCGCACCGATGCCATGTGCACGGCGTGCCACAAGTAAAAAATGATCCGATGAAAGTTGAGACTCTCGGTTGATGGTTGAACCGAGAGTCTCTATGTTTTTAGACAAGCGCTGATACTTTGGTATCAAGAGATGACCCGTTTGCATATTATATCGTCTTGTGTTTTGTGATAGAATTATTTTATCAAGGTGCGGTGTTGGCATCTTGTTACATCACTTGCGAGAGGTGAAGACTGCCTCTAGCCGTGTTTCAACGCGCCAGAGGTATTTTTTGTCATTGGAGGTTATTGATGCAGACCACACGTCTTGACCCAAGCACGTGGGTTACTGCGACGATCAATTGGCTCGATGAGCGAATTGGACTACGCCAACTGCTTCAACTCTTGTTGCATGTTGAGATTCCGCGCAGCGCGCATACCTATTATCTCGGTGGAATCACACTCTTTGTTTTCGGCAGTCAAGCCGTCACCGGCATTCTCCTCTCCTTGTACTATCAACCCACTCCCGAAGCCGCCTATAACAGCATTCTCTACATTATGAATCAAGTTACCTTTGGTTGGCTCATTCGCAGTGTGCATGCGTGGGGCGCCAATCTGATGATCATCTTTTGCATCTTGCATATGCTTCGCGTCATCGTTCAAGGTGCCTACAAACGCCCGCGAGAAATAACGTGGATGGTGGGGATGGGGTTGCTCTTTGTCACGCTTGGCTTTGGGTTCACCGGCTATTTACTTCCTTGGGATCAGCGTGCCTTCTGGGCAACGACGGTTGGTACGCAGATTCCGGAAGCCATTCCACTTATCGGTAATTGGTTGCGCGATTTTTTGCGCGGCAGTCCGGATGTGGGCGCACTCACCCTCTCGCGCTTTCTCGGTGTGCATATGTTGATCCTCCCCGCCACGATTGTGGGGTTATTACTCGTTCATTTGTTTCTCATCCACCAGCAAGGCCTAGCCGATCCTAAAGAGGTTGAGAAATGATGGACAAGAACAAGGCGCCCAAAAAACTTTTGCCTTTTTGGCCCCATTACGTTCTCAGTGAGTTTATCGCGTGGTACATCGTGCTGGGAATTCTAGTTACGCTCTCCGCGCTTTTCCCAGCCGGGCTGGAAGGCAAAGCCAATCCCTTGCAAACACCCGAACACGTCAAGCCCGAATGGTACTTTCTCGCCGTGTATCAGTTTCTCAAAGTGGCGGCGGTCTTTAGTTTCCTAGGTTCAGAAGCGCCGCGCTTGTTGGGTATTCTGATTCCCGGCATCGGCTTGCTTGCCCTCTTCTTCTTGCCCTTTCTCGATCGGACACCCAAGCGCCCCTCCCGGCAACGACCGCTAATGCTTGCCATCGTCTTGATCGTTCTCGCCATAACGATTGGGTTGACGATTTGGGGTCAAGTCAGTTAACCTCGCCCTGTGGAGTTTCAGTGATGAAACATACTTGGATCATCCTCGGCAGTGTGCTTGTCTCCGTTGGACTCGGCATCGTTGCGACATTCGCTCCGGTTCATGCCCAAAGAACTCCGCCGCCTATTCCACATTCGTTGGAAGGACGCCAGGATTGCAATCTGTGCCACGCGACCGGGGTGGGCGGCGCGCCCAAGTTTCCTGCCGATCACACCGGCCGTACGAATGAAATGTGCCGGGTTTGTCATCAACCGGCGACCACAACCAAACCATCGGTTCAACCCACCAGTGCGCCCACAGCGCAAGCCACCAAGCCAGCCGCTGGCGGTGTTCCCAAGATTCCGCATCCGTTGCAAAATCGGGAAAACTGTTTAGCGTGCCATCAGACCGGGATCGGCGGCGCGCCCCACGTCCCGGTTTCCCACGCCGGGCGAACCAACGATACGTGCCGCACCTGTCATCAATCGGCAGCCGAAGCATCCACCCAAGCCCCTTTGATCATTCCAACGCCGATTCCGCACGTTCCCCCCACCGCTTTTGATCTGAACAGTTGCGTCAATTGTCACAACACGCTCAGCGGCAATCTGAAAACGCCGGTGCAAGAGTGGCAAACTTCCGTTCACTACGAACGCAGTGTCTTGTGCGAAGATTGTCACGGCGGCGATGCGACCAAGACGAGCAAAGAGCAGGCGCATTCCACCCAAGCTGGCTTTATCGGCAAGCCCAAGACGGTAGATATTCCGGCGCTTTGCGCCAGCTGTCACGCGCGTGTCGAAGCGATGCGACAGTACGATTTACCCACCGATCAATGGGCAAAGTATCAGCAAAGTGTTCACGGCATCAAACTCGCGCAGGGCGATCTGAAGGTTGCCACGTGCTTTACCTGCCACGATGGACACGCGACCAAAAAGACCAATGATCCGACGGCTAAGGTGTATCCGTTGAATGTGCCGGGAATGTGTGCGGGTTGCCACGCCAACGTCGAGTATATGAAGGGCTATAACATTCCCACCAATCAATTCGAACTGTACATCAAGAGTGTGCATGGCCAAGCCCTGCTGGTCAAGCAAGATACGCGCGCGCCCAGTTGCGCCACGTGTCACGGCACACACGGCGCCGCTCCGCCCGGCTTTGACGAAGTGGCGAATGTGTGTGGCAGTTGCCACACCGCTACGCAAGACTATTATCTCAAGAGTCAGCACGCGAGTGGCAAAGCCGGCGCGCCAAAATGTGTAACATGTCACGGTCGCTATGATGTGATGCAACCGACCGATGAACTTTTTGTCAGCGCAGACACGCGCGCGTGTGGGAGTTGCCATCCCGCCGGTTCACCGCAAGCCGACACGATCAAGCAACTCTATGATAGTATCGTCGCCAGCGCCAAAGCGATTGACGATGCAGAGAAAAAACTAGCACAAGCCGAGCGTGCCGCATTGATCATCGCGCCCGAAGAAGCCAAACTGGCGGAAGCCAAAACCAGTCTCATCACGGCACGCGCGGCGCAACATACCCTCAACCTGACGACTGTCCAAGATCGAACGGACAAGGCAACCGCCAAAGCCCGCGAAGTCATTGCTGATTCAGACAAGGCGATTCAGGAAGAAGGATTTCGCCGGCAAGTGATGGGGATTGGCTTGATCATTATGGTGATGGCGATTGCTTCGCTGTACGTCATTCGCCGAGAGTTGTACAAACAATTGCCACCTGAATAAAGGAGCAACACCTTTATGACGCAATCGGTCTCTGATTTGACCCAGGCTCCAATCACACGACGTAAATTTATTCAATTCCTGCTTGGCTTTTCGGTTGTTTCAACGATTGTGGGAATGCTTACGCCGGTCGTGGGCTATCTGTGGCCCAAAAGCACCAGCACCGGTACAGACACCCCCACCGAAGTCGGCAAGACAGACGATTTTCCGATCAACACCGCCAAGGTTGTCTCGGTCAATGACAAACCGGTGATCGTGGTCAACACCAAAGCCGGTGGCATCAAAGCATTTTCCGCGATTTGCACACATCTTGGTTGCATTGTGGCGTGGAACGCGCGCAAGACCAGTATCGAATGTCCGTGCCACGATGGTTTTTTCAATCCGGTCACCGGCGCGGTGGTTTCCGGACCGCCGCCTAGGCCCTTGACCCAATACCAAGTCATCAACCGTGATGGCAAGGTACTGGTTGGCAAGCCGCTTACCTAGTGATGTAAGCGAGTTGTTCATGGCGGACAACTCGGATGATTTTCAGCAACTCTGACGAGGGAGTTGGGAAAGAAAGGGGGTATGCCTGACCGAAGCGTGTTCTGTTGAGCACATTCACATCATCCAATGATAGGAGAGATACAACGATGTATAGAAAAATCCTCGTCATCCTTGGAACAATCGTACTGTTGATTGCGATTGTTTCATGCGCTGGAGCGCCTGGTGCGCCGGGCGCCCAAGGTCCTGCTGGTCCCGCGGGACCTGCCGGACCCGCTGGTCCGGCTGGACCTCCCGGTCCCCCCGGCAAATCAGCCATAGTGCCCCCCGGTCCCGGCCTCAAAATGGAAATTACCAAGGTCGAGATCGGTGCAGATAACAAGCCGGTCGTTGCGTTCAAACTGACCGATAACCTCGGCAATCCGGTCAAGGTTAGTGATCTTGATGCCAATAGTTTGCGCTTTGGCATTGCCAAAATCAATCTAGACAAAGACACCAACCTCTCCAATTTCGAGAATTATTTTGTCAGCGAGGTCAAGGGCAATCCGTACACTTTTAACGGTGCAACCCAACAACCTGCCTTGGCTTCTGCCAAGCAAGCGCAATTTGAATTTCAAGGCAAATTGAGTGAAACCGATACCGGCTATACCTATGTCTTTACCAACACCTTGCCTGCCAATTTCGATAAAAGCGCAACGCACGTGATTGGCGCGCAAGCCACGCGCAACAGCCGCGAGTTTGTGGCAAATGCTAACTTTTGGTTTGTCCCGGGAGGCGGCAACCCAACCAAACGCGAAGTGGTTACCACCGAAACCTGTAACGTTTGCCACGACAAGATTGCGGCTCACGGCGGTCAACGGTACGATGTTACCGTGTGTGCCATTTGCCACACCAGTCAAACCACCGATCCCGAAACCGGCAACACGGTTGACTTTCAGGTCATGATCCACAAGATTCACGCAGGCAGTATTCTGCCCAGCGTGGCGGTCGGCAAGAAACCATATCTGATTGTTGGCTTTGGGCAAAGTGTGGCGAACTTTGGCGAAGGGGCGTGGTCGCAAGACATTCGCAACTGTACGACCTGCCATCAAAAAGGCGCGCAAGCCGATAATTGGAAAACGGCGCCCAGCCGGGCGGCGTGTGGTTCGTGCCACGATGGGATTGACTGGGAAACCGGCAAAGCCAAGTTCCCAGGCGTCAAAGATCACGCCGCCGGACCCCAAAAAGACGACAAGGCATGCAAGACCTGCCATATCCCGGACAGCGGCAATGAATTCGATGCTTCGGTCGTCGGTGCGCACGTGATTCCCACGCGCTCCAAGCAACTCAAAGGGCTTGTGTACACGCTCGACAACGCAACCGTCAAAGTCGGTGAGAAACCGATCGTTGAGTTCACCGTCAAAGACAACGCCGGCAATCCCTACGATGCCACCAAACTCGATTTCATCGAAGTCGTGTTGGCAGGTCCCACCACCGATTACGCGCGCTCGATTCGGGAGATGATCAATCAAGTTACTGTCCCGCCTGCTGCTCCTTTCGTTCGCGCTGGCACGCTCACCGATCTGGGAGGTGGCAAGTATCGTTACACCTTTGCCGCAACGCTTGATACGTCGTGGAAAGGTTCGGTTGGCATCGGTATGGCGGCGTACAAGAATACAACGATCAAGGGGAATGACGGCAAAGATGTAACTGTTCGCGAAGGGAATGTCAATCCGGTCAAGTACTATTCGGTGGATGGATCGCCGGTGGTAGCGCGCCGCACTGTAGTCAATCGCGACAAGTGCAATGCGTGCCATCTCGATCTGGGTAGTCCCAACGGCTTTGCTGTGCATGGCGGTATTCGTCGTAGTCCCGAATACTGCGATCTGTGCCACAATCCCAACGCAACCGATGAAGCGGCGCGCACCAAAGAAAAAATGCCGCCCGAAACGATTCACCTCAAGTATATGATCCACGCCTTGCATATGGGCAGTGAGCGCGATACCCCGGTCGAATTCTTTGGTCGTTCGATTGCGCGGACTGAAGAGATTGGTTATCCGACGGCGGGTGGGCAACGCAACTGCACCAAGTGCCATGTAGGAACGACCTACACTTTGCCTCTTCCCTCTACAGCACTGCCGACCACTGTAACTCAAGGTGGTCAGGTGGTCAAAGTTCTTGCGCCAGTCACGGCAACCTGTTCGGGTTGTCATGCCAACCCCCAAGTTGCCGCGCACTTTCAAATCATGACCGGTCCCAACGGTACCGAAACGTGTGCGATCTGTCATGGTCCTGGGCGTGACTTTGCAGTGGACCAAGTTCACCAACGCTGAACAAAAAAGAACCTCTGCTCAGCCTCGAGCAGAGGTTCTAACTTTTTGGTTTAGAACTCTTATTCAACTACAAACAAACAATGCGGATGACCGGTAGCCATACACTCGACTTCTTGGACTTTGACCGGCCGCTTCCAAGATTCTTCCAAAAAGCCGGCGAGATAACCAGCCAAAGGATGACAAATCGGTTTTTTCTGTCCCGTCACACTCGACGCTAACGCCGAGTTCTCCACCTTGACCGATAATTTGCCATTCTCGCGCAAAAGGGTAGGTTTGCCCCAATTGCCACGTTCAAACGCAATCAGCGCGGCTTCCAGTAATTGATCGCCCTGAAAACCAAATTGCCGGTCTAGCAATTGTGCGCCGCGTGCCCCCCCTTTTTTCCCGGCGGTGTACAGAATTCCACCAATCCCCAACCCCACAAACTTGAGGGCGGTCTCGTACAACACACCGATTGCACCGCGATCTACTAACACCGATTCTTCCAAGATAAACTCGCACACCCGTTGCGCATCTACCACTTGGGCCTCCCAGATTTGCGTCTTTGCAAGTATAGGGTTATCCTCCTGCAGCGCATCTTTTGTTGGCTGAAAACTGTCACCCTCATTATAGCCAACTTGTTCCTACAAGAGGATAAATTAGAATAAAGATTTTATTGCGATTGCGTAACACAGGTACTAGTTCCCAGGTACTATTAAAGCATTCCATCTGCCGTGATGATGGCTTGCGCAATTTCTCCTAGTTTCTTGTTTTCGTTTTGACTCCGCCGTTGCATTCGTCGGAATGCTTCTTCTTCGGTCAGGTTCAACCGGCGCATCAAGATACCTTTAGCACGTTCAACCAGTTTGCGTGTTTCCAATGCATCGCGCAGATTATCCACTTCTTGATGCAACGATTGAAATTCTTTGAAGCGCTGGACGGCTAACGCAATCGCCGGCAACAAGTCTTGCTCAGAAACCGGCTTCATCAGGTATGCCGAGACGTTTGCCATGGCGGCGCGTTCCGCCAATTCTCTTTCGCTGTATGCCGTCAACAAGATGATAGGGATCGGACGCTCTTCGGTGATTTTTTGCGCCGCTTCGATCCCGTCCATCTCTGGCATCTTGATGTCCAAGATCGCCATATCCGGCTTGAGTTCTTGTGCAAGTCGTACCGCCTCTTTGCCGTTGGCGGCTTCGGCAATGACCTTGTGTCCTAACGCTTCCAATTGTCCTTTCAGACTCATCACCCGCAGACTTTCATCATCAGCGACAAGAATTCTTAACGCTTCCATTTTATCCTCACTCCTTGTTGGTTAATCCACCCCCACGTTGGAACAAGACCCACGAGGTTGTTCCCATCCCATTCGAGGTGAGCGCGAGTTTGCCGCGCAAATCTTTTTCTACGAGTGTGCGCGCGATTTGTAAACCCAAACCATGAGACGTATTCAAATCAAAATCGGGGGGCAAACCCTCGCCATCGTCTTGCACGCGCATCCACACATCGGACGCATCCCAATCGAGTTCAATCTCGATGGCGCCGTTGGTACGCGTTCGAAATCCATGTTCGATGGCATTGCTCAACAATTCGTTCAACACGAGGGCGAAGGCGGTGGCTTGCTTCGACCCAAGGTAAATTTCGTGTCCCTTGACCACAAATTCGATTTTTTGATCCGGGCGAACCATACTGCGCCGCGTCGTTTCCACCACCCGCCGGGCAAGTTCGGTAATATCGGTCAAGCCCACGCTTTCCACCGAGAGCATCTCGTGCGAAGCGGCGATGCTTTTGATCCGCGTGATCGAGTCGCGCAAACTTTCTTGCACTTCGGGACGTGGGTTGCGCGACATTTCGAGCGTGAGCAAATCGGCGACGGTTTGCAGATTGTTCTTGATGCGATGATGCATTTCCTGCATCATCGCGTTGAGTTCGTCGGCTTCACCTTCGGCGCGCTCCCGCTGACGAATCTCGCGCGCAACCCAGTTGAGTGTAACCCACGTAAACGCGGGTCCCAGAATCCCAAACGTGATCGTCTCGATGGCAAAGAGTAAAGGGTGAACCTGAGTTTGAAAGATCAGGTGGCTGGCCACCTCGTAGAACATGACGACCGCGACGATCATCAAAGGGATGATTTGTTGTAAAGCGAAAACGCGTTGTGAAAGTAATTGCCGTTGGCGTGGCGGATTGGCGCGGCGCTCGGCATTTTGTTCGAGAGTAAAGGTGGCTGCCGTGCTGGTCTGGCTCGTTGCGTTCACGGCCGGTTTACTGCTCATTCGATCACTCGACGCTTGGTGCCACACTTGGGACAGAAATTATCGTCCGCGGCAAGTGGATGACCGCATTGCGTACAAAACACCTTGGACTCGGACAAGCTTCCGCGCGCCCGCCGGCGTTGGCGTTGAAACTGGCGCGGCGACATTTTCGTCGTGGTTGCTTCAACTTGGCGTGTGCGTTGTTGCCACACAAAAAATCCCAACACGGCACCCAGACCCAGAATCACCATGCCAGCGATCACGAAAATATTTGACGATGAGCCACCCGTCGGCGCGGGTGAAGTAGTTGTTGGTGGCGGCGCGACGGATGGATTGGGATCGGTCTTGGTATACTTGGCTTGGACGTTGATGATTTGACCGGCGGTCGCATTGGTGAATTGATAAATGAAATATTGGAATCCATCTGCATCTGTCCGCAAATTGGGCGTCGTTGGATTCACGGAGAAATTGGTGGCTTTGATAGGTTGCTGAATTTCGAGGGTAACCTGATCCGCAGGCGCGGCGTGCTTGAAGGCGAAATCCATCGTCTTGTCTGGCGTGCCGCGCAAGAGATCGTGATAGTACTCGACGCGGAACGTTGGTTGATTTGTGGTAAAGGTTACGCGTTTGTAGCCGTCGCCGAGATCGGTAATCTGGTTGGGTTGTTCAGGCGCCAGTGTGCCATCCGGATTTTGCCACGTGGTTACAGTAACTTGCGCCGCCGAAGGAACGAGGATTGCAACTGGGCGTGGCAAGTTAGATGAGTCGGCAAGCGTGCCGTCCAACAACACCAAAACGGTTGGTGTATCGTACTCGGGCCACACGGAGATTTTGAGTTGGGCAAGCCGATTCGAGTCTTGCGCGATGGCTTGGGGAGCAATCGTCAACAAAAATATCAGCGCGCCCATCACGCCGAAAAATATTTTTCGCTTGATCATCGCGAACCTCATCAGTCAAGTCGGTAACCACTCGTCAGATAGGGCTCTGTCGTAGCACGTTCAGAATATCACATTCAAGTCCGAGCATAGTCAAAGCCCGGTCAAAAATTAGTTAGTGCGTCATTGGCGCACTATCTTGCCAGACGCTTTGCCACGTGTTCCGCAACTTGCTTGGTCAGATTGAAAGCCCGCTCCGCGGCCGAGACTGAAACGGTTCCCAGTCCGCACGCCGGCGTAATCAACGCGCGCTCGTACAACAAATCGCGATCAATGCCTTTTTTGATGAGCAAGCCCATTGCGGCATCTAGTCGCGCAATCAGCGATTCTGCCGTTGCCTTGGCAATCTCTTCTTCGACGGTGGGCACAATACCCCACGCCAGCACGCCGCCGCGATCCAAAAATCGTTTGACGTCATCCGCAAAGAGTGCCAGGTTCTCGGCATAGTTGAGTGCATCGAATGAAATGATGTTCACCGATGTTTCGAGTAACATGGACCAATCGGTGTTGCCGCAACAGTGCGTCCCTTTCAACCCGTGAATCGCCGAAAAAATTTCTTCCAAATCGCGCACGACCTCATCGCGATTGAGTGCCACCACCGATGCGCCGATGAGCGCGAGCGAAGGTTCGTCTACAAAGATGATGGTTTGACCCAGATCGGATAAGAATTTTTCTTGCCATTGTGCCTTGCGTGCCAGATGTTTGACCAACACATCGCGCAAGGCTTCATCGTAGAGCATGGGTTTGAGCGTTTGATCCACGACCTTGAGTCCAAAACTGATGGGACCGGTGATTTGGCCTTTGATCCAACGTGCTTGGTTCAAGGCGTCGCCGGCTTGATGGAGGGCATACAAGCCGGCCGCATACGCCGGGCTGATTGCAAACAGATTGGGATCATCTTGCAAATAGCGCGCATAAAACGCTTCGATCTCTGCCATCATATCATCGTGCTTGACCAAGCCCAGCCACTCGTGCGGTAAATCAATTTGAATGCCGACCAAGTTTTCGCTGAATTGGGCGTACATATTCTCGCGAAAATCGCGGCGGGGTAGTTGGGGCCAGTACGGCAAAGTGGCAAAGTTCTCAAACATCACACGCATTGCGGTTGCGATGTCGGTGTGTGGCATACTGCCAACGCCGGTCGCTAACGCGCGGGGACGGAAATCAATCATCACATTTTCTCCAGATAAGGGCTAGAGCCATTGTAGCATGAACGCGCGTGAAAACAAAACTCGGGTGAAAATGATATTGACAAGGTTGAAAGAATGGCGTATAATCTTATACAGAATATTGTATATTGTATACAAAATGAATCTAACCCTATGATCAATTTAGGCACCCCTCTAAAAACACGACAAGAAATCATCGTTGATAGACTGCGTAATGCGATTCTGCGCGGCGATTTTATGCCTGGGCAAAAACTGGATCAAGACGAGATCGCCCAGATGTTGCATGTCAGTCGGATTCCGATCCGTGAAGCACTCCGCACTTTGGCGGCGGAAGGTCTAGTCGAAGTTGTCCCTCATCGTGGTGCCACGGTTGCCGAATTATCCACGACCGAATTGGAAGAGATTTTGTGGTTGCGGGGGGTTTTGGAAGGTATGGCGGCGCGGCTAGCGGTGCCCAAATTGGATGCGGAGCGGATTGTCACCCTGGAAGCGATTCTCAAAGAACTCAACCAAACAACCGATCTGGACCGATGGATTGAATTGAATCATCGTTTTCACCACACCATTTATCTGGCGGCGAATAGACCCCGTTTGTATAGTTTGATTGAAAACCTTCGTAACACGGTCACACCTTATATGCGACAATATGTTGCTTCCTCGGATCATATCCAACAAGTGGCACACAGTCATCAATTGATTTTTGAGGCGTGTGTTAAACGTGATGCTGTGCTGGCTGAACAAGAGACTCAGAAACATCTCGCTGCTGCTTCAACGGGAATTATTGTGTATGCACAATCGTTAGCGGCACGCAATTTAGAGAAACCTGACTCGACGGTCAATCCCGAGACCAAACCTGCTTCCAGTCCGAGTGCCTTCTAGGGAAGGGCGCAAGATTTGTTATCTCGGGATTTTTTCTTCTCACGGATACCCTAACCATCCTTTTTGACTGAGCCACCCTCGTACCAACTGCAAAACAAGAAAGGAGTGTCAAAGAAGATATCCAATTTGCAATGTTGCTTAATCACCGTGTGATTCCCCACAAAATATCTTTTTGAATTCAATGCCTTTGCCTCGCTCGGAAATTGGCTTGAGCGAAGGTATTGTGAATTCTCATCTCATCAAGACAAGGAGTGCAGCATGGATCTTAGTTTTATTGGCAAGCCCCACGAATGGGATCCCAAGCGTCTTTATAGTCAAACCGGCGCGGATTGGCAATACCGCGTTGATTTTGACCGCTTGCGCCAAGATCGGCTTCAACGCTTGAAAGATTCCATGAACGCGAATGATTTGGGCGCTCTGGTGATGTTTGCCGGTGCCAACATCCGCTATGCCACCGGCTCGTATCAAGGCAATTGGAAATACAACATTAACATTCGCTATTGCGTTTTGCCGAACGGTGGCGAACCCGTACTCTTTGAAACCGCCGGCTCGGATTTGCAATGCGCCAAGATTGACCTTCCTTGGATGGAAGGTCGGATCCGCCCAGCAATGACATGGCAATGGGCGGAGGGTGCCGTGCCGATGATGGCGGGCAAGATGGCAGATTCGGTTATTGAAGTGCTGGACCAGTACGGTGTTCGTAACGAACGCATCGGCATTGATAATTTCGATATGCCGGCGTTGCAAGCGTTCCAAGAACGCAAATTGAATATCGTGAACGGTTGGCCCGCCATTTCTCAAGCGCGCGTCATCAAGACCCGGGATGAAATCGAATTGCTCAAGATGGCATCCAGCATTGGGGACGCCGCGATGTGGAAGATCAAGTACGAATGGCTCAAACCCGGTGTCCGCGAACGCGAGATCGAAGCCAAGGTGCACGAGTTTATGCTGGAACGTGGTTGCGAAATCATTTACGACATTATCGTCGCGAGTGGCGGCAACACCAGCCCCTATCGCCGCTGGGCAACAGACAAGATGATTCGCCAAGGAGATCTGGTGATCGTGGACATTAACGCCGTCGGTCCTTCCGGGTACTTTATTGATTTCGTGCGCTGCTTCAAGTGCGCGGCAAAAATGACACCCCAAGAAGTTGATCTATATCGCGAAGTGTACGATTCGATGTATGCCGGTATCGAAAACCTGCGCCCCGGCAAGACGACAGCGGATGTCGTCCGACCGTTCCCCAAGTACGATGATGACAAGTATGGCACTGTTACATTGCAACAATTCGCGCACAGCATTGGCTTGACGCTCTACGAAGGAATGTGGATGTCGCGTGCCTACTCGTTCGATTATCCGGCGCCCATCAAAGAGAATATGTATTTCGCCATCGAAACCTTTGCCGGACATCCCAAACTGCAACAAACCGTGCGTTTGGAAGAGAACGTACTGGTTACCGCTGATGGTCCCGTCGTCTTTACACAGATGGAACACATGGAAGAAGCAATGAGGCGATAATTATGGCTCCTCTATTGGTAGCCGTTACCGATCACGTCTTTCCCAATCTCGAGCCAACCCAAAAAGTATTGGCAGCACTGGGGGCAGACCTCAAATTAGCAGAAGCACCCACCCCAGATGCTATCCTGGCAGTTGCCCGCAATGCCGACGCGGTAATCGTCTGTTACGCCAAAATGCCGGCATCACTCATCGAACAATTACGCAAGTGCAAGATTCTGGCACGGACCGGCATCGGCTATGACAACATTGACGTTGAGGCGGCAACGCGGGCTGGCATCGTCGTAACCAATGTGCCCGAATACTGCGAAGACGAAGTGTCCGATCATGCGATGGCAATGTTGTTGACGCTGGTGCGCAAGATTCCATTTTCCAACCGGCAGGTGCACAGTGGCACGTGGGCAACCGGCGCGGTGAAACCGATCTATCGTTTGCGCGGCCGCGTCCTGGGTTTGGTGGGTTTTGGCAAGATTCCCAAACTGGTTGCCACCAAAGCACAGGCGTTTGGCCTCCAAGTCCAGACCTTCGATCCGTATATCCCGGCAGAAGCCACAGCAAAACTGGGTGTCAAAAGTGTTTCCTTCGCCGAATTGCTCCGCACATCGGATTACGTGTCTATTCACGCTCCCCTCACACCGGAAACCAAGAACATGTTCAACGCCGAGGCATTTCGTCAAATGAAACCCGGCGCCTTGCTCGTGAACACAGCGCGGGGACCGCTCGTTGATGTGGACGCGCTCGCCGATGCGCTCGATGCGGGGCAACTAGCCGGTGCCGCGCTCGATGTGTTGCCAACCGAGCCGCCACCGCCAGGTCTGCGCCTGCTGGGACGCGATAATGTGATTCTCACGCCTCACACGGGCTTTTATTCCGAAGAATCTATGACTGATCTACAACGCAAAGCCGCCGAGCAAGTGGCGTTGGTTCTCAGCGGCAAAGAACCGCGCTATCCAATCAATTTGAAACAATTGCAAGCAAAAAAGTGAACAACGGAGTAACCCATGTCCTCCCAACCGTGGAAAACCGATAATTGGTTCGTTAGTCCGTGGAACTTTGCGGACGATGTTCGTAAACAATTCAATTTTGCCCCCCAGATCAAGGTGCATGACATTACCCTGCGCGATGGTGAGCAACAAGCCGGGGTCGAATTCAACAAGGACGACAAAATCGCTATCGCCGAAGCCCTGGCTGAAGCCGGCGTCCATCGGATCGAAGCCGGGATGCCGGCGGTTTCGCCTTCCGATGAAGCGGCGATCAAAGAGATCGTCAAACGCAATCTGGGTCCACAGATTTTTGCTTTTGCGCGATGTATGGTCGAAGATGTCAAGCGCGCTGTGGATACCGGCGTCAAAGGTGTGGTGATGGAAGTCCCCTCCAGTCCCCACATTATCGAAAAGGCGTACCGCTGGCCCCTGGAAAAAGCCATCGAGACTTCGATCAAGTCAACCGCGTACGCTCACGAACAAGGACTCGAGGTGGTATTCTTCCCGATTGACTTTACGCGCTCGGATATTAACTGGGTGCTCGATCTCATCACGCGCGTGGCAAACGAAGGACATATGGACGCCCTCGCGCTTGTGGACACGTTTGGGGTCACCTCACCCCACGCGATGCAGTATCTCGTGCGTCACGTCAAGGCGCGTTTCCCGGGCCGCCGGCTGGAAGCGCATTTCCATATGGATTTTGCAATGGGCGTGGCAAACACGATTATGGCGCTCGCCGAAGGCGTTGAAGTGATGCACACGACCGTGTTGGGCATCGGTGAACGTGCTGGCAACACGCCGATGGAAGAAACGGTGATGGCATTGCGTTTACTGTATGGCATTGACATCGGTTTGGATTATTCCAAACTGACTAAACTCGCCAAAACAGTTCAGCAACGCGCCGGCATTCCGATTCCGTGGAACAAACCAGTCGTTGGCGATATGTTATACAAAGTTGAGTCCGGAATCATTACCTCGTGGCTCAAGAACTGTGGCCATGCCGAAGCGACCGAAGTCTTTCCCTATCGCTGGGAATTGGTGGGCCAAAGCCCGGCGGAATCAGTGATGGGCAAGGGCAGTGGTTTGGACTCGGTCAAGGTTTGGCTGGAAGAAGCACATCTCACAGCAACCGAGGATCAGGTGGCAAAAATCTTGTCCATCGTCAAGAGTTATTCGTTGGAGAAAAAGCGGCTCTTGACCAAAGCCGAGTTCCGCGAAATTGCCGAAGAGGTGCTAGGAGTCAAGGCATAGTTTTGTGTGGCGCTTGCCCAGCCGTGCTGGCTGTTGCAGTCACGGTCAGCGTGGCTGGGCGTTCTTTATCTAGCGAACGTTTTTAGATTCTGATCTGGGAGAAGAAGGGATGATCAAAGATTATTCCGCATTTGGATTGCAAGATAAGGTCGCCATCGTTACCGGTCCCTCGCAAGGGATTGGCCGGGCGATTGCGTTGGCGTATGCCCAAGCCGGTGCCCATTTGGTCTTGGCAGAACATCCCGCCTTTCATCAAGAAGCACTCAAGACCTTGGTCGGAGAAATTGAAGCGCTGGGACGGCGCGCCGTGGTTGCGCTCACCGATGTAACAAACGTCCAACAGATTTACGCCATGGCCGACAAGGCAAAACAATCCTTCGGTCGAATTGATATCCTGGTCAATAACGCGGGATGGACAGATACGACGCCGGCGGTTGAGGTCACCGAAGAGGAATGGGATCGAACGTTGGAGGTGTGTCTCAAAAGTACGTTTTTCTGTAGTCAAGCCGTCGCGCGCGTAATGATCCCACAAGGTGGCGGCAAAATTGTTAATATCGGCTCCAACTTTGGGATTACCGCATTCAAAGGACGTTCTGCCTATTGCACAGCAAAAGCGGGGGTCCATCAATTGACCCGCACCCTCGCGTTGGAATGGGCGCCGCATAAAATCAATGTCAATGCGATTGCTCCCGCGCTCACCGAAACCCCCGGCCGCAAACAAGTTATGGAACGTCCCGGTTTTAAGGAAGCCATTCTGGCACAATTGCCCATTGGCCGTTGGAATCAGCCCGAAGATTTAGTGGGCGGGGTCTTGTATCTCTCCAGTTCGATGGCAGATATGGTTGTGGGGCATATCTTGGTGATTGATGGGGGTTGGACAATTCACTGATCCAATCGAATTTGCAGGATAGGTCAATAGCATGACGTCTTCATTCGGTTTGGAAGATCAAGTGGCGATTGTGACCGGCGCGTCGCAAGGAATTGGGCGCGTCATTGCGTTGGCGTTGGCGAAACAGGGAGCTCATGTTGCGTTGGCGGGTCTAAATGTTGCAGGGGCAGAACAGGTCAAGTGTGAAATCGAAACCCTGGGACGCCACGCCCTCGTTGTGCCGATGGATTTGAGGCACGTCTCCCAAATTCGCGCGATGGCGGAACGCGTTCACGAACATTTTGGCCAGATTGATATTCTGGTGAACAATGCCGATTGGACGGGCACCACGCCTGCGCTTGAGGTAACCGAAGAAGAGTGGGATCACACCCTCGCCGTTTCGCTCAAAGGACTATTTTTTGCATGTCAGTCTGTGGCACGTTATATGATTCCGCAACAAAGTGGCAAGATCATCAACCTGGGATCAACCTTTGGGGTGGTGGGGTTTGCCGGGCGTTCGGTTTATGCGGCGGCAAAAGCCGGCGTTCATCATCTCACGCGTGTATTAGCGCTCGAGTGGGCACCGCACAAAATCAACGTCAATGCGGTGGCCCCGTGCATTACCGAAACGCCTTCGCGCCGGATTTTGCTGGATCGTCCTGGTTATAAGGAATGGGCACTCGGTCAGATGTTGCCGATTGGACGCTGGAATCAGCCGGAAGACCTAATAGGGGCAGTGTTGTTTTTATCCAGTTACCTATCGGATATGGTCGTTGGGCATGTGTTGATGGTGGATGGGGGCTGGACCATTCACTAGATCACAATTGGGAAAAGAATGATGTGCAAGTTTGAAGGACGGATTCTTCACGTTGACCTAGACACCGGCAAATTTGAGCAAAGCACCGTGCCATCCATTGCCGATGCTTATGTGGGTGGGCGCGGATTGGGCAGCCGGCTTTTGCTTGATCTTTTGCCGGCAGATACTGATCCGTTGAGTCCAGAAAATATATTGATGTTTGTAACGGGACCCCTGACCGGGACGCCCGTTTCCGGAGCGGGCAAATATGTTGTTGTTACCAAATCGCCGGCGACGGGCAGTTTTTGTGATTCTTATTCCAGTGGTTTGTTGGCGCCAGCGATCCGTTTTGCCGGTTACGAGGTGATTGCCATTACTGGTCGTGCGCCCCAACCTTCTTATCTCTGGATCGAAGATGACCGGCTAGAGATTCGCTCTGCCGAAGATTTGTGGGGATTGGACGCCTTTCAAACCGAAGATATTCTGCGCGAGCGGCATGGCCATTCTGAAGTTGGAGTTGCCGTCATTGGGCCCGCCGGCGAGAATCTGGTCAAGTTCGCTTCGATTGGTAGTGATTACTATCGGCACGCCGGGCGCGGTGGCGTTGGCGCAGTGATGGGAGCCAAGTATCTCAAAGCCCTGGTGGTGCGTGGCACCGGTACGGTACCTATCGCCGATGCGGAACGCTTGCTTGAATTGAATGCCAAGCAAATCGAAAAACTCAAACACACGCCGGCTGCCCAAGCGCGTATCAAATACGGTACCCCTTCGACCTTGACGATTACGAACGCGGCGGGGATGTTACCCACACGCAACTTTCAGCAAGGCACTTTTCCCGAAGGCAAAAATGTTCTCGATGGCGAAGGTATTTTGCCAATCACGATCGGCCACGCCGGTTGCTATTCATGTATCACGCCGTGCGGACGTCTGGTTGAAGTGCAACGCGATGGCGAGCGGATTCGCATCGAAGGACCCGAGTACGAAACCTTAGGCATGATGGGCTCCAACCTAGGCATTGCTGATCCGGCGGTGGTTGTGCTGGAGAACCTTGTTTGCGACAAACTGGGACTGGACACGATCTCTGCCGGGGGTGTGCTGGGCTTTGCGATGGAGTGTGCCGAACGTGGGCTCTTATCTGATACGTGGGCGAGCACATTACGCTTTGGCGATGCGAACGGCGCACTGCGGTTGTTGGAAGAGATTGCGTACCGCCGTGGTATTGGCGATGTGTTCGCGGAAGGAGTCAAGGGCGCCTCAGAAAAAATCGGGGGTGGTTCAGAACGCTTTGCGATTCACGTCAAGGGTTTGGAATTCCCAGCCTACGATCCGCGGGCTGGTTTTGGGAGTGGTTTGACTTATGCGGTTACTCCACGTGGGGCATGTCATCGGCGGGCTTGGCCCCCCGCACGCGAAGTTCTAGGTGGTGTGCCTCCCTTCACCGTTGAAAATAAAGCGGCGATGGTCAAGGAAATGTTCGATGATCGTTCGATGTTGCACTGCCTTATTGTTTGCGATACGCCTCACGGCACCAAACTCACGATGATTCCGGAATATCTCGAGTTTATCGAAGCGACAACAGGGAGAACATTGACCTTGCAAGAATGGCAAACGGTGGCAGATCGCATGGAAACGACCATTCGCCTATTCAATGTACGCGCCGGTTTGTCACGCCGGGATGATACGTTGCCTTGGCGCATTCTAGCAGAACCCTTGCCCGATGGTCCGGCGCAAGGCAAACTGTTCGGCCAAGCCGGGCTGGACAAAATGCTCGATGAATATTATGCGTTGCGTGGCTGGGATTCGCAAGGCGTTCCCTTGCCCGCGACGTTACAAAAATATGGAATCCCTATCCAAGAGGCACGAGGCGTATGAAACCCGTCAAAACTTTGCGGGTGAATTTCAAAGCGTGTACCGGTTGTCGTTCGTGCACCATCGTTTGCGTGCTGTATCACTCGCACCAAATTGGACTCTCTACGGCGCATATCCGCGTTGAAAAAACTTTGCCCACCATCCAAACCCCAGCCTTCAAGCCGGTGTTCTGCCGAATGTGTCGGAATGCCCAATGCATCGGCGTATGTCCTACTGGGGCGTTGACCGAAGATCAGGACACGGGTTGGGTGCAACTCAATACCGAATTGTGCAACGGCTGTGGCGAGTGTGTCACAGCGTGCCCCTTCGACGCGATCTGGCTGGATGAACATCGGCACGTTGCTGTGAAATGCGACTTGTGCGGCGGCGATCCAACATGTGTTCGATATTGCGCGCCCGGCGCGCTAGTCTTTCAATGAATCTCTGCCGGGTAATGGCGATGGCGATTAAGGTTGTGTGCTTGGGTTTGCCTATTCATGGGCCAAGTCGTTTGACCATTGAGCCGGTTCCCGCCGCACTCACCTTGCGCGAATTGGTCACCCACTATCTGGCTCCACATTTTGAAGGCAACTTGGCAAATGTTTTGTTTGATACTCAAGGCCTCCGTGAGACCTACGTTGTGCTAGTGAATGGTTTGAATGTGCTTGGCCAAGACGGTTTAGAAACACAGATTCAAGATCACTCTGAAGTGATCATCACCCCGCCGGTTGGCGGAGGATAAAAAAACACAAAATAAAAGAGGTATTATGAAGATTGACGTTCATGCTCACTTTATCCCCACTCAATTAGTGAACGATGCTCGCCGTGGGCGAGCAGTCAACCATATTGTGATTGAGAAACAAGGCACTGTGGAATGGGTTGTTCATCCGCAGGGTTATCGTTATCCACTCAACCCCGAGTTTTGGAACCTCGACGCCAAACTTCGGCAGATGGATAAACTAGGACTCGATGTCTCGATCCTTTCCATCTCTCCAACGCTTTTTCTGTATTGGGAAGAAGCAAATGTTGCACAGGAATTTTGTCAATCGGCAAATGAGTTTGTTGCCCAAATGGTTGCTCAATCAAGCGGACGTCTTTATGGGATGGCAACCGTGCCACTTCAAAATCCCGAAGCGTCTGCGGCAGAATTGCGACGTGCGGTAACTCAGTTGGGATTGGTGGGGGTGGAGATCGGCACGACGATGGAAAATGTGCCGCTGGACGATCCGCGGTTCGATCCATTCTTCGCGATGGCGGAAGAATTGAATGTGCCGGTGACGTTGCACCCATATTATGTTGGACCACGCCCTCAATTAGCCGATTTTTATATGACGAACATTATCGGCAATCCTTTGGAAACGACAATCGCTGCAGCACGCCTCATTCTCTCCGGTTGTCTGGATCGTCATCCTCGACTAAAGGTTTTGCTTGTGCATGCCGGCGGTTTCCTGCCGTACCAAATTGGTCGGCTTGATCATGGGTATGATGTCCGTTCCGAAACGCGTGCCGTAATCAAACAGCCCCCCTCAACTTATTTGCTACGCTTTTATTTTGATACGATTACGCATACGCACGTTCCGCTCAAATTCTTAATCGAATTGGTGGGCAAGGAACATGTATTGATCGGAACGGATCTTCCTTTCGATATGGCGGATACGTGCTTTGATGAGTGGCTTGCTCTTGCCAAACTCGATTCGATGCTTGAAGCCATCCAATCCCGCAATGCGATTCAACTGTTCAGTCTCAAAGGGGGAGTAAAGCGCTAGATGCAAGATCGTTACGATATGTTTATTGACGGCAAGTCGGTGCCGGCAAAAAGTGGTGGTTATTTTCCGGTCGAAAATCCGGCGACCGGTGAAACGGCGACACTCGTTGCCGAAGGCAAAGCCGAAGATATTCAATGGGCCATTGAGATAGGGACACGGGCTTTCCGCGATGGACGCTGGTCGCGGATGGAACCTCGTGAACGCGCGCGCCTTTTGAATCGTGCGGCGCAGTATTTGCGCGATGCTGCCGAAGACCTGGCCAAGATCGAAACCATCTCTACGGGGCGGCCGATCCGTGAGATGCGTGCCCAAACCCGTCGTGTGCCGGATTGGCTCGAGTACTTTGCTGCCCTTGTTCAAACGGCGGAGGGGAGTGTGCCACCTTTTGCCGGACCATACCTGAACTATGTCCGACGTTTGCCCTTGGGTGTGGTTGGGCAATTGACACCGTGGAATCATCCGCTTTTGATCGCGATGAAAAAACTTGCCCCGGCACTTGCCGCCGGGAATTCTTTGGTGATCAAACCTTCGGAACTCGCCCCGGTCGCGGTCATTGAACTGGCTCGTATGTGTACTCAAGCCGGCGTCCCGGCCGGTGTCATCAATGTTGTGCCCGGCTATGGTCCTACTGCCGGCAAGGCGCTCGCCGAGCACCCTGGCCTTGCCAAGATAGACTTGACCGGCGGAACGCCCACCGGGCGGGCAGTTGCGGCAGCGGCAGGACGCAATTTGATTCGCGTTACTGCCGAGTTGGGAGGCAAGGCACCTGTGCTTGTCTTTGATGATGCCGATCTGGATGCGGCGGTGAATGGCGCGACGTTTGCCGCGTTCATCGCAACGGGGCAAACGTGCGTGCAAGGTGCGCGACTCTTGGTGCAGGAATCGGTGCGGGATGAGGTGACGCGTAAATTCGTTGCGAAGGTGCGCTCCCTCCGCATCGGTGATCCAATGGATCCTGCAACGCAAGTGGGTCCCGTGGTCTCGCGCCATCAGTTTGACCGAGTGGCGAGTTTTGTAGAAGGAGCACGAAACGAGGGTGCGGAAATCTTGTGTGGGGGTACGCGTCCCCTGAACTTGCCCAAAGGTTATTTCTACGAACCTACCTTGGTGAGCAACGTCACACCGAATATGACAATTGTCCGCGAAGAAATTTTTGGACCCGTTACCGTGATTTTGCCTTTCAAAGATGAACCGCACGCCATCGAATTGGCAAATGATTCGCCGTACGGGCTGGCGGCTTCGGTGTGGACGAGCGATGTCAAGCGAGCGCATCGGGTGGCTCAAGCGTTGGAGGCAGGGATTGTCTGGATCAACGATCATCATCGAATTGATCCGGCTTCACCGTGGGGTGGATTCAAGGATAGCGGTATAGGGCGTGAAAATGGCTGGGAAGCCCTCCAGGAGTACACCCAATCCCAAAGTATTATTGTGAATCTAGACCCAACCCCGTTCGATTGGTACGGTCAAGGGACAGACCAAAGATATAGTTGAGTGAAGCAAACTCAATCATCCAAGATGAGTTGAGACTGCTTCGTTTTTTATCTCATTGGGACAAAGGAGTTCATGTGTCAACTACATTTTTATTATTTCAATTGATGAACGGGATCACCTTCGCCGCGTTGTTGTTTCTCCTCGCGAGTGGCTTTACTCTGATTTTTGGTTTGATGCGGGTCGTCAGTTTGACCCATGGCGCCTTTTATCTCGTGGGTGGGTACGTGGGGCTGACTGTGATCCGTCTCACCGGCAATTTCTTTATCGGCCTCATTGTCGCAGCAATCGTGATTGGTCTGCTGGGTATCCTCATTGAGCGTGGTTTATTGCGCTTTGTCCGGGGCGAGACTCTGCCGCAGGTGCTTCTCACCATCGGTCTTGCCTTTATTATGGGCGATGCCTCCTTGGTGATTTGGGGAGGCGACCCGGTCAGCATTCCGCCGCCCGAGTTTTTGCGAGGTTCGATTACCGTTGGGCCGTTGACCTATCCTAGGTATCGCTTCTTTGTCGTGTTTGTAGGCGTGTTGGTGGCAGCAATCCTTTGGGTTTTGCAAGCCAAAACTCGGTTGGGGGCAATTATTCGTGCTGGGGTGGATGACATTGAGATGGTGGACGCCTTGGGCATCAACATCAAACTTGTTTTTAGTGGCGTCTTTCTGGTGGGAGCGGCGCTCGCCGGTTTGACCGGCGTGATGGGTGGACCCTTTCTCAGTCTGTACCCCGGCGCCGATTCCGAAATTTTGCTCTTTGGTCTAGTGGTGGTCATTATCGGCGGGCTAGGCAGCCTGGAAGGGGCTATTGTTGGAAGTCTCGTGGTGGGTTTGCTCGATACCTTTGGCAAAGCACTCTTCCCTGAATTGTCCTACTTTACGATCTTTGGACCCATGGCGATTATGCTCGCGTTACGGCCGCGCGGCTTGTTTGGGAGGATCTAGAGATGACTAGTCAACGTTTCAAGCTCGTAGGATTGCTCGTCTTGTTGGCATTTGCCATTGGGGTGCCACAGATCACCACGTCGTTCTATGTGAACTTGGTCATGGAAATTATGATCTTTGGAATACTCGCAATGAGCATTGATATTCTCGCCGGGTATTGTGGACTCACACCGCTTGGACATGCTGGAATCTTTGGGATCGCGTCGTACGTGGTGGGGTATTTGATCACCAAGACGACGGTGCCGTTATACTTCACGGTCCCGTTGGGAATCTTGGCGTCCACGCTCGTGGCGGCTTTGTTCGCAACGATTGCGATCCGCACCAGCGGGGTGTACTTTTTGATGGTCACGTTGGCGGAAGGAATGATCGTCTGGGGTGTGGCGTATCGTTGGGCATCGGTCACGGGAGCGGAGAATGGAATTCGTGGAATTGCCCGCCCGGAAATGGTGAGCCAGTATTGGCAATATTACTATGTTGTACTGGTGGTCTTTATCATCATTGCAGCGATGATGTATCGGTTAGTCAATTCGCCCTTTGGTCTCACCCTCAAGGGCATTCGTGAGAGTGAATCGCGGATGCGCACCTTGGGCTATAACGTAACGCTTCACAAATTTATCGGCTTTACCGCCACCGGTTTTTTTGCTGGCGTAGGGGGTGTGCTCTATGCGATGTATAACGGTTTTATCAGTCCTTCGACCGTCGAGTTTGCCAAATCGGCGGAAGGGCTCTTGATGACGATTGTGGGTGGGACCGGCACCCTGTTTGGTGGCGTGATAGGTGCCGCCGTGATCATCTTGACGCGTAATATCGTCAGTCTATACACATCCCGTTGGCCCATTATCATGGGAACGATTTTTGTGGTCACGATTCTATTTGCGCGGAAGGGTTTGCTCGGTGGTGTTCGCTCTCTCTTCGATCGAATGACCCAAACTCAACCCCGCAAACCGCAACCAAAGGAGGTGAAACCTGAAGCGGCTGAAACGATAAACAAGCGAACGTCCTCACAATGATCGTGATTGTTTGTGCGCTGGTGTTCCATCGTTCCATGGATAGGCGCACACTCCAAACTCGAGGAGGAGACAAATGATGAAAAAGTTTTGGATCGTCTTGGTCGTTGGTCTTGTACTAACTGCCTGTGCGGCGCCAGCGGCGACTCCTACGCCAACCTCGGCTCCGCCAACGCCGGCGGCAGTATCATCGTCATCGAGCAGTGCTCCAGCCGCCGCAACCGGTTCGATCAAAATTGGCGTAATGGCGCCTCAAACCGGCACACTCGCCGCGAGTGGCAAGGATATGCTGGATGGGTGGAATCTGTACTGGAATCAAAAAGGCACCACCATCGCCGGACGCAAGATAGAAGTCTTTATCGAAGATGATGCCGGCAACCCAGACACCGCCTTGAGCAAAGCGCGCCTTTTGGTTGAACAGCGTGGTGTAGATATGCTCGTAGGTAATCTTGCCGCCAACACAGGCCTTGCCGTTGCTGAATATGCCAAGGGGAATGGCGTGCCCTACTTTATTCCAGTTATTGCGGCGGATGATCTCACCCAACGTAGTCGTATCCCCAATGTTGTACGCTTGGCGGGTTGGACGAGCAGCCAAACCACGCACCCGCTTGGTGAGTATGCGGCGAAACAAGGATACAAAACCGTCGTTACGTTAGCACAGGACTATGCGTTTGGTCATGAAAATGTCGGTGGGTTTGTCCGCACCTTTACAGAGAACGGCGGCAAAGTGTTGGCGCAGTTGTGGAATCCCATCGGCACGCCGGATTTTTCTTCCTATCTTGCGCAGATTCAAAACTATAACCCCGATGTGGTGTTTGTCGAAGAGACCGGGGCGGACTGCGGGCGCTTTGTCAAAGCATGGAATGAGTTTGGCTTGAAAGGCAAAATCGCTTTGCTAGGCAATGAGACGTTGGTAGATCAATCACTCTTGCGCGGCATGGGACCCGAAGCTGAAGGGGTGCTCAGCGTGGGTAAGTTTGCCGAAGGACGCAACGCCCCCGAGACCGCCAACTTTGTTGCCGAGTACGACAAAGCATACAAATTGCTCCCATCCTACTATGCCGTGAATATGTACGCTGCTGCCCAATTGCTCGCTGCCGCGATCGAAAAATCCGGCGGCAATGTGTCTGATCGGGCGGCGTTTATCAAAACGGCAAAGAGCATTGATCTCTCCAACACACCGCTCGGTCCCATCAAGACCGATGAGTACGGCAATCCGATTCTCAATGTCTATCTGCGCAAAGTCGAAAAGCGATCGGACGGACGTTTGTGGAATGTGGTTGTGCAAACTTGGCCCAATGTCTCGCAATTCTGGACCTACAAGCCAGAGGATTACCTCAAGAATCCGGTCTATAGCCGAGACTATCAACCGGGCTTTACCAAGTAAAAGCAATTTGATCCGAAGGGGTGCTACAACCCCTTCGGATCAAAACCAAGGTTTGCTAGCGTGAAGGGCTTGGATTATTCTACCCCATCAACCGTGCATCAAGCGGTGGCACTCCTTAGCCGACCCGGGGCGATGCCTCTTGCCGGCGGCACGGATTTGCTCGTTCAGATGCGCGCCGGTGCCAAGTCGCCCCAGCTTTTGGTGGATTTGAGCGAATTGGGTTTGAACTATGTGCGTTGCGAGATGGGCGTCATTCACATTGGTGCGCTGACAACCTTTGCGCAAATTCTCGATTCGGAAATCATTCGACAATATTTGGATTGTTTGGTCGAAGCGGCAGCGGAAATTGGTTGCGTGCAAACGCGCAACCTTGCAACCATCGGTGGCAATCTTTGCTCTGCTGTCCCCTCCGCAGATGCGGCACCGCCGCTTCTGGTTCTAGATGCCCGGCTCAAGATTGTCGGTTGCAATGGCGAACGGTCATTGGCACTAGACGAATTCTTTATCGGTCCCAAGCTGAACGCATTGCAACCCGGTGAACTGCTCACTGAGATTCAAATTCCAATTCCATCATCGCGCACCGGCACGTGTTTTCTCAAGATTGGACGGCGCAAGGCAATGACTTTGGCTGTCGTCAATGTGGCGGCACTCGTTTCACTCGATTCTACCCAACGCGTGATTGAAAATGCGCGTATCGCCTTAGGGGCAGTTGCTCCCACCCCTGGGCGCGCGCGGCAAGCCGAACGGTTGCTCAACCGATGTGAGATTTCTGACGCAGCGATTGAACGCGCTGCTTGCACGGCGGCAGAAGAGGTGATGCCGATTAGCGATTTGCGTGCCACAACCACTTATCGTCGTGAGACGAGTCGCGTGCTCACCCAACGAGCGCTGAGGCAAGCATGGCAGAGGGCAAAGACAAGCGGATGAACAAGCGACAGATTGAATTGCGAGTCAATGGACGATCCTACATCGTTGAGGTGAGTCCGCAAGACTTGTTGGTTGACGTGCTACGCGATCAACTAGGACTCACCGGCACCAAAGTAGGATGCGGCACCGGCGAATGCGGTGCGTGTACGGTATTGCTGGATGGTCGCCCGGTCAATGCATGTTTGATCTTGGCGTGGCGCGCCCAAAAGAAAGAAATCTTGACTATTGAAGGACTGGGCACGCCGGGCAACTTGCATCCCTTGCAAGAATCATTTATCGCGCATGGTGCGGTGCAATGTGGCTTTTGTGCGCCGGGAATGTTGCTTGCTGCCAAAGCATTGCTGGATCAGAATCCCCATCCAACCGACGTGGAGATTCGGCGGGCGATATCTGGCAATCTGTGCCGTTGCACGGGATATGCCAAGATTGTCCAAGCTATCAAGGCAGTTGCAGAACGAGGCGGTCCACGATGAATGCGGTGATTGGTCAACGCTTACCGCGTCACGATGCGTTACTCCAAGTGACCGGCAAATTGGAATATGGCATTGACCTCAAGCGCCCCGGGATGTTGTATGCGCTGGTCTTGCGAAGCCCATTCTCGCACGCCAACCTTGTGCACCTCGATGTGTCGCGTGCAGCACGATTGCCGGGTGTTGCGGCAATCATCACAGCGGCGGAGGTACCCCATAATCGGTTTGGTTTTACCCATCTCGATCAACCGTTGCTGGCAGAAAGCAAGGTGCGATTCCGAGGCGAGGCAATTGCCGCTGTGGCGGCTGAATCGTTGGAGACTGCCCAAGAAGCACTAGAACTCATCCACGTTGAGTACGAACCTTTACCCGGCGTGTTCGATCCAATCCAAGCGATGGACTCGACCGCGCCTCGCGTTCACGGCAAGAGCAATATCGCCTCGCACCTCAAGATTCGCTATGGCGATCTTGAGGTGGGTTGGGCGCGATCAGAAATCATCATCGAAGACACCATGACCACGCCAATGATCGAGCATGCACACATTGAGCCACATGCCGCGCTGGCAGAATTCGATCCGCGTGGCTTGCTCACAGTGTACAGTAGTGTGCAACGCCCCTTTTTGATCGCTTCCGATTTGAGCAAGATTCTCAAAATGCCACAGAATAAAATTCGTGTGGTGGCAACCGCGGTGGGGGGCGGGTTTGGCGGCAAAAATGAAATCACCATGGAGCCGTACGTCTGCTTGCTGGCGATGAAAACCGGCAAGCCGGTCAAAATCGTCTATACTCGCGAAGAAGAATTTCAAGCGACGACGGTGCGGCATCCCTATATCGCGCATTACAAGAGTGGCGTCAAAAAGGATGGCACATTGGTGGCGCGTCAAATCAAAATCATCAGTGACGCCGGGGCGTATGTCTCCTGGGGCGAGTCCACGTTGCACAAGGCATGTATTCACGCGGTGGGACCCTATCGGATTCCGCACGTCCGGGTGGATGGTTATCTCGTTTACACAAATAACAACATTGGCGGAGCGATGCGCGGGTTTGGGGTTCCCCAAGTTGGCTTTGCGCATGAATGTCATACCGATAACATTGCCAATCAATTAGGGATGGATCCGCTCGAATTTCGTCTCAAGAATCTAATGGAGGACGGCTCTGCATTGCCAACGAGCCAAGTCATTGATCATGTAACGGTACGCAAGACCTTGCACCGAGCGGTCGAGTTGATCGGATGGAACAAGGAGGTGACGTGGGATGAAAAAGCGGGGTAAAGGGATTGCCTGTATGATTTATCCGATCGGGTTTACGTCTTATCCCAACCCCAGCGCCGCTTTTGTCAAGATAAATCCGGACGGAACCGCGGTGGTGTTGACCGGTGCGACAGATGTGGGACAAGGGTCAACAACAGTCCTCGCCCAGATCGCGGCGGAGGAATTGGGCGTGCCTTACGACAATGTAACATTGGTCACCAGCGACACCGAACGCACCCCATACGATCTCGGCTCGGTGGCAAGTCGGGTTACCTACATTGCTGGCAACGCGGTCAAGCGTGCGGCAAATCAAGCCAAAGCCACCTTACTTGATGTGGCGACTGATATGCTGGATGTGTTATCCTCCGATGAACTGGCTGTTGGAAAGGGTCTGGTCTTTGTGAAGAATTTTCCGGAGCGTTGCCTGCCGATAGCCGAGGTTGCCAAAGAAGCAATGTTGGTCAGAGGACGACCGCCCCTCGGTGAGGGGAGTTATAACCCCGAGACAACGTTCCTTGATCCAGAAACCGGCCATGGGAAACCTTACGAGACATACGTCTTTGCCACGCAGATCGCCGAAGTTGAGGTGGATACCGAGACGGGCCAAGTAACTGTCCTGCGCCTTGCCGCCGTCCACGATTGTGGTAAAGCGATCAATCCCATGTTCGTTGAGGGGCAAATCGAAGGTGGGGTGGCGATGGGATTGGGTTTTGGCTTGATGGAAGAGATGGTGCTGGAGAACGGTATCGTCAAGAATCCTCAATTCACTGATTATATCTTGCCGACCTCGCTGGATATGCCCGAGATTCAGATAGGCATTGTCGAAGACCCGGTGGAGACGGGACCCTTTGGTGCCAAAGGGGTCGGTGAGCCATCGTTGATTCCAACTGCTCCCGCGATCATCAATGCGATTTACGATGCGATTGGTGTACGAATTCGTGATTTGCCAGCAACGCCAAGCAAAATCCTTGCCGCGCTCAAGGCAAAAGATACAACGGACGTATCGAAGGAGGTGGTAACGTAAGCACAGGAAATCCCGTCAGGTTCAAACAAACAGGCGCAAAAAAATCCTCGGAGAAGAGAAGATGAACCAAAAGATTCTGAACATGTTTGTTCTCGTAACGCTGATCGCCCTTGGGGTGATGACGGCTTGCGCTCCGGCACCTACCCCTGTGCCTACCGCGGCGCCACCCACACAGGCACCAGTGTCGAGCGCCTCATCCAGCGTGGCACCCACGGCTGTGCCACCGACCACCGTACCAACCAAACCGCCGGCTTCGTCGAGTGCATCAACCACCAGTAGTGCTGCATCTGCTAGTAGTGTAGCCAAGGGTCCGATCAAAATCGGCGTCATCGCGCCGACCACCGGCAACTTTGCTTCCAATGGTCAAAGTATGATTGATGGTTGGAAGTTGTGGTGGGACAAGAATGGTTATACCGTTGCCGGGCGTCAAGTTGAAATGTACTATGAAGACGATGCCGCAAATGCAGATACCACGCTCGCCAAGGCGCGTCTCTTGGTCGAACAACGTCAAGTGCATATGGTTGTGGGACCGCTGTCCGCAGCGACCGGGCTTGCCTTGGCAGGGTATGCCAAGGGGACACCCAACATTCCATATTTTTTCCCCATCGTCTCTGCGGATGATTTAACGCAACGCACTCGCTACCCGAACGTGATCCGTATCGCCGGTTGGACGAGTAGCCAGACGACGCATCCCCTGGGCGAGTGGGCTTATAAACAGGGCTATCGCAAGGTCGTAACCATCGGTGCGGATTTTGCATTTGGTCATGAAACCGTTGCCGGTTTTGTCCGCACCTTCACTGAAAGCGGTGGCCAAGTCCTGAATCAAATTTGGCATCCCATTGGCGTCCCGGACTTTGCGCCGTACATCGCGCAAATCCAAGCCGCGAATCCGGATGTTGTGTTCGCACAAGAGTCGGGGGGCGACACGGTCAAGTTCATCAAAGCGTGGAGTGACTTTGGTCTCAAGAACAAGATCCCGCTTTTGGTCAATCAAACCGCGACCGATCAATCCGGGTTGATCGGAATGGGGGAGGAAGCCATCGGCATTATCTCCGTTGGGCATTATGCCGAAGGGCGGGACGATCCGGTGACTCAAGCGTTTGTCAAAGAATTCGATGAAAAGTACAAGAAACTGCCCTCCTACTATGCAGCCGATATGTACACCGCCGCCCGCATCTTGACCGAAGCCATTCAAAAAGTGAATGGGAATGTAGAAGACAGCGCCAACTTTATCAAGGTGGTGCTGGCAAGCGATCTGAGCAACACGCCGATGGGTCCGCAAAAGATGGACGAGTACGGGAACCCCATCCAGAATGTGTACCTGCGCAAGGTGGAAAAGCGGTCCGATGGTCGGTTGTGGAATGTCGTTACCTACACCTGGCCCAACGTTTCACAATTCTGGACCTACAAGCCAGAAGATTTCCTCAAGAATCCGGTCTATAGCCGCGATTTCCAGGGAATCAAAAAATAAACGAACAAGCGAGCAGATGCTCGGCTCGGTAATGCCGAGCATCTGCTACCTTGATTAGGATGTGTCAACGATGACTGAAAGTACTTTCACGTCAAGTAATTTGGCACTTGCGCTTGACCACGTGTCAGTTGCCTTTGGTGGCTTGCGCGCGGTAGATCAAGTAAGTTTGCAAGTGCCGGTGGGGGAACGGCGTGCGATCATTGGTCCCAACGGTGCGGGTAAGACCACCTTGTTCAACCTCATCTCCGGGGAACTCAAAGCGACGGAAGGCAGAATTTTTGTGTTTGGTCAAGACGTTACCAAGATGCCACCTCATCAACGGGTAGCGTTAGGACTGGGACGTACTTATCAACTCACCAATGTCTTTCAAGGGCTGTCGGTCGAAGAGAATGTGTTGCTTGCCGCGCAAGGTCTCTCCAACATCAAGTTTGCCATGCATCGTACCCTGCCACAGAGTGGAGCCCTGATTGATCAAATCCACGCGGCTTTGCAAGTGACAGGGTTGGCGGACAAGACAAGTTTGCCTGTCCAAAAACTTTCCTATGGCGAACAACGTCAACTTGAAGTGGCGTTAGCGCTTGCCACCAATCCCAAGGTATTGATGCTCGATGAACCGGCAGCTGGACTTTCGGCGGCTGAACGTGTCCGCATCGCCGACCTCATCCGTAGTTTGCCACGCACCTTGACGATCATTCTCATCGAACATGATATGGATCTTGCACTGGGTCTGGTGGATATGGTAACCTGTTTGCACTTTGGCAAAGTCATTGCCGATTGCGATCCGACCAGCATTCGTGAAAACGCGATGGTGCAAGAAATCTACCTGGGAGCAGGTTGAGTATGTTGGAAATTCGCAATCTCCATAGTTATTACGGGGGTGCCCATGTGCTGCGGGGGGTCTCCTTGACCGTCCCCGATGGCAAAGTGGTTGCCTTGCTGGGACGAAATGGAATGGGCAAGACAACCTTAATCCGTTCGATTATGGGGACCCGACCCCCAGAGGTGCGGGATGGGAGCATCCTCTATCAGAACCAAGAATTGCTCAACAAAACTCCCCACGAGATTGCCAAACTGGGATTGGGTTTGATTCCGCAGGGACGACGTGTTTTTCCTTCGCTCAGTGTGTTGGAACACTTGACGATTGCTGCGCGCCCGCCTTTGCGTGAAGCGACTTCACGTACGGTTTGGAATGTTGAGCGCGTCTTTGAACTCTTTCCCCGGTTGGCAGAACGCAAATCGCATCGCGGGAATCAATTGAGCGGTGGCGAACGGCAGATGCTGGCGATTGCGCGTGCGTTGATGACCAATGCCGATTTGTTGCTGATGGACGAACCCTCGGAAGGTCTGGCGCCGATTATGGTACAACAGTTGCGCCACGATTTCTTGGCACTCAAACAATCGGGCGTGCAGATTTTTTTGGTGGAACAAAACGTTGGGTTGGCATTGGCGGTGGCAGATCAAGTGTTCATTATCGAACGTGGTCAGGTGGTTTATCAAGGAGAGCCGCAAGCCTTGGCAGCGAATCACGAAATTAAACACAAATATCTTGGTGTGGCATAGAGTTGCTCATTCGCCTTCGGCGCACCAAAAGTCGAATGAAAATGGACTACGCGTAGGACAAATTTCAAATTTGTCCCACATTTTCAAGGGAGTAACGGGTTATGCGCGCAATGGCGGTGGTGGATTATCACTCTCCACTCAAACTGATTGATTTGCCAATGCCCTCCGTCGAACCGGGTTCTGTCCTCATTCGCATCTTGACCTGTGGCGTGTGTTATTCCGATTACAAGACTGCCCACGGCAAAATGGCTTATTCGCCAACGCTCCGCTTGCCGCACGTACCCGGTCACGAAATCTGTGGCGAGGTCGTGGAAGCAAAATCGGAGACCGGTTTTCACGTGGGCGAACGTGTCATCGTGTACAATTATTGGTCGTGTGGCAGATGCGCGCTCTGCCGAATGGGCATGGAAAACTTGTGCGAGAATTTGCAAGGTTGGGTTGGTTTTACCACGCCCGGTGGATTTGAGGAATATCTGGCGGTGCCGGCAGAACGCTTGTTACGTTTGCCGGAGGGGATCACGCCGGAACAAGCTGCGCCAACATCGTGTGCGTTGGGCACGAGTTATCGTGCGGTGGTAACGCGCGCGCAGACCAAACCGGGTCAAACGGTTGTTGTGCAAGGTGTGGGCGGGGTGGGATTAACGAGTGTTCAAGTTGCCAACGCCACCGGCGCGCGAGTGTTGGCGGTAGACATTGATCAAAAGCATTTGGAGGTAGCGCAAAAACTTGGTGCGCTCAAGGGGGCATTGGCTGGCGAAGCGGCGCAAGCGATGGTGCGTGACGTTACCGCTGGGCGCGGTGCCGACATTGTGATTGACACCGTTGGTCACGAAGAATCGTTGCATGAAGCGGCGCGAATGGTGCGCCGTGGTGGGCGCGTTGTTCAAGTTGGTTACATCGTGGGCGGATTTGCGCGCGTGCCAACCGATGACTGCGTGTTGCGTGAAATCGAATTTATCGGTTCACGCTATGTGCAACGTCACGAACTCGAGCGCGCGATTCAAATGTTGGCAAGTGGCCAAGTCAAGCCGGTCATTGACGAGGTGCTCCCGCTTGAATCGGCGAATGAAGCGTTGACACGTTTAGAGCAAGGCAAGGTGATCGGCAGAACGGTTCTGCGTGTTGCGGCCTAATTCGAGGAGAAGGAAACATGAACATAGACTTGGTGGTTCGGCATGCCCTCATCGTCTCATCTGAAAAACAAACGCATGGTGATTTGCTGGTTGCCCAGGGGCGCGTGGCTGGGGTGGTAGCACCCGGGACCGGCCAAGGTGCGCAGGTGGTTGATGCCACCGGCTTGTATGTGTTGCCGGGCGGCGTTGAGCCACACGTGCATATGATGGACCCCGGCTTGACCGAGAAAGAGGATTTTATCACCGGCACCGGCGCGGCGGCGGTGGGCGGCGTAACCACCGTGGTCGAGCATCACCGCAGTCTGCCGTTTGTACTTGACGTGAAAACACTCCAAGACAAGATTGAGTATCTCAAGCCGCGTGGGTTGATTGATTACGCGCTCTTTGGTGGATTGCAACCGGACAATCTTGATCAACTCGAACCGATGTGGCGGGCTGGGGCAGCGGCGTTCAAAGCATTCACGTGTAATTTGCACGGCGCGCCGGCGGTATTGCCGGGCAAATTGTTGGAAGCGTTCCGCGAACTTGCCAAGTTTGATGGCTTGTGTTTGGTCCATTGCGAAGACGAATTCATTACCAAGGATAACGAAGAGCGTCTCAAAGCCGCCGGCCGCAAAGATTTTCGTGTGATCCCGGAATGGCGCAGCCGTGAAGCCGAACAAGTCGCCGTTGCCACCACGGCGTGGCTGGCACGGATAACGGGCGCACGTGTCGTTGTGGCGCATGCCAGCCATCCAACGATTCTCGATCTCATCAAGCGTGAGCGCACGGCGGGTGCCAAAATCTGGGTCGAAAGTTGTCCACAATATTTTTATCTGACGGAAGACGACATTGACCAATGGGGACCCTTTCACAAATTCACTCCGCCGGCGCGTGATTATGCTTCCACGCAAGAGATGTGGCAACGGCTTGAATGTGGCGATGTGGATATGATTGTTGCCGATCATGCACCAAGCACCAAACAAGATAAATCCAAGGGCTTGACCGATATTTGGGCGTGTCCTTTCGGTATTCCTGGCGTTGAGACTGTTCTGCCAATGATGCTGACCGGTGTGAATGAAGGCAAGGTCAGTTTGGAACGCGTCGTGGCGGCGCGTTCAGAAATTCCGGCAAAGGTGTATGGTTTGTGGCCCCGCAAAGGCAATTTGAAGCTCGGCGCAGATGCCGATTTTGTCTTGGTGGATTTGCGGGCGGAACGTGTGTTGCGCGACGAAGAGGTGGTCGCCAAAGTAGGGTGGACACCGTACGCCGGACGGCGCGTGAAAGGCGTGCCGGTGCAGACGTTTGTGCGCGGTCAACTCGTCGCCGAAAATGGCAAGCCGGTGGGCAAGCCAGGGTGGGGGCAGTTCCTCCCGGGACCCGGAGCCCGTTAGATGGATCTCCAAATTGTCCAAATCCTGCCATCGCTCATTCGTCCTCCCTTGAGCGAAATGACGCTCGACGAATTGGCGGACTGGGCAGGCGAACGTGCAAATCGGTTTCGCTTGGAAGGGTTTCATTGTTCGGAATCGGTTTTACGGGCGGTTGCACTCGCTCTCGATCTGAAATTATCTGATGATATTCTACG
Organism: Chloroflexota bacterium; assembly: GCA_037440625.1. Lineage (GTDB taxonomy): Bacteria > Chloroflexota > Anaerolineae > UBA4142 > UBA4142 > DAOTXS01. The sequence continues at coordinate 56,805 of JBBITT010000006.1, forward strand.
CATTTCAACCGGCTTTCGTGGGGGCGGCGGTGGTTATGGCGATCGGTGTGGTGCGTTGAATAGCGGGGCGATGATTATTAGTTACCTGTACGGCAGAACCAAGCCAACCGAAGACAACACCTGCGCCAGCGAGTTAACCAAACTGTTGCATCAACGATTCGTTGATGAACTGGGCGCAACGCGCTGTTCATTGCTGTTGCCGTTCTACTCCAAGCAAACGCCGGACAAGTCTTGTTCAATCGTGTACGCGGCGGGGGCGAAAATCGTCATTAAACTTTTAGGCGAGGCGCCTAAACAATGTGCAGCATGTGCGCCGGTTGCTGTGCTGCTGCAATTGAAACAATCCTAACGGAGGAAAGATGGGCGAAGAGATGCGTGAACAAAGTGTCATCGCGGATGGAATGCGAATTGATTGGGATGTGCCAATTCCAATGGATGATGGGATTGTCTTACGCGCGGACGTGTTTCGTCCGATTCAAGCAGGGAAATATCCTGTGCTCTTGACGTACGGTCCCTATGGCAAAGGGTTGCCGTTCCAAGTGGGGTATCCCGATCAGTGGAATGCCATGGCGGAACAGCATCCCGATGTAACGGCGGGTTCGACGAACAAATATCAGAATTGGGAAGTGGTTGATCCAGAAAAATGGGTGCCCGAAGGTTACGTCTGTGTGCGGGTTGATTCACGTGGGGCGGGGCGCTCCCCGGGAGTCATTGATTGCTTCTCGCCGCGCGAGACCAAAGATCTGTACAACTGTATCGAGTGGGCAGCGGTTCAAGCGTGGAGCAATGGCAAGGTGGGGTTGAATGGCATCTCGTATTACGCGATGAATCAATGGCATGTCGCATCGTTACAGCCGCCCCATCTCACCGCGATGTGTGCTTGGGAAGGTGCGGCAGACTATTATCGCGATATGTTCCGGCATGGTGGCATCTTGACCGATTTTTGGCACCATTGGTACATCAAACAGGTAACGACGGTTCAACACGGATTAGGTAAGCGTGGCTTTGTTGATCCGAATAGTGGGTTGCTCGTTTCTGGTCCGGAAACATTAACTACCGATGAACTCGCCCGGAATCGTGCGGACATTGACGCCGCGTTGTCGCATCCGCTCGACGATGAATTCCACCAAGCGCGGTCACCCCAATGGGACAAGGTTACTGTCCCATTCCTATCCGCGGCGAACTGGGGGGGGCAAGGATTGCATCCGCGCGGCAATTTTGAGGGCTTTGTGCGTGCCGCCTCGAAACAAAAATGGTTAGAGGCGCACGGACTGGAACACTGGACGCACTTTTACACCGACTATGGTCGGACACTGCAAAAACGATTCTTTGATTATTTCCTTAAAGGCATTGATAACGGTTGGGACAAGCAGCCGCGCGTCCAACTTCAGATTCGGCACATTGACAAGTTCGTTGAACGTTACGAAAATGAATGGCCCCTGGCGCGTACCCGTTGGACAAAATTGTATCTTGATCCAGCACGGCTCACGCTGGAATGGGAACCCGTTGCACAAGAAAGCAAGGTTACCTATCGCGCATTGAGCGATGGGGTTACTTTTGTGACCGCTCCTCTCGTCGAGGAAACGGAAATCACGGGACCGGTGGCGGTAAAACTGTTCCTTGAATCTTCAACAATTGATGCCGATGTGTTCACCACGTTGCGCGTGTTCGATCCGAATGGCAACGAAGTGGACTTTCAGGGCGCGCTCGATCCACACACACCGATTGGGCAAGGTTGGTTGCGCGCCTCGCACCGCAAACTCGATCCTCATCTCAGCACCCCGTATCGTCCCTATCATACGCACGATGAGATTCAACTGCTCGTCAGGCACCAAGTTGTTGAACTGGATGTAGAGATCTGGCCCACATGCATTGTCGTGCCTGCGGGCTATCGCATCGCGCTCACGATTCAAGGCAAGGATTTTGAGCGTGCGATCGCTGCGCGTCAGCCCGGCAGTTTTGTGAATCCCTTCCGTGGCTCGGGACCGTTTACGCATACCCATCCTCAGGATCGGCCCGCAGAGATTTTTGATAACCTGCACACGCTGTATGGCGGTGGCGCGCGACGTGCCTATCTGCTTTTGCCAATCATTCCCAAAAAGTGAGTGAGGCAAAGAATGAAACTGAATCCTAAAACAACAGCCTGTGTCTGTGTGGACTTGCATCGTGGTCATCTTGATCCCGCCGTAGCGACTGTGCCGCTCCCCCCCGATCGCGCGGCACGAGTGATTCATGATACTGCCCCTTTTCTGCGCGCCTTGCGTTCGCGGGGGATTCCTGTGATTCACGTGGTCTCCCAGTATCGGACCGCCGAAGAGATCGCGGCGAATCCATTTTGGAAAGCGATTCATGATGATCCCACCAAGGCGCGGCGTGGAATTCTGAAACATAATCTGCAAAATAGTCCGGGCACTCAGGTCATTCCTGAATTGTGGGATGCGCGCGATATCCGGGTGGATACGAAAAAACGGTACAGTTCTTACCTTGGCACGGATTTGGAATTCATCTTGCGTGCCAAAGGAATTGACACGGTGATTCTCTGCGGGGTGAACACCAACACCTGTGTTTTTTGTGCCGCCTTCGAAAGCACGAATCGTGATTTCCGGGTGATCGTCGCCGAAGAAGGGGTGGACACCATGGATGGCGAAGAGATGCATCGGTGGGCACTCCAATCCATTGCTGCCTCACTGGGCTGGGTGATGCACACAGACGAAATCTTGAAAGCATTGGATGCTACCCCTTGAATGAGATGCCGCAGACTAATCGAACCGGCATCCGGTGGCATCAACGTGCCGGGGTCTGGATTGGTATTGGAGTAGGACCGGGTATTTTTACAGTAGGAGGCACGCTTGCGGCCAAGCTGCCTCTTTTTTCTCTTGTGTTTTTGATTCCGTTGGGCACGTTGGTGTTAGGTGCCGTAACGATTATGCAAGCAATGGTGAGTCGTCGCCGGCGCGAACGCTCGAATGAGCGCGCTCTGAGCACCTTTGGCAACTCATGGGGCGCCGTGTTTTTTAACTTGATCATTGCGCTTGGTGCAATGGGTTTTGTCAGTTTCTATGTGGGGTTGGCGGGATTTGCTACCACAACCTTGTTAAAGGTGCCGGAACCTTTCGGTGCGCTCTTAATAGCTCTAGGACTGTTCATCGTGCATTCTGCCGGTTTGGATCGCTGGAACTCGCTGGTTTGGCTCACGGCGATTTCAACCATCATCGTTACGCTCTTTGCGTTCTACTCTGTTGGGACTGCCTGGGCGCCTGATCCCACGAATCCACTGGAGATTGGTACCGGACTGTGGGCAATCAGCAGTGTTGTGAATTATGGGTTATTCTTCGCGCTCCGCTCCGGTGATTTTTCATCGGACTTGGACACGGATGCCGAAGTGGTCAAAGCTGGCTTGTCCTTGTGCCTTCCCCTGATGATCTTTTTATTCATCGGCGGACTGGTATATCGTGCCGCCGGCGATTACAACATCGCGGATATTTTGTCGAAAAGCCATTCCTCTTGGCTAGGTAATCTTTTTCTGATCATTTCAGTCGTTGCACCGGTCATGTCCGGTTTTCATTCGGGGAGTCTTGCGCTGGCGGCATTTTTGCCGTTCGGCAAGCGTAGCAGTGCCTTGCTGATTGCTAGCGTGGGGTTTGGGTTGGGCGCACTACGCTTTGATCGAGAGTTATTGCTCTTTCTCGATATGCTCGGTGTGTTCATTGCGCCAGCGTTAGTCGTGATGTTGGTGAACGCATGGTTACCTCGGTACGCTTCGTCAACCGTGGCATTGCTCGCGTGGTGGCTGGGGAGTGTGGTGGCATTCTTTTTCAAATGGTACGGCGGATTGATTCCCATCTTTGCCGGCGCGTCAACCAGTCTAGCCATTCTGGGAATTTCGATTGGAGGGATGTCGTGGTGGAATAAAAAGACCTAATCAAATGAGGTTTCATGAATCTCACCCCGAGCACGCCAAGAGCGCCGAGTAACTCTGCGTTCTTGGCGTGCTTTATGGTCAAGCGGGGGCGATTTGACGGCACCCCTCTCCGCGTTATAATCCCTGATGATGCCTGTGTGTGCGTTGATGAGAGGATGGAATGGCAACTAAAATTCTTGTGGTGGATGACGATCAACTCGTGCGCCGTAGTCTCAAGTATCGCCTGGAACACGAAGGGTACGCTGTAACCACAGCCGATAGCGGGGAGGAGGCGCTCACCTCTGCGCGACGCGATCATCCGGATTTGATCCTGCTCGATATCGGCTTGCCCGACCGCGACGGCCTTGAAGTGGCACGGACATTGCAACGCGAGATGAATGTGCCAATCATTTTCTTGACCGGGCGCGGACAAGAAAGCGATATTGTGGTGGGTTTGGAAATTGGCGCGGAAGATTACATCACCAAACCGTTTGGGATGCGCGAACTCGTGGCGCGCGTGCGCGTCGTGCTCCGTCGCGTGGCGCGCCCGGCGGCATCCGCCGGCGACGATACACTGATCATCGGCGATGTGTCCCTTGATCCGAAATCGCGCGAGGTGGTGGTGCGCGGCAAAAAGGTGGATTTGCCGCCCAAAGAGTTTGAACTATTGCGTTTGTTGATGGCGAATGCCGGCACCGTCTTGTCCACCGATTACTTGCTCGATGCGGTATGGGGCGAGGAATTTGCTGGCGCGGTACAGGTGCTCTATGTTCACCTCGGCTGGTTGCGCGAAAAAATCGAGGACGATCCGCGTCACCCGCAATGGATTCAAAACGTGCGTGGGGTGGGTTACAAGTTTGTCATCGGAGGAGGGGCCTCATGATGCAAGGTTTGCGTTCCAAATTTGTGCTCAGTCACATCATCCCCACGCTGCTCTTATTGCCCCTCCTCAGTGTCTATCTGTTATACACCCTTGAAGATTTTTACACCGAAAGTCTCTTGCATCAATTGGTGAATCAATCGCAACTCTTGCGCGACGAGGTCGAACGTGATCCGGACTTGATTGAAAATACCCAAGTCGCGCAAAAACTCCTCAGCACGATTGCCGCCTTGACCGATTCGCGCGTGGTAGTATTGAATCGCGAGGGGATTATTCTGGCTTCGTCGCGTGAAGAAGACGATGTGCGGATTGGTTCGCGACATGAACACCCTTCGGTGGCGCAAGCCTTGCGTGGTGAGATGGCAACCGGCGTGGGACCGGGCTTTACCGCCGATGTCGCGTACGTTGTGCTGCCGCTTCGGCAGAATGGTCAAATCACTGGCGCTCTGCGTCTCTCGTATGAAGTTACCGATGTGCACACGCAATTCGATGAGTTGCGTTGGTTGGTGCTGGGGGGCTTTGCGCTCACCGTTATTCTCTCTCTTGCGCTGGCACTAGGACTTGCCACCACGATCACGCGTCCTTTGCGGCAGTTGAACGAAGGGGCGCACAGAATTGCCAGCGGCAATTATCGCGCCCGCGTTGTTGTCCATGGTCGCGACGAGGTCAGTGAATTGGCACGCAGTTTCAATCGAATGGCAGAACGATTGCAGGAAGCCGAACAAGCGCGCGAACGACAACTAGCGGCAATCGTTCATGAGTTGGCACGTCCCTTAGCAGGCATTCGTGCGGCAGTCGAGACGTTACGTGATGGCGCGGACACCGATCGTGAGATGCGCGACACCTTGCTTGCCGGGACCGAAGAAGAGTTGGCGCGCTTGGAACGCCTGATTGGTACGCTCTCGAATCTGCATCAACGCGCGTTGCGTCCGATTCAATTGAATCGAACTGAAATTGGATTAGAACGTGTGATTCGCGCGTGTGTGGCGAACTTTGAACCGATGGCGGCGCGGCAAAAAATCACGCTCACGGCTGAAATTCCGAATAATTTGCCACGCTTGCGCGCTGATGAAGATCGTCTCATCCAAGTTTTGACCAATCTCTTGGATAACGCATTCAAATTTACACCGCGTGGCGGTAGTATCGCGATTCGCGTGAGCGAGGACGCTCAAAATGTTTACGTCGCGGTGATGGATACCGGCGTGGGTATTTCACCCGAAGAGTTGCCGCACATCTTTCAGCAATTTTATAGCGGTGACGAATCGCGTCCGCCGGAAAAACGCGGAATGGGTCTCGGTCTGACGATTTGTCGTGAAATCATTATGGCTCATCAAGGACAGATTCGAGTAGAGAGTCAACCTGGGACGGGCGCGCGTTTCACATTCTCCTTACCGAAGAAATAATCTTCGCCTGCGAGTCGCGTTGTTGCCGGCATCAATTCAAAATCCTTTAGAAAGACTTTAGGTTGACTTGAGTCAATCTTTAGGCGCGTGTTCTCCTTTCGGAGTATTCTTATTGCTGATGCTGTGCCAACTCAGCAGACCAAGCATCGTTCTGTGCCTCTTTGATCTTTTATTTCCACGCTCGTTTTTATCGCTGCGGGTCCAATGAAGTGGGACCCCGTAGCCATCTCTTGATTCGATGATGACCAAATCAATGCCGTTGAAAAGTCTTTTGCACACGCGCACCGTGTTGGTATTGCGGGAAGACGATTCGGTCTGGACGCCTCAGGCGCAATGCCAAGTGTTAGAACATACCCACGCCTTACACACGGGTTTAGCCCAAGTGGGTTACACGGTCATTCCCATTCAAATCAAGCATCCTACTCAAGTTGCAGAGGCATTGCGCCCATTCAATCGAAATGAATGTGTCATTCTCAATTGGTTTGAAGGCGTCGAACCCAACGCGGCCGATGGGATCCAAGTGCTCAACGAACTGGATCGCCTAGGATTCACGTACACCGGGTCGAGTGCGTTGGCGTGGCAAATGGCGCAGGATCGTTTACGCGCCAAACGCTTGTTGTGTGCGCATGCCATCCCTACTCCGCGTTGGCAGAAATTGTCGGAAGAGATGCTGGCGGATTGGGCGATCTATCCAGCCCTCGTCAAAGTGGCGAATGATCATGGGAGCGAGTATTTAACGGCGGCATCGGTGGTGCACAATTCGGCGCAGTTGCGTGCGCGTTTTGACGAATTGCGTCATCAAGGGATCCACGATTTAATGGTCGTTGAGTACATTGACGGGCGTGAATTCACCGTTGCCTTGTGGGGGAATGGCACCATTCAAGCACTGCCGCTTGTCGAAATAGATTTCTCGGCGTTGCCGCCGGACTTGCCATCCATTCGCTCGTTCGATGCAAAATGGGACGCTACATCTGTGGCGTATCATGCCATCAAACTTGTTCCGGCAACCAGCGTGGCAACAGATTTGCAAGAGCGCATCGTGCGGGTGGCACAGGCAGCCTACCGCGCCTTTGGTTTGCGTGATTATGGTCGGGTGGATATTCGTTTAGCTGATGGCATACCCTATGTGATTGATGTGAACGCCAACCCCGATATTACTTTCGAAGGCAGTTTTGCAGTTGCTGCGCAATTCGGTGGCTATACTTATTCTGCCATGCTCGATCAAATCGTGCGGCTGGCAATCGAGCGTGCCACGTGCGGGAGGACGCGATGAATACGCACGCGCTGATGCTGGCGATTGTTCAGCAAGCCGATGCCGAGGCGGCGATGGCTGCGCTAGTCAAGGCAGGGTTGCGGGTGACGCGGATCAGTTCGCTCGGTGGGTTTCTGCAACTGGGCAATGTAACCTTACTCATGGAATTGGAACAACATCAAATCGAACGCGCTATCGCCCTGTTGAAACAAACGTGTGTGGAGCGCACGACTATGATCAACGCTGTCCCGTCTGTGTTGATGGGCAACGCGGCGTACATCATCAGTCCGGTCGAAGTGCGCGTGGGCGGGGCAATCATCTTTGTCTTGCCGGTCGAACGGGTGATTCGCTTGGGTGCGCAAAAGCAAGATCAAGGGACGGTGTCCACGCGTGCCGCAGAAATGAAAATGCTCATCGCGATCACCGGAACCGAGCAAGCCAAAAATGTTCTGAACGACTTGAGGCAAACGCCCTATCGTGCCACGCTGATCAGCACTACCGGCGGTTTTCGGCGCAAAGGCAACGCCACACTGTTGATGGGGGTCAAAGCAAATCAAGTGAATGATGTGCTCCAGCGCATCGAGCAGACATTTGTTCGTGTGAAAACAGATTCCGAAGCGCGTGCGACCATTTTTGTTTTGGATGTTGAGCGATTTGAACAATCCGTAGGTGCGTGAGGCAGGGGAGTCGCCACGACGTGGACGCCAACGGTGAGTTCCGCACGCACCTTTCCTTTTTCACCGTGGATGGTGGACTCTCCTGCCGTGTTTTCTGAAAATGAATCCAGCGATGGTGAATCATAAACCGCGAATCGCAATCTTGCACTATGCCGCGCCGCCAACCATTGGCGGCGTTGAATCTAC
>JBBITT010000006.1:65203-104252 GCA_037440625.1 Chloroflexota bacterium
GAATCGCAATCTTGCACTATGCCGCGCCGCCAACCATTGGCGGCGTTGAATCTACTTTGGCGATGCAGGCGCGCTTGTTTGCCGATCATGGCTATCCTGTAAAAATCATCGCGGGGCGCGGCGAGCCGTTTGATTCGCGGGTACCGATTCAGGTCTTGCCGTTATTGGATTCGCGCCACGCGTTTGTCGAGCGTGTGAATCAAAAACTAACCAATGGTATTGTCGCGACCGAGTTTCATTCTTTGACGATTGCCATTCGGCACATGCTTGAACGCGCATTGGCAGACATTGATCTTTGCATCGCCCACAACATCGCCACCTTGCACAAGAATCTAGCGCTCACCTGTGCCTTGCACGAAATCGCTCTGACCCAGCGTCCGCGTGTGATTGTGTGGGCGCACGATTTTGCGTGGGACGATCCGGGGTATGCCAAGGATGTGCGGGCGGGCTGGCCGTGGGATTTGATGCGTCAAGCCTGGCCGGGTGTGCGGTACGTTGTGGTCTCGGAAGCGCGGCGCAAAGAATTGGCGACGTTGCTCGCGTTAGCGGAATCCACCATCGCTGTTGTTCCCCCCGGCATAGATGCCTTGGAGTTTCTAGGCATCGGTGCGACCACGGCACGCTGGGTGAACGATTTGCATTTGCTCGATGCTGCCCCCTTGTTGCTCTTGCCTGCGCGAGTAACGCGTCGCAAGAATATTGAACTGGCAATCGAAATTACTGCCGCGTTGCGCGATGGGGGATACGCGCCCAAACTGTTGGTGATGGGTCCTTTGGGTCCGCACAATCCGGCAAACGTTCTCTATCTCAACGAATTGCGCGCGTTGCAGGCAAATTTGAATGCTCGCGATCAGGTGATTTTTCTGCAAGAGTATGGTCCCGTGGACGATCGGATGCGGCGCGATTTGTATTGGCTGGCAGACGCACTCTTGTTTCCGAGCACGCGCGAAGGATTCGGCATTCCGATCCTAGAAGCCGGTCTGGCGCGCCTGCCTATTTTCTGTACCGACCTTCCTGTCTTTCACGAGTCGGCGGGTGAAGCGGTGCACTATTTTGCGCTGGATGACTCACCCGCCAAGATCGCCCGCGAGATGGCAGACTGGTTTGCGCGCGATCCACGCTATCAACTGAAACAACGGGTGTTGCGCGAATATGCGTGGGAACGCATTTTCATCGAACGCATTGAACCGCTGGTGTTGGAAGGATAAACCATGCAATCGGCTGAAAAGGAACGGGTTCTCATCGTCGGTACCTCCGCTGAAAAAATCAAAGCGTTGTTACCATTTGCACAGGCGTTCGCCGGGAGGCTGGATGGCAACTTGCTTGTGCTGGGTCTCGTCGCGGTACCGACGATAGACTCGCTCAGCACGCGCGCCTTGGAAGCGCGGCGTCTTCGCAAAGCGATTCACGCCCACGCGCGACCCATCGGTGCTCGGGTGATGGTGCGGGTGGCGCACAATATTTGGCACGAGTTGAAGCAGACGGCATTAGCGGAAGAATCCACACTCATTTTGTTGGATTGGCAAGAGATGCCACCGCAAGAATGGTTGCGTGCCTTGCCCGGCAACGTGGTGATGATCAAGCCCCCTTTCCCGGAGCGGAACTGTCGCATTCTTTTGCCGATTCGCGGCGGACCTTTTGCGGCGTTGGCGTTGCGGCTCGCGCTTGCTATCGCTAAAACTCAACAGGGCGAAATCACAGTCTTGCACGCGACGCCACCATCACGACGCGGAATCGAATATCAAGCGTTGGTGCAACATTTGCGTACGTTGCCGCAAGTAACCCATTGGATGAATGTGAGCGGCGATGCGGCAGAAGCCATCCTCCAATCCACGCGCGATCACCACCTTGTGCTAATGGGTGCCATTGCTCAGCCACGCCCCGGCGATCCTTCCATTGGTCCCACAGCGATGCGCGTACTAAGCCAGAGTGAAATCCCTGCTATCGTTGTGCGCATGGCTCCAAAAGAGTTTGTCCAAGAACCCGAACGCGTGGATTTTACGATCTCGGTTGTGGTGGATAAATGGTTTGCGGAAAATACTTTTCACGCGCACGAGTTCCAGGATTTGAAACATCTGGTTCGATTGAAAGAGCAACAAGGGCTAACCATCAGTCTGGGGCTTCCAACGCTCAACGAAGCGAAAACCATCGGCAAAATCATTCGGACGATGCGCGCGCAATTCATTGAACGGTATCCGCTCCTCGATGAAATTGTGGTGATTGATTCGAATTCAACGGATCGCACGGTTGAGATCGCGCAGGATTTGGGCGTGCCGGTTTATCGGCACAGCGAGATTCTGCCTGAGTGCGGCGCGTATATCGGTAAAGGGGAAGCCTTGTGGAAGAGTTTATTCGTGCTCAAGGGCGACGTGATTGCGTGGATTGATACAGACATTGTCAACATCCATCCCCGGTTTGTGCACGGCATCTTGGGTCCGCTGATTCGCGAGCCGCGCTTGATGTACGTCAAGGGATTTTATCAACGTCCTTTGCGTGTGGGCAAAAAACTGGAAGCACGCGGAGGCGGTCGCGTTACCGAACTGATGGCGCGTCCATTGCTCAATCTATTTTATCCGGAACTTTCCGGCTTTGTGCAACCGCTTGCCGGCGAGTATGCCGGGCGGCGTCGCGCCCTCGAGTCGGTTCCGTTTTTCGTGGGCTATGGTGTCGAGACCGGCTTGCTGATTGATCTTTGGTCGCGCTACGGCTTGAGCGCGATGGGGCAAGTGGATTTGGAAGAACGCGTGCATCGCAATCAGTCGTTGATGGCGTTGAGCAAGATGGCGTTTGAAATCGTTCAAGTGGTGATGCAACGCGTTGGCGCCAAGTATCAAATCGAGTTAGTCAACGAATTGCACAAGAGTATGAAATTGATTGGTTATGCGCGCGATGAATTTCAACTCCAGGTCGCTGAGATTCGCGCGATTGAACGCCCCCCGATGAGCATGATCCCGGCGTACCGCCACAAGTACGGCTTGGACTGATTTAGTTCAACGTGGATTACAACGCAAATCTGCGTGGGTGATTTGCCGCGAGATGATTGAGCGGATATGACCGGGGTAGCCAAAACAATCAATGATTCAATTGCGGAATCACCGAGACCCTTCCCCACGCGGTTTGGAAGGCAGACAATTTAAGATAAGCACTGTAGCCGTTTCTGAGCGGGCGTATGTGACTGTTGCCGCGTAACGCTGACCCTCTTGAAATCCTGCCCGCCTTCGGCTATGCTCACGCTGACAGTGCGATACCGTGGAGGTGGGCGATGACTTGGGAATGGCGACGCCACGACCGAGCGTTAGTGCTGGAATGTCTGCAGCAGGGCGAATACGACGCCATTGCGACGAGCAGTCAAGGGGCTCTGGATGAATTGGCTCATCTCACCGCCGAGTTGGGCGTGTGGGAGGCCCTGGAAGTCATTCAAGTTCATCGGGAACGCGAGGGCATTCCAGATGGTCTGTTATTACGCACCTTGACCCTCTTGCCGTTCGTGGAAGCCCTCGGCTTGAGTGCGGCGGCCGAGACGCTCTTTCAGGATGCGGCGATTCTGTTGCAACTGGGCTACGCCATCTTTCAGATTCAAAACGGTTTTAATGAACGCCATCACCCGCCCTTCGCGACCCAGTCCGAGAAGGCGTATCCCTACCATCCTGAGGTGTTGCGCCAAGAGGCGGCGCGGATTGATCTGGAGAGTTTGCACACCTTCCGCCAACGCTGTATCCGTCCTTTGTTTGAGCGCCGCCTCGTGCGTGGCAAGACCTATGCTATTGACGGTAGTGGCATTGGCAATCGTTGGCGCGTCGTCGGTCTCCTGAACGTGAATCCCGAACGTGCCCTCTGGGTGACTTGGCGCGTGACGTTCACATGTATCGCTTTCAATACGGCCCAGCTGGCCAAGACCGCACAAGGGCAGCGTTGGGTGCATCTGGGCATTCGACGCTTGCGGCGTGAATTGACTCGTCAGATTGGTCCCGCCCCTGTGATCGTCTTTGCGCGGGATTGCTATGGCATCTTCGACATTGAGGAGATCGTCACCGCACTGGGGCACCCCCGGCTGTTTCCCTGCGACGCAAGCCTCGGCAGGAGTCCGCTTCGCATCGCGCTCCGCCACCAACCTGAAATCTTGCGTCAGATGGTGCCGCAGTGCTTATCTTAAATTGTCTGGGAATCAGCCAGCTTCAACGAAACCAATTCTCCGGCACGAATTCCAGAATCCAGTAAGAGCAAGACCATCGCCAAGAGTCGCGCGCCGAGAAATGTGCCTGGGTTGATTGAGTTGATCATCTGTTGGATCTCGTCGGGAGATAGCACGGCGATTTTGGTTTTGGGGAGTTTCGGTAATTCAAGTCGCTCAAGAATGGGTTTCTTGATGTACCCTTCAGCGTTCAGCCAGTTCGAGAATGCTCGCAGGATGCGGGCATGGCTGTGAATTGTCTGCGGCGAGTAGGTAGCACCGGCAATCGGACGATTGAATTTGTGCCCTTCGTACTTGGTAATCGGTCCCTGCAAGGATGCCATATACTCGCGCGCATCTTCGATAGTGAGATCACACAGCTTGAGCGAATGATCCCGGCTTTGAAGAAAACGGATGAACCGACCCAGGACGCTGCGAATGGCAATGAGCGTCTTGGGCGAGCAACCCGCGACCTTTTTACTGGTAGTGTAGTACTCGAGCAGAGTAGGGAGAGTAATCTCCATGCGTTCGTTCTTCCTCAAGAATTCGGATTTCCTGCTCATTGTAAACCCTCCTGGTCGTTAGGTCTATGGTCTGCCAGACAAAACTCTGGAAAAGGTCGAAAATGTGAGAAGGTCGTTCTTCAAAAAATCAGAGAAGGTCAGGGTTTGAAAAGCGCGAAACCTGGGGAGTTTTACGTAAGTGGGGGAGAAAAACAAAAACCAGTCCTCATCGGACTGGTGGGTGGGGCAAGTTGCCCGCGCTCTGACCAAAAGAGCGGAAGACGGGATTTGAACCCGCGACCTTCTCCTTGGCAAGGAGACGCTCTACCAGCTGAGCCACTTCCGCAAAATAGTTCAATAGTTTGTTAGTTGGCTAGTGCGATAGTGTCGCGTTGTTGACTTAACTATCCAACTATCGCACTATCGAACTAATGGTGCCGAGGAGCAGAATCGAACTGCTGACACCGCGGTTTTCAGCCGCGTGCTCTACCAACTGAGCTACCTCGGCGTGAGCGAGTCCTATTGTATGCGAACTCACATTTTTGTCAAACCATACAAAAGAGTACGCCGCCTCTGATCCGCGCTGATGCAGAAGCGGCGACTCGCCCAATACGGTTGTCTTCCGCCCGCAGACGCCGACGGGCGGAGACAACCAATCGAAAAGGAGGAGAAGAAGTGCTATAATAAAAACAAAAAACCACAGGGGTCAGACTGTGGTTTCAACGTGCGCCACTTGCGCCACAATCGTCCCCTTCAATGCCGACGAAGTTAGCTGACGGGTTAGGGTTGAAGGATACCCCTCTCGCAACGGCGAGATACACCCCTCGATTGGTTCCTCCGTTCTCGCGCAGGGTAACGCAAGATTAGGCAGACAATTCAATTTTCTAAACACATCATACCACACTCACGACTAGGTGTCAAGTGCGAAATCGAGTATAATGCCAACGATGATTTCACTCTACGATGCCGCTCAACAATTCGGGTTGGCACTCACGCGCGAACAACTCGATACCTTTGAACGCTATTATCACGAACTAATCGAATGGAACGCGCGCATCAACCTCACGGCGATTACCGATTACCATCAAGTCATCGTCAAACATTTTCTCGATTCGATTTCCATTGCGCCGCTTTTGCAATCCTTTGGCCCCACCGGCCGACTCGTGGATATTGGCACCGGTGCCGGCTTGCCCGGCATTCCGCTCAAGATCGTCCTGCCCGATTGGCACGTCACCCTGCTGGAGGCGACCGGCAAAAAAGTAGATTTTCTCAATCACGTCATCGCCCAACTCGATTTGCGTAACATTACGGCGGTTCACGCCCGCGCCGAAGACTTGGGCCAAGACCCCACCTATCGTGAACAATTCGATGTTGCCGTGGCACGCGCGGTGGCTCAGATGGCAACCCTCGTTGAGTATGCACTCCCGTTGGTGCACATCGGTGGCTGGTTCATCGCACAAAAAGGAGTTGACGTTGATGAGGAACTCGAATCTGCCGTACGCGCGCTGGATGAACTCGGCGGGCGCGTCCATCAGATTGTACCAGTGCAGTTGCCCGACTTGGACAAACGTCATTTGATCGTCGTTGAAAAAATCGCGCGCACATCTGTCAAATACCCACGCCGCGCCGGGCTACCCGAACGCAAGCCCTTGACCAAGTAAATCTTCGTGGTATAATATAGACATATTGAAATCTATCAATATGTTTAGGCGCTGAGGATATGGGTTCACAACAAATAGATTGCGTCGCGTTCTGCCGCGCACTGGGCGATGAAACGCGCCAAGAGATTCTTCAACTGTTGCGTCGAAAAGGCGAACTGACCGTTAGCCAGATTGTTGCCGCTTTCAAGCGTTCGTCCCAGCCCACGATCTCGCATCATCTCAAGATTCTCAAGCACGAAGGATTGATCGAGAGCCGTCGCGCCGGCAAGGAAATTTATTATTCGCTGAATCAAGCCAACGTCGAAGAGTGTTGTGGGATGTTGTGGGCAAAACTTGTGCCTAGCAAATCCATTACACCGCGCCGTTAGAGCATTGAGCCCCCTCATCATCTTGGCGCGGTTTTCTAAACGATAACATATTGATAAATCTAAATATATCAATTCAAGGAGTTTTTCCAATGGACGATGCCAGGATCAAAGCCCAAGTGCGTGAACGTTATGGCGAGATCGCTCAACAAGCCATCGCCGGCAAGTCCGCCCGTTGTTGTGATCCAGCCGGCAACGCGACATGTTGCACCCCCTCCAACGTGATTCCGGTGGATGCCATCGGTGAGGGATTCCCTGCCGATATTGTGAACACATCGTTGGGATGTGGGACACCGCTGGAGATTGCACAACTAGAGCCCGGTGAAATGGTGCTGGATTTGGGAAGCGGCGGCGGTTTGGATTGCCTTTACGCGGCACGTTTGGTGGGTGCGACGGGCTACGTGATCGGTGTGGATATGACGCCCGAGATGCTGATGCTGGCACGCGCGAACGCACAAAAAGTGGGTGCCACCAACGTCGAGTTTCGCCAGGGCGAGTTGGAGCATTTGCCGGTGGCGGACAATTCGGTGGATGTGATTATTTCGAACTGTGTGATCAATCTTGCGCCGGACAAGGATCGGGTGTTTCGCGAGGCGTTTCGCGTGCTCAAGCCGGGTGGACGTGTTGCAATCTCGGATATGGTTACGCGTGAGCCGATGCCGGAACATTTGCGTTCGAACATTGAAGCGTGGGCGGCGTGCGTGAGCGGCGCGATCGAAGAAAAAGAGTATATTGCCAAAATGCGTGCCGCCGGCTTTGTGGAGGTGGAAAAGATTGCTGGCGGCGAGAATCCGTCGGAGATGGTGTACAGCGCAAAAATCGTGGCGAGAAAACCGTAGGGGCGAGGTACCTCGCCCCTACGCGTTTACTTGATCAACCCGACTTGGCGTTTCGCTGAATCACACGTGTTGCGCATCAACATCGCAATCGTCATTGGACCCACTCCGCCGGGCACAGGCGTGATCGCGCCTGCCACTTCTTTTGCGGCATCGAAATCCACATCGCCGACGAGACGTTGACCGCTCTTCTTGGTCGCGTCCGGAATCGCATTGATGCCTACATCAATCACGGTGGCGCCGGGTTTGATCCAATCGCCTTTGACAAACTGGGCTTTGCCAATTGCCGCGACGACGATATCGGCTTGACGCACAACGTCCGGGATGTTTTGCGTGCGCGAATGGCAGATGGTTACGGTCGCGTTGCGATGGATGAGCAGGAACGCCGCCGGCAAACCGACGATGTTGGAACGACCCAGCACAACGGCGCGCGCCCCTTCGATCTTGGTGCCCGCCGAATCAATCAACTCGATGCAGCCCTTGGGCGTGCACGGCACAAACATGGGTTCGCGATTCTTCATCGCGAGACGTCCGATGTTGATGGGATGGAAACCATCCACATCTTTTTCGATGGGGATCGCTCCGAGAATGGTTTCCTGATCGAGTTGGGGCGGCAGAGGAAGTTGAACGAGAATGCCGTGAATGTTAGGATCCTCGGCGTAACCGCGCACCACTTTGAGCGCCTCGTCTTGCGTGATGTCGGCGGGCAAGTGCGAACCAATCGAATACATGCCCAATTCTTGCGTCATCTTTTGTTTGGACGAGACATACGCTTTGGAATCGGGACGATCCCCGATGAGAATGGTCGCCAGTCCCGGCACCACACCGTACTTGGTTTTGAGTAATTCGACATCGGCGCGAATGGCATCATAGACTGATGCAGCAACGGCTTTACCGTCAATCAGTTTAGCGGTCATGGTCTCTCCTTACTGATTTAACAGATATTCGTACGCGCTCAACGCGGCTTTGGCACCTTCACCGATGGCGACCAACACCTGTTCGATGAACACGTCGGTTACATCGCCGGCGGCAAAGAGCCCTGATTTGGAGGTGGCGCACTTGGAGTTGACCACAATGCGTCCATTTGCATCCGTGATCCCCAATCCTTCGACGATCTTGGAGCCGGGCGTTACCCCGGCTTCGATGAACAAGCCATCCACCTTGATCGTCTGGTTGTTCACGACAATGCTTTCGACGAATTGATCACCGCGGATTTCTTTGAGTGCACCCTCGTACACTTTGACTTTGGGATTGGCACGTACTTTTTTGCCGAACACGGATTCGCTTTCGCCTTTTTCCGGCAAGACGAGATGCACTTGTTTGGCGATCAGCGCAAGTTCCGCCGCCGCTTGCAAAGCGCGCAGATTGCTCCCCACAATTGCCGGCTCACGTTCGATAAAGAGTTGCGCATGGCTGAGGGCGGAGTACGATAAACCTTTACCGATGAGTTTCTTTTCGCCGGGCACATCCAAACGTTTGGGTTGCGCGCCGGTGGCAACGATGACGGCTCGGGCTTCAAAACGTTTGTTGCTTTGGGTGAGAACCGCAAAATGCTTATCTTCGGCGACCACTTTGGTTACGCGATCAATTTGGTGTGCAAAGTTGAGGTATTCGAGTTGGCGTTTGAATTTTTCCACCACCTCGCCTCCACGAATCACTTCATGACCTTCATAGCCGGGTACCGCAAAGTCGTACGCGGTCTTGCCGCCCAGGTCTTCGCTGATGACCAGGGTTTCCAATCGTTTGTTAATGGCATACACGGCGGCGGTTAGCCCCGCTGGACCCCCGCCGATGATGATCAGGTCGTACATAGGTTTCTCCTTTTGGGTGTGAGTTTGTAGTGCGCGTTTCAACGCGCGCCAATCAATCGGCAACTACAAACAGGTATCTCTGATCGCTTGGCGAACCAAACCTGCGCGTCATTTCTTCTTGGCGCGTTTCACAACTTTTTTGGTCTTGGGTTTGGCTTTGGGTTTTGCGGCAAGGGCTTTGGTCACTGCCGCGACGATCTTTTTGGACGGTTTGGGTGCCACGCTCCCTTTGGGCAACGCGATATAACCAGTTGCCATTGCATCTTGCACCATCCCACGCGCGCGCATAATCAAATTCTTGGCATAAACGTACTCTTGCTCAAAGGTCGTGTTGGTGAAACGCGCTATGCCTTGCTCAATGGCTTTCATGGCGACAGCGGCAGCTTCGCGAGGGAAGACGTCCACTTCATCCATCGTAGGGATGATATAGTCCGGGTGGAGTCCTTTTTCCTCCGCCATCTTTGCCAATTCGTTTGCGGCGGCAATGCACATTTCATCCGTGATCGTGCGGGCGCGCACATCGAGCGTGCCGCGAAAGATGCCGGGGAAACCCAGCGAGTTGTTGACCTGATTCGGGAAATCGGAACGCCCGGTGGCGACGACGACCGCGCCGGCTTCTTTGGCTTCCCAGGGCCACATTTCCGGAATCGGGTTGGCGCAGAGGAAAACGATAGCATCTTTGGCCATCGCCTGAACCCATTCCTTCTTGATGACATCGGGACCAGGCGTAGAGAGCGCGATACAGACATCCGCCTCCCGCAAGGCTTCGGCGATGCCGCCGGTGCGTTGCTCTGCATTGGTGATGTTGCACAGTTTCCACTTGTCCACAAATTCGGCTTTGCGCATTTCGATGTCGGTGCGCCCTTTGTGCAAAATACCCTTGGTGTCCACCATCGTGCAAAGCGCAGGCGTCGCACCATACGCAAAGATCAACCGGCTAATCGCCACATTCGATGCGCCGCAACCAATGAATGCAATTTTCACTTCGTTGATTTTCTTGCGCACGACTTTGAGGGCGTTGATTAAGCCGGCGAGTGTCACGGTAGCGGTACCTTGTTGATCGTCGTGCCAGATGGGAATCTCGCATTGTTCACGCAACGTGTCGAGGATGCGAAAACATTTGGGTTGCGAAATGTCTTCGAGGTTAACGCCGCCCAACCCGGGTTGCAAGATCTTGACGACTTCGATGATCTTGTCCGGGTCTTTGGTATCGAGCATCAGCGGAAAGCCGTCCACCCCGCCCAGGTACTTGTAGAGCAACGATTTACCTTCCATCACGGGCATCCCGGCTTTGGGCCCAATATCGCCCAAGCCCAACACGCGCGTGCCATCGCTGACGACAGCGACGGTGTTCCATTTGTTGGTGTGTTGGTACACCAGATCAGGATCGGCTTGGATGGCTTTGCACGGCGCGGCAACACCGGGCGTGTACCAAATCGCAAAATCGTCAAAATTACGCACACAGCATTTGAGCGTCGTTTCGATCTTACCGCGATAAAAGGGATGCAGTTCCATCGCATCCGCTGCCGGCTTCTTCGCCTTGGCAAGCAGTTCTTCTTTGGTTACTGGCTTGGTCATACGAATCACTCTCCTTTGAGGTTGTTCCGTCAACAGTGGCTAGTCGTTAGTGATCAATCGTTTTGGGCTAATGACCTGCGACTAGAGACTATTGGCTAAACGTTGAGATACGCATCGGCGTAGATGACTTTGTTCATCAAGATTTGGATCGTCTTCCAAATCGCCACCTGTTCAGGGTCTTGCATGTCCACATCATCCGGTGTAACTTCTTCACCTTCGGCAGTGCGATCATGTAACGTCAAGACAAGTTTACCCACCGGCGTGGATTCGTCGCGGTCTTCAACGATGCGGATGAATTCTTTCAACTTTTGATCGAGCGGATCTGCAATCGCCATGTCCAAGCCGACCGCCATCAACATCACCATGTAGGTGCGATTGATGAGGGGACGCATTTCGGGTGGGACTTGGTTCGATACGTTCGACAAGCCGGCGTTGGTGAGAATGGGCAAGCCCGATTGTTTGAGAATGCGTACGGCTTCGACACATTGGGGGACGTACTCTTGACACCCTTTCACCGTTAGGACGAGGGGATCAATGATAAGATGTTCGAGCGGCAAGCCGACTTCTTCGCAACGCGGCACCAATTTTTCGAGCGCGAGTGAGACGCGCGCTTCCGCGCTAACGGGAATGCCTTCCTTCGCCATCGTCAAGCCGATGAGTTTGGCGCCGTACTCCACGGCGACCGGCGGGACGGCTTCCAACCGCTCGGCTTCGGCGGACGTCGAGTTGATGATGGCTTTACCGCGCGGAATCTTTTTCAACCCGGCTTTGATCGCTTCGAGATTCGTGGTGTCTAATGAGAGCGTCACGTCCGTTCCAACGGCTTCTTGCACAACATCAATCAACCATGGGACAACTTCGGTGCCGGCTTTTTTCTGCGGACCCACGTTCAAATCCAACGCTTTGGCACCATTTTGGACTTGCTTGCGTGCCAGTTCAACAAAGAACGCGCCGTCGCGGTTGGCAAGGGCTTCTTTCACTTTGGGCGAGATAATGTGGATGTTTTCACCGATAATGTACATGGCTCCTCCTTGGAGTAAATTCTCAACTAGTTACTAGTCGTTAGTCATTAGGCATTAGACATTGGTCACGCGCCTTTGGGCAACGCGCCAAACCATTTGGCAATTGTGTGATGCACTGTGTGTCCGAATGCCTGCGGTTGCAAATACATAAACGGGCACACGCCGTAATTCTAACTCGATACTCTAACCTGCCATAATCTTCCCAACGCTTGCTCCAACGCGGGGCCCAACTTGGCTGGGTCGTCTGTCTTTTCTGGTTCGTTTTGAAACACCGCAAACGGAACGCGATGCCCTTTGATTTCAATCACGCCTTCGCTCTTACCGCCACTCAGTTTATCCCAGTCATTGGTCTTGTAGTAGTACTCCATTTTTTCATCGGTTAACGAATGATGCAGGATCGAGTGTTCCAAGCCGGGACGCGCCCGCCGCCGATTGCGGCGCACCGATTCTTCGTACGAGACGTTGATGTACACAATTGCCGCACGTTTCACGAGGTCGTCCGCCAAGTACGAGAACGCTTCGCCAAAACCGTTCTCGCCGCCGCGCGCAAATTCGAGAATCACCGTGCGGTTGTCGAGGTAATGCGCGTCGCGCGCGAGCCGCTTGGCAAACTCCAAGTTCATCTTTTCGATGAACAGGTTCCACGTGAACGGATCAAGAAAATAATAATCGGGTGTGGTGTTCAAACGCGGGCGACCGTGCTTGCTTCGAATATCGTCTTCTTCAAACGTTTCCCACACCCAAACGAAATCGTCAATTTCGTCGAATGGCGCGATGTGGAATTTGGCGCGGCGCTCTTCGTCCGAAAGTTTTTTGAGGTAATCAATGACCTCACTTTTGCCTGCCGCCGGGCGACCGATAAGGAGAATGATCGGAAAATGGGTCAATGTCGTTTGCATTCTGCTTACTGTTCTTCCTGACTCTCCAACACCTTCTCTACACTCGGAAACTGGGTCATATCGGTGTGCGGTAGAAAGAGCGCTGCCATAAATTGATCGGTGAAGGAATTGTCCGCCGACAATTCAAGGTAGGTCATCTTGCGTGCAATCTCGGCGATTTCGTCGCGCGCATCACGGCGGAGGAGAGCCATATACGCGCCGCGCGCCGCCGTGTTGCCCAAGAAATGAAAACGATCCCAGGGCAAATCCGGCAACAAGCCAATCTGAATGGCTTTTTCCACGTTGAGATACTGACCGAACGAACCACCAATCAACATTTGCTCCACATCGCCCAGCGTCATTCCAACACTCTGCGCCAGAATCGAATAGCCGGCGTAGATGGCAGCTTTGGCGCGCAACAAGTTGTCAATGTCTGGCTTGGTGATCACAATGTCTTTGCCAATGTCCGTCTCGTTTGCCCACGCAATCACGTATTCAGGTCCGTGTTCGCCGGCGCGCACGCGCGGCGTATTCAACGTCAGGTTAATGTTCCCGGCTTTATCGGTTACGCCGGTGATGAACATTTCGCCGATGAGACTGATCAAGCCGGAACCGCACAACCCGCGCGGCTTGCCGCCCCCAATCACCCGGTACGTTGGCTCGTACGTTTTGCTATTGATCCACACCTCTTCGATGGCGCCGGTCGTCGCGCGCATCCCAAAATATACCCCTGCCCCTTCGAACGCGGGACCCGCACTGCACGCGCAACTCACTAGCCATTCACTCGTACCCAGAACCATCTCGCCGTTCGTGCCAATGTCGAGGAAGAGCGTAACCTTATCGGTATGATTCGTCCCGCTCGAGAGGACACCAGCGGTAATGTCCGCGCCCATAAAACTGGCGACGCCGGGCAAACAATCTACGGCGGCTTCTGGGTGAATATTCAAATTCAATTCCGATGCAACGACGCGCGGCGGATGATTGACGGTGGTGATGTACGGCGTCAGACGAATTGGATCGGGTGACAAGCCAAGCAGGATGTGCATCATCGTGCTGTTGCCGACGACGGTCATTTTATAAATGTCGTGGGGCTTGCACTTGTGCCGAATCGTTACGCGTTCGATCAGTTTATTGATCGTGTTGGCAACCAACGATTGCAGTTCGACGACGCCACCGCCGCCGTTCTTGGCGGCATAGATGATGCGCGAGATGACATCTTCACCGCGTTTGATTTGCCCGTTGTAATCCGCCGCCGTTTCCACGACTTCGCCACTATACAGATCCACCAAGTACACGGTAACTGTGGTGGTGCCAATATCCACCGCCGCACCATAGAGCGATAACGTTTGATCGCCCGGCAAAACATCCACGATGCGCGGACGTTCCGGTGGCTCACGATCGAGCACGACGGTTACTTTCCAATCGGCATCCCGCAACGTTTTGGCAAGGATGCGCAAAACCGAAAGCGGGGCGTACAGTCCGCGCGTGTCACAGCAACGTGCCAAGGCGCGCTCAAGCCGTGACAGATCATCCACGTTGTCAGCAACCGATGGCGGATCGAGTTCGAGATAATGTTTGGTGACGGTTTGATGAACGCGCCAATCGTATTCAAAGGGTAGCGCGACTTTGGCGGCGGTTTTTTCCGTCGTGAGATGGCGGGTGATTTCTTCTTGCGGCGGAATGACGATCGTCAGATCGCTTTCAACCACGGTTTGACACGCGAGTGCGTAACCCGCTTGCAAATCTGCCGCGCTCAAGCGCATGGTGGAACGGCGCCGCGCGTTTCCGCTTTCAACAATGACGGCGCAACGCCCACAACGACCCTGCCCGCCGCACGGGACATTGATGTCAATGCCGGCGGCATGGGTCGCATCGGTGATCAGCGCGCCGTGTGGAACTTGAACGGTTATATTTTGTGGTTTGAAATGAACTTGACAAGTAGCGATAGGAAAACCTCAAAGTACGATTTGTCATTGCGCGCCAAGCCATCTCGGAACGGGATGCTTGGCGTTTTGGCATAATGGTCAGGTTGGGATTATTCAAACGATGCTTCAATCGCGCGCATGACACTCTGCGTGGCTTGCGCTTCATCCTGTGTCCACATCGCCGGGCGAGCGCTGCCACGATGGAGAATCAAACGCATCGCAGCTTGCACATCTACGTGTTCTGGACACGTGGTTATACAATGCGGATCGCGACAATCCAAACACCGTTGCGCACCGACGAGTATGCTTTGCAACTCACCCAGATTACGAGAATACATTATGAACCGGCTTCCCAGTCAACGGAATACGCACCACGAAACACAGTGGTTGGCGTGTTGCGTATTCCGTGTTTCGTGCAAATTACGGTTTCAACTTTAAATAGGCCGGAATATCTACCGCTTCGCGCGGACCCACTTCGATTTGCCAGCCCTGCAATGCTTCTTCCACTTCGCCCATCAAGACGGCAACGGCGCCGGGCAAAATCACGCGTTTGCGATTGATCTTGCTTTCGACGCCGGTCGTCTTGACCGCCTTGGCAATGCGGTCAGCATCGAACTTGCCTGCCGCCCATGCCGTCAACACACTCATCCCCTCCGCATCGGCAACGAGAAGCCAGGCAGGCAAGCCTGCGCCCTCCACCTCGTTCGAGACGGAAAAGTACGTGATCGAGAAATTGGTGGTAACCAACACGGGCGATTCCGGTTTGGGATTGTTGATTTCGTACAGACCCGGTTGGACTTGGATCGGTTTCTGCGGATCGGTGTAAATGTTTTGGCGCAAGACGAGCAGCGCGTACGCGCGCGCCGGGGTAAACTTGTCCAGCACGATAAAGCCGGCGTACTTGCCAATGTGTTGCGCGGCGAGCACCGGTTCGAGGTCGGGCGAGGAGACGCCTTCGCCGGGGAAGGTGATGATGGGATAGCCCAGCGGACGGAAATTTTTCTTGATCGCCAAGCGACGGATTTGCGTGGCGAGTGTCAAGGTATCGAGGAAATCGCGTGCGCCGGGGTCTAGCACAATATCTTCCACGCCGGCGGCTTTGATTTTTTCGGTTAATGCGGCAAGCGCGTCCAATCCGTTCGCTTTGACGGCGAGCGGCGCTTTCCATTTTTTGGCGACCGCTGCCATTGCTTGCCAATTCGATTCATCGGCACAATAGAACATGGGCACTGCGCCATTGGCTTTAGCCATCGCGGCTTCAAAGGCGGCTGGCTCTTTGGCAATCAAGATGAGTGGAAAGTTTGTTGCGCCGCGCACGGCTTCAACCGCTGCCGCAAATTTGCTGGCGTCGCCCGAAGCATTTTCGATGGCAATCCCGTCGAGATGCAATTTGATGCCGACGTAATCCACGTTGAACGCATCGAGTTCTTTGGCTTGAGCGGCGAGATCGGCGTCCGTATCTTTCACCCGCACAAAAATGGGCGCACGATTGTAAAACGTTTTCTCGTGGCGAAAGAGTACGATTTCATTGCCAGCGACTGCTTTACGGCTATCGGTTGAAAGCGTAATCAAGCGAATGGGCGGTTGCGAGGCGGCTTCCAATTGCGCTTTCGATTCCGCGCTGACGTACGGACACGCGGACAATTCGGCTTGCTTGGCAGCCAGTTTCATTGCAAAGGCAAGGCAGGTAGGAAAGCCGCATTCTTTGCAGTTGGTTTGGGGCAAGAGTTTATAAATCTGGAGTCCGGTTAATGCCATTGTATCCTCCGGTTAGTCGTTTGGGCAACTAGTCCACTGGTTAACTAATTGCCTCGTTTACTGATTGACTAGAGTCCCTTCTTCTCAATCTTGAGCAATTCGGCTTCGAGCAGCTCGGCGTGCACTTTTTCTTCGTTCATAAATCGCTCGAAAATTTTCTTGAGCTGGGGATCATCGGCGAGATCGCGTGCCATTTCGTATTTCTTTTGTGCGCCGTGTTCTTCCATGATCATCATCTTGAAGAACGTCTCCCAACTGGTCTTGGCGTCCATGTTTCCTCCTAATGTTCAGTCATCCGTGTTCAGTAGTCCGCAGCCAGCGACCTAAACCCTGAATACTGATTACCGAATACTGAAATTTATTCAATCGTTTTCCCTTTTTGCAGTGCCTTGACTTCTTTGACGTTGGGGAACAAGTCGCGAATCGTACTTTCCACAACGCGGTGCAACGTCCATGGCATCAAGGGGCATTCTTCGCACGCGCCGCCCAGATGCACCACTACCGTCTGCCCATCGAAGGAGACGAGTTCCACTTTGCCGTTGTGATAAATCTCGGCATAGTGGCTGATGGTTTGAATGGTTTCTTGCATCCGTTGCATTTCATTGGCCAAGGATTGACTAGCCATAACTTTCCTTTCCGATGCGCACACGGTCACGCACCAATTGCAATGCCAGCAATCCCATCGTCAGGACGATGGCGGCATAAAACCCCTTGATTGCCAGCGAGTTCGATCCTAGAATCGGATCAAAGGGGTGCAAGATGTTGATGGCACCACGCAAGACGATCGCGAGAATGATCGTGTTGGCGATTGCCGCCAACGCCATCCACCTTGCTTCACCGATCCAACGCGCTGTCAGATAAACCAGCGTGGTGAGCCCCAGAATCCACAAGGCTCCAGCGACGCGCGGTTCGCTGAGGGTAATCCCGCCCCACGCGAAGAGTTGCGCGGGAATGCTGATTACAATCTGCGCGCACCAGAATACAAGGGCGGCTTCGGTGAGGGCTTGCGTCCAACGCACCAATGCATCGCGTTTGAGCAGGAGGGCGGCTACGCCCAAGCCACCGGCACTCACGTACGCATAGGTAGCAACCCGTTCTGCCGCGCCGTGTGCATAAACAATCTTGACAACGTTTCCCAACGTGGCTTCGGCGGGCGCAAGGATGAGCAAGCCAATGAGCATCAGCCAGAGCGCGGCGTAAATGAGACGATTATTTTGAAATGTGCGAACTAGTGTTGTCATTTGCCCATGAGTTTGGTGATCATCTCTTTCACGCGTTTGATGGCTTCGGGATGGCGCATCACCAACACATTTGCTCCCGTTTCGACGAGGGCAGCGGCGGTAATGGTCTCCCAATAAATCGCGCGTTCTTTCCAATCGCCCCACATAGCCGGCACATCGGTACCCACTTTGGCTTCTTTGACGCGCCACGCTTCTTCGCCCGGGGTAACGAGCATCGGTTGTTGCGTCATCCCATCGCCTTGCAGAGCGGCGAGGCGCAACCGTTCCATCACCGAGTAGCCGTACTCGATGCCATAGCCAAGCGCGCCGGTCGTGGGATCCATCACGATGCGTTCGAGTGGCAAGCCCATATCGTGAATCAAGATGACGAGTTGTTTGGCAAGGTTCACGTCCATCGGCGTGCGCGAGTTGACCAAGTGATCGTTGGCGAGCGCGGCAGCCACCAGCGTGCGATAATTCTTGTCTTCGCAGATGCCCAGCACAAGCCGTTCGCCTTTGGTCGCTTCGGCAACGGCGACAAGCAATTCGTTATCGAGTTCGGCTTGGCCCGGTCCGAACACCATCAACGGTAAACCCGTCGCTTGCAACACTTCTTTGACGACCTTGACCGCGTTTGCGGCGGTGTTCTTGGAACCATCGGCAAGCGTCGCGTTGAGTTTGAGCAAGATCAAATCCACGCCCAAGGCTTCGGCGGCTTGTGCCCATTTTGCCGGACTATCGGCAACGTCATTCCACGCTTCCAGCAAGACCGGCGACCAATCGCTGGGCTTGCGATCTTGGATTTCGACGGCGATGGCAGGCGGATGCGGAATCGTGCCTTCAAAGTGCAGAAATGGCATTGCGCTTTCGCCGCCGATGGTTACAGTTTTGGCGCGTGTGCCGCCCTGCTCTTTGGTTGCGCCAATTGTAATCTCGCGGACTTTGCCAGCGTACTTTTCTTTTGGAATTTCAACAGGTGCCATTATGCCTCCAATTTAGTTCGCTAGTGCGTGAGTCCGATAGTGCAATAGTTGGTCGGTCTGGTTCTTAACGAACTATTGCACCATCAAACTATTGCACTACTCTGGTTGATCAAATGCCACGAGCAAAAAAAGAAACACGCCAATGCCCATCAACCCAAGCACTAGATTTTGAAAGGGAATCCCCATTTGCGCCAGTTGCGTTTCCCATTGCGCAGGTGCGAGGAAGCGCAAGGCGAGTGTGGCGATGAGAATCACCACGGATGCCACGAGCAGCATATTGGTCGTGCGCGGGCTGAAACGTTGGACTTGGTTTGGGTCTGACATCTTTTCCTCCGAGTCTTGGATTTGCTCGCATTATATCTCGATTGATCCAAGACTCGCAAGGCATTCCTTTCTGATGATTGCACACATCTTGCCATAGAGGTCATAGAGAGCATAGAGATTATTTTTCGATGACCTCGATGGTGTACGGACTGGTTACTTTTTCCGTGCTTTTTGCAACCTTTCCATCGGCGTTTCCGGACGTTCCGGCGGCAAGCCCGCCATTTCGCGTACAATCGCACGCATGGTGACGACCGCGCTGGGCTTGCCGGTGCCGGGATGTTCGTGCATGATAAAGACCTGATGCACGTTTTCGTCTTGCATCATATTCGCCACGGCGGTGAGCGGCGAATCGGGAGCAACGCTGAGAATCTTTTCTGTCATCACGTCTTTGGCAGAAAGCAGTTGCCAATTGCGGGTGAACGCGCGCGCCAAATCGCTTTGCGAGACCACGCCCACCGCGCCCTCTTCTTCATCCATCACGATGACGGCATCTGCACCATCGCGCATCATCGTTTTAGCGATCTCTGCTAGTTTGGTGTGGGGGGCGCAGACCGGCACGCCGATCTTCATAATATCTCGTGCCAACTTGTTCATCTCTGCCTCGCGATCCATCAAAACGTAAAGCGTAAAACGCAAGGACGAATTACGCTTTACGTTTCACGCTTACATCAACGGCGGCATCGTCAATGCCGGGTGCCCTTTTTCTTCCAGGAAGGCAAGCAACGCCGGCACTTCGGTGCAAATCTTTTCATCCGCAATCTTGTCGAGCAGATCGGGTTCGCCCGCGTACTCGGCGGCGCGTTGCAATTCTTCGCGCATCGTCTCTTTCAAGATGCTGGACATCCAAACGACGCGCTTGAATCCGCCATCCGCGCTCAAAAACTTTTTCGACGTGAGGTAATATTTGCCCACGCCCATCACGCCCGGCGTTTGCAGACCGCCGCCCGCCATCCCCGCTAGCGTGCTAAACGTCATCCCTGCCGGTGACATTGAGGTATCTTCACGGGAAAGCACCATCACGCCGTTCGCTTCTGGGATCACCATTACGATACATTCAAAGCATCCACACGCCGTCATTGGATTTTCCATAATCGAGTACATCGAAACCGTTTCGACTTGTTGGTGCGAGGCTTGTTGCACAAACTCATTCGAACCGGTAAAGTACCCCTTGACCGGATCAAGCGTTTGTTTCTTGGGAATGGGTTGATTGGGTCCGGTAGGATTGATTTGGTAAGAGGCTTTGCAGTCCAACCACGAGTACGCCCCGCACAGCCCCACGCGCTCTGGACTCACCACGCAAACGTGATTGGGCGCAAACGATTGGCAGAGCGTGCAGGAATAGAATTCGTCCACGCTTTCATCGGTCATATCGCCCAACCGCGTGTTGCGGCGCTGGTACGCCTCGCGCGCGACTTGGAGCATCGAACTAACGGAGGCGGGATCGGTATAAATCGTTACTTGAACCTTGTCCAGAATAGCGCCAAAATCAGAGTGATAGCGGGCGTGCAAAATCTTGCCCAGATCAGCCAGCCGGAAACCTTTATCGTAGGCGGCTTTGCTGATGCGAATCCAGGTGATGTCGCGCTGACCGACGTGTTGCACGCCGGAGGCGCCGTTGATAAAGTGGTGAATCTGGCGTTCCAAGACCGGCTCGAAATCCTCTTGCATCTTGCGCCCCGCCACTTCGACCACGATGCCAATGTCCATCGCACCGCCTTCGGGCACGCTGTCAATGTCTGGACCCTTGACTTCGATTCTGCCGTCTTCCACCTTATCCATCGGCAACATATACAGATACTCGAACGCGCGGGAACGCTTGCCGCCGGATTCAAAGCGCAGATCGGCTTTGCGCACCACTTCGCCTTCAAACGCCGAACCGTAGGGCACGGGGATCGGCACTTCGGTCATCTTGATTTTGACGCCGCGCACTTCGATGCAGCGTTGCACCAGTTTTTCGGCGCGTTCCAAATCGTCCTTGCCGGGAATTTCGTTGAATGGCATCGAGATCACGTGCTCGTAGGTCGTCACGCCGGTCGGATGAATTTCTGGAATCACCGTATCGGCAATTGCCGGGAAACCGTAGGAGATGGCACCGGCGGCGGCGGCGTATTTCAAATCGTCCACCTCGCCTAATGCCAGCACAAACGCAAATACGCGCGCGCGGTTATAGAGCAGAATCTCGCGCGCTTGGCCCCCCTTCATCCCACCAAACGTCAAGGCAGAGCGCGTGGCAAAACCGATCGCATAGATCGCGGAGAGCGTGTCGGTGCCAAAGGGGACGATGTAGGTGTCGTACCCCATCTCGACCCCTTCTTCGTGAAGTTGATGAATGATCGAACGGCCATTCACGTTGCCGGCGAGGAAGATGAGGATGTTGCGCCGTTGGAGTTCGCGGATAATCTTGACCGCGACCTCGTTCGATTTGGCGCAGCCGACGATGGCGGCAAAGCCGGGCATCCGCCCATCTACTAATTGAATACCCCACGAACGGAGTTGAATATCGTCAATGGGGCCGTTGAGTTGTCCCGCTCCATTGCCCTTTTGAAATTCGGGCGAGGTAAACGAGGCTTGGGCAAGTTGGAATCCTTCCATCTTTTCCGGCTGATCGCCGTAGAGAAAACGCAATGCCTGCATTGTTTCCATCGCGAGCAAGGTGGCAATGCCGCTATCCAGTGTCTCGCCGAGGTACGGTGTCCAACGGGTTTGGGATGGAATAGGATGCAGGTAGCCCTTGATCTGTTCCATCACCGGCACCAAATCCCCCACGGTTTCTACCTTGCGCCCTGTCAAACCGAGAATAGTCGGGAGATAGTACGCCGTGTTGGGAAAACCGACTTTGGCGTCAGCCCCTTTTTCTTGGAGTGCTTTGTGTAGGAATGCTTCGGTTTCGCGGACAAGATTCTGCGCACCGCGAATGGCGGATGTGGCAATGTAACGGGACATCTCTTTCCTCCTTCATATTCAGGAAATGTAAATCAATTTCAGATTTCAAATGAATCAAACGTAAAACGCAATTATTTCATTGTTGCGGCAACGAGCCGCAGATTTTCCAGCACCTTGAGATCGTCGCGGTGTTTCACCAGTTCAACGACGATGAGCAAACCAAAGGCGAGCGCGATCAGCAACCGCGTATCGTTCCACGCCGCCTCGCCAAGCCACGGCAGGCGATTGGGAAAGATGAATTGCCCAAGCCACAAGCCAAAGAGCGAGAGCGCATTCAAGCGCGTGAATCGCAACTTTAATAACGTGACGCTCCCATAGAGCATCATCATAAACGAGAGCAATAATTCTTCGCTCTGCCGCGGGGTCAATTGAATTTCCCATTCGCCGTGCGCCACCGCAAAAACTGCTGGGATCATCGCCACGAGCAAGGTCCACTGGCTCACCTTTGACGAGATCAAGTTCATCAATGCCATCGGTGCGGGGGCAATCCGGCGTGCCCAGTAGAACGCGGTAACCGTTTCCGGAAATTCGCTCAGGAATGGGGCGATCCACTGGATGAACACAAACGCGGTAATCCCTACGCCTGCAGCAATCACCTTCATACTATCGAGAAATGGTTCCGCCATTGCCCACATTGTAATGCCGCCGACGATGAACACCCCTACCAGTTTATAAAACTGTTCGCCCGGGCGCGGAATGGTGGCAAGATAACGCGGCATTGTCAGCAAGTCTTCTTTTTTTTCGGCGTCCTCTTCCGGCAGGCGTTTGAGCAGAATCATATACACGGCAAAGAACGCCAAAAGAAAAACGCCATCCACGACATCGAGCCGGCCGTGCCAGATCACAAACGCGAAATAACCACTGCTGATCATCAGCATCAAGACTTGGACGTACGTCTCGCGCCGCAATTCGATATAAGGAATGCCGTGGCCCGTTTTGAGGCGGTTGGCAACATCGGCGACGATGAATACCATGGACCAGCCCACACCCATCAACAACCGATTCGAGCCGGTCACATTTGCAAGCATCAGGTTGGTTTCGCCGCGCCATGCCACCGTCGCCTCGACCATGAATTCCGGCACCACTTGGAGTAGCGCGATGAACGCAATGGCGAGTCCTTGGCTAACCAGAAACTGTGCCGTCTCCGCGCCCCACGAAATCAGAATGGCGGCAAGAATGACACCGCTAAACGAGAGCCACACGACAATAGGCAACGCTGGGGCGAACATTCGGACCATGAGCGATGCGCCGATGCAGTACACAAACAAAAGCCAATAACTGGCAATGATTTTAAGGTGCGTGTTGGACTGCAGTTTTGATTTTGCGTTAGAATTCATCACGCTTTTTGGTGAGCGGCAAGATCAGAACTACCACATCGTGCGTCTCGCCATCGGGCATCATAAAATAGTTGGGATAAATCGCGCGTTGTTCAAAGCCAAGGTCTTTGAACGCGGTGATCACTTTGACTTGATCGGCAACGACTTCGGCGACGAGTTGTTGCAAGCCCAACTTCTTGGCGATCTCAATCAAGGTGCGCAACATCACCGTGCCGAGTCCGCGCTTGCGAAATTCTTTCGATAAAAAGATGCGCACGTCGGCAAGGTGGCGTCCCGGTCCGCTACGAAAATGGAGCGTCGCGTCGCCGACAATTCGTTCATTCACCACGGCGACGATGGGCAAGACCCGCTTGTAATCGAGATTTTCCACCCACGAGCCAACGAGTTCTTGATTGCGTACATCATTCCGCATCAGTTTGAAATCGTCGTCGCTGGTGTGTGCAAAGAGCGCGATGAGACCGGCTTTATCGTCTTTGGTCAGCGGGCGCAACAGCACGCGCGTCCCATCGGCGAGAGTGATGATTTGGCGATACTTGTTGATTTGATCCAGCATACAGCGCTCCGCTCTCCATGTCAGATTGCAGATTGGTCAGCCGAAGCGGCAATCTGCAATCTGAAATTTGCAATTAGGACTTGCCCGGCGAGCCCCACTTGGCTTGGAAATCTGCCGCGCTCAGTTTGTACCAATCCGCGTTCTTTTGCGCGAACGATTTCCATTCGTCTTTCAAATCCGGTTCCGGGAAGATGGCGCTCACCGGACACTCCGGCACGCACGCGCCGCAATCAATGCACGTGTCGGGATCAATGTACAGTTGTTGCACCGCTTCGTAGAGCCCTTCATCTTTCTTGGGATGAATGCAGTCCACGGGACACACATTCACGCACGCGGTGTCTTTGGTGTTGATGCACGGTTCAGCAATTACGTAAGCCATTTTCACGCCTCCCATTTTCATCACAAAGAGCGGGACACATCCTTGTGCACCCGCTCCGTAGGGGCGTTGCGTAGGGGCAAGGTTACCTCCCCCTTACGATAAACGCCCCTACGCACGACGCATTACAACTTAACCTGCTCCATACAACGCCGCCATCCGTTCCTTGAGCGGCAGTTGGAGGACTTGGTTCATGCGCGCGTCGCCGGACTTGCCAAATTTCTTTGGATCGTACGGCGGCAGTTTGAGCGCGGCGCGCTTGGCGTCAATGTGCGCGAGTGAGCGGCGGACGATTTCTTCTGGGTCAGGCACAAATTCCATCTTGCCACCCACCATCTTTTCCCAGCCCTCGCTCATAATCTTGGTGACTTCGTCGCTCGATTCGACGGGTGAGGAAACGCCGAACAAGACGTACACCCCGGACGCGGCAAAGTACGCGCCAATCGCCAACGCCTTTTCGCTCATCCACTCGGGTGCAATACCGACGCCGGGAATGTCGCTGATGTCGTCGCCCAGTCCGCCTTCGGTTGCCATTTCAGTGAGGACAGTGAGGATGCGCGTATTGTCCACGCACGAACCCATATGTAGAACCGGCGGGATGCCGATGGCTTCGCAGACTTCGCGCAAGCCGGGACCGGCATACTCCATCGCCGCCTCGCCCAAGAGCAAACCGTACTTGGCATTTGCGAGTGCGCCGCAACCGGTCTGGACCACCAACACATCGTTCTTTAAAAATTCCTTGACGATGTCATAGTGCGCCTTGTCTTGCGTGACGCGCGGGTTGTTGCAACCGACCACCCCCGCCACGCCGCGCAAACGGCCCGCCATAATCGCATCGTTGAGGGGGCGGAACGAACCACGCAACGTACCGCCCATCATATAGCGAATGTACTCGTGCGAGAAACCCGGCACCAAATCCGAAAGGTGCGTGGGAATTTGGACTTGGTTGCTCTTGCGATTGACATAGTTATCAATTGCATCCTTGACAATCTTGCGCGCAATGTCGAGCGCGTGGTGTTCTTCAAATTCGACGTGCTCTGCGCCGGTGATCTTGACCTTGGGCGATGTGGTAACGAACTTGGTGTGGAACTTGCCGGCAAGATCGGACAACGCCTGCATAATGCACTGCACATCCACCACCATTGTTTCCACGACACCCGTCAAGAGCGCCAGTTCCTGATTCAAATCGTTGCCTGCGCTGGGAATGCCTTGCCGCATCATCACTTCGTTCGCAGTACAGCAAATGCCAGCCAGATTGATGCCGTTCGCACCTTTCGATTTGGCGTACGCGATCATTTCCGGTTCCATCGAAACCCGGACGATCATGGCAGACAGCGTGGGCTCGTGACCGTGCACCAGGATGTTGACTTCATCATCTTTCAACACGCCAAGATTTACTCTGGTTACCGCAGGCGAGGGCGTGCCGAACAAAATATCCGAAATGTCGGTTGCCATCATCGAGCCGCCCCAGCCATCGGCGAGTGCGGTGCGCAGCGATCCGTGCAAAATATGTTCCGCGTCTTGATCATCGCCCATATGCGTGCGATGCAATGTGTCCACCACTTCGCGATCAATGCCACGCGGGATCAAAGCGAGTTGCTTCCACAGTTCTTGGCGTTTCTTGGGCGCACGGTTGGGATAAACGATTTCGCCTTTTTGGCGACCAAAGTCGGCGAGTGCGGCAAGGGCGATGTCTTTGGCGATTTCCTTGTCGGTGCGTCCGTCGGTCTTGATGCCAAAATAACTGGCAACGGCGCGCAATTTGTGCGGATCGCGGATTTCGTACCCTTGCGCCTCGTCTTCCGCAACGGCGAGCAACGTAAACGCAAGGTCGCGTCCGTGATCGCTATGCGCGGAGGTGCCGGCGGCGATGTGGCGTGCCATATTGCGTGCGGCAACCGTCGCGCGGGTCGCACCGCACACACCAACTGGCTCAGGATTGGCTTTGGTGGGGACGAGCCGGCACGGACCCATATTGCACATTTGGCAACACGCGCCTTCCGCGCCGATGGGGCACGGTGCCATTTTTGCCGCGCGACTGAACACGGTGGAATAACCCAGTTCTTCGGCGCGCTTTATCATTTCCGCGGCGGCGGGGTCAATCGTTTTGAGTTCGGGGGCTGGTGGGTTTGCCATTGTTTCCTCCTGGTTTAGTCGCTAGTGTCTAGTCGCTAGTCGCTAGTGTCTAGTATTTCCGGAATTCGCCGGACAATTGCAAGTCAACCGGGTTGGTGGTTGTGGCGCGGACCCCCAGTTTCTCCCACGCTGGATCGTATTTGCCGTACGGATTGCGTTCGGTGATTTCAAGGTCGCCGGGCGCATAGCCGGCATCGGTGAGCACTTGGATCAACGCCGCTTCCGAGGTTTTCTGGGGATCATATTCAATGACGACAGCTTTGAACGCACTACTTGCCAGAACATCTTCCACGCCAGCGATGGGCGACAAGAGTCGTTTGACGCGCGTAACGTGATGATCTGCCCACATTGCTGGAATCGTCAGTTCAAGACTAGCCATAGGTATCCTCCCTCGTTTTCAGATTAAAGATCGCCGAAAGTATTTTTAAATCTGCAATCTGAAATTCTATTCGACGAACCCTTCCGGCTTAAAGTACATCACTTGGCGATATGGCTTGACCGCTTCGGCAAAGGCATCGCGCGTGGCGTTGCCACTTACATGCAAAAGCGTGTCGTTATAATCGTTGTCAATTCCCATCGAAGCAAGGCAGGGGTAATGATGGTGCAACATCCCGGCTTCGTACTCGGCATCCTCTACTTTTCTGCCGATAATGTTTTCTGCCACGTAACGCACCGCGCCGCATGTCGCATCTCGTTCGACGACCACGCTGGCAATGGTCTGACGCTCTGGGTCAACCGTAACCCGCACGCGGGGACGTCCAAAATATTTGGCGAATTCAGAAATGAGCGGATCACGATACTCGACGCGTTGGCTACGCAGACTGTAACTCGTTTCGGTCAACGAACAGAATGGTTTGGGAAAGACGCAAAAAACGCCAACTTCTTTCATCCACCCGCGCAGTTGATTCATCAATCCTTTGGGGAGCCACGCATTGTTGTCAATCGGTGCGATCATAGATTTGGCACCGGTCAGTTTGGCAATCTCGGGATAGAGTTCGGCGATGCCAGGATGTTCGCCCAACCCGAGGATGAGATCGGCGGATGGCAATTGGTCCGGAATAAAATCGCGCGGGTCATCAATGACAATTGGAAAATGGGCAGGCGCTTGCCATTCGTGCACGTGCCAATGTTGGGGACCGTGCTCACGGATAATGCGGGCTTTGCGGCGCCCAAATTCGCCGGAAACGACAGCGAGAATTTTCATAATGAGCCAAATTTGCCAATGAGCCAAATGTTTTGGTACATTGGCTCATTGGCTCATTGAGTTTAGAACAACCCTACCACTTTGCCGGTCTTGAGATCCAAGTCCACATCGTAGAACACAGGACGCGATGGCAGACCCGGCATTGTGCGCATCGCGCCACAGAGTGGATACAGGAACCCTGCTCCCACGCTCGCGCGAATGTCACGAATCGGCAAACGCCAACTGGTGGGACGCCCCTTGATGGCAGGATCGTGCGTCAACGAGAGATGCGTCTTTGCCATACAAATCGGCAAGTTCGCAAAGCCAAGTTTCGTGTACAGTTCGATCTTGGCTTCGGCTTCGGGGCTATAGTCCACGCCATCCGCGCCGTAAATCTTGGTCGCAACCGCTTCGATCTTTTGCTTGATAGACCATTCAAGCGGATAGAGGAACTCGAAATGGTTCTTTTGCTTGCTAGCATCCATTACGGCTTCAGCCAGTTCGATGGCACCCTTGCCGCCGTTCATCCAATGGGTGCACGGTACCGCCACCGAGCCGGCTTGTTCGACCAAGCGTTTGACGAGCGCGACTTCGGCGGGCGTATCGTACTTGAATGAGTTAATCGCGACGACCACCGGCAAACCGAACATCTTGGCGTTCTCAATGTGCTTGAGCAAGTTGCCCATCCCTCTTTCGAGCAAGGGCAGATTCTCTTCCGTGTACGCTTTGTCGAGCGGACGGCCGGCGACGACTTTGGGTCCGCCGCCGTGCATCTTGAGCGCGCGCACCGTGGCGACGATGACCACCACATTTGGAATCAAGCCCGAATAGCGGCACTTGATGTCCAAGAATTTTTCCATGCCAATATCTGCCCCAAAGCCGGATTCGGTGACGACGTAATCCGCAAGTTTCAGCGCGATTTGGTCGGCAACGATGGACGAGTTGCCGTGCGCGATGTTGGCAAAGGGACCGGCGTGTACGAAGGCGGGCGTCCCTTCGAGTGTCTGCATCAAGTTGGGCAAGAGCGCGTCCTTCATCAAAACCGTCATCGCGCCCGCAACCCCCAGGTCTTCGGCGGTAACCGCTTCGCCCTTGGTGTTTGTGCCGATGACAATGCGGCTGAATCGTTCGCGCATATCTTCGAGACTGGTGGTGAGGGCGAGGATCGCCATGACTTCGGAAGCAACCGAAATGTCATAGCCGGTGATACGCTCGTTGCCTTTTTCTTCTTCGCCCAACCCGATTTGGATTTTGCGGAGCAAACGATCGTTAATGTCCACGACGCGTTGCCACGTAATCGAGTTGGGGTCAATGTCGAGGCGGAACAGACGGCGTTTCTCTTCAGCGTTAAGGTCGGCAAGTTTGGTGGCTTGGATCCCTAATCGTTTGGCGCGTCGTTGAATCGAGGGGGCAAAGGTTCCATCGGGGCAGAGCGCTTGAGCGAGTTTGTCGTCGTCGGTGATGGCGCGTTCGTGCAAGATACGCGCGTCAATGGCGGCGGCAAGCAAGTTGTTGGCGGCGGAAACGGCGTGAATATCGCCGGTCAAGTGCAGATTGAAATCTTCCATCGGGACGATTTGCGAGTAGCCACCGCCGGCAGCCCCCCCTTTGATGCCAAAGGTCGGTCCCATCGAAGGTTGGCGGATGCAGGTGATCACGCTTTGCTTCAAATGCGCGCCGAGCGCTTGCGAGAGACCAACCGTCGTTGTGGTCTTGCCTTCACCGAGGGGGGTGGGAGTGATGGCAGTCACATCAATGTACTTGCCTTGTTTGCGTTTCTTGAGTCGGTCGCGCACTTCAAGATGGACTTTGGCTTTGTAATTGCCATAGAGTTCTAGTTCTTTGGGTTTCAAGCCGATTTCTTCCGCGACCTGAAAAATCGGTTTCATCTTACAGGCTTGGGCAATTTCAATGTCGCTGGGAACAGGGTGCTTGATTTTGATAGCCATCTTTGGCATCCTCCTTCGGTTGCATCTTGGCGAATAGAAATACGGGAGATCGCATCTCCTAGTGGGCTCAGAATACCAAAAGGGGGTCAAAATCGGGTCAAAAAGTAGTAGAACATTCGTCAAAGATGGTGCACGGATCGCAAACGACGGCGCGAATATTCTCTTTCAGCCCCCATCGTCCGAGCACGGTCATAACTCAGTCCACGCCGGCTCCAGTTCGCGTGTGGTGCGCCAAGCATCTATGCTCTCGATGGCTAGCGTCTTGGGGAATCATCAGCGCTTTAGTTTTGACATCTAACACCACGCGCGTTATAATCTCAACGAGACTGGCAAGGACGCCAGCATCACCTTTGCCGATTGCCTGTCTCGCTGTGTGCTGATTCACGCGCAGACAGGTTTTTCATTGTTCTGAAGGAGGCATGCGATGACCGAAACCAAGCGACAAAAAGTGACTTTGCCCTATCTGTTCGACAAGATGCGGCGCGGTGAACCGATCACGATGATCACGTGCTACGATTATCCGATGGCGGACCTGGTGGAAAAAGCCGGCATTGATATGGTCCTCGTCGGCGATTCGCTCGGAATGACGATCCTCGGTTACGATTCGACGTTGCCGGTAACGCAAGACGTGATGATGCCGCACGTGCAGGCGGTGCGCCGCGGCACGCCGAATGCGTGGCTCATCGGCGATATGCCGTATATGACGTATCAACCTTCCGTCGAAACGGCCATTCGCTGTGCCGGCCGCTTTATGGCAGAGGGCGCGTGCGACGCGGTGAAATTGGAGGGCGGCGTCGAAATGGCAGATCGGGTGGCAGGCATTGTCAAGTCCGGCATCCCGTGTATGGGACACTTGGGCTTGACGCCCCAAAGCGTGTCCGCGCTCGGTGGATACAAGGTGCAGGGCAAAGGCGCGCTCCAAGCCAAAAAGATTATTGACGATGCCCAAGCCCTCGAAGATGCCGGGTGCTATGCCATCCTGCTTGAAATGGTCCCCGACCGCGTGTGTGAACTCATCATGCACCGCGCGAGCATTCCGATCATCTCACTTGGTTCGGGTCCGCACGCGCACGGGCAATTGCTCATCTTCCACGATATGTTCAATTTGTATCCCAAATTCAAACCCAAGATGGCAAAGGTATTTGGCGATGCCGGCAAAGTGATCGGCGATGGATTGAAGCAATACGTGGCAGAGGTAACGACGCGCCAATTCCCACAACCGGAAAATTGGTTTGGCATCAAAGACGAAGAGTACGCCGAGTTGCTCAAGATGCTGGGAAAATAACGCACCACGTAGCACGTGTTGCGTGTCCCATTCTCAAAGGAGAGTCGAATGAACGACAAACTGCGCAAACAACTAAAGATTCCTGCAAGCAACCTCGCCGCCATCAACGATTTCCTGCTCGATCCGAAAAACAAACTCGTCAACGACGTGATGAAGGTCATTGCCAAGTACGGGACGATTGACGAGATCAATCGCAAATCGGAACAAGCGCGCGCGCTCCCCAACTTGATGAAACGTCTGCGCGATATGAAATCACCCTACTTGCCCGATCTGGAATGGCTCATCGCACAGCGCGACAAGGGCGCATTCATCAGCGTCGCCGATTATCGCCGCAAGGTGTTGGGCGATGCCGCCGATACCATGAAATTCAAAAAAGCGTACGCGGTTACGCTCGAAATCAGCGCGTTCCAGTATTTCCCGTGGCTCATTGCACAAGCCAAGCAAGCCATCGAGAAAAAAGAATTGATGCCGGGACGCTTTATCCGCGTGCGCTATATGAAAGAGTCGGAGCAGGATCAAGGCGATCTACTTGCCGGCATGGCCGCGATGCAAGCGATTGGTGCATCGTACGTGGACACACTCGATACGAAAGGCACGGATGGATCGAACATACACCTGGGTGGACCCGACACGATTACCGGGTATTTCGGTGGCATCGGTGAACCCAATGAATACGCGCTCAAATGGCTTGACGAGTTTCTGTACTATTACACCAACTATGGCATCTATCAGGTGCTCAACATCAACGCGGGAACGATTCTCATCGGCTATTTGATTCATCGTTTGGGCATCAACAACGAGTTCAAGATTTCGGTGTTTGTGGGCAACGACAATCCGTACTTTATCCTGTGGACGTTGATGATGGCGAAACTGTTCGCGCGCCCGGACGGCACGACCCCACTCATCGGTTTCAACCTCAGCAACTCGGTGAACAATGCCACGATTGAAGCCGCGGCGGACATTCGCAAAGCATTTGGCTTTGAAGATGTTGTCCGCATCGAGCATCACATCACCGAATGTTACAAGCACATCGTGCGCCAGCCATACAATCGCCGCGCTGAATTGATGGAACTGGCGACACACGTCAAGAATATTTCAGCCAAGCACGAAGGCGGCGATCCCGACGTGGAAATGACACGCGAACATCCGTCCGACATTCTGGAATACTTTTTGCCGAAAGCGGAGGTGGAGGCGCGCGGTTTGATGCCGACGCTGTTACAGAACTATATGGATAAGCACGCGGCGTTGAATCGCACGGCGGAGGAGTTGACCAAGCGTGGACTCGCGTTCATCGCGGCACGGCATTTGCACAAGTGAAATCAAGCCCCCGTTTTCTCAGAGAAAACGGGGGCTTATCATCAATACACCATCTCGCCGCGCACAAAGGCGGCGGTGCGCGGATCAGAAGGGGAGCCAAAGAACACGGGGTTGTCTTGCACTTCGATGATCTTGCCGGATAGCATCAAGCCAACGCGATGCGCCAAGCGCTTGGCTTGAAAGACATTATGCGTAACCAACACAATGCTCGTTCCGCGCGCGCGATTGTGTTCGCGCACAATGTCTTCGATCAAGCCGACATTGTACGGATCGAGGTTCGCGGTGGGTTCGTCGAGCAACAGCACGCGCGGTTCGATGACGAGCGCGCGCGCCAGCGCGACGCGTTGCATCTCGCCGCCGGAGAGTTTGTGCGCGGGCGCGTTGGCAAGATCACTCAAACCCACGCGCGCGAGCATTTCATCAACGCGCCCATCGCCGGGTTTGCCGCGCAAGCCCGGCCCATACGCCACATTCTCGCGCACGGAGGCGCGTAACAAGATCGGCCGTTGAAACACGGTGGTCACCTGGCGACGCGTGTCGAGCGCGAGCGTGCCATTCACCGGTTGACCTTGAAAAAATATTTTTCCACTCGTTGGTGTTTCCAAAAAGTTGAGCAGACGTAGCAACGTAGACTTGCCTGCGCCACTGGGCCCCACCAGTGCCAGGATTTCTCCCGCACGCACCTCCAAACGCTCAATGTCCACGACCACACGCGCATTGTATTCTTTGCGCAAATGTTCAATACGATAAATAGTTTCCACGGGAGGCTTCACGTTTTACGCCCGAGACCTTGTACGGAA
Source organism: Chloroflexota bacterium (assembly GCA_037440625.1). Lineage (GTDB taxonomy): Bacteria > Chloroflexota > Anaerolineae > UBA4142 > UBA4142 > DAOTXS01. Next base: position 98,118 of record JBBITT010000006.1, read on the forward strand.
AAAGTTTTGACTCTTGCAAAGAACGCAAAATATCATTCAAAAACCTTTGCGAACTTGGCGTGGGGTTTTTACGTTTTGCCTTGCAAACGCAACAATGCCACATTGGCGATGAACGCCAACGCAAGCAAGATGATTCCCAACGCCATCGCCAACGCAAAATCGCCGGTGCGGGTGTTCAGGACAATGGCTGTCGTCAGCACGCGGGTTTTGCCTTCGATGTTGCCACCCACGAGCATTACCGCGCCCACTTCGGAGATGATGCCGCCAAATGCTGCCACAATCGCCGCCATCACACCGATGCGTGCCTCGCGCAGAATCGTCCACGTTTCTTGCCAATGCGTCGCACCTAACGAGCGAATCTGCAAACGCAACGCCGGATCAATCGCCTGCACCGCGCTCATCGTCAAGCCGGCAACCAGCGGAAACGCAATGATTACTTGCGCGACGATCATCGCGCTGGGAGTAAAGAGCCAACCGAGAATGCCAAAGGGTCCACTGCGCGAGAGCATCAAGTACACAAACAAGCCAACGACGACCGGCGGCAAGCCCATCCCGGTGTAGAGCAGAGCGGTGACGAATCCGCGCGCGCGTAGGCGCGACAATCCCAGCGCGGCACCGATCGGCACGCCGGTTACCACACTGATTGCCAGCGCAATACCGCTCACGCGCATCGAAAGAAAAATAATTTCATAGAGCGCGGGATCAAAAGAAAGGATCAGTTCGATGGCGTGGAAAAATCCGCGAGTGAGTTCGTCCATAAAAACCTCGACAGAAGACAGATGACGGACGACCGAATCATTCGCCCGTCCTCCCTCTTTCGCCCTCTGTCATCGCGCATTCGGATAAAACAAGGGCGCGCCGTACTGCTCCACTCCAAAATTGCCAATCATTTTTTGTGTTTCCGGCGAAGTAATCCATTTGACAAAATTCATCGCCATCTCATAGTTGACCCCGGGAAATTTATCCGGGTTGACTGCCATCACACTGTACGGATTATACAACAACTTGTCCGGGTTTTCCGCTATCGTGTTGCCCCCGACGATGATCATTAGGTTGGGTAACCGAGCGCGCATGGCTAACCACGTGGCGCGGTCGCTCAAGGTATAAGCCGGCTTTTCGTTGGCAAACACCAACGTATCGCCCATCCCTTGTCCCAGCGAGTTGTACCACACCAATTCTTTGGTCGGCGTTATCCCCAGCGTCGCCCAAACACTCTGCTCTTTGGCGTTGGTACCGCTCTTGTCGCCACGGCTGGCAAACGTGGACTGGGTATCCTTAATCGCCCTGAACGCATCCTGCGCTCGTTGCATCCCGGCAATCTTGGCCGGATCGCTCTTGGGTCCCACGATGATGAAATCGTTGTACATCACATCAAAGCGTTCGCGCGCATTTCTGTCCGCCACAAACTTGTCTTCGGCGGGACGATCATGCACCAGCAAGACATCCGCATCGCCTTTTTGTCCAATGGCAATCGCTTGTCCGGTACCTACAGCCACCACGTCAACCTTACAATTGAACTTGTTTTCAAAATCGGGAAGAATCGCCGATAGCAAGCCGGAATCCGCGGTGCTGGTAGTGGTCGAAAGGCGAAGCCGGCAGTTGGAAGATGGCGTGGTTACGGGGGACGTGCACGCGATCATCGTTGCGAGGAGCATAACGCCACAAAAAATCACACGGTTCGTCAGGTCCTCCCAAAATTAGATTTTACGGAATACGTCCAGGGGTATGATGATCAATTGCTATCGAAAAGTCAATGCGATGATACGGCGAACGAGTCGCCTCTCATTTGTGGGCTACGCGCTGCCGCTTGACGGCGTACAACACAATCGAGCCGGCAGTGGCAACATTGAGCGAGCTCACCTTGCCCCACATCGGCAAGCGCACGAGGAAATCACATTTTTCGCGCACCAGCCGGCTCAATCCTTCGCCTTCGCTACCCAGCACCAGTGCCAGTGGCATCTTGTAATCGAGTGTGGAAAAATCTTGCGCTTCTGGCACATTCTCCACACCTACAATCCACACATTCGCGCGTTTGAGTCGTTCGATGGTACGCGCTAGATTTGTAACGCGCACAATGTTGAGATGATGAACTGCGCCCGCCGAGGCTTTGATGACCGCCGGCGTTACGCCCACCGCGCGTCGTTCGGCGATAATCACGCCATCCACGCCGACCGCCTCCGCCGTCCGCAAGAGCGTACCAAAATTCTGCGGGTCTTGAACTGAATCGAGGATCAAGATCAACGCTGGCTCTGCCCGTTCATTGGCACCGACAAGAATAGCTTCCAGTTCGGCGTACGTATAACTGGTAATGCGCGCCACCACGCCTTGGTGATCGCGCGCCAGGCGATCCAACTCGATCCGGGCAACCCCGCGCACCGGCACGTTTTTTGTTTTCGCAAGTGCCAGCAACTCGTTCAGCGCGCCCCGCGAATGGACACCCATCGCCACCATAATTTCTTCGATGGGATGCCCGGCGCGGAGCGCTTCCAAAATCGCGTGACGACCGTAAAGGTATTCTGGCATTCGTCATTAGCCGGCTTTCCACGTGGTGCCTTGGGGTCCATCCTCCAGGATGACGCCTAGTTTTGCCAACTCGTTGCGCACCTGATCTGCCAACGCGTACTGTTTTGCCGCACGCAAGTCCTTGCGGACCTGAATCAACAATTCGATAAACGGTGCGGCTTCCATGAGTTTGGCTTTGGGTTCCTCAAGCGTCAACCCTAACACACCGGCAAGTTCGCGCAAGGTGGCTTGTGCCGGTGCCAGCATCTGCGGCGATGCCCCTTCATCGCGCGCGCGATTGATTTCACGCGCCAAATCGTACAGCGTTGCAATCGCCTGGGGGGTACCAAAATCGTCGTCCATCGCAACGATGAATTTTTCGCGCGTTTGTTTCGCAAACTGGGTCAACGCATTTTCGTCCGATGCTTGGGGCGCGATGGCATCTTTGACCGCGACGCGCAAGCGTTCCAATCCACGTGCCGCCGCATCCACATCCGCATCCGTCCAGGCTAGCGGCGTGCGATAATGGGTCGAGAGCAAATACAAGCGAATCTCGTCCGACGTGTGCCGCGCCAGCGCATCGTTGATCCACAACGTGTTGCCCACGTGGCGCGACATTTTATCTTCCGCCGAGGTGTCGCCGCTCAAACGCAAGAGCGCGTTGTGCATCCAATACTTGGCAAACGGTTGCTTGCCGGTGAACGCTTCGCTTTGGGCGATTTCGTTTTCGTGATGCGGAAAGATTACATCGTGTCCACCGCCATGAATATCAATTTGGGGTCCGTGTTCCACATAGTTCATCGCCGAGCATTCGATATGCCAGCCCGGGCGCCCCTTGCCCCACGGACTGTCCCACGCGGGCTCGCCCGGCTTGGACGCTTTCCACAACGCAAAATCCATCGGGTCTTCTTTGCGTTCATCCACCGCGATGCGCGCGCCGGCTTCCATCTCATCCAACGACCGATGCGATAATTTGCCGTACTCCGGAAATTGCCGTACGCGAAAATACACGTCGCCGTCTACCTCGTACGCGAATCCTTTGGCGATGAGTCCTTGCGTGATTTCGATGATTTGCGGAATGACGCCGGTCGCGCGCGGGTACGCATCCGCCCGTTCGATGTGGAGTGCGTCCATTTCGTTCAAGAATCGTTCGATGTACACTTGGGCAATGTCTTGAATCGTACGATTTTCTTTTTGCGCGCGCGCAATGATGCGGTCTTCAATATCGGTAAAATTTTGGACGTGGCGCACTTGATAGCCGCGAAACTTTAAATAACGTTTGACCACATCAAAGACAATGTAGGAAAAGGCGTGTCCCACGTGGCACGGATCATAGAGGTTGGGTCCGCAAACATACATTGCCACACGCCCCGGGACATTGGGCACAAACTCTTCTTTTTGTCGAGTCAGGGTATTGTAAATTCGTAGAGCCATAGTTTTTCTCCGGTCAGGCGATCAACTTGAAAAGGGGACACGGTGATGATCACCGGTCCCCATCGTACACCAGCACACGAACAATCCCCACCTCCTCATCGCCGACCTATTTCTTCTCTTCCATGATTGGAGTTGCAAAAATCATCCGACCTTGATTCGTTTGGAGCATCCGGGTAACCGTCACATCAATCTCGGTACCGATATGGCGCTTGGCATTGTCCACCACCACCATCGTCCCATCGTCCAAATAGCCCACGCCTTGCCCCAACTCTTTACCTTCTTGAACGATGTACACGCGCATCGCTTCGCCGGGCAAAACGACGGCGCGGACAGCGTTCGCCAACTCGTTAATGTTCAGAATCCGTACCCCTTGCAATTCGGCGACTCGATTCAGATTATAATCGTTGGTTACAATCGGACAATGCAAGTTTTTTGCCAAGCGAATCAACTTGTCATCCACCTCGCGGACATCTTCCACATCGAGATCGGTGATGCGAATCGGCACGATAGATTCTTTTTGCAGTTTGTTCAACATCTCCAAGCCGCGGCGACCGCGGTTGCGGCGCAGCGGATCGGGTGAATCAGCAATGTGTTGAAGTTCGGCGAGGACAAAGCGCGGAATCATCATTGTGCCATCAATAAAGCCGGTGCGCGAAATATCGGCAATGCGGCCATCAATGATCACGCTGGTGTCCAACAAGACCGAACGTTCCGCCGCTTTGGCTCCATCGCGTCCCAAGCGTCCACTCAACAAAGCAAAGAAATCGCGCTCGCGCATCACCATGATCCACGCGCCCAAATAGCCAAAGAGCAAGAGTGAGACAAACGGCAGAATCGAGCCCAGGGGGTTGGGGAGAAATGACAGGGGAAAAGAAGTCAGCGCGGCAATAATCAATCCGATCAGCAACCCGATGGTGGCGGCAAGGAGTTGTTGGGCGGGAATCTGGCGAATGGTCTTGCGCATCCACAGGTAGGGACGAATGGTGATCCACGGCGTCACTAACAAACCCAACGCCGCGCCCGCCAGAACGAGAACGATCACGTAACGAATCTGGGCTTCGCCAGCGCCCAGCGCGTCACCAATCCGCCAACCAATGAGCGCAAAAACAGTCATTCCAACGAGACGGAGGAGAACCTCGATTGTCATGATAACCTCCTCCCGGCACCCGTTTACAACAAAAAAGTGTACCGCGGGGGTACACTCAACCAAGGAAGAAAAAGAAAAAAGATACAATTGCTGTAAAAACAGGTAACACGATCACCTTGAATAACGGAACACAGGTTGAGCGACTCTCCGACAGAACACGATCATATGCAATTGGGTAACTCGGGATTGAATTTCAAGCAGACCTATCTTAGCATAGGACATTTTAAATGTCAATCACGATTTTGTCAGTGAGTGGCGCGCGTGGTTTCTCGCCGTAGCAATTTCGCTTTGGTTATTTCTTCTTGTGCGTTTTCTTTTTGGGCGTGGACTTGCGCGGCTCGCGTTTTCGGCGCGGGTTTCGCGTGGCGCTCTTCCAACCTCTGTTTGATCGCGCCGAGATAGTACAACTCCCAGCCCTCTTTCGTCCCTTGGTAATCAAAGGCTTCAACATTCTCGTGCAAGAGAGCGACGCGCGTTTTATCGCCAACCGGCGTCAGCGTGAACGCGACGACTGAATCTTCAGTTTCCCACAATCTCCTTAAAGCGCGGATCAGCGCGAATCCATTCCAAATCAGGATCGCGCTGGGCGTGCTGGCGATCAAAATCATCTGCTTGCGCGGCGCGGCGGAGATGTTCAAGGGCAATGTCCGTGTTGCCGCAGACCGATTCCAAGCACGCGAGATTGTACCAATCCTCTGGCTTGATGAGCGCGCGCGCTTGCGCCGCGAATTTTGCCGACTCTTCCAAATGCCCCCGTTTCTTGTGGACGGAGGCAAGCGCGAGAGGCGCATCTGCGTCTTGCGGATCGAGTTGCAATATTTTTTCCAAAAGCGGAATCGCTTCGGCTGGGCGTCCTGTTTGGCGAAGCAACATTGTTAGTCCAAAGTAGCGACGCGGGTCGTCGGGTTCAAGTTCAATGGCGCGGCGATAAAATGGTTCTGCTTCGTCAAAACGGTCTTGCGTGCGCAGCAAGTATGCGAGATTAGCGATAGCGGCGGCGAGATTCGGGTCGAGGCGAATCGCTTCGCGGTATTCGGCTTCGGCGTCGGCGG
>JBBITT010000007.1:0-101222 GCA_037440625.1 Chloroflexota bacterium
CGCCTTGCGTCAATGCGATTCGAGGGCAACGCGCCCAATCATTCGTAAATTCCTAATCTGCTGTTCATTCAGATTTAATGCAAAGCGGCGATAATGTGAGTCGAAAATCGAACTGAAAGGGGTTTGTCTGAAATGAGTACTCGTGGCACGATATTATTGGCAATTGGAATGTTGATTCTTGGTTTGCTGATTGGCGGACTGACTGGCGGTGTGGCAGGATATTTCGTTGGTCAGAGTTCACGGATTGGGCTGGCTCAACGAATCCAACTCCTCCCATCCCTTACCCCGCAACTGAAACCATCGCAACCGCAATCCACGCCGCAACCTACGCCGACTCCTTTTGCGCAACGTGGATTACCGCCAGCGATCAATGTATTGGGCGCGGCGCGTGTGGAAGAGGTGGAAAAGGATAGTCCAGCCGAAAAAGCCGGTTTGCAAGTGGGCGATATTATCACAGCCGTCGGCACCACCAAGCTGGATGCGGATCATTCGTTGGGCGATCTGATTCAAGCACAAAAGCCGGGTGACAAAGTGGATCTCTCGATTACGCGCGGCAGGCAAACAATGGTCATCAATGTCGAATTGGGCAAATCGCCGCAAGATAGCACTAAAGCGTATTTGGGGATCAAATACTCGACCATTCCTGGCGGACGTTGGTTGCCTACTCGTTAACAAACGCGGGAGTGTGCCAAACACTCCCGCGTTATCTTTTTTACTGACCTCACACGTTTGGAAATTTTCCTGCCGCGTTCATAATCACTGCTCCATGTCCTGCACACACAATCTTGGCGCCTAACGCGGCTTGCTTGCGTACCGAGGCATTCGCTTTTGCCTGATCCCACGTGTTGATTCCATGCGAACCACGCATTCCTTCCCTCTGCGGTACGACTGAATCGCCGGCAAATAACATGTTGAACGCCGGTGCAAAGAGTGAGATGTGCCCAGGGGTGTGTCCTTCGGTGCCAACCACCTGCAAACCACCGAGCATCGGCAAAACTTGGCCCTCGTTCAAAAACTCATCCACCTGCGCCGGCTTGGCTTTGAACCACCAACCGAGTGGCAACAGGAATAATCGAACGAACCAATTCACTTTGAGATCGCGCGACATTGTGCCTTGCGCCATTGCACGGGCTTCGATTTCGGTGGCATACACGCGTGCGCCACTTTGGGCTTTGAGTGCGGCGAGACTGCCCATATGATCGCCGTCCGCGTGCGTGATGATGATGCGTTTCAAATCGGTGAGTGAGTACCCCAAACGATGAATGTACCCCACAATTGTTTTCTCGTCGCGCGGCAAACCACAATCAATCAGTGTCAAGCCGTCCGCATCTATGATCAAGTAACAATTGGATAGCGTACCGCGAATTTGATGGACGTTCGGGATAATTTCCATTTTGATCCTTTCCCGGAGCGCGTGTCTTGCTGCTCAAAGGAGTGTTATAATAGTTGCATTCGAGCGAGGAGTAAATCTATGAACCACCGATCCCGCGTCGTGATTACCGGCTTGGGCACCATCAATCCTCTGGGCAACGATGTTATCACAACTTGGCAGAATTTGATAGCCGGCAAATCCGGTATCGCACGCATCACACTGTTTGATCCCTCCAACCTTGCCACCCAAATTGCCGGCGAAGTCAAAGGCTTCGATCCCCGGAATTATTTCGATGTAAAAGAAGCGCGCCGACTCGAACGTTTTGTTCAATTCGCTGTGGTCGCCGCGCGCGAAGCCATCGCCGATGCGCAACTAGAAATTGACGCGCACAACGCATCGCGCATCGCCGTCATCATCGGCAGTGGCGTGGGCGGTGCAATGAGCATCGCCGAGCAAGTCAAGACATTGGAGACCCGCGGCGCGCGGCGCGTCAGTCCATTTTTTGTGCCGATGATTTTGGTGGACACGGCACCGGGCCAAGTCGCCATCGAGTTTGGTATCACCGGACCAAATATGGCGGTCGTCTCCGCGTGTGCGACCGGCGGCAACGCCATCGGCGAAGCCGCCGAAATGATCCGACGCGGCACGGTGGACGTGGCGATCTGCGGTGGCAGTGAAGCGTGTCTGGCACCGGTGGCGATTGCCGGCTTTAACGTGATGGGCGCCATCTCCACGCGCAACGATGAACCGGCTAAAGCGTGTCGTCCCTTTGATGCCACGCGCGATGGAATGGTGATGTCGGAAGGGGCGGGCGTACTCATTTTGGAAAATGCCGCATATGCCCGCGCGCGTGGCGCAAAAATTTATGGCGAAATCATTGGCTATGGCACCAGCGCAGATGCCGTTCACTTTGCCGCGCCCGACGAAGAAGGCGAAGGCATCGGTCGCGCGATGCGCTGGGCGCTCGAACAAGCCCATCTCGCGCCACATCAAGTTGATTACATCAACGCGCATGGCACCGGCACCAAGTTGAACGATCAGATCGAAACGCGCGCCATCAAGGACGTGTTTGGCGAAAAGGCGTATAATATTCCCATCAGTTCCACCAAGTCTATGCACGGACATTTGCTGGGAGGGGCAGGCGCACTTGAGGCAATCATTTGTCTCAAGACGATGCAAGAGAGGATTATTCCACCCACCATCAATTATACCACGCCTGATCCCGCTTGCGATCTCGATTACGTCCCGAACACCGCACGGGCAAAACCGGTTGCCGTTGCCATGTCCAACTCGATTGGATTAGGCGGACACAATTCTTGTGTTGTGTTTAGCCAATTTGTTTGATCATTCTACGATTTACCCGGGGAACCTAAATCGTAACGAGGGGAATTCAGATGCCCAAGTACGCTCACATCATCGGTTGGGGAATGTATGTCCCACCGAATATCTTGACCAACGCCGATTTGGCGAAAACCGTGGACACGAGCGATGAATGGATTCGCGAACGCACGGGGATTCACCAGCGCCACATCGCTTCGTCCAAGGAATCCACCGCCTTTATGGCACTCCACGCCGCGCGTGAAGCGATTGAAAGCGCGGACGTCAACCCAAGCGACATTGATCTCGTCATCGTTGCGACTGCCACGCCGGAATATCCCTTCCCAGCAACTGCGTGTCTGGTGCAAGATGCGTTGGGCGCGTCGCGTGCCGGCGCGTTCGATTTGGAAGCCGGTTGCTCTGGTTTTGTTTACGCGCTTTCAACGGCGGCGGGAATGATTCGCAGTGAGATGTACAAAACGATTCTGGTGATTGGCGCGGAAACCTTGTCGCGCATTGTGGATTGGAGTGATCGCGCTACGTGTGTGCTCTTTGGCGATGGAGCGGGTGCGGTGGTCTTGCAAGGGCGTGAAGAACCGGGCGGCGTGATGGCATCCGTCCTAGGAGCGGATGGATCGGGCGGCGATTTGTTGATCCTGCCGGGCGGCGGCTCAAGATTTCCACCAGGACCCGATACCCTTCTAGGCAAGAAACATTTTGTCAAGATGAACGGACGCGAAGTGTATCGGTTTGCGACGCGCGTGATGGCATCCGCCGCTAAACAAGTGGTAGAACAAGCCGGTTGGACACTGAACAAGATTGATTTGTTTATTCCCCACCAAGCCAACTCACGCATCATTGATAGCGCGGCAAAAGCATTGAACTTGACGCCGGATAAAGTATTTGTGAATCTCGAACGCTATGGTAACACATCGGCCGCCTCCATCCCGATTGCGTTGTGCGAGGCAGTCAAGGCGGATCGCATTCAGCCCGGCGATCACATTGTGATGGTGGGCTTTGGGGCAGGCCTCACTTGGGCATCGTGTGCGATTGAATGGACTGCCTCGAAACCCGGCGCGGTACCGTTGCGTCGCACCGCCACCAGTCGTTTGCGGTACGCGTGGGCGGGCTTGAAATCTATTACCGCGCGCCTCGCGCGTCAGGTAGATTCCGTTGTGGGCAGAGCCATTGATGCCATCGAGAAGAAATGAGGAATGGACCTGTCAAGTATCAAGAATGTGCCTGACAGGTCTCTTATTTAGCGTAAGCCGTGACGAATGTGTAATCTGAGAGCGCATTTGAATACTGGGTTATTGTAGGGCAAATTTGCAAATTTGCCCTACGAGAAGTCAAGGCATTTTTGAATTTTCAAATGCCCTCTGAGAGGAACAACCCTGCTAGGAAAGGCTATGACCTCTGACCTTGAGAACGCCAAACGCATCATTGGTGAACGTGTTGAATTGTTCGCGCGAAATCGCGAACAGTATCGCCATCCCGATTACAAAGAAGCGCGCCTGCGCGCCGAATTCCTTGATCCGTTTTTTGAAGCGTTGGGCTGGGATGTGTCCAATCGTCAAGGGTTGTCTGAAGTGGACAAGGAAGTGATCAGCGAGGATGCCATCAAGATTGGCGAGACGACGCGCGCGCCGGATTATTCGTTTTGGATTGGTCGTTCGCGCAAATTTTTTGTCGAAGCCAAAAAACCTCAATTGACCTTGCGCGCCGATGCGGGCGCGGCATTTCAATTGCGTCGCTATGCGTGGAGCGCAAACCTTCCTCTTTCGATTCTCACTGACTTTGAAGAGTTCGCCGTGTACGATTGTCGCGCGCGTCCCTCCGTTGCCGATAAAGCGAGTGTTGGTCGCATTTGTTTCATCACGTTCGATCAGTACCTCGAGCGGCTGCCGGAAATCTACGACCTCTTTTCCAAAGAAGCCGTGTTGCGTGGATCATTGGAACGCTACGCGCAAGAAAAAGGCAAACGCGGCACGCAACCGGTGGACGAGGAATTTTTGAAAGAGATCGAAGGATGGCGTGCGTTGCTGGCAAAGAATATCGCGGCATTAAACCCGCGCCTCTCGCTCGATGAACTCAACGATGCGGTGCAACGGACGATTGATCGAATTATTTTTCTGCGCATGGCAGAAGATCGCGGCGCGGAAGAATTCGGACGGTTGTACAATATCGCATTGGAGCGACCCAGCCGTTCGGCTTACGGCGTCTATCAGCGATTCATCGCGCTCTGCCGCGAAGCCGATACCAAATACAATTCCGGCTTGTTCGATCTTGAACGCGATACGCTCACCCCCACGCTCAAGATCGCAGACGAACGCTTGCGCGCGATTCTCACCAGTTTGTATTTCCCTCAATCGCCGTACGTGTTCCGCGAACTTGCCAACGATACGCTGGGCAATGTGTACGAACAATTTCTGGGCAAGGTGATTCATCTCACCCCCTCGCATCAAGCCCGGATCGAAGTCAAGCCCGAAGTGAAAAAAGCCGGCGGTGTGTACTATACGCCGGCATACATCGTCGAATACATCGTCCAAGAAACGGTGGGCAAACTCATCGCCGGCAAATCGCCGGAGGAAATTTCGCCGCTCCGCATCCTTGACCCGGCGTGCGGTTCGGGTTCGTTCTTGCTGGGCGCGTATCAACTCTTGCTCGATTATCATCTGGATTGGTACGTGGAACATTTGCACGCGCCGCAAACACGTGATCGCATTTATCAAACCACGCAAGGATGGCGCTTGACGACCGCAGAGAAAAAACGCATTTTGCTGAACAATATCTATGGCGTGGACATTGATCGCCAAGCCGTCGAGGTCACCAAGTTATCGTTGTTGCTCAAGGTGTTGGAAGACGAGACGCAAGAATCGTTGGGCAAGCAGTTGGCGTTATTCAAAGAGCCAGCGTTGCCGCACCTCGATGCGAATATTCGTTGCGGCAATTCGTTGATTGGGCTGGATTATTTTGCGGAACAATTGATACCCGACCCGGACGAACGCCGGCGCATCAATCCGATGGATTGGGAACGCGAGTTTCCCGGGATTATGCGGAACGGCGGGTTCGATTGTGTGATTGGCAATCCGCCGTACGTGCGCATTCAAATGATGAAGGAATGGGCGCCGCGCGAAGTGGAACTCTATAAACAAAAGTACGCCGCGGCGAGCGCGGGCAATTATGACCTCTATGTGGTGTTTGTGGAAAAGGGGCTGAGTTTGCTCAAGCCGTGGGGACGGCTGGGATTTATTTTGCCGCACAAGTTTTTTAACGCCCAGTACGGTGCGCCGTTGCGCGAATTGATTGCGCGCGGCAAATATCTAGCGCACGTGGTTCACTTTGGTGATCAACAAGTGTTTCGCGGCGCGACGACGTACACCTGTTTGCTGTTCTTGGACAAAGCCGGGAGCGAGGCGTGCCGCGTGGTCAAGGTGGAGGATTTGGCAGCGTGGTGCGCCAAAGGCAAAGCCATCGAAGGTACGATTCCCGCCGAAAAGATTGCCGGCGCGGAATGGAATTTTGCGGTGGGCACGAGTGCGGTGCTGTTTGAAAAATTGCGGCAGATGCCGGTCAAGTTGGGGGATGTGGCAAAGATTTTTGTAGGTGTCCAGACAAGTGCTGATCCCGTTTTCATTTTGTCCGTACGCCAAGTCAACGCCAAAACCTTGCGCGTCTATTCCAAAGCCACTGACAATGAGTTTGAAATCGAAAAGGAGATCACGCGCCCACTTTTGAAAGGCGCAGAGATTCACGCGTACGATTTGGACGAACCTGCAAACGTCATTCTCTTTCCTTATCGCATTGAGAATAGCACAGCAACTCTTTTTACCGAAGCGGAAATGAAAAAGGATTTTCCGCTGGCGTGGAAATATTTGTGGAGCGTTCGAAAAAAATTAGAAGCGCGTGAGGGTGGGAAATGGCGCGTGCCACAGTGGTGGCAATTTGGGCGCAATCAAAACATCGCCGAGATGAGCAAACGTAAACTGGTTGCCCAAGTTCTGGCACAACGCGCGTCGTTTATACTGGATGCCAACGGCGAGTATTGTTTTGTGGGCGGTGGGAACGCTGGTGGTTATGGTGTCCAAATTTCCGAATCCAGCCCCTTGTCCGATGTTTACGTGTTGGGCTTGCTCAATTCGCATCTGCTTGATTGGTACGTCAAGAAAATCTCGACGACGTTTCGGGGTGGATACTTTTCCTACGCACGCCGCTTTATCGAACAACTCCCCATCCGCGTCATCAACTTTGACGATCCTAACGACGCGCTCCAGCATCGCCGGCTGGTGACGCTGGTTACGCAAATGCTGGAACTGCACAAACAGTTGCGCGCCGCGCGCATCGCGGCAGACCGTGAGATGTTGAAACGTCAAATTGATGCGACGGACGAACAGATCAATGCGTTGGTGTATGCGTTGTACGGACTAACGGAGGAAGAGATTGCGGTGGTCGAGGAGGGACACGTAGGCACCCAATAACCGCACTCATAATCACGTCACGAGTGTCTCGGGTACAAAATCTGCGCGGTTCATATAAACCAACACGATCGTATCGGTGAAATCAATCCGGGTGATCGCCACGTTGGCTAGATCAAACCAACAATCCTCCCGCTCGATCTTGAACACCTCGCGCAAGAAATAATTGTAAAATCCACCATGACTGATCACCGCCACCCGGTCGTCTGTGTTGCCGTGCCGGCGCAACAGTTCGTAGAAAAAGCGTTGCGCGCGGGCGGGGCGTTGCTCGCGTTCCTCAAAAGGGCGATTCCACCAGCCGGTTTGCCCCAATGAATCGGGCAAGACCAGTTCCGGAAACAATTTTTCAAACTCGGCGCGGGTCTTGCCTGGCTGACCCACCCGTTTGCCGGTTGCCGGGTCGTCCAGATAAATTCCGCCCGTCTCGTGTAAATCCTCCCACGCTACCAAGGGCAAGCCCAATGCGTGTGCAACTGCCATGCCGGTGCGAATGGCGCGCACCATCAAACTGGTGTACAAATGCGTGATACCAAAGCCCAGCCGCCCCGAATGATCGGCACTCCAATTAGGATTCCCTCGACCAAGAAAACCGGCAAGATATTTGATTTGTTGCCAGCCGATCGGGGTTAATTCGGGGTCCTCACTGCGTCCCACAGTTGAGCCGGTCGAACACAAGAGCCAGTTGTTCGTGGACTGAGCATGGCGGATAAAATACAATTGCATTTCACTTCCCCCGTTGTAAAGTATACCGTGCGCCAGATGCCAAATGGGTAAAGAACCATTGCAGTTGTATTACGATTGTATAACGGATAACGTGAACCGACCGTGAATTTGATACCAACTCAATCACAACCAAGAATAAAAAAGATGACAAGCCAACGTGCTTGTCATCTTTGCTGGACATCGCAATTGATAGGTTTACTTTTATCAACGCGATCCCTTAACCGAAACTTAGATTGGTAACTCAACAATGATAGGCAAGGTTACTGTGAAAGTAGTCCCTTGCCCCACTTGGCTTTGCACGCTAATGTGTCCACCAAATCGAGTTACCAAATCTTTGGTGATGGCTAAGCCTAGCCCGGTTCCCTCTTTCTCTTGTGCTTTGGCATTGGGCGCACGATAAAACTCTTCAAACAAATGCGGGAGTGATTCTTCGGGAATCCCGATGCCGGTATCGGTGACCCGCAGATGAGCCCAGTTTCGTTCAACCGATAATGCGACCAGCACGCGGCCCCCTTGGGGGGTGTACTTGATGGCATTGGAAACCAGATTATTGAGGATGCGATCGATCCCTTGCTCCGTTGCCGATATTTTGACCTCGCGTTCGAGGCGGGTTTCTAACCCGATCTGTTTTTCCTGCGCCGGGATTTCAAAGCGATTGACCACACGTTCAATTGCTTCATCCAGACGGACCACCACGCGCTCCTCGCGCTGGGCAAGTTCACTTTTGCCCGCCGCCAAATCGAGCAGGTCATCAATCAACGTTTGCAAAAAGTCCGCGCGGTATTGGACGCGATTGAGCATTTCTCGTTGTTGTTCATTGAGCGATCCTGCATAACCTGCCAGCAACGTCCGCAACAAACTTCGCACCACACTGACCGGCGAGCGCAGTTCGTGCGTCACGGTCAACACAAACTTGCTCTTCATCTCATCCAGTTTGCCCAGCGCACGATATGCCATAGCGTTCTCAATGGCGATACTCCCCTCGCGTGCAATCGCAGTCAGAAATTCGGCATCTTCGGGAGTAAAGTGATTCACCTCCGCGCTGTATGCGCGAATCAAACCCAACGCTTTTTGTTTGCCAATGAGCGGTGCCGACAACATCGAACGAATCCCTTCGGCGAGGGCGTGCTGGGGATATTGTAGACCTTCAGCGGTTGCCACATCGCCGGTGATGATGGTGTTGCCGGCAAGGACTTGGCGTACCAACGGATTTTGATCGAGCAACAAATCGCCTTTCCGCGCGTACGCTTCGCTCAAACCATAACTTGCCGCCACGTTCAAGCGCGCCCCGGTTTCATCCAACAATCGAATAGAACACGCGCGCACATTTAAGGCGTCGGCTGCCCGTCGCACCAAACGATCGAGGACCTCTTCCAATTCCAGCGTCGAAGTTACGGCTTCGGCGGCTTCGTACACGGTTTGCAAACGATAGTACGCGCGTTGCAAACTCTGGCTCAGTTCGACCACTTGGGCTTGGCGTTTGCGAAGACGATCGTTCAACGTGACGGCGAGATAAGTTGCCACGAACATTGTGCTGGCAAAGAAAAAGAGCATGCCGATGACAAAGAGGGGTTGGCGGTGCAACAATGCACCGGCGGCACCATAGATATTGTAATGGGGCAACGCGCCGGCATATTCAAGCACCGCGATGGTGCCAATCAAAATGGTTGCGATGGCCGCATAGAGAAACGTCACGCGCGCGGAAAGCAAAATGGCTGCAATGACCACATGGAAAAAGAAATACAGAATGGCGGGGCTGAGCAATCCGCCGGAAAAATGAATCAGCGCGGTCATTGCCATCCAATCGCAGCCAATTTGGGCTTTGGTGAGGAAATCAAAATGGCGAATGTCGCGCTGATCGCGTTGCAATAGACGCGTGAGAATCACACGGAAGATGGCGTTGTACGCCAGAATCGCCACGCCGATGCCGTACAACCACAACGCATCGAGCGGCAAGCGTAGTAGCGTCGTGGTGAACCATGTTGCGCCCAACACGCTTACGCCTGCCAGCCAACGGAGATTGATCAACCAAGCCATACTGTTGATCAATTCCGCTTCGACCAAGCCGAAAATCGCTTCGGGTTTGCGCGCGGCGTTTGCCTTCATCGGGAGGGTCAGGTTACCAACGTCAGACCGTTTGTTTCAAATGGGCACGAACTTGTTCGATCAGTTTCTTGGGTTCAATCGGTTTCTCGATAAACGCATCTACCGGTAAATAGTCCTTGTCAGGACCAAAGCGCAGTGGCGTTGTCTGATGAATCGCCGTCAACATCAAAATAGGAATGTGACTGTATGGGGCATATTCCGATTGGGGATCCGGACTGCGCAAGGTGAGACTGACTTGGAAGCCCGCCGTCGTTGTGTCCATCATCACATCGAGGATGATCAGGTCGGGTTTGATCTCTTTGACCTTTTGCAATCCTTCATCCGCGTTCGCCGCGCGAAAGACCTGAAAGCCGGCCGCCTCGAGCGGTAAACGCATTGCCAGAACTAGATCATCATCGTCGTCAATAATTAAAATTTTTTCGTTTGCCATAGTCAACTCCTAGAATGACCGTTCTCATGATGGGCAGTCTGCGATCACTTCTCTCAAAACTGCTTCGATCACGCGTGGCAGCGCGGCTTGAACGGCAGGGCTGAGCGTCTCACGCCATTCCACCCGAGCCGGTTGCACCCCAAAGAAAACGATCTTGGGCAGGGCGATGTTCAAGACACGCGCGAGTGCCAGCGCGTCTATCACGCCGGTTCGATGTAAGGAGAAACGTTGGTTCGAGCCGGTCAGCACGATCTCGTGTGGCTCAAAGCGACGATACTCGCCCGCGTTCATCCCCATCTCCGCAGCATCTACGATGATAACACACTGCCGCCCCTCGAACAAATTGAGCAAACCGATCCCGGGGGTTCCGCCGTCAATCACCTCGACATCGTCCGGCAACGTTTGCCGTTGCAGTGTCTCGGCGATGTAGCATCCCACGCCATCATCGCCTTGCAACGGATTGCCTAGACCAAGAATCAAAGTTCGTTTCATCGTTGGATCGTTCGATCGTTACATGGTTGAGACGTTGAACTAGACAACTATGCAACGATGAAACTAGACGAACTTGACATTCAAGAAATGCACCGAGCATGAGATACACGGATCGTAGGCGCGGACGAGCATCTCCAATGCCAGCGTTACTTTTTCTTGACCCTGATCCAGAATCTGCGGAACGAGTGCGCGCATATCCGCTTCGATGTTTGCGAGATTTTGCCCGGTGGGGATGATGCAATTGGCATTGACGACCTTGCCATCATCGCCGATTTCGTAATTGTGGAACAAGATGCCGCGCGGCACTTCGCACGAGCCAACTCCTGTGCCACCTTTGCCGCTAAACTTGGGCGGCGTTTCTTTTTTGATGCCGCGGGCGATCAATTCATCGCAAATCATGATCGCTTCTTCCACACTGTGCACAATCTCGACGACTTGGGCGGCACTGTTGAGGTACGGATTCGTGCAAAGCGGTTTTAGCCCCAACGCGTCCGCCGCTGCTTTGGCTTTGGGATGCAAGTGTTGGTAATTGATGTTGAACCGCGCGAGCGCGCCGACCATATACGATTCGCGTTTGTGTGCCGTATGCTTCGCCGTTGAATGGGGCACGCATCGTTCGTTGGTCACTTTTTTATAATCGTTAATGTGGTATGAGCCGCCATCCGTTGTCGTGATGGTGCCATCAATAAAGGCGTATTCGTCCGGCTTGCTCAAGGCCACGTATTCGGTCTCGCGATTGAATTGGGGCCAGGGCAAGGATTGAAAGAGCGCGACGGTTTCGTCCACATCTTTGCGTGCAGCGCTCAATCGCTCGCGCATCGCTTTAATTTCGTCCACCGTCGGCAAATGCGTAAACCCCCCAACCGTCATGGCAATCGGATGGGTGTGGCGCCCACCCACCATCGCGCACAAATCGCCAGCGAGTTTTTTCATGCGCAAGGCGCGCAAGACGGTATCGGGCGCGATGCCGGCGAGGGGAATCACACTGCCCACGTGGAAAAAGTCCGGCGCGACGAGCATATACGTGTGCAAGATATGACTATCGAGCATTTCGCCAAAGAAAATCAGTTTGCGCAAGAGCCAGGTTTGCTCAGAGAGTTCAACGCCGAGGGCGTTTTCCGATGCGCGCAGTGATGCGGTGGCGTGTCCCACGGCGCAAATACCGCAGATGCGCGAGGTGATGTGACTGGCTTCGGTGTACGGTCGTCCGCGCAACATGGCTTCAAAAAAGCGCGGCGTCTCAACGATTTCAAGTTTACATTTTTCCAGCACACCGTTCTTGGCATTGATGACAATATTGCCGTGTCCTTCGACACGCGTAACGTGGTGAATATCTATTTTCATATTTTGTGCCATTGTTGTATCTCCCCAAGAGACGAATTACGAATGGTTTTTTCCCTTCGTCTCTAGTCCTTCGTCTGCAGTTGATAGGCATTAAACATCGTCATTCGCGCCATCATGCCTTCCGTCGTCAACCCGTGTTCCGCGAGCACGTTCTTCATCGAATCGCGATTGGGATTGGAGATGTTGCCCCGGCACCCTTCGCAACCATCGCCGTAGGTGGGGCAAATGGCACCACACCCGGCGCGCGTGATGGGACCCAAACAAAAGCCGCCTTTGTGGAACACGCAAACATTTTCTTTGAGTTTGCATTCGACGCAGAGAGGATAATCTGGAATAGGAGGTTTCTTGCCTAACAGCATGGCTTTGACCACGCGGATAAATTCCTCGCGATCAATGGGGCAACCCGGGATGAACGCATCTACCTTGACCACCGCGCTCAACGGACGCGCGGTGTAGGTGGCGTACCATTCCGCCTTGTCGCCGTACACATATTTGCGCACCTCATCGAGCGGCGCCAGATTTTTGATGGCGTTCACGCCGCCAATATGCGCGCACGCGCCCAGCGCCACAAGCACCGCGGCTTGCTCGCGAATTTTCTTGAGGCGTTCTTCGTCCGACTCGCGCGTGATCGAACCTTCCACAAACGCAATCGCATAGTCCTCGCCGCGTTCGCTGATCGCTTCGCGGAACTGGACGATTTCGACCACCTCGAGCAGATCAAGATGCGTCTGAAGCGAATCCACGACCGTGAGTTGACAACCTTCGCAACTGGTGAAATCAAAGAATGCTACTTTGGGTTTCATATTGCCTCCATCACACCTTTGATCTGCGCGTAATTGAACGACGGTCCATCCTGACAGCAATAGTAATGATCAATCTGACAATGTCCGCATTTGCCCACGCCGCATTTCATTCGCCGTTCGAGCGAAAGCCAGATTTGATCTTCTGGAATTCCCTTGCCCAACAACTCGATCATCACAAAGCGGTACATAATCGGGGGACCCTCCGTGATGGCAATCGTATTGCGCGGATTGACTGTAATCTTGGGAAAAAGCGTCGTGATGACCCCCACGTTGCCCACCCAATCTTTATCGCCGCGATCCACGGTTACGTGAAACTCGATGTCTGCCCGTTTGCCAAATTCTTGGAGTTCGTCTTTGAAGAGCAACTCGCTGGGCGTTTTGGCACCGTAGAGAATGATGACACGCCCGTATTTGTTGCGATTATCGAGAATCTGATAGATGACGCTGCGCACCGGCGCCAACGACAAACCCCCGGCGGCGATTAGAATATCCTTCCCTTCAAACTCTTCCACCGGGAAGCCACGGCCGAACGGACCCCGCACCCCGATGCGCGCACCTTCGTTGAGATTGTGCAAAGCCGTCGTTACATCACCGACTTTGCGGACGCACACTTCAAACTTGCCATTGCTCCGGCTGGGTGAAGAGGAAATCGAAATGGGAGCTTCGCCCACGCCGAACAAACTCACCTCGACGAATTGACCCGGCTTGTGTCCCAAAGACATTCCGCGCGGAAGTTCAATCGTCAATAGTTTTTCCATTGGCGTGAGTGTTTGGATTTTGGCAATCCACGCCAGAGTGGGAACGTAAATGGATTCGATTGCAGGTATGGGTGACATCCTTGCCTCCTACAGTGCATGCGCTTTATAGAGTGCATTCCACACGCCAATCGGCGTAATGTCCACCAGACAGCCCCGGGCGCAACGTCCGCAGCCGACGCACCCCGTGTGCCCCGGGAAGGCTTCGGCAATGTATTTGCCTTTGCGCATAAAGCGATGGCGCAGACGTTGGGCGTGGGTCTTGCGGAAATTTTCGCCTGAACCGATGCGCGCAAACTCATCCAATTGGCATGAATCCCAGACTCGATAGCGCTCCCCGGTCTTGCCGTCCAAGGAAATTTCATCGCGCACATCAAAGCAATAGCAGGTGGGGCAAACGAGGTTGCAGGTGCCGCAACCAAAACAACGTTGCCCAATTTCTTCCCAGACCGGGCTTTTGTAACTGATGCCCATCAACGCAGGCAAGTCCTTGCCATCGGTGGGGAGCCGGCTGGGAAAGCGTGCCCATTTTGCACTCAGCGTTTTATCGAGTAAGCCGATCTCTTGCCGGGAAGCGTTGTGCGATTTGGCATGCTGTGTCAGCAGAACTTCGCCTGCCGTCGTGCCAACGTCTACGGCGTACAGATCACCCAGATCAATGAGGTGCAGATCAAAGCCAGACGAAGCCGAGAGCGTGTTCATACTCTTGCAAAACGAATGTTCGTCGCAGGGGTCGAGACATTCGATACTGACGATGAGCGTCGTGGCACGGCGTTTCATATAATGCGTGTCGGGATTGCCTTTGGCAAACGCCGCATCGAGCATACACATCGCATGCAGATCGCACGTGTGCACACCGAACAAAACCCGCCATTGCATATCGAACTGGGGTGTGGCGGATGGCAGATCGGTGCGGAAGGTGAATAGCGGTTCGGTTTGCGGCAGTAATGCTTTGCGCGGAGGCAAAATTGTTGTGTTGTAATCCAATCGCAAATCGGATGCCTGAGTGAGCGGCGCAAATTTGAAGGTGGTGTCGTTTGCCACCGGCGCGATCACTTGGTACTCGCTCATCATCTTTTGAACGAATGCGAGCAGATCTTCTTTGTTGACGATCTTTAGACTCATAGATTTCTCCTATTGGTTACTTGCTGTCCTGAGCATATGCGGATCAGAACAAATCAGCGAGTCAACTCTACCGTGCAAAACAAAAACACGTTTCCCTATGCCCATGCATAAGGCAAACGTGTTTCCTATCCAACAGCGGGGGTGAGCGCGTCATTGCGCTCACATTTTATTATTACACCTCTGGGTCAAACTACGGTCAAAAGTTGGTACCAGTTTGTGAAGATAATAACAGGATGATGGAGGGAGTGCGTGCCGAGAAGCCATAGGAAATCAAGGTAGGTTTTGCAGAATCTGTTGGGCTATTTGTCTTTGTTCCACGGAACCGGTGTCAATGTCTTTTTTTCAAGACCCGGCGGAATGTGAGTAGGGCGTGGTGTCTGGCTGGGTTGCGGTATGGGGGATGGTGATGGCACCCCAACAGTTCGTGTGGCAGAGGGCGAAGGGGTAGGCAAAGTGACGGTTGGTGATCTTGTGGGCGTGGGGGAACGAACGATCAGACTTGTGGCGGATGGTGTAGGTGAGCTGACGATCATCGGTTGAGGTGTTGGTGAACGGATAATTGGCGAGGTGCTCGGCAACGAAGCGGGCAGCGTTGTGGCGGTAGGTACGTTCGGCCGAATTGGCGATGAATCCGGTTTGAGGGTGTTGGTTGGAGGTGGCACAGCGATTGGAATGGTGGTGGGCAATGGTGTACTGGTTGCCTCGTGGACGCGGGTTTGGCTTTCCTTACTAACTTGAATCGCGTGTTCAAAAGCGGGCAAAAGGATTACTGTTGCTACCTTGCTGTACGTTTCAAGTTGGGTGCTGTAATCTGCGAGTTTAGATTCGATCTGGGGTGTCAGTTCTTGCGCGCGTTTGAAATTTTCGCGTGCTAACGTTTTGAACGTAGTCGTAACCAGTCCCACTTGTTTTTCAAAAGCGCCAAGCGCGCTAGGAACTTGGGCAAGACGGTCAAGCGCAATCAACGCCCCGGTTTCATCCAGGCGATAACCGGCATACGCCAAATGGCGTGTTAGTTTGCCAGCCGTGTCCCAGGTCGTTGCCAATTGCACGTCTTCGATAACGAGTTTGATTGGATAGAGTGAATCGCCCGGGATGGCGACTTGCGATGCTTCAACGGTTCTGCCCATGCCAATGTACACAATGAGGTTTGATAGGACGAGCAAAATGACTAAGAATGCGTTGGCTAAGCGTCTGGCGGTTGGCGCCGAAATACTCCACTTCCAATTTTGCCAGAATGGCACTGACGCTGCGGAGTGCTTTTGAGTGAAGATCGAACGCGCACGCGCCACCACCGCCGCGGGCGGGTTTTTGCTGGGATCAGCACGCATCACTGCCCGAATGGTTTTGAACCGGGTGACGATTCTGGCACACTCGTTACAGGAGGCAGTGTGTTGCGCAACGGTGCTAGCGTCTGATTCGTCTAAATCATCGGCGGCAAAGGCGATCAGTTGATCGTAGGCGATATGGGGTGAAAGAGCAAGGGGTTTGAAGATGGAGCGCGCTCGCATAACTGTTACGCGGGGTGGTTCGTGACTATCGGTGGTACGCATTGCGGAGAAAATTGTTTTGAACGTTGTCGCTGTCTTGGAACAATCAACGCACTGGGCGAGATGCGCGGCGACCATTTGGGCGTCCGGTGCGTTCAACTCACCAGCCGCCCAGGCAACGAGTTGTTCCTCGGTGATATGCGAGTCCAGCACAGAGTAAGCGCGAAAAATCGAACGCACCTGCATCACCGCCGCCAAGGGGGGATCCCGGCTTTCATCGGTGCGCACCAAAAAGCGAATGGTTTTGAACCGAGCAACGGTCTTGGCGCACTCGGCACAGGATGCTGTATGATTCGCGATGATTTGCGCATCGGCGGGGGCTAACTCGCCGGCGGCAAAGGCAACGAGTATTTCATCGGCAATATGTTGGGCATTCATTGCACTTAACGTCTATTCTTAAAGAGGGCATAGCCCCACTATCGAATACAAGGCTAAGTCAGGTCTGCCCCCATAGATGCCAAAATCGTTTCAAGTTTCTTAAAGCAACGAGCCCGCAGTGTGCTAAAATTGCTCAAGGGGATGCCCAGTTGACCAGCGATGGTAGTTTGATCCACTGGCGGGTCGCGGAAGAGTGCTTGCAAGATTTCTCGGCAGGGGGATTCAAGTTGTTGCATTGCCTGACCGATAATGTGGCGACGCTCCCAAATTTGTATATCTTCCGCAGATAAATCATCCAAATCTGGAGGTGTTTCATCAAGGTCCATCGTTTGAGGCGTTCGCTGGTGCAAGCGCTGACACTCGTGGCAAGTTGTTGCGATCAGCCACGCGGCGATGCGTTTGCGATCATGGAGATTCTGGAGATGGTGAAAGGTCCGTGTAAAGACTTGCTGGAACACATGATCGGCATCTTCAAGTCGCATGCCTTGAGCAAGCGTCACCGAGTAAACCAGTCGCGCATAACGATCTACCAGGTTTTTCCACGCGGCTTCTTCGCCGGCCAGACACGCTTTGATTAGATCAGAATCATTCGCATACATTTGGGCAGATCCCCTTTGGAGGTGCCGACGGTCTTACGCTGGAGAACAAACGTTAGGCGGTGAACGCTCACTGACAGATTATAAACTAGGTATCCGATTATACCACAAAAAAGCGCTCTACGGAGATACCCAAAAATTTGGTGTTTACCCACATCTCAATTTTACCGGGGAGACGCCGAGAACACGAAAAATAAGAAAACTCTGCGGTGAGTTTTGGTCAATCACCAACCAACAAAATTCTTGTCCATTACCAAAGAGAAACTATCCCGCGCAAGTCTATCCTGCGGGATAGTTTCTGTTTTTATCGCCGATCTAGTTTTTCTTTTCGACCCGAACCGCGCAGACCTTCAACTCGGGTATCTTGGCAATCGGGTCAACGGCGGTGTTTGTTAGCGCGTTTGTCAGTGCCTCGGCATAATGGAAGGTCATAAAGATGACGCCATGCCCCACACGATCCGTTACCCACGCGCGCGCATCCACCTGGCCCCGACGTGAACTGATGTGCAACCAATCGCCATCCTTGACCCCGAGTTTGGCGGCGTCGTCCGGATTCAACTCCACACGTTCTTCCGCCGCAAGTTGTTCCAAGCCGGGCACGCGCCGGGTCATCGCGCCGGTGTGATAGTGTTGCAGGATGCGCCCGGTCGTGAGAACAAACGGGAAGACTTCATCCGGGTTTTCCGCCGGCTCTTGATGCTCGACGGGCGAGAACAGACCCTTGCCGCGCGTGAACTGTTGCGTGTGCAGAATCGGTGTGCCGGGATGTTCTTGGTTGGGCACGGGCCATTGCAAACCCTTGGCATCAAGCCGAGCGTATGTGATACCGGCGTACTGCGGCGTGAGCGATGCAATTTCGTTCATGATCTGCTCCGCCGTTTCATAGTTCCAGGTTTCAGGTTTCAGGTTACCTTCAACTTGAAACTGGGAACTTGAAACCACTCTGCGCGCGACCTCACACACGATTTCCCAATCCGTGCGACACTCGCCAATCGGTTCGATTGCCTTGCGCACACGTTGCACACGCCGCTCGGTGTTGGTGAACGTACCATCTTTTTCCGCAAACGAGGCGACCGGCAAAACGACGTCGGCGAGTTGCGCCGTTTCGGTCATAAATAATTCCGACACCACGAGAAAGTCGAGTTGGTTCAACGCCTCGACGACGTGATGCGAATCCGGGTCGCTCATCGCGACATTTTCGCCGACGATCCACATTGCCTTGACCTTGCCATCGCGCGCCGCGTGGAGCATCTCGCCAACCGTGAGTCCAACTTTTGGCGACAACTTGACGCCCCAGGCGTTTTCAAATTTGGCACGTGCCGCCTCATCAATCACCCGTTGATAGCCGGTGTAATAGTTGGGCAACGCGCCTACATCGCACGCCCCTTGCACGTTATTCTGCCCGCGCAACGGGTCCACGCCGGCGCCCGGCTTGCCGATGTTGCCGGTCAGCATCGCCAGATTCGCAATCGCGAGGACGTTGTTGTGTCCGGTGGTATGTTGCGTGATGCCCATCGCGTAGAAAATCGTCGAAGGTTTGTTGCCGGCATAGAGGCGCGCCGCCGTGAACAGATCGTCCACCGGCACGCCCGTGATCTCACTCACGCGCGCTGGTGTGTAGGTTTCAACCACCTTGCGCCATTCGTCAAAACCTTCCGTCCGTGCCGCCACAAACTCATCGTCCACCAGTTCTTCTTTCAGGATAATGTGCGCCAGACCGTTCAACAACGCAATGTCTGTCCCGGGTCGTTGTCGAATGTACAGCGTCGCCATGTTCGCCAAATCGATTGAACGCGGATCAGCAACGATGAGTTTGGCACCGCGCCGCACTGCCCGGCGAATGCGCGTGCCAATCACCGGATGTTGCTCGGTTGTGTTCGATCCGATGACGAGCATCGTCTTGCAATTGTCAATGTCGGCGATGTTGTTGGTCATCGCGCCCGAACCAAATGCGGTGGCCAGACCGGTCACGGTGCTGGCGTGTCAGAGCCGGGCGCAGTGATCCACATTGTTCGTCCCCATCACCGCGCGTGTAAATTTTTGAAAGAGATAATTTTCTTCGTTCGTCGCTTTTGCCGAAGCGAGCATGGCGAACTCATCGCCCCGGTGTTGCGCCAGTTTTTCGGCGATGAGTGTCAACGCTTCGTCCCACGATGCTTCAACGAACGCGCCATTCTTTTTGATGAGTGGCTTGGTCAAGCGATCGGGGTGATGGATGAATTCGTAACCATAGCGCCCCTTGACGCACAATGCCATCCCGTTCACCGGCGCGTCGCGATTTGAAGTTACCTTCACGACCCTGCCGTTCTTGACATTCAAATCGAATTGGCAACCGACGCCACAATACGTACAGGTTGTTAGCACCTTTTTCATTTCGTACGCGCGACCCTTGCCGCGCGAAGGTTTATCGGTGAGCGCGCCGGTGGGACAGTATGCCGCACATGCCCCGCACGATTCGCACCCGGCTTCGAGCATCGTTACGTCCGCGCCGGCCACAATACGATCGTTAAAGCCACGATAGGCAACGCCCCACACGTTGCGTCCTTGGATTTCGGCGCACGACCGCACACATCGCGTACACAAAATACATTTGTTGAAATCGGTGAACACGAACGGATTCGGGTCTGCGCCAATCGGATAACTGTGGCGTTTGCCCTTGTGCGGTTTCCATTCGACTTGATATTGATAAACCAGGTCCTGTAATTCGCACGCGCCGGTCACTTCGCATGTCATACAATCGTTGGGATGATCACTGAGGAGCATTTCCAAAATAAACTTGCGCTCTTCGATCAACTTGGGCGTGTCGGTCTGGACGACCATGCCTTCGCTCACCGGCAATGTACACGAGGCGACGAGTCCCCGCATCTTTTCGACTTCGACCACGCACATCCGGCACGCACCGACCGGGGGTAAATCGGGATGATGGCAGAGCGTGGGAATGTAGATGCCATTTGCCCGCGCCGCCTCGAGGACAGTCATTCCTTCATTCGCTTGAATGGGTTTGCCATTGATCGTTAGGTTTATGGGCATTCTTCCTCCGAACTCTTTTCACCGCAGAGACGCGGAGAACGCAGAGAATATCATTGTTTCAAACCATTCACCAATCTTTTGATTCCTTGTTTCAAAACGGGGACATTAAAATTAATGAGTAAGCCGACTCGCCAACCACCGAGACGCAAATAAGTCAAAAGTTGTGCCTCATGAATGGGTAACAAACAATCAACAGCTTTGATTTCTACGACTACTTGATTTGCAACTAACAGATCAAGCCGGTAGCCGCAATCCAGCTTTGTGCCTTTGTACTCGACTGGCAGCGGGTGTTGTCGTTCAAGAGAAATCTGGCGTAACGCAAGTTCTTTGCACAGACATTCTTTATATGCAGATTCCAACAACCCAGGTCCAAGCGCTTTATGAACTTCGATTGCCGCGCCAATGATCGCCTGCGTCATCTCGTTTATCTTCATATCCTAAAACCTCACCGCAGAGACGTAGAGGACACAGAGAAAATAATAAAAAACTCGTAACTGCTCAGCCCTTCTCAAATTACCGCAGAGACGCCGAGGGCGCGGAGAAAAAACAAAATGAAACTCGGCGTTCTCTGCGCCTCTGCGGTGAGTAGTTACAAAAACTCAGCGCTCTCTGCGTCTCTGCGGTGCAATGTCTTAGATTCCTCCCGCATAGATAATCCCGGCTTGCGCGGCGACATACGTGAGCCAAATCCAATCGTTTGCGTTCTTGATCGTGATGCCACGAATATCTGTGGTGCCAATCAGAAAATCCGACGCGACGAACAATAGTCCGCCGATTGCCGTCAGCCAAAGACCGAGTGCGTACGCCAGCCCTAACGCGGACGATGCCGTTACGCTGATCCACAAACCATAGCCCAACGCGCCAAAATTGATTGCCGCATCTTTCTGCGGATTGCGAATCAAAAACCACCAGCCGAGGATGGTGAATGCGCCGTAGAACAAAAAGCCAGCTATCAGACCTGCGTTGAAGCGATTGTAAGGTTCAAGCGACGAAATTGTTTGCATCGTTTGCACGTACGCCGTGATGTACAACGCGTGCGCGATGCCAAACGCAATCATTCCGCCGATCAGACGATTGGACAGTGGAATCAGCCGCGCCATCACCAAATCGCCGATGAATGATGCGAGCATTCCCAACGCGACCCACTGCGCGTACACCGGCATCTTCGCGCCGCCAAGCCAGATGGCAAACGCGGCAATGACAAGTGAGAAACTCAACAGCATCCGCACGGGACGCGCGAGGCGTCCATTGGTTTTCAACGCCGGCGGATCGCGCCATGGACCCAAGATGCCGATGAGAAAGAGAGTAAGTTGGAAAAGCGCCAGCCAGATAGTAAGCATTATCTTCCCGGCTTTTCAAGATTGCGTTTTCTTGTTTCTGCTGCCTTTATCGAAACTGCCAAGCGCGTGAACGCTTGCGACCACTACCCGAAGCTGCGTACTCGCCGTAGGGCGACTTGGGTGTTGGTTGCTGCGACTTCAGTTGCTCAATCCGACTTGGTTGAAAACGCTAACTTGCGATAATCCATTGCTATTGTTTTTCTCTGCGCTCGTCCGCGTCCAATTTTCCGCGCCGCCGCGCGATTCCGCACGCAACCGGAACGGCGCGGCGACACAACGATTCAACGAACCAACGAACAAACGCTCACAACTTTCCCGTCAACTTGGCGATCATCACTTTTTTCTTCATCTGCTGAATCGCGAACGTTGGCGAGATTTTCTTGGGACATTCCTCCGTGCAGTTGAACAAGGTGTGGCAACGGAACACGCCTTCCTCGCTGGCGACGATTTTCAAACGCTCCAACTCGCCTTCGTCGCGCGAGTCCGCCATAAAGCGCCACATCTTGGCGAGCGCGGCGGGACCGAGATACTCTTTATCCCACCAATCGAGCGAGCACGCTGAATGACAGCACGCGCACAGAATACAATCAATGAACTCGTCAATTTGCTTGCGATCCTGTGGCGATTGCAGACGCTCTTTCCCGTCAGGAGGCGGATTCTTGACCGAGATGAGATAGGGGCGCACTTTGTTGTACTTGTCCCAGAACGTCGTCATATCTACAACCAGGTCTTTTAGAACCGGCAAATGCGGCAGCGGCTCGACGACGATTTCATTGCCGAGCGCAGAAATTTGCGTTTCGCACGCGAGCCGGTTTTTACCGTTGATGTGCATCCCGCAACTGCCGCACACCGCACTGCGGCACGAGGCGCGGAACGCAATCGTCTTGTCCACATTTTCCAGAATATAGTACAACGCCATCAGCACCGTCTGCCCGGGCTGCGGTTCGATTTGATAGGTTGAATATTGGGGTGCCGTGTCTAGGTCTGGATCACGGCGATAGATCCGTAAGGTAATTGTTTGGCTCATATGGTATTCTCCCGGCTAGTCGCTAGTATTTCCGCTCCTCCGGTTGCCACTTGGTTTGCACGACCAATTCGTACTCCAAGCGTGGACCATCGGCGGTTCGGTATGCCAACGTGTGGCGCATCCAGTTAACATCGTCGCGTTTTGGAAAATCCATCCGCGAATGGGCGCCCCGCGATTCTTCCCGCGCCAGCGCACCCGCCACCATCGTCTCTGCCAATTCCAGCATGCCACCTAGTTCGATCGTGCGCAACAAATCGAGATTGAACTTGCGATGTTTGGCATCCACGCCGATGTGACGATAGCGCGCGCGCAATTCCTGGATCGTGGCGAGCGCTTCGGTCATGGGTTTCTTATCGCGGAACACACCGACCTTGTCGGTCATCGTTTGTGCCATTTCATCGCGCAAGGTAACCAGCCGTTCCTTGCCATCCGATTTCAAAAGCGCGTCCACCTCGCTCGATACTTTTTTCTCGGCATCGTTCAACACGGCTTCTTTGATCGCCGAGGTCTTACCGCGCACGTACTGTGCTGCGGCTGCGCCGGCGCGCTGTCCCATCACCACACATTCGAGCAGACTGTTGCCGCCCAAACGATTGGCGCCGTGCACGCTCACACAGGCACATTCACCCGCCGCGAACAAACCCAGCAAACGCGTTGCGCCATCTTTATCGGTGTCAATGCCGCCCATCGTATAGTGTTGCCCCGGCTGAATTGGAATGGGTTGTTCGATCGGATCAATGCCGAGGAAACTGAGACAAATGTCGCGGATGCCAGGCAAGCGTTCCAAAATTTTCTCACGCCCCAGATGGCGCAGATCGAGGTGGACGCACCCGCCGCCATCTGGAAAGCCGCGCCCTTCGTTGATTTCGATTTGAATCGAACGTGAGACAATGTCGCGCGGCGCGAGTTCCATCGCTTTGGGGGCATAGCGTTGCATAAAGCGTTCGCCCTGATTGTTGACGAGATAACCCCCTTCGCCGCGCGCGCCTTCGGTCATCAAGATATTTGTGCCGATGATCGTCGTTGGATGAAATTGGACGAATTCCATATCTTCCAACGCAACCCCGGCGCGATATGCCAAACTCATGCCAAACCCGGTGGATTGCATCGAGTTAGAAGTGCGTTTGAAGATACGTCCTGCCCCGCCGGTCGCAATGATGACCGCGTCCGCCGCAAACGTTCCGATTTCGCCGGTTTGCAAGTTGAGCGCGACCAAGCCGTGATTCATCTCGCCATCGCTCGCCAGCGCGAGTGCCGCCCATTCGTTGTACACCTTGATATTGTGCTTGACCGTTTGCTCGTTGAGCGTGTGTAGAATGTACAGCCCGGTTTTATCGGCGGCGTAGCACGTGCGCGGATACCCCGCGCCGCCAAACGGTCGTTGCGCGATCTTGCCATCGGGAGTGCGGCTGAAAGGCACGCCCCAATGCTCCAGTTCGTAAATCCGTTTGGGTGCATCGGTCGTCATGATTTCTGCCGCATCTTGATCGGCAAGAAAATCTGAACCCTTGACTGTATCGTACGCGTGCTTGGCGGGCGAATCATCGGCGCATTCGGGCATATTGGCGAGCGCGGCGTTGATGCCACCCTGCGCCGCGCCGGAGTGTGAACGGACTGGATACAACAACGATAGCACGGCGGTGTCCACACCCATCATCGCCGCTTCGACTGCCGCGCGCAACCCGGCGAGACCTCCGCCAATTACGATGACTTGATGTTTTTGCATATTTTGATGTCTCCACCCTTATTCACCGCCGAGGCGCAGAGGACACAGAGGTTTTTTTATTTTCTCTGTGTTCTCCGTGTCTCGGCGGTGAGAAACGATTACTTGAGAAAGAAGGTTAGCGCGTACGCGCCCCACAGAAAGAACGCAAGTCCAGCGACCAGCAAGAGCATGTTGATAATGTTGCGTTTGCCCTCATCGCCGATAAAATCGAACAAGACATTGCGCACGCCGTTAAAGCCGTGATAGAGACTCACCGCGAGCAAGCCGCTATCAATGAATAGATACAATACGCTCTTAAAGCGCGTCGCTACGCCGAGAAAATTGATATTTAGATTCTCGGGGACGTAGTGCAAGACAAAGATGTGTGCACCGAGAAAAAAGAGCAACAAGACGGCGGTAATGCGTTGCAAAATCCACGCCCACACGCCTTGGGGTTTTGAAGATGATTGAGTCATAGTTTTCTCCCCTTATCCCACAATGTGGGGCCACGCGACGACAAATGCAATGATCATCGGGATCACTGCCAACGCGATCATCCCAATGAAAATTTCCTTCTGCCGTTTAATGCCGATTCCCAGATCGAACAGCACGATGCGGATGCCGTTCAAGCCGTGAATCAGAATGCACCCAATCAAGCCCATTTCGAGCAGGACAAAGATCGGCGCTTTGAGAAACTTCATCGCGGCATCAAAACTGCCGGTGCCTGCGACCGCCGTGGAAATGACAAGGATGTGCAAGGGTAAATAAAACGCAATCGCCAAGCCGCTGAGGCGGTGCAACCAAAATGCCCAGACGCCCAACCCTTGTCCCAAATACTTTTCGCGATCCAGTAATCGCATATTTTTCCTCCTCTCCTTTGAGATCGAGTTTTTTGCCATCGGTCATTGCGAGCCAAGCATGCTCAAATGTCTCTTGAGAGATTGCTTCGCCGCTTGGCTCGCCATAATAATCAGTTGAAAATTTTTTCTGCAAAATCGAAAGATTATCTTTACGCCGCCATCGGCATTTCGTTTTGAGGCGAGCGAACCGTTTGTTCTTTTGACTCGCCACGCATCGGACACACGCCCAGTGGGCAATGTTTTTTCGTGTGCGCCGCGAACTCGTCGCGGAAGAAACGCAAGCCGGTGAGAATTGGCACCGCCGCTGCCTGACCTAGACCACAGAACGATGCCAGTTGCATATTCGTCGCAATACGTTCGAGTTGCTGAAGGTCCTCGAGTGTTGCCCGTGCGTCTTTCAATCGTTCCAAGAGTTCCATCGCGCGCGTCGTACCAAGCCGACACGGGACACATTTGCCGCAACTCTCGTGAGCGAAAAAGCGAAGCAACACGAACGCAAGATCAACGACGCACGTGTCATCGCCGCAAATCAATAACGCGCCCGAACCTAACCCCGCGCCGCGCGCCGCGAGTTCTGAAATATCCATCGGCACATCGAGGAAGGAAGCATCAATGATCGCGCCCGATGTCCCGCCCAGTTGCGCGAGTTTGAATCGCTTGCTCGCTTTCATTCCGCCGCCATACACCTCGATCACGGTGCGCAACGTTGTGCCCATTGGCACCTCAATCAGCCCCGTCACATTCACGTCGCCGAGCATCGTGTACACTTTGGTGCCGGGGCATTTCGGCGTGCCTATCGTGCGATACCACGCCGCGCCTTGGCGAATAATCGGCGGCAAGTTGGCAAGCGACTCGACGTTGTTGACGGCAGTTGGATAACCCCGGATGCCGTTCGTGACCGGATATGGCGGACGAATCCGCGGCTCGCCGCGTTTTCCTTCCAATGATTCGATCAGCGCGGTTTCTTCGCCGCAAATGTACGCGCCCGCGCCGGAATGAATGTGAATGTCGAACGAAAAGTCGGTGCCGAAAATTTTTGGGCCGAGCAATCCTAGATCGTGCGCTTGCGCAATCGCTTTTTCCAAACGTTCGCGCGCCTGGCGATACTCGCCGCGAATGTAAATGTAGCCCTCGCGCGCGCCAATCGCATAACCTGAAATCAGCATTCCTTCAAGAATCGAATGCGGGTCGCCTTCCAAAATCAGACGATCCTTAAAAGTGCCGGGTTCCGATTCATCCGCGTTGCACAAGACAAACTTGCGTTCGGCGCGCGCTTCGGCAACGAATTTCAATTTCAATCCAACTGGGAATCCCGCGCCACCACGTCCTTGCAAACCCGAGTCAATAATTTCTTGCACAACCTGCGCAGGTGTCATCTGCGTCAACGCTTTGCCAATCGCCGCGTAGCCATCGTGCGCGATGTAATCCTCAATCGCTTCCGGATTGATGATCCCCGCACGTGCCAGCACCACACGTTGTTGCGCAAAGAGTACACCCTCGCGTGCCGGGACGCGCACAATTGCCCCGGTGAGTGGCTTGATCGTCGCGCGTAATGCTTCAACGATGCGACCTTTGTACAGATGCTCGGAGACGATGAGGGGCACATCATTCGCCGTGAGCGGACCATAGACGATCCCTTCGGGATAAACGATGATTGCCGGCCGTTGCGCCGGCGCAGCGCGCAAATCGCCGGTGAACGCTACGGCGATTTCATCGGTCAAGCCGTAAAAGGCAAGTTCGGCGTCCAAGGCAAACTTGATAGCTTCGGCACCACGCGATAAGGAAATGGGATCGCCGGAAATCAAAATGTGTGAGCGATGGGGCATTACCACCTCCCCAGGATTTCCACGACTCGCTCCGGCGTCAGATTGCCGTACACCTCGTCGTCCACCAGCATCACCGGGCCCACTCCACAGACGCCAATGCAACTCGTCATCTCGAACGTCCATTTGCCATCGGCAGAAGTTTGCCCGGGTTCCAGTCCCAGCGCCGTGCGAATCGCCTCGAACACGGCGCGCCCACCGGCGATATGACAAGGCGCATCCTCGCAAAAGCGCACCAGGTGCTTGCCGTGGGGCGTGGTGCTGAACATCGAATAGAATGTCGCCGCGCCAAAAATTTTCGCCGCCGGCAAATGCAATTCCTTCGCCAGTTTCTCGACTTCGGCGCGCGGAATGTAACCGAATTGCTTGTTCAGGTCGGTGAGACGCGTAACGAGATCGGCCGTTCGTTGCATGTTACCTCAATCGTTCGTTGCATCGTTGAACCATCGAACGATGCAACGATACAACTATTCAACCACAATCGCATCAAATTTGCAAACGGTCATACAAATGCCACAACTCTCGCACACTGCCGGATTGATCCAATGCACTTTTTGCTTTTCGCCGCTGATGGCTTTGGAGGGACAATTGCGCGCGCACACCATACAACCGGTGCAATTATCCAGAATGCGATAATGGATCAGTTTGCGACACACTTTGGCGGGGCACTTTTTCTCTTTGATGTGTGCTTCGTACTCGTGGCGAAAATATTTGATGGTGGTCAACACGGGATTGGGTGCGCCTTGCCCCAAGCCGCACAAACTGCCGGCAACGATATGCTTGGACAAGCGCTCCAATTCTTCGATATCGCCTTCTTCGCCCTCGCCGTTGCAGATGCGTGTCAAGATTTCCAGAATGCGCCGCGTGCCGATCCGGCAAGGCACACACTTGCCGCACGATTCATCTTGGGTAAAGTCCATAAAGAATCGCGCAATATCCACCATACACGTGCCCTCGTCCATCACGACGAGACCGCCCGATCCCATAATCGAACCTAGTTTGTGGAGGTTTTCGTAATCAATCGGCGTATCAAGGAATTGTTCCGGAATGCAACCGCCCATTGGTCCGCCGGTTTGAATCGCTTTGAATTTCTTGCCGCCCTTGATGCCGCCGGCGACATCGAACACCACTTCGCGCAGGGTGATGCCCAGCGGCACTTCGATCAAGCCGGTGCGCACGACATCGCCCGCGAGCGTGAACGTTTTGGTGCCACGATTATTCTCCGCGCCAATGGTTTGAAACCACTCGGCGCCGCGCAGAATAATGTTGCGAATGTTTGCCAGCGTCTCGACGTTGTTGATGATGGTTGGTTTGCCCCACAAGCCGGCAACCGCTGGGAAAGGTGGGCGCGGACGCGGTTCACCGCGTTTGCCTTCAATGGATGCCATCAACGCGGTTTCTTCACCGCAGACAAACGCGCCGGCACCCATCCGCAGTTCGACATCAAAATCAAAACCGGTGCCCAAAATATCCTTGCCCAGAAAACCAAACTCGCGTGCTTGCCGGATGGCGATTTTCAGCGTCCGCACGGCAATTGGATATTCGGCACGACAATAGATGTACCCTTGATGCGCGCCAATCGCATAACCAGCGATGATCATCCCTTCGAGGACAGAATGCGGATCGCTTTCCAACACGCGACGATTCATAAACGCACCGGGATCACCTTCGTCCGCGTTGCAGATGACATACTTGGTCTCCGTCTTTTGCGCCGCCGCAAATTCCCATTTTTTGCCGGTAGGAAATCCCGCACCCCCACGCCCGCGTAGCCCGGATTTTAGCACCTCATCAATCACCTCGCGCGGTTTCATTTCTAATAACACGCGCGCCGTAGCGGTATATCCGTCTTCTGCAATATAATCCTCAATGTTCTCCGGGTCAATGACCCCACAGCGTGCCATAATGACCCGCATTTCTTTGGCTGTTGGTGCACGGAGTTCTTCATCCTTTCGCACTTCGCCGGTGTATTGATAGGGCTTGACGATGCGCCCTTTGAGCAAATGCTCGTGGACGATTTCCGTGACTGCGGCGGGCGTCAGATGCACGTAGGCGATACCTTCCGGATAAATGACCATTTCGGGTCCAACATGGCAATGGCCCAGTCGCCACGTTTCCAAAACGTTGACTTCATCGCGCAAGCCGTTGCTTTCCAACTCGCGGATCAACACCTCTTCGATTTCTTGAGCGCCTTTGGCGAGGCACTCGGCGTCCATACACAGCAGAATATGCGAACGATAAAATTCGTTGGGCATTCCTTACCTCATCGTGCAACAGTCTGATCGTGCGAAGGTGCGATAGGTGTGTCCAATGGTCGAACTATCGCACTATTGGACTAGCGCGTGATTACCCACTCGTGAATGATCTTGCCACCGACCACGTGTTCCGTGACAATCGCACG
Source organism: Chloroflexota bacterium (assembly GCA_037440625.1). Lineage (GTDB taxonomy): Bacteria > Chloroflexota > Anaerolineae > UBA4142 > UBA4142 > DAOTXS01. The sequence continues at coordinate 29,650 of JBBITT010000007.1, forward strand.
GGCGCGTTCTGGGGTCACCTTACCGTACGTCACCTTGGTCTCACCGAGTTGCACATCCACAATCGGCTCGTACTCGCACAAACCGATGCACCCGGTTTGTGTGACCAAGACGCCGGTAATCTGATCTTTCTCGATCGCGTCCAGAATTGCCTTCATCGTATCGCGTGCGCCAGCGGCGATGCCGCACGTCCCCATGGCGACGGTCAGATGCGCGCGCGCACTGGCGTTACGAATCTGGCGCTTGGCAAGGGCTTCCTCTTTGATTCTTTTCAAGTCATCTAGAGATTTAACTGGCATTGTAACCCCATTTCAGATTTTATGATTTAGGATTCAAGATCACCGGTGGTGCCAATGGCAAATCATAAATCCTAAATCTGAAATTATAACTTATTGTAGATTTGCGCTAGCGAATCCGAAATCTCGCGCCGCAGATATTCGATCACCGTTGGCTCGCTGAGCGGCACGGCGCCCAACTCGCGCTTGATCGGGCGTGTATCGAACTCAAAGCGGCGATCACCGGCAGAATGCCGATACACAAAATTCACGTGCGGATAACCTACCACCAATCCCAGAACGGTATTGACCATGTCACCGAGCGGCATTCGATTCAAATGACTGTGTTGAAATGTTGCCGTAATGGTTGTCCCTTGTCCAAGGGTGGAATCAATGGTCAACGACCCGTTACACAATTCAGTGGCTTGTTTCAAAAATGGAATCCCTAATCCTACTCGGCGAGTCGAACGTGTTGTGAAAAAAGGGTCCGTAATTTGTTGCGCAGTTTTTTCATCCATTCCGTGTCCGTTATCACTCACAGAAATCGTCAAACGATCGGCAGCCTCGTCTTCGATGATTTCAAGCGTAACGAGGGTGGCGCCCGCCTGCAGACTATTCTCCACCAGATCGAGAATGTGGAGCGCGAGTTCGCGGAACATTACACTTTTTCATACTTGCGCAACACGGTGATAAACCGGTCGGGGGTGTTGCGCCCGTGCACATTATCATCCACCATCACCACCGGCGCTTGCGAGCAGGCACCCAGACAGCGGCAGGCTTCGATGGTGAACTTGCGGTCGGGGGTCGTTTCGCCTAGTTTCACCCCCAAGATTTGCTGGGCTTTGTCAATGAGCATCTCTGCGCCGCCCACATAACATGCTGTTCCCAGACAAAACGCAACACGATGTTTACCGCGCGGCTTTATCGTAAAGAACGAATAAAACGTTACGACCCCGTACACGTCTTTGAGTGGAATCTTGAGTTTTTCGGCGATGTAATTTTGCATTGGTTTGGAGATGTGACCGATTTGCGATTGAATCTCGTTGAGAATCAACATCGTGGAACCCGCTTTGGGCGAATGTTCGGTAATGATCGCGTCAATCTTGGCGCGTTGTTCCGCGATCATGATGGGGTCATCGTCTGCCGGAACAAGCGCGGGCGCGACCGGCACCGTCCGCAAATCTTTTGCGCGCATTGTACGACTCCTCTATGATGGATTGACTAGGACGCACGACAAGACGAAAATAATTTCATTTTCGTCAGTTCGGTAGAGCATATCTCTTTTCTTTGAATGCTTTCGACAACTCGGCGATACTGCGTGTTCGCAGTTCAAACTCGGTGATTGCTGTACCCATGGCGTCGAGCCAGTGTGCATCGGAAGCGCAAACCACAGCAACCCGCTCGGGAATGTGGTATTTGGCGCGCGCGACCGATTCCGAAATATTCGGCGAAATCTCCAACGCATCCACATTCAAATTGGGCGGGAGAAAACCAAGCACCGCAATTAGCCCATTTGCCGGGCGGTCAATGTGCGCCGGGATTGCCAGTCCACCGATTGTCCGCACACGCTCGACGGCTTGATCTAGGGTGATATTCGCCGCCACGAGCAACAGGCGCTCTTCGCGCCGCACAAAATTTCCCGCCGCATCCACCACGAATTGTTCCCCCAAGTGTTCGGGGCGATTGGGCAGATACGGCATGGCTTGGTCAACTTGAGCTTGCCACGCGCGAACCTGTTCGAATGTATCGAATAGGCAAACGAGATGGACTTCTTCACGAGTTGCTAGTTCGATCCCGGGCAAGACCTTTAACCCGGTGGCGCGCGCCGCTTCTATCACCGCTGGAACGTTCGCACTCGCATTGTGATCGGTGATGGCGATCAGATCGAGTCCGGCTTCCAGCGCACGTTCGACAATGAGCGGGGGAATCATCTCGACTTCGGCGCAGGGCGAGAGAACCGTATGAATATGCAAATCGGCGCGGACCAGCATTTTTCAGTTTACGCATGACGTTTACGTTTCGGCGAAAACGTAAAACGCAACCCTATTCCTGTGCGATCACACCCAGCCGCGCCAATTCACTGACCACCTTAAAGGTTGTGTGCGGCGTAGCGAGCAAAGGAATGTTTTCGGCGTCGGCGCGTGCTTTGAGAGTCTCAGAGATTGCTGCGCCTTCGGTAATGATGACGGCGGCGAGTTCAAGCAACGTGGCAACCGCAACGACATTCGGATGCGCTTGCAAGGTCACCCATACATTACCCTTTTTGGCGCGCGCCATCACGCACGATAAAAGATCCGCGCAGTACCCGCCGGTAACTTGATGCGCCAGCGCGGCGTGTCCTGCAATCACCTGCAGACCCAGTTGATCAACAATGTGACTAACTTTCACGGTTGCCTTTCAGAGCATCATTATTGCCCGGCGACGGGGATTCCCAAGCGTGCAAAAGAATCGCGATTTCTAACTTGGTGCCTAGCCCGCGTTGAGATTCCAGATGCATTTGGTCGGCGCACTTGCGAATGTTCTTCAACCCCATCCCGCCGCCAAAACCCATCTTTCTAATCTCTGGCGGGGTTGTCGAATAGCCTTGTTCTTCCAACGCACGCCGCACATCCGCAATGCCAGGTCCATCATCTTCAATCGTAAGTTTGAGTTGCGCTGTATTCACCTCAGCCGTGATAATGCCACCGTGATCCGTGTGAATGATCAGATTCATCTCCGCCTCGTAGGAAGCAATTGCCGCACGCCGGACGATTTGTGGGTCGGCGCCCAAGCGCGTCAAGGCGCGTTTAATGCGGCTTGAGGCGTGTCCCCCGTGTGTGAAATCACGCGGAGCCACTTTGTAACGTAGCAATAAACTCGTATCATCCGATTCGACATCTCGAAAAATATGGCTGGCACGATAGCGGGAGATTTCTTCGTCCTGCGTTTCCGCTTCGATTTCATGTAACAAACCACGTGTGAGATCGCCCTTGGTCAGAATGCCCACCAACTGCCCCCACGCATTCACCACGGGCAAACGTCCCACCCCCGTTTGCTGAAACTTTTGCATTGCCGTATCTACCGAGTCTGTTTCGCGCACGGTGATTAAGGTGGTGGACATCCGCTCACCCACCACGGCACGAAAATCGCCGTCTTCGTAGGCGCGCAAGAGGTCTTCAATACTGATGATTCCAACGAGATCGCCATCTTCATTCAAGACTGGGGCGCCGCTAATCCGGTGGGTGCGGAGGAGTTCTTTGAATTCCGGCAATGGCGTGCTGGGGGTTACCACGATCACATCGTGGGTCATTACCTGTCCCACACGAAAATCAAGTTTCTGAGCACGCGTGATCTCTCGCGCAGGCACAATGCATTAACCTACTTTGCGGGCTGGTTGAATGCCAGCCGCGTACAATTTGCCACACGCTTCGAACATTCCCAAGCGTGTGACAATCAATGGAATGCCGGTCTCTTCTGCCAAATGCACAGTGTCGCCATCGGGTATTCGATTCTTGACAAAGAGCACACCGGCGGCATCCACCATTTCGGCCGTCCGGACTACTTGCGGGTTAGAGATCTCGGTAATAATCAACGTGGTGTGGGGTTGGGCATGGGCGAGGACATCGCTGAGTAAGGCGGTTTCAAATCCGTACTCCACCTCGCGCGCGTGGTTAAATTCGGTCAGCGTACGACCGCCAATTATTTGAATGACTTGACCAAGCCGCATCGCTTGCTCCTGGAAATCTCCTGCGGAGTGCACAGGTGAGACAAAGAGTATCCGGACGATTTGAATACAATGAGCATTGTATCAACCGCAAGTCTAAATCAAGTCCAAACGTGGTCAAAGTGGGGTAAAAAGGAAATAAGAAACCGAGCACGCACCATTAGAACAGCGGCAGTTGGCGTGTTGGCGAACAACCATCGAGCAAAATGAACGGGGCGGCGCGCTGGGCATCTGCACCGATGCGCGCCAGTTGTTCGATGGTGCGGAATTTCGTTGTGCGACGCGTTTGCAAAATACGATTGACGGAAATCGGTCCGAGGCCGGGAACGCGTAAAAGTTGCTCCCGACTCGCACAATTCAACTCGATGGGGAAGAATTCCGGATGCGCGGTTGCCCACATCATCTTGGGGTCGGATTCGAGGGGGAGATTGCCGCGCGCATCAAACACGAGATCGTCGAACGTAAAATGGTACTTGCGCAACAAGAAATCGGTTTGATACAAACGATGCTCGCGCGCGAGTGGGGTTGGAGCGCAACCATCGAGTGGCGTGTCGGGGATGGGTTGGAATGCGGAATAGTACACGCGTGCAAGTTGTAAATCGCGATACAAGGATGCGGTGCGCGCGATGATTTCGCGGTCGCTCTCGCCTGCCGCCCCCACCACAAATTGCGTGGTCATTGTTTTTTCACGCAACGCGGGCACGTCATCAATCAATCGTTTAGCGATTTGCAAGGGTGCGAGTAATTCTTCGGCGTAGCGTTTGGTGGACGAGAGTTTGCTCAAATATTCGGACGAGGGAGCTTCCAAGTTGACCGAGACGCGGTCAGCCAATTGAAGCGCGCGTTCGATGGCGGCAGGTTCTGCGCCGGGCATGAGTTTGAGATGCAGATAACCGCGAAAGTCGTACTTGCGACGCAAGAGTTCGGCAGTTGCCAACATCCGTTCCATCGTGCGTGTGCCGCCGCCCACAACGCCGCTGGAAATGAAAATGGCTTCGGCGAGGTGCGCGTGATGAATCTGGTCAAATGTCTCGGCGAGTTCGTCCGGTTTGAATGTTGTGCGTTCGATATTGCGCCCGCGTCGGGTAGGGCAATAAAAGCAATCCTTTTCGCACGCATTCGTCTGCAAAATCTTGAGCATCTTGACAGTCTTGCCATCGGGCCGCACCGCCGGATAAATCCAACGACCGATGTCGTCGCGCACGCGGGTCTGGCCTTCACCACACTTGCCGCATGCCAGATCGGTTTGTGCCGCCGCGCCCAAGAGATCGAGTTTTTGTAAGGTATCCATACGTTCACCTAATTCGCAACACGTCCCCCAACTTGGCTTAGGATATTTGCACGAGCCATCGGCTCGTACGACAGGCGGTCATTCGGTGGATGACGAGGTTGGGGACGCATTGCACGGAGGATAGTATAACGAACAACAGTTCTATTGTCAAGGGGAGCTTGGTTGTTTTTAGGGCTTTGTCAAAGTCTGGTTGCCGCGCTTGGCGAATCAGGGTATAATGCGCGCAGTTTTGATTACTCAAGGAGAAAAAGATAATGAATCAACGTCTTGCTGATTTGCGTGCCAAACTGGCTGAGCAAGGTTTGGATGGCATGCTGATTACTCGGCCGGAGAATCTCTACTATTTGTCCGGCTTTGGCGGCGGTGAATATCTGGACGCCACGATGGTGGTATCGGCGGAGCATGCGTGGATTTCCACCGACTCGCGTTATTATGAGGATGTGAAACAACGCGCAACAGATTTCAAACTATTTGAAGCGGGGTACGATCGTAGCAAAGTGTTGGGCGAATTTGCTGTGGTTGCCAAGCCCAAAGTGATGGGGTTTGAGGTGACTCATCTCACGGTTCAAACCCTTAAAGAGTGGAGTAAAGTTGCCCGTAAAGCCGGTTTCAAACTCAAACCGGTCAACAACATGGTGGAAGACCTGCGGGTGGTCAAGACGCCTGAGGAATTGGAAAAAATCAAACGCGCCGTGAAACTCACCGATGATGCCTTTGCGCATTTTTGTTCGGTGGTCAAACCGGGAATGACCGAAAAAGAAGGTGCGTGGATTATTGAGAGATATATGCGCGAACACGGGGCAGACAAAATCGCCTTCGATCTGATTGTCGCAGGCGGTCCCAACGGTGCTTTGCCACACGCCGTTCCCGGCGATCGTCCCTTCCAATTGGGCGAACCCATTGTTGTGGACATTGGCGCGCGTGTGGATCACTATCACTCAGATTTGACTCGCACCATCATTCTGGGCCAAGCCGATGACCAATTCAACCAAGTGTACAAAACGGTTCTCCGCGCACAGCAAGCCGCCGAAAAGAAGATCAAAGCCGGGGTGAAAGGCAAACGTGCCGATGCGTTTGCAAGGAATGTGATTGACCAAGCCGGCTTTGGCGACAAGTTTGGACACGGCTTGGGCCACGGCGTCGGCTTAGCCGTGCACGAGAATCCCCGTGCCAGCAAATTGAGTCGAGATGTATATCGTGCCGGGATGACCCTCACGATTGAACCGGGAATTTATATCCCGGGTTGGGGCGGCGTCCGCATCGAAGATTTGGTGGTCATTCAGGAAAAGGGCGTCGAAATTCTGAGTCAGGCAAGTAAAGACCCTGTCATCAAGGTCTAGGCAACATTTCAAATTCCTGCTTGTATGCAGGTTGAATTTGTGATACAATATTGCTGTGCCCGCGCCAGGATGCGCGGACGGTTCAGCAGGTCCTGTTTGAATCTGGAGGCGCAATGAACAAGTTCATCGAGCTCTTGCAAAGCCGGCCCCTGATCGCTCCTCTGCTTGCTCTGGTCTTGCTCGTTGTCGGCTTGGTCATTGGTCTAGCGATTGGCTGGATGACCGTCGAGTTCAAACCGAGTGCCGACGATGTCGTGATGGTTGCAGATTCCTTCGCCCTCAATCCTAACGTTGACCTTGCCAGAGCGCGACTAAGGAACCTGTCCAAAACCGAGCAAGAGACTATCCTCAATCGCTTGATTGAAGATCGGACCAAACGTGGGTTGACACGCGAGGTGGAACGCCTGACCACGTTGGGCCAAGCCTTGGGATTGAACATCAGCGGCGTTGGTCCCTTGCCCACCACTACTCGTCCTAGTGGTGCCTCCTCGTCTGCTCCAACGCAACCTGCGCCGACGGGTAGGTTGGATCTATTACCCATCATTCTGGGAATCTTGGTGATCGTTCTGCTCGCTGCCGCCGCGGGCTTGGTGTTCTTTACCCGAATCCTCCCCAGGTTACGCCAACCACGTGCACCGCGCCAAGCCCCGTCCTCTATTCAACCGCGAGCCGGCGCGGTCTCCACGCCCGGAGCGGATTTGCGCTACGGTGCTGCCCCCGCCCCCACCACCAGTGCCGGTGAACTGGGCCGCTTTGTACCTACTTATACTCTGGGGAACGACAACTATGACACATCGTTTAGTCTGGAAACTGCCAAAGGCGAATTCCTGGGCGAATGCGGCATGGGCGTTTCGGAGACGATTGGCGAAGGAAAGCCGGACAAGGTAACCGCGTTCGATTTGTGGTTGTTCGATAAAGCCGATGTGCGCACTGTCACTCAAATCTTGATGAGCGATTACGCCTTCAAAGATCCCACCATTCGCACCAAACTTGCCACCAAAGGCGAAGCCATCCTCGCCGAAAAAGGCAAGACCTTGCATCTGGAAACACGCTCCCTTGCCATTGATGCTCACGTGGTCGAACTAGTGTATGCCACCAATCCGAGTCTCCCGCCCAATAGCCACTTTCAAAAACTCGTCGTTGAGATTGTGCCAACCCACAAAGGCGACACGGAGACTGGATAAAGCCCATCCGCACAAGCACTTGCCCGCTCTGGCGCTGATCAGGGCGGGTATTTTTGTTGAACATCAAAATTCTAGAGATCCAAGGTGAACGCATGCTCTATCATCTTTGCGCCGCGTTAGGGTTTGCCTTCCTGTATGCCGAAACCGGCTGGGGACATTCCCACTCGCTGGAAAAAGCCTGGCTTGTTGGCGGGCTCACCTTTATTGCCTTTTTGATTTCTTTTCTCGCTCCCCGCCGATTCGCCCATTACACGCTTGAGGATAGTGCGCCGCTTGTGCAGACTCGAGTACTTGACCGTGCGATGATGGGGACAGCCATCATCCTGGGATTGAACGCGATTGTTTGGATTATCCTTGGCGGGAGCGTTCCATTGCTCGAAGAACTGTACGGCTATACCCTGATGGCAGTGTTTCTGTTTCATGGCTTTGCCGGCGCCATGGCGGCACACATTGTTTACCTGCAACAAACCCGGCAATATAACTCGAATCAACTTGTCGCTGTGATCATCTTTGTAACGATCGTTCTGCTCATCATTGTGTTGTATCTATTCGCCCTGGACTGGACCGCCTTGCGCGATGCGTACATTCACATCCGCGATCTAACATGGGTCTCGTTGATCCTTTTGGGTTACGGACGGGCGGTTTATTTGATGGCACACCATTGATGAGTTCGCCTCGTCTTGCGGTTTTACGCAACCCGGATACAATAACCCTCGTCGTTCAAGGAGACAGTTTCAGTGATAATCCACAACAATCAATCCCTTGTTTGGCGATGGAGTAGAATCGTATGCTGACCTTTATTCATAGCCGGCTGGCGCTCACCGTCATTCTCTTTGTACTGGTGCTCGGCATCTGGGCGGGATGGAAGTATTTTCGCAGAGAAGGGCTCACCTCGAGTTATTGGGGCGCGCTCATTATCGGCGAGATGCTGATCCTCGCGCAGGGCTTGCTCGGTTTGTTGCTCGTGATCACGGGCAGGCAACCGGCCGAGCTGTTGCATTTCTTGTACGGGGTTCTGACCGCGCTGGGATTGCCCGCCGTTTATATCTACACCGGCGGACGCGCCACGCGCACCGAGGCGGCGATCTACGCCCTGGTATCATTTGCCATCTTTGGTTTGGCAATTCGCGCGATGACGACTGGCGGAGGTTAGTGGACTCACTAAAAAACTGGAGGCAAAAAACATCTTGGCGATGTGCCCGACCGAAGGGCACATCGCCGATTTATTGCACGAGCGCGCGCAGATCGCGTAGCCGGGCGCCATCAAACTCTGGGTGACGATCCTGCCGATCCACCAAAATCGCGGCGAGGCCCGCGTTACGCGCGCCCTCAATATCATGAAACACACTATCGCCAACATAGACGATTTCTTCGCGTGGACAGTGGGCGGCTTGCACCGTTAAATCAAAAATTTTGCGGTCCGGCTTTTCCACGCCCGCAATCGCCGATACCACAAAGAACTTGAAATACTGATGAATGCCTACTTGCCGGAGTACATCTTCCAGATTGGCAGAAAAATTGGAGAGGATTCCCATACGTATCCCACGTGCGTGCAGGGCTCGAAGGGTGGGCATCACATCGTCGTACAACTTTTCAAACTCGGCGCGCTGAAAGCGTTCGCGGATTTCATTCACCACGGGCGACATATCGCGTGTAACACCCAACCGTCGAAATCCTTCGGCATAGAAATCGTTCCAAAACGCCACCCCATGATCGTGCTCCAAACTCACCGCCCGTTTTTGTTGCCATTGCGGTATTTCACTTTCGAGTTGTTCCAACACGGCATACGCTTGATGCCAATCGAGCGCAATATGATGCGCGGCGGCAGCATGCACATAGCGAGTCGCTAGCGCAGCGTAATCCAGTTGTAACAGCGTCCCGCCGACATCAAAGACGACCGTTGAATAAGGAATCAAGATGATTTATGCCTCACGAATGGGAAGTTGCACTTGGATCCGCGTGCCTTGGCGCGGAGCGGTGATGATCGAAAAGGTGCCGCCGGCGCGTTCGGCGCGCTCACGCATTTGCACCAAGCCCACACTGCCGCGCGCCCGTGCCGCTTGCAAAGCCGAGTCGAGATCGAAACCAACGCCATCATCGCGCACCAAGAGAGTGGCGATGGAGGGTTGGGTGATGGAGAGATCAATCCACACGTGTTTGGCTTGGGCGTGCTTGCGAACATTGTTGAGCATTTCTTGTGTCAATCGAAACAATGCCGTTTCTAATTTGGGTGGCAAGTGGCTGAAATCGTCGTGTGCCTTGAACGCAATTTCGATTTCATTGACGGTGGCAAATTCTTTGACGTATTTTTCGAGCGCCGGCAAGAATCCCTGGGTTTCGATTTCGACGGGTCGCAACGCAAAGATGATCCGACGCACATCGCGCGCATCCCGGCGCAGTTGCTCGGAAATGTCATTCAACTCTTTACGGAGTTCGCGTTCTTTGCCTTGCGAAGCTAGTTTTTGCGCCACACTGATCTTGAGCACCAAATACGACAAATCTTGTGCCAAACTATCGTGAATTTCACGCGCGATACGCGTACGCTCTTCGGCGATGGCGGCTTCTTCCGACCGTGCGTAGAGTTGGGCGTTGCGGATTGCCAATGCCGCCGCGCTCGCCAAGGTGGAAAGCAGATCAATGTGCCGTGTCCGAAAATCGCCTTGCTCCATCGGACGCGCCAGGATCACCCACCCTTCGATGTGACTGCCGATTGCCATCGGCGCGCTGAGCAGGAACTGCTTTTCGCCGAGGTCGGTCACGCCCAGCGTGCGATTGTGGTGCGGCACTCGCGCGAGGAGAGCAACCGGCTCCGTCAAGCCCCGCACCACCCAGGGTTCAAAAATTTGTCGCTCCGCATCGCGCAAAAAGATCACGCCCCCGGTGGCTTGACACGTTTCGATCATTTCGTTCAACAAACGATCGAGGAGATCGCGCATATTCAAATCGGCGCGGACCGCGCGATCCACTTCGCGGAATGCCTGCGTCTCGCGCGCGCGCAAGCGCTGCGCTTCGATGACAGCCCCCGCAATATGCGCAATCGTGCGTAACGTGTTCAGCCATTCTTCGCTGGGCAAACGATACGATGCCAGACGCACCGTGAGCGCGCCGAGTGTTTTATCGCTGTGTTGAATCGGCAGCGTGAGCCAACTGCCTTGATCATCCGGCTGAAACTTTTCGGCAATGGACGCAATATCCAAGGGGGGAATCTGGTGGTGATCTAAACCCTGCGATCGAAATACGGGGGTAGGCATCCCTTCGATGATCCAGAGCGCGGTACCGCGCGCATGCACCGTTTCGATGGGGGCGTTGAGGATGAGCGCGCAAGCATCTTCTAAATCCACCGCGCGCGCTAAACGTTGACTAATCTCACCCAACTGCTGAACCTGCGTCATCCAGCGGGTTTGATCAATGGCAATGGCGGCTTGACTGGCAAAGACAGTGGCAAACTCTAGGTCGGCGTGGGTAAACAAGATATTTTCACGCAAACGCGAAAGGTTGAGTACGCCAATGACTCGGCCGCGTAATTTGAGTGGCACGGAGAGAGCGGAGCCCACGTTGGGCTTGATCATCGCTCGGCGAATTTCCGGCTCGAGCGCGAGTCCATCGGTGAGGATGAGGGGTTCGCCGGTTTGGGCGACCCGCCCGGCAATCCCGTTTCCCAAAGCACGCCGTTCTGTTTCCACAATCTGAGGAGGCAATCCAGCCGCCGCAGCAATTCGCAGTTCATTTTGCGCCTCATCCAACAACATCAACGAAACAATATCGGCTTGGGTTTCTTGACGGACAATGTTCACGATTTGATTCAGTACCTCTTGCAAAGCGATCGTGCCCATAAAGGTGCGCGAGAGTTCGTACAATGGCACCAAGGCACGGAGGCGCGCGTTTTCACGTCGCAATTTTTCTTGTTCGAGTGCGCTAAAGACCGAGGTCAACAGTTGTTCGGGGACAATGGGTTTGACCAAAAAGCCCACAAAGCCGGCGCGCAACGCATCGAGGGCTAGTTCCCAACTGCTATGGACGGTTACCACCACGCCCGCCAGATCGGGCTGGTGTTCGCGGATCTGGCGGAAGATTTCGATGCCAGACCCATCGGGCAAGAAAATATCGGCGAGGACAAGATCAAAGGTGGACTGGTGCGCAAGTGCCAGTGCGTCCGCACCCTTCGTCGCGGTCTGAACTTGATACCCTGCTTCGATCAGAACCTGACTCATTTCTTTAAGCAGATCAAGATGATCCTCAACAATCAAGATGCGTTCGTGTGGCATAATCCTTCCCTCTACGGCTCTAGTATATCCACATTTGCTTGGTCGCGCAATCGGTTTAGGTTTGCGTTGTGTTTCGCTTTGCGATATACTAGCAACCAATGCGAATGGCTTTGATTGCCAGTTACCTCAATCAATATGGCGGTGCGGAACGGGTCTTGGAAGTGGTGCATGAATTATTTCCGGACGCGCCGGTCTATACCTCCGCCTTCTGGGCTCCCGCGTTTCCGCCGGCGTATCGCACGTGGGACATTCGCACTTCGTTTCTCAACCGCGTGCCGGTGCATAATCAACGATTATTCTTGCCCTTGTACCCGGCGGCGTTTGAATCATTCGATTTGCGCGGCTATGATGTGCTTTTGAGTGTTACCAGCGCATTTGCGCACGGTGTCCGTGTTCCTAATGGGGCGCGGCACATTTGTTATTGCCTCACGCCCGCGCGCTTCTTGTGGACGTACGACGATTACATCGAACGTGAAAACATCGGTCGCTTGCCGCGCCTGGTCTTGCCGCTCTTTATCGCGCGGCTCCGCGAATGGGATCGCCGCGTGGCAGATCGCGTTACGCAATTTATTGCGATCTCTCAAATTGTGCGCGAACGCATTGCCAAATATTATCAACGCGATTCAACGATCATCTATCCGCCGGTAGAGGTCAAGCGTTTCTCGGTTTCAACGCAACGCGACAATTATTTTTTGATTCTCTCGCGTCTGGTGCCGTACAAGCGGATTGATCTGGCGGTGCAAGCGTTCAATGAACTGGGCTTGCCGCTCGTCATCGCCGGCGATGGGCGTGATCGTCCCCGGTTGCAAGCGATGGCTCAGTCAAACGTCCGGTTCCTGGGTCGTGTGTCCGATGCGCAAGCGCAAGAGTTATTGGCGCGGTGTCGCGCGTTTGTTTTTCCCGGCGAAGAAGATTTTGGCATCACGCCTTTGGAAGCGAATGCGTGCGGCAAACCGGTGATTGCGTTTGCCGCCGGCGGTGCGCTCGATTCGGTGGTGGAAGGTGTTACTGGCGAGTTTTTCCGCGAGCCAACGGCGCAATCCTTGGTGGAAATAATCCGCTGTTTCGATGAGCGCAAATTCGATGCGCAAACAATTCGATGCCACGCGGAGAAATTTGGAGTAGATGTGTTCAAAGACAAGTTGCGTGCGGTGATTCGGAGGGTTTATGGAACTACGTGATTACACTCGCGTTGTGTTGCGTTACGGGTGGATGATCCTTGCTCTGCCGATCATCGTGGGTATCGGCAGTTGGATTTTCCGTCCGCAATCGCCGCCCCTCTACTCGGCGAGCGTCCGCTTTACCATCGGCGTGAATGCACTCGCGCCGGACAAGGCAATCGGTTACGATCCCATTCTCACCGCCTATCAAGCCTCGGAGTACATCCGCGACGATTTCGTGGAAATCATTCAAAGCGATGTCTTTGCCGACGATGTGAACGCGGTGTTGACAACGATGGGCGCGGGCGAGGTCAAGGTGCGCAAAGGAAACATTACCGCCGCCATTGAAAAGCAACGCCGTTTGATGTCTATGACGATTACGTGGGGCAAGGCGGAGCAAGCGCAAAAGATTGCCGACGCGGCAGTGAAAAATTTGAGCGAGAACAACGCCAAATATTTTGCGCAACTGGGCTCTAGCGGCGCAATGCTTACGGTGATTGATCGCCCAGTGGTTGCGCCGGTCGGCCAATCGTTGCGCGAGCAAATGGATATTCCGATTCGCGTCATTATTGCGCTTCTTGCCGGGATTGCCCTCGCGTTCATTTTGGATTATCTCGATACATCGGTGCGCGATGCACGGGATGCCGAAGCATTGGGCTTGCGTGTTCTCGGTGAGATTCCGCGCGCCAAGTAGATTTCGCCGTTTCCTTGTTTCACCGATATTGTGGTAAAATAGCCGCGTAAACGCTCGAAAAGTAGCCACCCAACTAATCGTGACGGCTTTGGCACACCCCGATTTAATGCGGGGCTACCACTCATCAGGAGAAGAGAATGCAATTGCAAGATTACGCGCGAATGCTACTCAAGCGCGGTTGGATCATTATCGTTCTGGCGATCATTGCCGCCGGTAGCGCGTACGGGTTTAGCAAACTACAAACCCCTATCTACAAATCCACGGTAACTCTCAGCGCCGTGCCAGCGCGCCCCTCCGATTACGGGCAATCGCTGGCAATCAAAAATCTCCTGCGCAACTATGTGCAACAAATGCAATCGCCTGCTATTGCGCAGCCGGTGATTGACAAATTGCAACTGGATGTGAACGTGGACAAGTTTGTGAGCCAACTTAATTTCAATGCCGACGAGTCCACGTTGCTCATCACCATTGAGGCGCGCCATCCGTTGACGCAAACCGTCGCCCGGATGGCGCAAACGCTCGCCGAAACGTTCGTCTCGGTGCACAATCAAGAGAATCTGCAAATTGATCAACGTGATCGTATCTTGATTACCATTTTGCGCAACGCTACCTCGCCGGAAATTTTTTCGCCCAAGACTTCGATCAATGTGCTGGCAGGTGCCATCTTGGGTGCGCTCATCGGTTTGATGATCATCTTTGTTCTGGAATGGCTGGAATCGGACATTGTTCGCTCGACTGAGGATGTGGAACGATTCATCGGTGTAACAGTGCTAGGCACGATTCCTTCGTTGAGTGAAAAAGCATCGGACACCCAAAAGTCGGCGCCGCGTCCCGCCCAAAAACTCTGCCCGCATTGCGGCAATCCCATCTGAACCCCGAACACTGAATACCGAACACTGAACACTGCTTACTGAATAATGGAGTCTCCCATGCCCGAAGATCGTTCATCCACGTTGATTACGATTGCTCATCCGCGTTCGCCGGTCAGCGAAGCATTTCGGACTTTGCGCACCAACTTGGAATTCACCTCGCTCGATAAACCCTTGCGCTCGATGGTGGTTACCTCCGCATCGCCGGAAGAGGGCAAGTCCACCACCTTAGCCAATCTTGCGGTAACGATAGCGCAAGCCGGCAAAAGAGTCTTGTTGGTAGATTGCGATTTGCGCCGCCCCTCCTTGCATCAAATCTTTAACGCGCGTCCCACGCCCGGCTTTACCGATATGATGCGCGATGATGCGTTGCTGAACAATCCCCCGTTGCAAGAAACGAGGGTACCGAATCTCTGGTTGCTCACGAGCGGCACGATTCCGCCCAACCCCGCGGAACTGGTTGCCTCACGTCGGATGAGCGAGGTGATCACAGCGTTGCAACAACATGCCGATATCGTCTTGTTCGATGCACCGCCGGTGATTGCCGTAACCGACGCGGCGGTGTTGGCGTCTAAGGTAGAGGCGGTGTTGCTCGTGATTAGCGCGGGCAAGACCAAGCGCGATCATGCCAAAAAAGCCAAAGCGTTGCTAGAAAAAGTGAATGCGCATTTGATTGGTACGGTGTTGAACAACGTCAAAGGCGAAGCCGCATTGTATCAGTACTATGCAAGCGAGGAGAAGACAGCGTGAAAGGTCTTATTCTCTCTGGCGGTAAAGGCACCCGTTTGCGCCCATTTACCTACACCGGCGCAAAACAATTGGTGCCCGTCGCCAACAAGCCGGTCCTCTTTTACGCCATTCAAAACTTGGTGGACGCTGGCATCACCGAGATTGGCATTGTGGTGGGCGATACCGGCGCGCAGGTGCGCGAAGCCGTTGGCGATGGCGCCAAGTTCAAGGCACGCATCAAGTACATTCAACAGGACGCCCCGCGCGGAATTGCACACGGGATCAAGATTGCCCAAGAGTTCATCGGCAACGAAAAATTCGTCTTGTTCTTGGGTGATAACTTTATCCGCGATGGGATTGTGCCGCAGGTCAAGGCGTTCGCCGATGACACCATCAACGCGCAAATCATTCTTTACAAAATGGATGATCCCAGTTCGATGGGCGTGGCGGTACTCGATGGTGATGGACGCGTGGTCAAATTGGTGGAGAAACCCAAGCAATTTATCTCGCCGTATGCGGTCATCGGCATTTATATGTTTGACCATCACGTCTTTGAAGCCGTGAATGCTATTCAACCCTCCGCGCGCGGCGAGTTAGAAATCACCGATACGATTCAATATCTGATTGACCACCGTTACAATGTGCGTGCGCATCAATTGCAGGGATGGTGGATTGACACCGGCAAAATGTCGGATATTTTGGAAGCCAATCGGCTCATGCTGGATATTCTTGAATCGAAGAATCAAGGGAGCATTGATGGCGCATCGGTGATTGAAGGACGCGTGGTCATCGAACAAGATGCCGTCATCGTCAATAGTACAATTCGGGGACCTGCGATCGTTGGCGAACGGACACGCATCGAGAACGCGTTCATCGGTCCTTACACTTCGATTTATCACGATTGTTACATCCATCATTGCGAAATCGAAAATAGTGTGGTCTTGGAACATAGCCGCATCGGTGATTTGTCCAAACGATTAGCGGATAGTTTGATTGGGCGCAACGCCGAAATCAGCCGCGCTGGCGGACATACCCAAACGCTCAAATTGATGATCGGTGATTATAGCAAAGTGGGAATCTAATCCACGAGGAGGACGCGATGAGCGACAAGCACATTGATTATACTCGATTGATGGCGACCGTAGGTCGCTATATCGCCAAAAAGAATCTCAGTGATGTCTGTGTGATGGAATTTGAACACGGCATCTTGATTGTAGGTTCAGCGCTCTACGATGCTGGCGAAGATATCCGACGTCGCACCGAGACGCACGTTCTCTCGCTCGATGAATTGGAACGAATGGTCAAAGGAGGTTAAGATGCGTCGGCCTAGACAGGGTAATCAATATTTGCGTTATTCGGAAATCTTGCGGGTGGTTGGTCAGTACGTCGAACGGGCAAACCTGGGCGACATTCGGATTTTGGAAACGGACGAGGGATTGGTCTTGCAAGGTTTGGTGCTGCAGGGCGAACGCGCGGGTGAACGCGATACCTATCAATTAACACCCGAAGATATTTTGGTGATGTTTAGCGACGCCCAAGCGATGCGCGCAACGAAAATTTAATTTGAGGTAGGGATGCAGAATCTTTTGATTACCGGGGGCGCCGGGTTCATCGGCTCGAACTTTGTGCGTTATCTGCTCCAAAAATATCCGGCGTATCGCGTGGTCGTGTTGGACAAACTGACGTACGCCGGCAACCTGGATAACCTGCGCGATGTGGAAAAGAATCCGCGTTATGCGTTTGTGCGCGGCGATATTTGCGATCCCGCCATCGTGGAGCAGACGATTACGGCGCACCGGATTGATACCCTTGTCAACTTTGCCGCCGAGACGCACGTAGATCGCTCGATTAGGGATGCGGACGCGTTCATCAAGACCGATGTGTATGGGACGTACGTTTTGCTAGAAGCGGCGAAGAAATTTGGCTTACGCTATCATCAAGTTGGCACGGATGAAGTGTATGGTTGGGTAGCACAAGGGGCATCAACCGAAGACGATCGCTTGATCCCGCGTTCACCCTACGCCGCGTCCAAAGCGGGCGCGGACCTGATGATTCACGCGTACTATATCACTCATAGTGTTGGTGCAACGATCACGCGCGGTGCAAACAATATCGGGCCGTACCAATATCCGGAAAAAGCGGTACCCTTGTTCATAACCAATGCGATTGATAATCTGCCTTTGCCGCTCTACGGCGATGGCAAACAGGTGCGCGATTATCAATACGTTCTCGATCACTGCGAAGCAATTGATATCGTCTTGCATCACGGCAAGATCGGCGAGGTGTACAATGTGGGGACCGGCCAAGAGACCGAAAACATTGTGATGGCAAAGCTGGTGCTCAAACTGTTGGGTAAACCGGAATCACTGATTCAGCATGTGCCGGACCGCCCGGGACACGACCGCCGTTATGCGTTGGACATTACCAAGTTGCGCAGGCTGGGCTGGGAACCAAGTCACACCTTTGAGGAAGCGTTAACCAAGACGGTCAAGTGGTACGTGGAAAACGAGTGGTGGTGGCGTAAGTTGAAAAGCGGCGAGTATATGGAATATTACAAAAAGCAATATGTAGAGAGAAAATAGACAGAGAACAGAGATTGATAATTCCCTCTACGCTCTCCAATTATGTTACACCGAGTTGATCAACAGACTGTTGCGCCTGATTTAGCCGCCGAATAAAATTCGGCGGCGTTTTGTGACGCAAACCACTGTAGCAAAAACATGGTTATTTCTTGACAAGCACGGGATTCGGGTTGGGCTTGGGATTGCTGGGACGGGTTCTGCCGTGGGTCCCTCGCCAAATCTTACCGCGCTTGGTTCGACGATCACCTTTGCCCATTTGTCAACCCTCCTTTCGCGATCCAGAATGATTTCATGGTTGACCTTGCACTTCACGCATGTGAAATAATTGATGACCGTAGATGGCGTTCACCATTGTTTCGAGTGAAACGATTCCCAGCGCCGGATGGCGTCCTTCATAATCAAGGCGTGTGTCATCAAGCGTGGCAACCCAGTCGAGCGTTTCTTGGCGCGCAATGTCCAACATTGCTAGCAAACGCGCTGGCGGATAATCGCGCAGGCGTTCTTGTTCTTGCGCATTGAACGCATCCAAATCAAAGTCTTCGGGCAACCCTTCCCCGCCCGCGGCAACATTCTGCGCCAATTCTAACAAGTGTTCTTCGGCGGAGACAAAATGTGCCAACAAGTTGCGCCACGTCCATTTTTCCGGTTCGTCAATAATCACTTGTTCCCATTGTTCGGCGGTCAACTTGCCAAAGATTTCGTTGGTTTTCTGGGCACCCTTCTCCAGCCGGCGGATGAGGGCTTGGACTCGCGGCGATAGCATAGCGGACTCCTTATTGGCTCAACACTGATTGCTGAATCTTGAACAATTCCGTAATCCCACCGCGCGCCAGATCGAGCAAGTGATTCATCGCCTCGCGCGAGAACGGCGCGCCTTCCGCCGTCCCTTGCACTTCGACGAACTTGCCTTCGCCGGTCATCACGACGTTGAAATCCACTTCGGCGCGTGCGTCTTCCTCGTAACACAAATCCAACCTCGCTTCACCGCCGACGATGCCCACACTGACCGCCGCCACTTGAGTGCGGAGCGCGCGCGGCGATGCGGTTTTCTCGGCGATCATTTTTCGCAACGCGAGTGCGACGGCCACGTACGCGCCGGTGATCGCCGCGGTGCGCGTGCCGCCATCCGCTTGAATCACATCGCAATCTACGATGAGGGTGTTTTCACCGATTAAACGCAAATCCACCGCCGCGCGCAACGCCCGACCGATGAGGCGTTTGATTTCTTGCGAACGCGCGCTGGGAATTGTCTCGCGCGGGGTGCGCGTATGGGTGGCACGCGGGAGCATAGCATATTCGGCGGTGAGCCAGCCCTGGTTCTGTCCTTCGAGCCATTTGGGAATGCCGGGTTGGACCGTTACCGCGCACAAGACGCGCGTCTTGCCAGCTTGGATCAGCACACTGCCTTCGGCATAATCGAGATAGCCCGGCGTGATGGTGATCGGACGCAATTGATGATTGAGACGCTGGTCGGGTCGCATAAGTGTAATCAATCGAGACTTGCTCAATTGCCGGGCAAGTCTCGATCATCTTTGATTATTTGTCGTTGAGAGCGGCAACGCCTGGCAACACTTTGCCTTCGAGGAATTCAAGCGAGGCACCGCCGCCAGTCGAAACGTGCGTCATTTGTTTGGCGACGCCGGCTTTTTTCACCGCGCTTGCGCTGTCACCACCGCCGATGACGGTCGTGGCGCCGCTCGTCGCCAAAAGTTTTGCAATCGCAAACGTGCCCTCGGCGAACTTGGGCATTTCAAACACACCCATCGGTCCATTCCACACGACGAGTTTTGCGCCTTTGAGTGCACCGCTGAATAGGGCGACGGATTTGGGTCCAATGTCCATCACACGCCAACCCGGCGGCACCTTGTCCACGTCAACGATTTGCGTGTTGGCTTCGGCGTCAAATTGATCAGCAATCACAGCATCTACCGGCAAGAGTAACTTGTTCCCGGCTTTGGCGATGATCTGCTTCGCCGTCTCCATTGAACCCGGCTCAACCAAACTATCTTGCATCGCATATCCTTGGGCGGCAAGGAAGGTGTTTGCCATCCCCCCGCCGATGATCAACTTGTCGCATTTGGTCAACAAGTTTTCGATGACGGCGATCTTGTCGCTGATTTTTGCGCCGCCCAGAATCGCGATGTAGGGTCGTTCCGGGTTCAACGTGGCGCGCCCCAGATATTCCAACTCTTGTTCCATCAAAAAGCCGGAAACCGCCGGCAAGAATTTTGCCACCCCTTCCGTGCTTGCGTGCGCGCGATGCGCCGAACCAAAGGCATCGTTGACGTACACGTCGCCCAGCGCGGCAAGTTGCTTGGCGAACCCGGGATCGTTCTTTTCTTCTTCTTTGTGGAAGCGAACATTTTCGAGCATCAGCACTTGGCCGGGTTGCAATGCTTGTGCCATTGCTTCAACTTCGGGACCGATGCAATCAGGTGCCATCTTGACCGGCTTGTTCAGCAGTTTGCTCAACACCTCGGACGCCGGTTTCAAACTAAATTCGGCGTCAAAGCCGGTGCCTTTTGGGCGACCCAGATGGCTCATCAAGATGAGCGACGCACCTTGATCGAGAACGTACTGAATGGTGGGGAGTGAAGCGCGGATGCGTTTGTCGTCGGTAACGATGCCCTTGTCCATCGGCACGTTGAAATCTACGCGCATCAAAACCCGTTTGCCTTTGAGATCAATATCGCGGACAGTTTTCTTGTTCATGGCGACCTCCGACAAGGGACGAAGGACGAAGGACGAACCTATTACCTCCGTCCTTCGTCTTTGGTCTTTCGTCTGGATTTATAACTTGCTCGCTATCAAATTTGCGAGGTCAGCCGTGCGAACACTATAGCCCCATTCGTTATCGTACCACGCCACCACTTTGACGAAATCACTCTTGTCCTTGCCCAGTACGGAGGTGAATTGCAAATCCACCGACGACGAATGCGCATCGCCTTTATAGTCAATGCTGACAAGTGGTTCGTCCACCGCGGCGAGAATGCCTTGGAGCGGACCGGCGGCGGCATCGCGGAAGGCTTGGCGCAGTTCTTCGGTCGTACAAGGAATCTCGACTTGGGCGGTAAAGTCCACCACCGATACGGTCGAGGTTGGCACGCGCAGTGCGTACCCATCGAATTTGCCTTTGAGGTCGGGGATGACGAGCGCGACGGCTTTGGCGGCGCCGGTTGTGGTGGGAATGATGCTCATTGCGGCGGCACGTGCACGGCGCAAATCGCTATGCGGCAAATCGAGAATCTTTTGATCGTTGGTGTAGGCGTGAATGGTCGTCATCAAGCCGCGCACGATTTTGAATTTATCGTGGACGACTTTGGCGGCAGGCGCGAGACAGTTGGTGGTACACGAGGCGTTGGAGACGACGTGATGTTTCGCCGGATTGTACATTGCGTCGTTCACCCCCAAGACGATAGTCAGGTCTTCGCCTTCGGCTGGGGCGGAGATGATGACTTTTTTTGCACCGCCTTTGGTGATGTGATTTGCCGCACCCTTGACCACTTTGCCTTTTTTGTTCACGCCATCTTCCTTGATTGTGAACAAGCCGGTGCTTTCGATCACGATGTCAATCCCCAGCGAGCCCCACGGAATCTTGTCCGGCTCGGTTTCTTTGAACACTTTGATGGGTTTGCCATCCACGATCAATTCATCGGTCCCGACTTGAACCGTACCATCGAACCGACCATAGTTCGAATCGTACTTGAGCAAATGTGCCATCGTGGGCAGGTCGCCGATATCGTTGAACGCGACGACTTGAAGCGTGTTGGGGTAATAGTCTCGAATCGCCTTGAAGACTTGGCGTCCAATGCGACCAAAACCGTTGATGCCTACTTTGACTGTCATGGTTTCCTCCTGCGAGATATTTCTACTCACGCATCAGCAATGCGGATGCGGGTCATTTGCGACTTTGTGAATTATACCACTTGATTACCATCTTGGCTAATTTGCTCGGATCGTGTCGCCACGGCAGGGCTTGATCCACCAAATCCCTCAAGACGATTTCAAAAGCGGGCAGAGCATCGGCACGCGGGTGAACCATCTGGCTTTCAGTCTGTTCAGGAAATCGGACTTTGAAATTATTATTTGCCAATACCGCTTGAAAGATGCCTTTGCCCACATGTTGTTCGAGTGCTTCAAAATGATCTTCCACCGTGAAATCGTTGGTTTCGCCGGGTTGCGTGGCAACATTGCAGATGTAAATCTTTTTGGCTGGCGTAACCTCTAACGCACGTTTGATTTCTTCGACGATAAGGTTGGGTAGGACGCTGGTGTATAAACTGCCGGGTCCCGCGATAATCAGATCGGCTTCCAAGATGGCGCGGACGGCGCCGGGATAGGCGGGCGCATGTTCTGGTTCAAGGTAGACGCGCTCAATCGGCTTGCCGCGATGAGTAATTGCCGATTCGCCGGCAACGCGCGTCAATTCGGGGTTGCGCGTTTCGGCGCAGAGAGTTACGTTGTGCAAGGTGGAGGGCAAAATTTGTCCACGCACGGCGAGCACGCGGCTTGATTCTTGCAAGGCGCGTTCAAAGTCGCCGGTGATGCCTGCCATGGCGGCGATGAACAAGTTGCCAAACGAGTGTCCTTCCAAACCGGTGCCGGCGCCAAACCGATATTGTAACAGCGATGACATCAAGGGTTCGGCGTCGGCGAGCGCGGCGATGCATTGCCGGAAATCGCCGGGAGGGAGGACGCCTAATTCACGCCGCAATTTGCCGGAACTGCCGCCATCATCGGCAACGGTAACAATCGCTGTGATGTGATCGCTATATTCTTTCAAGCCGCGCAACAACGTGGACAGGCCGGTGCCGCCGCCAATCGCCACGATTTTGGGTCCGCGTTGGCGCGCGCGTTTGCGATACAACGTTTCGGCAATGTCCGTACCTTGCGTCAAAAACGGTGCGAGTAGAGATGAACTCAGTTTGGAAATGGCAATCACAATGATCGCACTCCCCAGCAGACCTAGCACAATGCCCCGGGTCAAGTGGTCAACAAATTGCAAGGTGAGATAATAAAAAATGTCCGGCAAAGGGACTTGGCGATAGATGGTCACCAGGATGAATGCCAAGCCCAACGCCAGCATCGTCATTCCCACGATCAGCAAGAGGAGCCAGCGCTTGACACCTAGACCAATATAGAGCCATTTCCACGGCGAACGATTCAAGAGACGAGATAGAAAATTCATTGATCTATTGTTGGGGCTTGTCTTCTTTGAAGGCGTTTCGAAATTCGCGGATGGCTTGTCCAATCGAACGTGCCACTTCGGGCAGGCGATTGGCGCCAAAGATCAGAATGGCAACGATGGCGATGAGCAATAGATCGAGTGGTTCGGGTCGAAACATTTTTTCCTCCGGCGATGCCTCACGCATCGCCAGTTTCATTCTATCGCTATCTAGGGTGTGTGTCAAAAGTGTTGCGGTGAGACACATCTTCGATTATAATCCAAGAGATGACGCTCACACTTCAACTTCTCTTGTTGCTCGGGATCATTATCTTTGCAGCCAAAGCCGGTGGCTTGATCAGTACACGCCTGGGTCAGCCCGCCGTGCTGGGTGAATTGTTGATGGGGCTGGTCTTGGGTCCCACGCTTTTAGATTTGCTCGGTCAGCCGATTTTCGCCGGTAATCACGTTAGCGAGATTGTCCTAGAGTTTGGCGAACTGGGTGTCATCTTTTTGATGTTCATGGCTGGACTAGAGGTAGACCTCGATGAAATGCTCAAATCCGGGCGCGTGGCAATCTTGGCGGGCGTGCTGGGTGTGTTGGTGCCCCTCGTGTTGGGGGCGGGCGTGGCGGTGGCTTTTGGTTTTTCCTATCTCAATAGTTATTTCATCGGTTTGATTCTTACCGCAACCAGTGTAAGTATTTCCGCACAGACCTTGCTTGAACTAGGACATTTACGGAGCAAAGAAGGGCTGGCGTTGCTCGGCGCCGCAGTAGTGGACGATGTCTTGGTCATCTTGGTACTTTCGATCTCGCTGGCACTCACCGGCGCCGGCGGCGCAGACCCCAACGTTGGTTGGGTAGTCGTGCGAATGATGGTGTTCATCGTGCTGGCGGTGATCATTGGCACCCAACTGTTACCGCGTCTCGCCATATGGGTCGAAGGCTTGCCGGTCAGCGAGGGGGTGATGGCGTTTGGTGTTATCACCATCCTGTTGTACGCTTGGTCAGCCGAAGTGCTAGGGCAGGTGGCGGCGATCACTGGCGCGTTCCTGGCTGGATTATTTTTTGCGCGGACCTCGGTGCGCCGCACGATTGAAGAGGGAATGCACACGCTGACGTATGCCTTTTTTGTACCCTTGTTCTTGATTGGCATTGGTCTCAAAGCGAATGCGCGCACCTTTGACCCCGCCGATATTTGGTTTGCCGTCGCCATTATCGCTGTCGCGATTGCCGGTAAAGTGATTGGCTGTGGCATTGGGGCGCGCTTAGGGGGCTATACGTTTCACGAGTCTGTGCGCGTTGGCGTGGGAATGATTTCGCGCGGCGAGGTGGGCTTGATTGTGGCGGCACTTGCACTTGGCACCGGCTTTATTTCGCAGGCGGTGTATTCAATGATGGTCGTGATGGTCTTGGCGACGACGCTCGTTACCCCGATTCTGTTACGGCGCGTATTTCCACGTGAGAGGTAAACGATGGCTCATATGCTTGTGTTGGTTCTGGATCAAATTGAAAAATTCCCAGAGATTGTTCGGGCGTGGGAAGAGGTGGGTGTGCCAGGCGTTACAGTCTTGGAAAGCGCTGGCAGTCGCAAGTTGCTCGATCGCGCGAGCCGGGATGATGTGCCGTTGATTCCTTCACTCCGCTCACTGCTGGAAGGTGAGGAATCCCATAATCGGACCATGTTCACCGTTTTGGAGGACGAGGCGGTGTTGGAGCGCGCGATTGAGGCGGCGCGCAAGATTATTGGTGATTTCAATGTGCCGCACACGGGGATTCTGTTTGTGGTGCCGGTCACACGATCGTTTGGCGTCCCCAAAACCAAGCGCAAAAAAGCCCACTAACGTACCGTGATATTTTCGATCAACACTTGTTCGTGACCCTCGTTCGTTTTCAAGCGGATGCCCGTTCCCGGGTCGTACACGCCGATCTCAAGCGAGTACGTGCCGGGCGCTACCTCGCCAACCAACGTGTGCGGATCAACAATGTACTCGTTTTCGATCCAACCGGTCGTGGGCAAGGTACCGTTCCCGGGTTCGGCATCGCCGTAGGCAACCACGCGATTCTGCGCATCGAGTAAATGGACGAACACCGTGTACGGTGTATCCATCAAGGTAATGGCACGCCAATAGAGCGTGAGTTGCGCTGAATCGCTTTTCCAGTCGTATCCCAACAATTTTATTTTCCGATCGAACGTGGCTTCGAGCGCGCGAGGAATGGTGGGAGCGTCCATCATTCGCGCGCGATTTTTTATTTCAACCTTGCCCAGCTCAACGATGGTGGGCATAAATGGCAACAGCGTTGAGCCGCGCAATTGATGGTCTTGCACGACGGCAAGTTTCACCGCATAAATGCCATCCGCCAGATTAGCCGGTGGACGCATCACCGGCAAATCGCGCACATAGCTGTGGGGTTGCCACGCGAACGGCGGATAGCCGATGCTGAGCAAGGTATCGCGGCTGGCAATTTGTTTACCGTTCGTATCTTCCAACCACACGCGCATCATTATATTGTCCGGTATTTTTTGCCAACCCGCGCGCCAAAGTAGCGTGATGGGCAATGCATCGCCCGGGCGAATGGGTGCCCGGGTGTCGAGCGAATAGCCGGCGAGTGAGAGCACGCCGAAATCGGCATTGGTTGTATTGGCAATGTTCCACGTTTCGCGGCGCGGCGGGTTGACATCGGCGGTGAGCCAAACCTGGCTGACGTTGGCTTGCCCAAGGATTTCGTTGGTGGTGGCATCGTACATCGTTACGTGAATGGTGTACGTGCTGGGCGTTACGCCAAAAAAGATTGGCACGTCGTACGTATCGGCAACGATTTCGCCGGGACGCCACGCCGTCGTGGGATACGCGTCGCGAACGGGGCGATGATCGCTTTGACCAAAGACGCGATGATCGCTCCGCAAGACCTTGACCGAGATGAGCGCATCGGTTTCGATTTTGTCTTCCACGTGCCAGTACAATGTAACCCGTAGCGCACGTCCATTCTCGGCATGTTGCTCAAGTGTTTGGATCGTATAGCCGATCAGTTTTGCCGCCCCAAAGTTTGCGTCGAGCGGGCTGATGTTCTGGGGCATCGTGGTGATGGGTTGCGGATGAACGCGAATCAGGGGACCCAGCGATACGAGCGAATATTTTTCCGCCGCGCCTTTGAGCGGTCGCGTGAGATACACGGTGCGATTTTGTTTGAGTGCGGTTTCCACCGCCTTGAGGCGCGCGTCTTCTTTATCGGCGGCGATGGTCTCTAGATCCGGGCGCAGATGAGCGTTCTCTTGAAAATAGCGAATTAGTGTCATCTCGCCGGTGATGCCGATCATCGTTGCGTTCGATTCGAGCGGCTGGGAAAGAATGTTGCGCCCATAATCGTACACCTCCCATTTGGCGGAGAGATCGGTGGCGGCAAAATTGTTCGTGAGCAAGTAGAGCGGAACGAGCAAAGCGAGAATGAAAACAGTAAAACGTAAAGCAAAAGACGTTGTGGCGCGTCCAAGTACGTCTATGCCGATGGCAAGCCAGAGTGCGAGCAAGAGGAAGGTGGTGAGAAAATGCACCTCGACATCGGCGGTGCGATAGTTGAAGGCGAAGCCGGCTTGGACAATCAACGCAACAATGAGCAAGAGCCATTCGCGTGGTTTGCGAAGCATCGCGATGCCCCCTACTACGATGAGTACAAGCCCGGCAAGCGTGAATTGATTCTGAAACAGCGTCCAATAGAACGCGGCATCGTGTTGCACTTGCAAGGGATTTTCAAAGAATGCCGTGTATTGCAATGCCATGACCCAGTTGAAGAAACCGGTAAGGGTGTTTTCATACGTGCCGTCCGCCGAGCCCACCGAAGCGCGTAAGGGTAAATACAAATATAGAAGCAAAGGCGCACAGAAAAAGAGAGCGGCGCGGGCAAGCGTTTTGAAATCGTGGAGAAGCGTGCGGTTGACCAGGAAAACGTAAAGCACGATGGCAGGCAAGAGCAAGAGGACAAGACGATGATGAGCAAGCCCTAGCCCTAGTGCAAACGCGAGGATGTAGAGCAATGGGCGAGGAGCGGAGGGCGAGAGGCGCAGAGTCAAATACAAAATTAGGGCGACCAGCAACATTTGGAGCGCGTACACTTCGGCGACGATGGCTTGCGCCCAAAATGTTTCGCCTACAGCAAAGGTGAGTGCGGCAATCAATGCCGCCAAGCGATGCTGGACAAGTTGGTGTGCCACGCGATAGACGAACGCGACTGCCAGCGCGGCGCAAAACGCGGAAAAGAGATTTAGGCGAAAGGCAACGTCGTTGAGCGGAACGATCAGCGTGAATAGTTTGCCGAGTAAGGTATAGAGCGGGTAGCCGGTGGGATGCAAGATGCCGAGACGCGGCACCACATACTGCATCTCCAGCGTGTCGTCAAAAACAAAAACGACTGAGGGCGCAAGGGTGCGCAGATAAAGCGTGAACGCCACAATGCCGACGAATGCGCTGATCATCGCATCGCGGCGCGTGGACCAAATCTTGGTGAGCGTTTTCATCGTGCTGAGCCTCGCTTTCGCACCCTCGCCTGACTATAAGCATGCGCGTCCATTGAGCGGCTGGACTAGCCACGTGGTCTATTTGATGGCGCAGGTGCGAAATCTAGGCTGAGATGATAGCATAGAGTCGAGAGAAGCGCAAAAGGGAATGGGTTCGGTTCAGCGGTACACTTGTTGGTAGCGGAAGCAATTTATGAGGTGATCGTTGACCAATCCTGCCGCTTGCATAAACGCATAGCAAATCGTCGAGCCGACGAACTTGAACCCGCGCGCTTTTAAATCCCGGCTCATCGCATCCGATTCTTGGCTGGTTGCCGGAATCTGTTTGAGCGTCTTCCATTTATTTACGATGGGCTTGCCGCCGACGAACTGCCAAATGTATGCATCGAACGAACCGAATTCTTTTTGTACCTCAAGGAATCGTTGCGCGTTGTTGATCGCCGCCGCGATTTTCAAACGATTGCGAATGATCCCAGCATCGCCCAGCAAGCGTCTCACATCGCGCGCGGTATATTTGGCGATGCGCGTGTAATCGAACTGATGGAAGGCGCGACGAAAATTCTCGCGCTTGTGCAAGACGATTGTCCAACTGACACCGGCTTGAAATGCATCCAACACGAGAAACTCGAACAGTTTGCGGTCGTCATGCACGGGGACGCCCCATTCGGTATCGTGGTATTCGATCATTTGTGGGTCGTTTAGGGGCCATGGGCAACGGTCTATGGGCTTGGTCATTTCTGTTTCCTCATGGTTTTTTGTTCTCTGCGTGATTTGCGTTCTCTGCGGTAAGACGCTTGTGCGCTGGATGAAAACCAATGCCGATAACATACTGCTCGCGGCTCTCCTGCCGTGATGCCGGCGGACGATGCACGCTCACTTGCCGGAAATATTGTCGCGTTTCTTTGACAAACGCCTCCAAGTCTTCGCCTTGAAATACCTTGACCACAAACTTGCCATCGTTTTTGAGACATCGAATCGCTAGTTGGAGCGACGCGCGCGCGAGTTCAATCGAGCGAGCGTGATCAACGAGGTGAATGCCGGACGTTGCCGGCGAAACATCGGACATGACCAGATCGGCATTGCCGCTCAACGCACTTGTAATGTGGGCGAGCGTTGCCGGTTTCGTAATGTCGCCGCGAATCGTCGTTACCCCAGCGAGCGGCTGAATCGGCGAGAGATCCACGGCAACGACCCGGGCGCCCAATTGCGCGGCGACTTGACTCCAACTGCCCGGCGCGGCACCTAGATCGAGAATGGTCATCCCGGCGCGAATCAATTTGTAGCGTTCGTTCAGTTCGATCAATTTGTACGCCGATCGCGCGCGATAGCCCTCGCGCTTGGCTTGGCGAAAATATTTGTCTTGACTTTGGTGTTTACGCCAATCGCGTGGCATGCTGTTCCTTTCTGCGGCAGAATTGATCCGGAAACACACGGAAAAATCTGTATGATTCTGTCGAATTCACGGACGCCCGACGGTCAACAGATACAACGCGGCTTCGGTTTTGCCATCCACACCCAACAGACGATTCACATCATTATCCCAGAATGCGCCTACGGCACACGCGCCCAAACCTTGTGCCACCGCCTCCAAATAAATATTTTGTCCGATATGCCCGGCTTCCAGCATCACGTAGCGATAGGTGCGATCTTGATAGCGCCACCGCGCGCGCTGAAAAATGCCGGTCAACGCAATCACCACGCCGGCTTTGGCAAAAAATTCTTGACCGAGCGCTGCATCCGCAATCGTCTGACGAAAATCGCCCACGCGGATCTGTTCCAGCGCGTGCGCGCGAATGTTGTAATGATAGATGCCTTGCGCCAAGCCGGCAACGTAATTGACGATGAGGTACGTTTCAATGGGATATTGTGCACCGGCGGATGGCGCGGCGCGCAAACCACTCCCCCAGCGCAGATCGTTGATGCCGGTGCTATAGAACAATAACCGATTCAATTCCTCCAGCGTGAGTTCCCCAACGTAATCGCGGACGGAACGCCGCCGCACAATGGCTTGTTCCACGCTCATTCCATCGCGCGGCGGAACAGACGGCAAAGTGATTTTAGGCGCATCGGCATATTCTTTGAATAGCGGTGGTTGCGTGCCCCAATCAATCATCGTGCTGATGAGTGAGACGTTTCCCGGCTTGCTCCAGTGATGATACACCACGCCGATGTCTTCATCCGTCGGCAAATTGGCGCGCCGGGTAGGTGCGAGAAAATTGCCGGCAAGGAATCCACCAATCGCGCTGACCAGCCAGATCAACACGTTGCGTCGAGTGATGCTGGCGGAGACCGCCGCGCTTGGCTTTGGTTGCGGCGTCGTTGTGTTGCGCGATGAAAAACTGAACAAGCGCCGCGTGCCGGTGAACCAAGGTTGCAGTCGGAGCAAAAAGTGGATGGCGAGCAACCCGGCGAGCACAAACGCCGGATACTTGTGCAAAACGAAATCGTTGATGTCGAACAGTTCGGCGATGATGCCGGTGGCGGCGACCCAAATGGCGGTTGGCAACATCACCAGATTCACCAACCAATTGAATCGTTGCTTGAGCATCGGTCGTTCCTATCTAGTGCAACAACATGAACTAGTTGCATCCTAGACCGACGGGAAGACGGCGACAGACGCGGGTAAAAATCGAGTTTTCACCACGCGCTTTCATGTTGGTGCACTAGTAGAATGTTCTGATATTTCTCTCACCAAAGGATGCTGGCGAGGTAATTCGTAACTATGCGCATAAATG
The DNA here is from genome assembly GCA_037440625.1 of Chloroflexota bacterium. Lineage (GTDB taxonomy): Bacteria > Chloroflexota > Anaerolineae > UBA4142 > UBA4142 > DAOTXS01. Next base: position 60,153 of record JBBITT010000007.1, read on the forward strand.
TTCAGGATACATTCACTCCATTGTGCGCCAGCGGGCACACGCGCAGAGGCAGTGACCGGCAACCACAGCAATATCATCCGCAGCGTGCCTTCACGGTCTGCCATCGGCACGTAATAGTCCGGCACGCCTTCCACGCGGCGCGCGCCGTGTCGCCGATAAAACTCGAGACGACGCGCGCGCAAACGTCGTTCGGCTGCGTTTCCTTCATCCGCCGGTTCCACTTCGATGAGCAAGCCCAAGGTGCCGGGGTGGGCACGCATCGCCGTGATGACCTCATCCAACAATCGTCCGCCGATGCCGCGCCCGCGCACTTGATTTGAAACGGCGAGATACTCGAGCAAGTGAATATCGGACGCGATGTGCGGCACGATGATTGCCAACCCCAGCATCTCATCGTCTTGCATCGCGGTAAAACACCATCGCTCGCCTCGGGCAATCGAATTCAGCAAGTACGAAAAATCCGCGCGCTCGTAAGACGGAAAACTGTCGAGATAAATCGCGCGGAGTTGTGCTTGGTGTTTTACGGAGAATTGCGATTGTGGAGTAACGATGATTGACTCTGTCAACTTGCCTACTCGTCTGTTCGAATTCGTGCCATCACCAGCGCGCGCGCCTCTTCGATCAATGCGCGGTCATCGCCTTGACGTTGCGCGGCAAACTCGTCTGCCACGCGCTCGATCTCGTGACGAAGGCTGACTACTTCGCCGCCCCCCACGCTATCATTCGCGTTTTCGCTTTTCAATTTTACCTCCGTGCGATCAAGGTCGAAATAAAAGTTGAGCTCGTTGCCCAAGCGCCAGATGTCAAAAAATTTCAAACGATGGTACACGTCGCGCTCGAGGGGACCTTCGAGGCGGAGTTGCATCATTTGTTCGGTGTCTGCCCATTCGTGCAATTTATCGAACACGTACTCGGTGGGCGTGTCGTGGGGCAGATCGGTGGTGCGAATGATTTCACGCCGCATCGGTTGTGGCTCGATCGGTTGATGTTGCAATTTCACGGCGTCGCGGCCATCGAGTTCGACATAGTAAAAGCCGGTGCGTTCTTCGCTTTCGCCAAAGGTCATCCGCTCGGTCGCGCCGGGAATGATCACGGTGGAACGTTCGACGACGGCTTTGTGCGTGCGATGAAGATCGCCCAAGAAAAGATAATCAATGTCTTGCATCTGGGCGACGCGTGCTTTGGGCAAGATGGCTTCGGTAAAACCGGGCGGCACACAACCTTCAAAACCGCAATGCAGCAAAAGCAGCGTTACATCCGCGTTTGGTTTGGTGTACGTCACATCGTCAAGCGGGTCGGCGCCGGCATCAAGACGTGGATCGGGGGCGATGCCGCCGATTGCCACCGTTTGCCCTTCGATCTTGACGAGATCAAATTCGATTTCGGTGCGCTTGGTGAACACCCGCGCGGCGCGGAGGGCATCGTAAATGCGCACCGGCGTCGCGCCCTCGCTCGACGTGGGCATATCGTGGTTGCCGCTGATCGCGTAGATGCGAATGTTTGCCTCGCGCAATTTTTGAAATTGTTGCGCGACGAAGGTGAGTTCCGCGGGCGGCGGCGCTTCGCGGTCGAACAAATCGCCGCATTGCAAGAAGAGATGGGCGCGCTTGGCAATCGCAAAGTCAACGGCTTGCGCGAACGCGTTGCGCAGACGCCGGCGGCGTTCCGCGAGTTGCTTTACATTCATTTTGCCGTAATAACGGCCCAGGTGGTTATCGGCAGTACAGATTAGTCGAATAGTCATAATAGTCTCGTCGTCAGTCTTGAGAGCATCTTTTCTTCTTTGTATTGCTTACATCCTCGCTTCGTCAGCGTCAACCATTGCAAAATTGAAACGCGCCTTGCCAAAGTTTTTTCCGCGTTCATCTGCGCTCGTCGGCGTCCAATCATTTGTCGCCTTCCGTCCTCCGTCCGCCTCACACCGCTTCCTTCCACTCGCTCCGTCCACGCGCTTTGCGTTCCTCCTTCACTTTTTGTTCACGCACGATGGTCTTGACTTCGCTCCGCGCGCGCTCTAGCGCACCAATCACATCAATATCGTTGCCGCCTTCTTTCGATTCGCGCTGACCCACCTTGATCATCACCGGTACGCGCACCAGCGGACCCAGAATCACCGCCTCGCCCACATTCAAGCCGGGCAAGTCCGCCAACAATCCCTCGCTGATGCCTTCGGACGATTGACGCACCGCATTTTGATCTTGCGGGTTGGTGAGCCGCATAATGATTTGCGAGTTGCACTGCGAAAGCGTATCGCCGTGAACTTTGTAGGGACGTTGGGTGATCAGAATCATAAACAAACCAAACTTGCGCCCCTCAGATGCGATCCGTTTGATAATGCCTGCCGAATGTGATTGCGCACCTTGACCGCCCGGCACAAAATTGTGCGCTTCTTCCAAAACGAAAAAGACCGGTCGCGGCAATCCTTCATTGACCGCGATGCCCCACGCCTCATTCAACACTTTGGCGACGATAAATTCCGAAATCCATTGATCCACGCCGGCGACATCAATCACCGAAAGCGTCATCGGACGCAACAGTTCTTGCATCGGTACATCTTCATAGCCCCAAATAGCCACCCGCTCGAGCAGTTCGATGTACTTGATCGCTTTTTGCGCGCCGCTGATCGCATCGAACGACGGGGTTTTATCTTTCGTGGGTTTGTGGTTGTTTTCGCGGGTTTCGGGTTCGGGCTTGCCAAAATCGTCCCAATCCACGTTGGCTTTTTCCGCAATCCGTTTGCCGAACGCTCGATCAAATTCCTCCTCATCACCAATCGCTGGACTAAGCGGGCGTGTGCTGCGCGGCGTTCCCATCGAGGGTGCGCCTAACTCGCCGCTATTTGCCAACGCTTCAAGTTCTTCGCGGAATTGTTTCGGTGTGTAATCGGTGCCTTGCAACTTGTCCCAGACGGTTTGAATCGCTTTGCGAATGTTGGTCGAAGTGGGCGCAATGCCGGTCATTGAACAAATTTCTTCCACTTCGAGTTTGGAAAATTGCATCGTAAACTTTTTCGCGCCGCCGATTTCTTCGTCGGTGATGCGCCCGGCCCGCGTGGTGGGCAACCGATAAATCTCCACGCGGTCGGCAAACGATGTTACACGATGTTGCGGATCGCGGCGCATCAACACGTAATCGCTGTTCGGATCGAAAACCACAATCGTTCCGCCGAGTTGCAACAGTTTTTCGAGGATGACGCCGACGGTGTACGATTTGCCCGCGCCGGTTTGTGCGATCACCGCCAGATGCCGGCGCAAGCCATTCGGATTGAGTTGCACCGCCACTTGATCGCGATTGATGAGCGTGCCAATTTCGATGCCACTTTCGATGCCGGAAAAGAATTGGCGGAGCAATTCATCGGGCGCGAGCGAAACGCCGGTGCCGGGCATGGCGGCGTGGCGTGGAAACTTGATTTTGTGATTGTCCGCGTCGTCAATATAGCCCAACACTTGGGCGGTGCCTTGCACAATCGGCGGCGAGGATTTCAAACGATTGAGGATTGCTTCGACTTCGCTATAACCCAGCGAGGTGTTGAGCAAACGCGAGGAAACGCTGAGCGATGTTACTTGAGCCAATACATCAATCGTACGATGGGGTTCGTGCACCTTGACGACCAGGTACTCTAAACGTGGCGGTGCAATTTCGCGATTCGTCACAAATGTGAATTCGTTTGTGCTCACTTCACCCACGATGTAACCGACTGCGTCCATAGTAAACCCTCGTTTCAGGTTTCAAGGTTTCATGTTTAACCTGCAACCTTAAACTCTGCGACTTAATTCGATTGAACAATCGTTCTACGGTGAGCATTATAGCCGATGCGGAAACGAGTGTCAAGGGGAAAACGACGGAGGACAGATTATTTTTTGATTTTGTCCGCGTCCTATCCCAACGCGCGTTTGATTTGCTCAACGTGCTTGAGCGTGGGCAACCAGAATTCGCCAACGTGTTTGCACTCGGTCGGTTTCAGCACAAGATCGAGATGCTTGCCGGCAAAGGTGTGGCGCCGATTCTTTTTCACGCGACCTTGCTTGGAGCGTGGGCTATCGAGGAACACGTGCACGTGGAGTTTACGCGCGCGATGCGTTATAATCAAATCCACGCCGCCTTGTACATCTTGCGCGGGATCGTAGTCAACGCTGAGGTCATTCTCGCGGAGAAGCGCGAGCAAATACACATCGCGCACAAAGGAAGGATACGCGCGCTTGAGCCGCGCGAGGAGCGCTTGCTTTTTCGATGCGTGTTCCGCCGGTCTCCATTTGCGCAAGAACTCGTTGTTCAACACATCGCGGTTGAGCGCGATGTAATGTGCGGCAAATTCGTCTGGCGAGGGAATGCGCTGAAACGTTTCGAGATAATCCACGAAGGCGACAACGAAAGCCGGCGGCTGATACCGCCATTCGATTTCGTCGTCTTTGACCGAATCAAATTCAAGCGGATAGTGCGCAATTTGTTGTTCGATTTCGGCGGTTGAAAGGATATTCATCGGGGAGGGGCGAGGCATGCGTTCGGCTTTGACTCTACGCGTCAATCAATGATCTCAGTATACGCAGATTCGTTTTGTCTTCGTGCAGATCCTCGCTCTTGGGTGTTTCCAGAATGCCGGGCAAATCGTGCCAGCGCGGATCGTTCAAAATATTTTTGAAAGCGGCTTTACCCAATTTCCCCTTGCCAATGTGTTCGTGCCGATCCACGCGCGCGCCCAGATCGCTCTTGCAATCGTTGAGATGCCACGCCTTGAGGTGTGCAATACCGATCACATCGTCGAAGCGTTTGAACACATCCGCGTACGTTTCGGGCGTGCGCAAGTCGTAGCCGGCGGCGAACAAATGACACGCGTCCACGCAGAAACCGATGCGCCCTTTTTCTTCGATCAGTTCACGCATCCGCGCCAGTTCCTCAAACGTGTGTCCCAGATTGGTCCCTTGCCCCGCCGTCTGTTCTAGCAGCGTCATGACGCGCAGGTTGGGCAGTTTGCGATGAATGTGATCGAACGCATCGGCGAGGCGTTGAATGCCCCAGTCCACGCCTTTGCCCATATGCGAGCCGGGATGCAAGACGAGGTACGGAATACCGAGCCATTCGCACCGTTTCAATTCATCTTCCATTGCGGCGATGGATTTCTTCCACAATGCCACGTCGGGCGAAGCGAGGTTGATGAGGTACGAGGTGTGCGCGACGACGGGGCGAATCCCGGTTTCGACGAGGGCGGCGTTGAAACGATCCGCGTCTTCGCGCGTCAGTGGTTTGGCTTTCCACTGATTGTTGTTTTTGGTAAACATTCCAATCGATTCGCAACCAACACTCTGACCGCGCAAGACGGCATTCTCCACGCCGCCGGCAATGGACATATGTGCGCCGAGAAACATCGCAACCTCCTCACAACTCCAACCACGTTCCCACGCCGCGTTCCATCGCACGCCGGTACACGATGGGTGCGGTTGCCATATCATCCAGCGCGAGACCTAGATTACACGTCATTGTCTTTTCCTTGGCGTTCTCGCGCCCACACTTTTTGCCGGCGACCAACTCACCCACCGTCGCATAAATCGGCGGCGTATCTTGAAAGTAACCGATTGCCCGATAATGTTCGAATTGCGGAAGGTCGTCTGTGCAAAACTTGGATGCTTCGCGCATCGCCGCGCCATCCCAGTATGAATCGAAATCTACGAGCGACGCGAATGCGCCTTCGGCGAGCCACCCCGCTTTGATCGTCGCGTGGGGTTTGCGCAGAATCGGTCCCGCTGTAACGACGAGGTCTAGTCCCTCAACCGCCTCGCGCGGTTGTTGGGCAATCGTTACCTCCACGCCGAAGCGTTCGCTCATCTCGCGTGCATAGCGTTCTGCCGCATCGGGTAAGGTATCGTACGCAACGACGCGCGTGATCGGGAACAACACCTTCAACGCTTCGAGATTGCTGCGCCCCTGCACACCGCATCCCAGGATGCCCACCGACTCTGATGCCGGGCGTGCGAGGTATTTTGCCGCCACGGCGGTTGCCGCGCCGGTTCGCATTGCGGTGATCCACGTGCAATCCATCACCGCGAGCGGGATGCCGGTCTCGACATCGTTGAGAATCATCAAGCCGGTGATGTACGGCAAACCGCGTTTGTAATTTTCGGGATAGCCGCTCACCCATTTCATCCCCGCCGATTTCAACGCGGGAATGTACGCGGGCATCGCGTGAATGAACGCATCCGGTTGGGTGTGGATGCCGGGCTTGGGCGGCATTTCTACGTGCCCCTCGCCGTGTTCGCGAAACGCGATTTCAAGCGCGTCAATGATTTCTTTCATCGTCACGCCCACCGACTCGACATCGGCACGCGAGAGGTAGAGAAGTGTTGGGCTCGCCATGGTTTGTCCCCCAAAAGGACGAAAGACCGACGACGGCTGATCGGTGATCGAGTGGTGATTGCCGGTTGCCGATTGCAGAATCGCCGATCCTTCGTCCTTACGTCATCTGTCTTTTATCTTTACACACCACAGTACCACACCCAGCACGAACACAAGTCCAGCGAATAGCAACGCATTCGTCGCCTCCACGCGCGCATCGAACAAGGAGAGCGTGACGGCGGTGGGCGCGCCGCTGTCCGAGAGCGCCCAGAGCGAGAAATTGGTCAGTCCCGTCTTTTCGACCCAGTTGTCCGTCGTGTTGTTGTTCGTGCGCGCTTGCAAAGTCCAGCGCCCGCTATCCTGTCGCCACATCTGCAGATTCGCTTCGGTGATGCCGCTCAGTTCTGAATCGAGATAGTGCAGACGCAGGTCGAAGGTGTAGCCACTGCCGTCTGTTGGCGTGATCACATAGTAGCGTTGCACCGCGTTTGCCAAGCCGCCCGGCGCGGTTTTGAACAACTCGACCGATACTTCGCTGGGCAACGTTCCCCCCGACCCAAAGGTGATCGTTGTGTACGTGCTGCCAAAGGTGTACGCGGTGCCAGATGAAAGCGATGTGCGTTTTGTCTTGCCGATCACATCCGCGCCACCCGCTGTGGCGGAACTAGCCCCCATCGTTAGGGCGTATCCGCTCGAGACGCGCAGATCGTAATCCAAGGTGAGTGTGCCTTGAATCGTCGCGTTGGAGGTGAGGTTCACACCCGCCGAGTTGTTGATCCGCAGATCATAGAACGCGCCACTCCCGGTGCTGCTGATATTTTTGGCGGACGAACCGTTCATCAAGATTTTGCCGTTGTTGTGGTTGAACGTGCCGCTGTTGGTGAAATTGCCGTTGGTGATCGGGGTCTGATGGCCGGGCGCGTTGAACGTGCCGGAACTCGAGATGTTCAAATCGCCTTGATTAATGAAGACCAATCCGGAACCGCCGTTGAAGGTGCCATTGACGGTCAGATTGCCAGCGATGGTTAGCTCCCCCTCGAGTTCGAACGTGCCGCCGTTGCTGATGCTCACTCCGCCGGCGCCCACCTCCAGTGAGAGTGGCATCCACAGCGTGCCGCTCGTACCGCCGCCGACGATGAGTTGGTACGCGTAGCCGGTCGTCAGATCTAGGTCGACAGTGTGACCGTTGTTGACGATGACAATGTCGGCGCTGGTAGGTACGTGACCACAGCTCCACGTGCCAGCGGTGTGCCAATTGCCATTGCCAGTGCTGACGCACACATCGCGCGGTGCCGCGGACGCAGTGGGCGCGCTCAAGCCGAGCACGATAAACAAAAGGACGATCAAAGTAAGTCGAGTTTTCATTTGTCGCCCCCTGCAGATTTTAAGTTACAGATTGTCGCTTACAGAAGCGCAAAGCGACAAAACCATCATCATTGGCTCATCGAATCACCTCCAATTCCCTTCCCACCCGCGCAAACACCTCCAACCCGCGATCTAAATCCTCGCGCGAGTGCGCCGCGCTGATCATCACGCGGATACGCGCCTTGCCTTTGGGAACAGTGGGATAACCAATCGCCATCGCGAAGACGCCATTCTCGAACAGCGCGCGCGAAAATTGTTGCGCGAGCGGAGCTTCACCCAGCATAATTGGTGTGATGGGAGTGGTGCTGACGCCGGTATCGAAGCCAAGCCGCTTCATCTCGCTCTTGAAATAGCGCGTGTTCTCCCACAACTTGTCCACGAGTTCGGTGGATTTTTCCAACACGTCCACTGCCGCGAGACAGGCGGCGGTGTCGGCTGCCGTCACCGCGCTCGAAAACAAAAATGGGCGCGCGCGCTGACGAATCCAATCAATGACGATTTTCTTGCCAGCAATCACGCCCCCCACCACGCCAAACGCTTTCGAGAGTGTGCCAATTTCCAAATCGAACTTGCCGTGCAAGTTGAAATGATCCACGATGCCGCGCCCCCCACGTCCCAGCACGCCTTCGCCGTGCGCGTCATCCACCATCGTGATAACGCCGTACTTTTCGCACACCTCGTACAATTGGTCGAGCGGCGCTACGTCGCCGTCCATCGAAAAGACCCCATCGGTGATGAGCATCGCGCGCCGATAGTTGCCGACGTTCTCTTTGATGACGCGCTCGGCATCGGCGACATCGCAATGTTCGTAAATGATAATTTTCGCGGACGACAAACGACAGCCGTCAATGATGCTCGCGTGGTTCAAGCGATCGGTAAAGATCACATCCTCTTTGCCAACCATCGGTGGAATGGCGGCTTGATTGGCGCAAAAACCGGATTGCACATAGAGCGCGTCCTCCACGCCTTTGAACGCGGCAATGCGGCGTTCAAACTCGCGATGCAATTCGAGCGTGCCGGCGATGCTGCGCACGGCGGCAGGTCCCACGCCCCAATCGTCAATCGCTTTTTTCGCTGCCTCGCGCAGGCGCGGATCGTTCGCGAATCCAAGATAGTTGTTCGTGCAAAAATTCAGTACGCGCTTGCCATCCACCATCATCCAAGGTCCGCAGGCAGAGCCAATCGTACGGATGGTGATCTTGAGTCCCTGCTCTTGCAGCGCGTTCATTTCATCGGAAATCCATTGCAGTTTGTTTGACATCCTTTGCCTCACCCGCATCGTATTGCGCATTCCGTTTTACGCAACACGGATCACGCCTCACGGCCTTTGTCAACTCTCCCAATCCAAAATCACTTTCCCCGCATTCCCCGACCGCATCACCTCGAAGGCTTTTTCAAATTCGGTGTAATGGAAACGATGCGTGATCACCGGGCTGATGTCAAGTCCGCTTTGTAGCATCGTTTGCATCAAGTACCACGTTTCGAACATTTCGCGTCCGTAGATTCCCTTGATCGTCAACATATTAAAGATGACCTTGTTCCAATCAATGGCGATCTCTTGATTGGGAATTCCAAGTAACGCGATTTTGGCGCCGTGACACATATTGTCAATCATCTCGCGCAAGGCATCGGGATTGCCGGACATTTCCAAGCCCACGTCGAATCCTTCTTTCATCCCCAGCTCTTTTTGTACCTGCGCGATTCTTTTTTCTTTGACATTCAACGCCACCGTCGCGCCCATCTTCTTTGCCAGTTCCAGCCGATAGGGGTTGACATCGGTGGTAACGATGTAACGTGCCCCGGCATGCTTGACGATGGCGGTCGCCATCATGCCAATGGGTCCCGCGCCGGTGATGAGCACATCTTCGCCTAGCACGTTGAACGAGAGCGCGGTGTGGGTGGCATTGCCGAACGGGTCAAAGATCGCCAAGACGTCGAGCGGGATGCGTGGATCAGCGTGCCAAGCATTCGTGGCGGGGATGCAGAGATATTCGGCGAATGCGCCCGTGCGATTCACGCCGACGCCTTGGGTGTCCTTGCACAGGTGCCGACGCCCCGCCAGACAATTGCGGCACTTGCCACAAACAATGTGCCCTTCGCCGCACACAATCTCGCCGATTTGAAAACCTTGCACGTTACTGCCAAACCCAGCAATCGTACCGACAAACTCATGCCCAATTGTCATTGGCACTGGGATGGTTTTTTGGGACCACGCATCCCAGTTGTAAATGTGCACATCGGTACCGCAAATGGCGGTCTTATGAATCTTGATCAGCACATCGTTGATGCCCACGTGTGGTTCGGGCACATCTTCCAACCACAAGCCGGGTCGCGCGAATTTTTTGACGAGTGCTTTCATCGTTGCTCCTTTGTAGGACAAATTTGGATTTGTCCTACTTGTGTGCTTCCAACCACTGCTCCACATCCGCCATCACTTGCGCGTGAAGGATGTCGTTGTGGGTTTCGTGATATGCGCCTTCGTATTCGATTTTGTGCTTGTCGGCGAAAGTGATGGCATCGAAAAACGCGCGCGTATTTTCTGGAGGAACCAAGCGATCGGCGGTGCCGAAGAAGAGGAGCAAGGGCACGCGCCATTCGCCGGCGTGCGCCCGAGTCCATTGTTGCGCGGCAGTGATTTCGGTGCTGAGACGCGGCGTGGCTAAACTGTGTACGAGTGGATCACTGGTGTACGCTTGCACCACGGCTGGGTCGCGCGAAAGGGTTGTTGCGTCCAACCCGGTACTGAGTGAGAACTTGGGGGCGATCCGTGAGAGCACGCGTGCAAGCGCGATCAGAATCGGCGAGACGCCGGCTTGACCTAGCAATGGCGCGCTAGCGATCACGCCACGCAAGCCATCGGGATAGTGGAGCGCGTACTCAAGAACGATGAGGCCACCAAGACTGTGCCCCCACAAAAAGATCGGGCGCGACGACGTGTAGGTGGTAACCATTTGTACGAACGCATGCACATCCTCGCGATACTCGTTCCACGTGTTGATGTATCCACGTTGTCCCGGTGAGCGACCATGTCCGCGATGATCAAGGGCGTAAATTGCATAGCCGCGTGGGACAAAGTGTTGAACGACATTCGGATAGCGACCGCTATGTTCGCCAAAGCCATGCACAATTGCCAGCGCGGCGCGCACCTCACCCTCCGGGCGCCAACATTGATAGAACAATTTGAGATTGCCTGCACCTTGGAATGTGCCTTCGGAATGTTCCATGGTTTCTTCTCCTCTGATGACGAATGACAAAAGACGAACGATGAACGATGATGTCAACGGGTTAATCTTTTATCTATGAATAGCGGTGCACAAAGTTCAGAATCGCATCGAACGCTTGCTCTTTGGAAATGTCTTCCAAAACCAAATGACCGCTTTTTTCCAGCCACACTGTCTCGACCTGTTGCGATGCAATGCGCCGGGCGTATTCGTCCAGTGAATTTGCCGGAATCGTGCGGTCACCGCGCGATTGGATGAGCAAGACCGGCACCGTAATGTCGCCCAGATCGGCGTGGAGGTGTGGAAGAAAATCAAAGATCAAATTGGTGGCGGCGCGGGTGGGATACGCCGGGTATTCCGGACGATTGGCGTGAATGCTTTGATCAACCGTATCTACATCGCTGGCGCGTTTAGGGGTGGCGGGAATCAAGTTGTAGAGAAAGGGGAAAAATCGAAAGAGTGGAATCAGGGGATTCTCAATCGTAAAGGGTGCCGAGACCGCGACGACGCCGGCAAGTGGACGATGCGCGGCGAGGTGCAATGCCAACGCGCCCCCCAGCGACAAGCCGATTGGAAAGATGGCATCGCACGTCTCGCGCAATTGCGCATAAGCGTGCGTCACGCTGGCATACCAATCCGTCCAACGGGTGGGCAAAATGTCGGCGAGTTGCGTGGCGTGGCCCGCGAGTGCCGGGGCAAGCACGGTATAGCCCTGTTCGGCAAGACGGTTGCCCAGCGCGCGCATTTCGTACGGTGTGCCGGTGAATCCATGAATGAGCAAACAACCGATGCGATTGCCGGGAAAATAGAAAGGTTCAGCATTGGGCAGATATTTTGACGACGTTGTCATCGCCTTGATTATACCACAAAAATTGATAGGGGCGAGGTCCCCTCGCCCCTATCTCAAACCGGCGAACAAATCTTTTTCGTGTTTAGGTCTTTTTCGCAAACGTGATTCAACGAGGGTATAATATTCCGCGTTCCATTGCATGTGCGGATTCTCGGTGAGCCAGCGAATGAAATCCAACCCCCCATGGCGTTGGCAATACAAAGCGTTCTTGATGGCTTCATGGTACATCGAAACGTCGAGCACGGTGGTGATCTCTTGATCTGGCGCGGCGTGGATGCCGGGAATGCCCCAGCGTTGCACCAAACTTTGCGGTAACAGGCAATAGTACAACTTTTGTGGTATGTGCGGAGACAAGCCGTCTTCAAGGTGATGCGTGAATTGGTTGGGATCGCCTGCGGCGTGAAAGGCAACCTGGGTCGCCATGTTGATGATGCGATTGTCTTCATCGCCAGTCAATCCCTGGGGACCAAACGTAATGATCACCTGGGGGCGCGTCTCGCGAATCCAACGCACCAAGCGTTCCACGATGACATCGAGCGCGATGTGTTTCAACTCGCCGCGACGCTGATCAAAGAGACACGCCCGGCGAATGCCGGAGGCGCGGCAAGAACAGACGCGATCGCGTGTCGGTTGTTGCAGGGTATTGCCTGCTTCGTTCGCGGCATTTGTGCGTGTGGCAGCCACCAACGAGACTTGAATTCCCTCGCTGGCGTACTTGGCGAGCGTGCCGGCCGGACCAAATGATTCGTCTTCCGGATGGGCAAAGATGGCGAGCAACGATAGTTTCTCGCCAGTCCAAGTATGTTCGTGTGCCACGAGGGTAGGAGAAGAATGTCGAGCCATTATGCGATTTGCCTCACTTTGGTTTCGCGCTGTGTTTCTCGCAAAGATGCGGCCACCTCTTTTTGCGCCGCGCGGAAACGGGCTAGCAAACTCGCTTCGCTTTCTTTTGCCAGCGTGGTCAACACAAACCGCGAACAATCGGCGCACCCGTTGCGTTCGCGATAACGTTGCGCTGTGCATGCCACGCAGCCATTCAAGCGAATCATCATCAAGGCAAATGCCAGGGCATCGGGATGGGTGGATGGCAACGCCGCTACCCGCTCAACGAGTGCGCGCCAACGTGGTCCCCGCAAATCGTTCAGTTTAGCGACCGCCCAGTGAGCAAACAAGAATTCAATTCGATCGCGCATAGAAAACCTTTCTATCGAAATAATTCTAGCGTGTGCCACTTAAAAAGACATAAGGAAATGACTTGACGCATTAAAAAGTCATAAGGACTTGTTTACGAATTGGCGCAATTCGGATAAAATAGAAAAGGCGAAATCTTCAACGAGGAGGTATTTCCAATGTCCGAGTTTAAAAACTTTATCAACGGTCAATGGGTGCCCGCGCGTACGGGCAAAACGTTTGCTAGTTACAACCCCGCCAACGGCGAGTTGATCGGTCTGGTACCGGCATCGGATGCGCAAGATGTTGCCGATGCGGTGAACGCGGCACAAACCGCGTTTGAAAAATGGCGCAAGTATCCCGCGCCCAAACGCGCGGAATTGATCTATCGCGTCTCGGAAATTTTGCGCGCACGCAAACAAGAGATGGGCGAACTGCTCACGCGCGAAATGGGCAAGGTGCTCCCAGAAGCGTTGGGCGATGTTCAAGAAGCCATTGATATGGCGATGTACATGGCAGGTGAAGGTCGCCGGCTCAATGGCTTGCTGGTTCCCAGCGAGTTGCCCAGCAAATGGGCGATGGCAGTGCGCGATCCGCTGGGTGTCGTTGCCGCGATTACGCCGTGGAATTTTCCGATTGCGATCCCGGCGTGGAAAATGTTTCCCGCGCTCGTTTGCGGCAACACCGTGATCTGGAAACCGGCAAGCGATACGCCGGTGCTGGCGGTCAAGATGATCGAAATTTACGAACAAGCCGGCTTTCCGCCCGGCGTGGTCAATCTTATCACCGGCGGTGGTGGCGTGGTGGGAGACGCCCTCGTCGCACATCCGGCAGTGCGCTTGATCACGTTCACCGGCTCGACCGAGATTGGGCGCGATGTGAGCATCAAGGCGGCGCAGAAGCTCAAACGCGTTTCGCTGGAGATGGGTGGCAAGAATGCGATCATCGTGATGGACGATGCCGACCTTGATCTGGCGATTGATGGAATTGTGTGGAGCGCGTTCGGCACGACCGGGCAACGGTGTACCGCCTGCAGTCGTTTGATTGTGCATCAGGCGATCAAGAAACCTCTGATGGATAAACTGGTTGCACGCGTGAGCAAGTTGCGGCTGGGTGATGGCTTACTGCCTACAACCGATGTTGGGCCGGTTATCAACAAAAAAGCGGCACAGAAAATTCACGAGTACACCGAAATCGCCAAACAAGAAGGTGCCACCGTACTCATCGGCGGTGATTTTGCCACCGAAGGCGATCTTGCCAAAGGTTCGTTCTACAAGCCCACCATCTTTGATAATGTTACACCCACCATGCGTGTGGCACAAGAAGAAATCTTTGGGCCTTCGCTCTCGGTCTTGACCATCCATTCGTTGGAAGAAGCGATTGAAGTGAACAATCGAACGAACTTTGGTCTCTCCACCTCGGTGTACACCTCGAACGTGAATCGCGCGTTTGAAGCGATGCGCGATGTAACCACCGGGTTGCTCTACATCAATGCCGGCACCATCGGCTCCGAAGTGCAATTGCCGTTTGGCGGCACGCGCGGCACCGGCAACGGCCATCGCGAAGGCGGTGGACCGGTGGTACTTGACACATTTTGCGAATGGAAGACAATCTATGTGGATTATAGCGGGCGTTTGCAACGCGCGCAAATTGACACTGACGAATTGGTGAAGAAAATCTAAGCGTAGGGGCGAGTCTCCTCGCCCCTACCAATACTATGCCTACCCTCATCCATCTTTCCGACCTACACTTTGGCCCGCATCACAGCACTCATCTCGACGAAATTATCTTGCGCGAAATCGCGGCGTTGAACCCAGACGCCGTGATTGTTTCCGGCGACTTGACGATGCGCGCACGTCATCGCGAGTTTGAACAGGCGCGCGATTTTCTCGCGCGGATTCACGTGCCGACCTTGACCATTCCCGGCAATCACGATCAACCCATTTTGCCGGTGGCTGATCTGGTCGAACGGTTCACGCATCGTTTTGCGCGGTACGTCCGGTACATCCACAACGATATTGACGCGGTACTGCGCGTGGATGGATTGTGTGCCGTCGGCTTGAACGACAATCGCCCGATTCTGCCCGGCGGCTTTTGGTCGCGCGCACAGCGAGACTGGCTTGGCGCACAACTTGCCGCCATGCCACACGAGGCTGTGCGTGTTGTGGTTACGCATCACCAATTGATCTGGCAAGGATGGCGGCCCGCCGGCTTTTGGCGCGCGGAACACACGCTCGATTTTCTGGCGCGATACGGCGTTGAACTTGTGCTGAACGGACACACCCACGTGGCGCACGCGGAACAAACATCGAACGGCATTGTGGTTGCACGGGCTGGCACAGCGACGAGTGATCGTTTGCGTCATGGCAATGGTAACGCGTACAACTTGATTATGATTGACGAACAACACATCAATGTGTTCGTTCGAGAATATGACGAATGTGCCGATGCGTTCGTTGCGGCACGGGCATTTACATTTGCGCGCCGTGTCAATCGGCGAGGAGAGCCATAGATGGACATTCAAAAAATCGTACTCATTTGGCCTGGACGCGAAGGACGAATGTTTGGCAAAGCGCCCGGCTCACCTTATACGTTGATGCGTTTAGCCAGTCTGGTGCCGGATCAAATCCCGGTTGAAATCTGGGATGAAGATTTGGGTCCTTTGCCTCTGCATCGTTTGGGCAAAAACGATTTGGTGGGGATCACGAGCAAGACGTTGACGATTGATCGCGCCAAAGAAATCGCGTTCGTTGCACAGCGACGCGGCGCAACGGTTGTGGTGGGCGGCACGCATGCCACGCTCGCGCCGGCCGAAGTGGCACAATGGGCGCACGTGACTGCCATCGGGGAAGGGTATCACACCTGGCCCCAAATCATTTCTGATGCGCTGAAGGATCGTTTGCAAAAAATCTACACCGATGAATCATGGATCAATCTTGCCGGTGTTACCGCGATCACGGACCGCGTGCTCAAGATGGTGGACGAACATCGCCACTATTGGACGCCATATATGGAGATCACGCGCGGCTGTCCCCGCGATTGTCATTTTTGTACGGCGATTCGGGTGAGCGGCAAAGTGATGCGCCATCGTCCGGTTGATGAAGTGGTGGACGAGATTCAGCGGCGGCGCATCAAACGATTCTTCCTGACCGATGATAATTTTGGTCTCAACTTTCGCACCCATCCCGATTACATCGTGCAATTGTTCGATGCGCTGAAAAAACTCGATCTGAACGGCTGGACGGCCCAAGCCGAAATGATGGTGGGCAATTTTCCGGAACTGCTCGGACTGGCGCGGCAGGCGCATTTGGATAAATTGTTCATTGGCTTTGAATCCATCAATGCGAGCAATCGGCGTGACCTGGGGGGCAAGAGCAAGGGCGGGATCGAAGAGTACAAGCGCGTGATTGACACGATCCACCAGCATGGTATTGGCGTCGTCGGTCTGTTTGTGTTGGGCTTGGATGGCGACACGCCGGATGTTTTTGAAAACACGTGGGACTTTGTGCGTGAAAGTGAATTGGACGCGGTGAGTTTTACGATTATGACGCCCTATCCCGGCACCGAATTGCGCCGCGAATATGAAGCCCAAGGACGGTTGCTTCCGAATATACCGTGGAGCAAGTACGATACCGCGCATGTTGTGTTCCAACCCAAACAAATGACGGTTGAACAATTGCGACGCGGGTACGATTGGATTTGTCGCAAAGCATACACGCCGATCTCCATCGCTGCGCGTGGTGTCCGCGCGTTGCGCCGACATCCCCCCCATTATTATCAGCGGCGAGCGTTCTCCAGTTTTAGTACCGATTTTGGGTACCGCAAAACCGTCAGTTATCGCGACCGCGAGCCGGATTTCCGGTGGCGGGTGCCCGCGCGTTTGAATTTCTCAACCTCGTTGATGAATAAGGAATAACGGTGCGGTAATTTATTGAAATATTTTTATAAAAATTATATATTCCCGCGGGCACAATAATTGACTTGGCTCTGGCTCAATGCTATAATGTGCACGCTACTCTATACGCTATCTTTACACTCGATCTCTAACTCGACACTCTAATCGCTACACTCCCCCAAGGAGGTTTTCCTTTGCGTGTTCTCTTAATCAATCCACGTTTTCAATTGCCTATTGATACCCGCACTACCCCACATCTCGGCATTGCTTATCTTGCTGCGGTGAGTGAACGACGGGGCGATGAGGTGCGCGTGTTCGATATGGATGTGGAAGACATCAAGTTAGCCGATTTTGTTCGCGACTATCAACCCGATATTGTGGGCATCACTAGCAACACGCCGCAAGTGAAGCAAGGTTGGTATGCCGCGCGCGAAATCAAATCCGTGCGCGATGTGGTCATTGTGCAAGGCGGTCCCCACGTTTCCGCGTTGCCGGAAGAAGCCGCCTCGCGTCCGGAAATTGACGTGGTGGCGCGCGGCGAAGGCGAAGAAACCTGGCTCAATTTATGCGAGGTTGTTGAGCAAGCAAAGAAAAACAATCCCGGCTTTAAATCGGTTGATCTACTCGATCCGGCGAACAAATTGCTCGATGGCGTGCTCGGCATCACATATCAAACGACCGATGGCAAGATTCGGCATACGCACGAACGACCTGCGATTGCCAATCTCGATGACTTGCCTTTCCCGGCGTATCACTATTTCAAAATGGAACGCTATACCTCGCTTCAGCCGGCAATGGACGCCATTGAAAAAGGCAAATCGTTCAGCATTATGACGTCGCGCGGGTGTCCTTATCGTTGCACGTTTTGTTCGCAATCGGTGATGGCGGAAAAGTGGCGCGCACGTTCGCCGGAGAGTGTTGTCAAAGAGTGGGCGCATCTCGTTCACGATTTGGGCGCGCAAGAGATCGGCATTCTCGATGATTCCGCGAACATCAATCGCAAACGTCTGCACGAACTATCGGATTTGCTCATTAAGGAAAAATTGAATCACGTACCTTGGATTCTCATCAACGGTATCCGCGCCAATCTTGCCGACGAAGATTTATTGCGGCATATGAAAGAAGCCGGTTTGAAACGGCTGGCGTTTGGCGTAGAAACCGGCGACGAGGATATTTTGGAATCCATTGACAAGCGCGTTACGCATGAGCAAATCAAGCAAGCGTTCAAGAACGCGAAAAAGGTTGGCTTGGAAACGGTGGGCTTTTTCATCATCGGCCTGCCGGGCGATACCGAAGAGACGATGGAAAAGACGATTCGACTTGCCTGTGAACTTGATCCGCTTGTCGCCAACTTTTCGATGATGACACCGTATCCCGGCACCAAAGTGTGGGAACAGGTGCATCGCAATGGCGGGCGAATGTTGGTCAAGGATTGGCAAGATTACGTGTTCTTTGAAGGCAAGGCGCGCTACGAGTTGGGTGAGACGACGGCAACGATTCAAGAAAAGAAATGGAAAGAAGCGTATCGCCGATTCTATTTGCGCCCGCATCGCATTGCGATGACCTTGATGCGGAAATCCACGTGGCAACATTTTCCGCGCACCTTGCGGATGGCGTTGAAAATCGTTTTGCCCAAAAAAGAAAAAGACGATGTCAAGGCGATGGTGGAAGAAACACAGGTAGCGTGCTGATGAAACGTCTTTGGCTTGACCTCGGAGACCTTGGGGTATTCGTTCGCCCGGCGGGGGCGCACGATCGCTGGCAAGATCACGGACTGGGTCTTCTCCGCACAATTTTGAAAAACAATGGTGTCGCAACCGATTTGTTTTCGACGCGCTCGCTTCACGCGTTCGATGAACTTGCGCCGCGCGTGCAAGGGTACGACACTTTGATCATGAACGTGCGCAGTTACACCTATCCGTTTGCGTACCAAGCCGCAAGAATTTTCAAGCGCGTCAATCCCAAAGGATTGGTCATCACTGGCGGAATGCACGCCACCGTCGCGCCCGACGAAATGGAAGCGGTCAAAGAGTTTGATGTCATAGTTCAAGGTCCCGGCGAAAATATCATTGTGGACTTGATGAAAGACCCGCGTGCGTTTCCGCGCGTGGTGCAAGGTGTTGGCGCAAAATCAATGGCGGACTGGCCCCTGATGGATCGCACGCTGTGGCCCAATCCCAACTTACCGGACTTTCCCTGGCCCCTTGAACCGGAATGCGGCTGGGGTCCAGGTCCCGTCGTCACCATTCTCACCAGTCGTGTGTGTCCGTGGCAATGTGTCTTTTGCAACGAATCATCGTACATCGCCAATATGGGGCGTAAATCCGTGGATCAGGTGATTGACGAGTTGAATTTTCTGGATGACACGTATGGTCCGATCGGCTCGTTCGTCATCCACGATTCGATGTTCTTCCAAAATCCGCCGTGGCTCAAAGAATGGTTGGAGAAATTCCCGCGCAAGGCGCACAAACGCTGGCCCTATTGGGCGGCGGCGCGTTCGGACACGGTGCGTCAATGGCCCGATTTGTTTGAGGCGCTGGTGCGCGAGACGAATTGGAACATTATCTCGATTGGATTTGAATCGGGCAGTGATCGTGTGCTAGAAATCCTGAACAAGGAATGTACGGCAGAAGATAATTATTTTGCGATTGACTTGCTCAATCGCATCGGCGATGATTTGGAAGCGCGCGGCTATATCCCGCCGAAATTTTGGGCGAACATTATGCTGGGGATTCCCGGCGAAACGCGCGAAGATGCGTTCGATACGATTCGCATGCTCAAGCGGATGAAACGCGTCTTGCCTTCGATTTCGTACTATGCGCCGTATCCCGGCTCGGCACTGGGTTATCAACTGATCGCCGAAGGCAAAAGCCGGATGTCCAAAGAAAATTATCATCGCTATCCCGACGATGAGAAGGTCAAGGGGATTGATTACAAGTTTTACAAGCAATTGCTCCAAGGCAAGTTTGAGCGGCAAGTGAACGAAGGATTGCCGCAATTCTTGCGCGAAAAATCGGGTGTGTTTGAAGGGGCGTTAATCAAAGCGTAATTTGATTGGTCATTGCGAGCGAAGCCGCACAGCCATCTCTCAACCAATTCGGAGATTGCTTCGTCGCTAAAACGCTCCTCGCAATGACATGACCAAGACTATGAGTAGTTTCAATCATCCGCATTACTTTTACCTCTTTGCCATGAAGAATGGCAAAAAGAAGCTGGGCTATGGTGGGAGTCCGGAAGAAGCCTACGAAAATTTGAAACTGCGGCTCACGCCCAAAGAGATGGCCCAGATCGTCAAAGAAAAGCCGGTTCGCATTACTCAACGGGATTTACAAAAATATGTGCGCGAACTGGGCTAGTCGCTGATTCTGATTTCGTTGAGGCGGGGCGATGAGGGTCTCGCCTTTCGTTTTGATTGTCAATGACACATTCCATCTATTAAGGTATAATCATCGCGGTGGTGAACCTATGAGAATCTTGCTCGTCTCGCCCGAATCCAAAGTGTGGAATTCGCGCGCGCATATCCATAACGGTTTGGGGTATCTTGCCGGCGCGTTGCTGGCAAATGGCTATACCGATGTGACGCTGTTCGATGGCGCCGTCGAAGAAGAATCGGTTGCGCACGTATTAGATCGCGCCATTGCAGAAGGTCATCCGTACGAGGTCGTGGGTTTTTCTGCGCCGACCGTTCTGATTGAGAATGCGTGGCGCGATGCGATCGCCGCCAAACAGCGCGGGGCGATCACGATCTTGGGGGGACCGCATCTCACGCTCCAGCCGGACGAATCCATGCAAAAGCCGCAAGTGGATTTTGTCGCGCGCGGCGAAGCGGAAGATACGATTATCGAATTTGTGCGCGTTCTGGAAGATGGGAAGAATGTCAACGACGGGCGCTTTCGCAATATCCTGGGTCTCTCGTGGCGCGATGCGTTCGGCAAAGTGATCCACAATCTGGATCGTCCCCTGCGTCCCGATCTCGATCACATTCCGATGCCGGCGTACCACCTCTTCAAGATCGAACGTTACACCAACTTGAATCCCCTCACCGATGGTCTCGATCCACACGCGCGCGCGTACACCATCGTAACCTCGCGTGGCTGTCCCTACAAATGCACCTACTGTTCCAAGCCGATTACCGGCGATACGTGGCGCGCGCGCTCCATCGAGAATGTGATCAAAGAGTGGCGATACTTGGTCAAAGAGATGCGCGCGACCGAAATCGGCATCACGGACGATATTTGGAATCTCGATTTGAAACGTGCCAAGGATTTGTGCCGCGCGATCATCGCCGAGGGGCTGAACACGGTGCCTTGGGTTACCGTGCACGGCATGAAAGTGAATCACACCGATGCCGAGTTGTTTCAATTGATGAAGAAAGCCGGTTGCAAGCGCGTGGGGTTTGGCGTGGAAAGCGGCGACGAGTACATCTTGAAACGCGTCGTCAAAAAATCACAAACGTTCGATCAAGTGCGCGCAGCGTTCAAGAACGCCAAAGCCGCCGGTCTGCAAACGATGGGCTTTTTCATCTACGGAATGCCCGGCGAAACCGCAGAGACGATGGACAAGACGACGCAACTTGCCCTGGAACTCGATCCCGATCTTGCCAACTTTATGATCGCTGCGCCGTTCCCCGGCACCGAGTTGTGGAAGCTTGTGCAGAAGGAAGGGATTCTCTTTTCGCACACGTGGGACGATTACGCGATTCATTCCGACAAGGCGCATTTCCAAGTAGGCGATCTGACCGCCGAACTCGTCGAGCGCAAATGGCACGAAGCGTACCGCCGATTCTATTTCCGTCCGCATCGGATCGCGCGGCGATTGCTGATGAAGGACACGTGGCTCAACGCGCCGCAACGCGCGAAAGATGCGCTCCGATTTTTCCTGGGCGCGAAAGAAAAAGCGAAGGCACTTAGAGGTGAAAAATGGCGAACGAACTCGTAAACAAATGGATTCGCGCTGATCCCACCGTGATGATGGGCAAGCCCGTCATCATCGGAACAAGAATCACAGTTGAGTTGATTTTGGAAAAACTCGCGGCAGGCGAAACAACGGAACAAATTCTTTCTGCCCATCCGCGTTTGACTGAGGAGGCAATCCGCGCGGCGTTAGCGTTTGCGACAGAAGCGTTGCGCGCTGATGTGGTCTATCCGATTGAGGCATCGGTGTGAATTTGCTGGCTGACGAGAGTATTGATCGTCAAATCGTTGAACGGTTGAGACAAGATGGGCACCGCGTTCCTTTTGTCACAGAAATGGAACCGGGCATCTCGGACGATATGGTGCTTGCGCGCGCGCCAATCAAGAAGGCGCGATGCTTTTAACTGCCGATAAGGATTTTGGCGAATTGGTATTTCGGCAACGCCGGATTTCTCTCGGCGTCATTCTCGCGCGCTTGTTTGGTCTCTCGCCTGAACGTAAAGCCGTGATTGTCGCGGATGCTATTCGCAAACACAGCGAAGAATTGCCCCATAGTTTTGTGGTTATTACGCCAACCAGTGTACGTATCCGACACGACATGCCGTAAATGGAGGCGACCAAAGTTCGCCCTCTTCCCATTCCGCATTTTGCTCCTTGCCTTTTTCTTTCTGATGCTTGCCGCCTGGCCTCCAACACAACACCGATGTCAACGGAAACTTTCCAAACAGTGAGTTTCAACAAATTTGTTGATTGCGCTCAAATACTGGCAGAATACGATCAATGTCCTGGGTCTCAAATAGCAATTAAGAGAGACGATACAATGAGTTGCTAATGCTTGCCTCCCTCCTTCCCAAAATCCCCCTCTACTGGTCGTTCTATCGTTTCGGCTTCCCAAAATTATTGCCGTTCAGCATCGTCGTGAGCGTGTCGTATCGTTGCAACAGCAAATGCCGCACGTGCGACGTGTGGCGCAAGCCGAACGACGACCTCACGCTCGATGAATGGACACGCGTGTTTCAACACATCGGGCGCGGACCGATTTATTTGACATTCACCGGCGGCGAACCGTTTCTGCGCAAAGACTTGCCGGAGATGGTGCTTGCCGGCTACCAACATTGTCAACCCGAATACATCACGATTCCGACAAACGGCATTCTCACGCAACGCATCGCCGAAGGCGTCGAGAAAATTTGCGCAGGCGCACCCAAGTCGCGTATCGGTATCAACCTCTCGCTGGATGGAGTTGGCACGGAGCACGACGACATTCGGCTGGTGCCGGGCAACTGGGACAAGGCGATGGAAACGTGGCGCGTGCTGAAAGCGTTGCACAAAAAATATTCCAATCTCGTTCTCAGCATTCACACGGTCATCTCGCAATTCAACATCAAACGCTTTCCGGAAATTTACAAAAATTTGCAATCGCTCGCGCCGGATTCGTACATCACCGAGGTTGCGGAAGAGCGCGTCGAACTTGATACCGTTGGACTGAATATCACACCGATGGCGCGCGATTACGCACCCATCGCCGATCTGTTGAGCGATCACGCGCGTTCAACGCCGGCGCGCGGATTTGCACGAGTCACGCAATCGTTCCGTGCCGCGTATTATCAGATGGCAAAGCAAACACTCATCGAACAACGTCAAATCATTCCTTGCTTTGCGGGCTGGGCAAGCGGGCATATCGCGCCGAACGGCGATGTATGGTCGTGTTGCATTCGCGCCGAGCCGGTCGGCAACTTGCGCGAGACGAATTATGATTTGAAACCGATTTGGTTCGAGCGAGCCGGCTCACTGAAAAATTTGCGGCGCAGTATCGCCGCTGGCGAATGCGCGTGCCCAATGGCGAACGCATCGTACGCAAATATGTTGTTGCATCCACCAACATTGATTCAAGTCGCGCGCGAATTGCTCACACGACCAAATGCATCGTTGGAAAAACATTTGGCGTAGGGGCGAGGTTACCTCGCCCCTACGATTTTGTACGATTCTTACACCCAAAATCGTTTTTTTATTTGCACTTGACAAGTTTGTGAGATAAATAACGATGTGATATAATAATTTGCAGTATTGCAAGGAGCAAAATCAATGTCCGCTCAAACGATAAAACCTAACGAAATTTCGGAGTCAACGGGCTCCCCCGAAACAAAATCGGGCGCGCCGGGGATGGTGTTTGCCAAACTGGATGATGTGTTGCGCTGGGCGCGCACCGGTTCAATGTGGCCCCTCTTGTTCGGTTTGGCATGTTGCGCGATTGAAATGATGGCGGTCTATATGCCGCGTTTCGATCTTTCACGTTTTGGGATGGAAGTGTACCGCGCGTCGCCGCGCCAAGCCGATTTGATGTTCGTGGCTGGGCGTGTATCGCGCAAGATGGCGCCGGTTGTGCGTCAATTGTACGATCAAATGCCGGATCCCAAGTGGGTCATCGCAATGGGCGATTGCGCGGCGTGCGGCGGCATCTACAACAATTATGCCATCCTGCAAGGTGTGGATGAAATCATCCCGGTGGATGTTTATGTGGCCGGTTGCCCACCTCGCCCCGAAGCATTGATGGATGGCATTTTGAGATTGCACGAGAAAATCAAAAAGGGCGAGCCGAAAGGTCAGATTAAAATTACCGATTGGGGCTTGCGCGGGTAAATCCAGTATTCAGTCCAAAGTATCCAGTAGTCAGTATAGGAATGTGCAATGGCGCAAATCGAAAATATTCTCTCCAAACTGCGCGAACGATTTCCCAATGTAATCAGCAACGTGTACGAATTTCGCGGTGACACGACGATCACTATTCCCCGCGAATCGCTCATTGACGCGGCGCGTTTCTTGCACAGCGAACTCGGCTTTGAGATGTTACTCGACATCACTGTGCTCGATTGGTTGCCGCGTGAGCCACGCTTTGATGTACTGTATTATCTCCTCTCGATGCCGGAAAATACGCGCATTCGTTTGCGGGTGCAACTATCGAGCACGGATACCAATGTGCCTTCAGTAACCTCGATTTACCCCGGCGCAAATTTCTACGAACGCGAAGTCTTCGATCTCTTTGGCATCCACTTTACCGGGCATCCGTTCCTGCATCGCATTCTTTTGCCTGATTATGTGACCAGCCATCCGCTCCGCAAAGATCATCCACTTGGCTACGAACCGGTCGAGTTCACGCACACGTACGATGAGATTCAACCGGAGAAACCTACCGCCGTGCCACCGCCCAAGCCTAAACGCTTGATCGGCAGTTTGGGTGGCGTGCCGCAAGAAATTCCGCTCACCGTTTCCGATCCGGCAACGCCATGGTCGGGGGCACAATCGGAAACATTGCTCATCAATATGGGACCGCATCATCCTTCGACGCACGGCGTTTTGCGTGTCGCGCTCGAAGTGGATGGTGAGCGCATCGTCAATGCGATGCCGGATGTAGGGTACTTGCACACCGGCATCGAAAAGAATGCGGAATATAAAACGTATCTCAAAGCGATTCCGCTGTTCGACCGGATGGATTATCTGGGGACGCTGTTCAACAATCTGGCGTACTGTCTTGCCGTAGAAAAGTTGATGCAGGTGGATGTGCCTGAACGGGCGCAGATCGCGCGCGTGATCCTGTGCGAAGTACAACGCATCCAATCGCACCTGGTCGCCGTCGGTTCGCAAGCGATGGACATTGGGGCGGTAACCGTGATGACGTACGCCTTCCGCGAACGTGAAATCGCGCTCGACATTTTCGAGATGGTTACCGGCGCACGGATGATGACCTCGTATTTTCGGTTTGGTGGCTTGGCGCAAGATTTGCCCGCCGGCTTTTCTGATGCTGTCCGCGCGTTCAGCCAAATGATTCCGGGTCGCTTGAAAGAGTACGAAGACTTGTTGAACAAGAATCCGATCTGGCTTGAACGCACACGCGGTATTGCCGAGTACACGGCAGAGCAAGCCATCGCGTATGGCGTGACGGGTCCGATGTTGCGCGCCACCGGCGTAAATTGGGACTTGCGCAAAGTGGCACCGTACTCCGGCTACGAACAGTACGATTTCGATGTCATCACCGGCTCGCGCGCCAAAGCCGATGTGCTAGCGTGTTACTATGTTCGGATGGAAGAGATGCGGCAGAGTTTGCGCATTATCGAGCAGGCACTCAAGAAATTGGAAAAGACCAAAGGGCAACCGTACATTACCAGCAATCGCAAAGTTGCGCCGCCGCCCAAAACCGAATTGCAAACCTCGATGGAATCGCTCATCCATCATTTCAAATTGTGGACGGCAGGATTCACCCCGCCCAAAGGTTTTGTGTATGCGTCGGTCGAGTCTCCGCGCGGCGAACTTGGCTTTCTCGTGTCGAGCAATGGCACGAATATGCCGCATCGTGTTCACGTGCGCACGCCATCGTTCGCCAACTTGCAGACCTTGCCGTTGATTTCCAAGGGGTATTACATTGCCGACTTGGTGGGGATCATTGCGATGACGGATATTATCCTTGGCGACGTAGACCGGTAATTTTAGATTTTAGATTTCAGATTGATGATTTTTTCTCAATCTGAAATCTAAAATCATGAATCTGAAATCGGAAATGCAGATGGAACATCTCATCTTACGCGATCTTGACATTCCCAATCTCAAAGACATCGCTGTTTACGAACAACACGGCGGCTATTCCGCGTTTCGCAAAGCGGTGAAAGAAATGACGCCCGATCAGGTGGTGGATACGGTCAAAGCCTCGGGCTTGCGCGGGCGCGGCGGCGCGGGTTTTCCGGCGGGTGTCAAATGGAGTTTTCTGCCCAAAGGGGTCTTTCCGCGTTATCTCGTCGCCAATGCCGACGAGTCCGAACCCGGGACCTTCAAAGACCGGCAAATTATGGAACGCAATCCGCACCAGTTCATCGAAGGCATCGCGATTGCATCGTACGCGATTCAATGTAACCTCGCGTTCATCTACATTCGCGGCGAGTTTCCGTACGCGGCGCAATGTCTAGCGCAAGCCATTGCGGAAGCGGAACAACGCGGCTATCTGGGCAAAAATATTTTTGGTTCCGATTATCATCTCCAAATCGTAGTGCACCGTGGCGCGGGCGCATACATCTGCGGTGAAGAAACGGCGTTGCTCGAATCGCTGGAAGGCAAACTGGGCCAGCCGCGCGTCAAGCCACCGTTCCCGGCAAGCGTGGGTCTGTATAACCAACCGACTGTCATCAACAATGTCGAGACACTTGCCAATGTGCCGTTGATCATCGAACGCGGTGCTGAGTGGTACGCCAAGATCGGCACGCCCAAATCCACGGGACCCAAAGTGTTTTGCTTGAGTGGGCATGTGAATCGTCCCGGGAACTATGAAGCGCCGTTCGGCAGTATCACCTTCCGTGATTTGATTTACGATTTGGGCGGCGGCATTCGCAACGGCAAAAAGTTGAAAGCGATTTTGCCGGCGGGCGCCAGTGGGCCGATGGTGAGTCCGCTGGTAAACGAAGCCGTGTTGGAGGTCAAACTCGATTTCGAAGCGCTCGCACCGTTCGGTTCGTTGCTGGGTTCGGCGTCGGTGATCGTGTTGGACGAGGATACGTGCATCGTGTGGGCGGCAAAAAAGATGACCCACTTTTTCGAACGCGAATCGTGTGGCAAATGCACGCCCTGCCGCGAAGGGACGTACTGGCTCTCGCGCGTGCTCGAACGAATTGAAAATGGGGTTGGCACGTTGAGCGATATTGATTTGTTGGCGGATGTCGCAAAGCAAATGCAAGGACGCACGTTGTGCCCGCTGGGTGATTTCGCCACGTCGCCAACGCTGGGCAGCGTGAAACTTTTCCGGGAAGAGTACGAGCGCCATATCAAAGAGCGTGGATGCTGGGCGAGGAGGCCTTAGAACAGCGGAGAATACTCTGTGCCAAACTTGCCGCCCATCAAAGATTTTATCTTGACCGACCACGCGCGTTTTGAAATGGCGCGTCGTCAAGTTAGCGAAAAAGATGTCGCGCGGGTTTTAGCTGCACCGGAGTACACTGAGCTTGTACGCGCTGGACGAGTAGTGTATCAATCGCGTGCGGCGGATGGGGATAAAATATATCTGCTGCGTGTTTTTGTGGATATTGACCGCGAGCCGCCCAAAGTGGTGACCGTTTATCGAACGAGTAAGATCGCCAAGTACTGGAGGTCGGAATGAAAGTTATCTATGATCGTGAAACGGATACCTTGACGGTGATTTTTACCGATACCCCGGTGACGGAAAGCGATGAAGAAAAACCGGGCGTCATTTTGGATTATGATGCTGCCGGCAATCTTGTCTCGTTAGAAATCTTGGATGCCTCAAAGCGTGTCTCGTTCCCAACTCGCATCGAATATCAAGTTGCGTCAACGCCGGTATAATGGATAAATCAGAAATCGGAAATTATCGAAATGCCTAAAGTTACAATTGACCACCAAGTGGTGGATGTTCCCAACGGCACGCTCGTCGTCGAAGCCGCCAAACAAGTTGGCATTGAAATTCCGGTCTTTTGCTATCACCCCAAGCTGCAACCGGTCGGCATGTGCCGAATGTGTCTCGTTGAAATCGGCACGCCGAAACGCGGCAAAGATGGACAAATCGAATTGGATGCCGAGGGCAAACCGGCAATTGCCTGGATGCCCAAACTCCAAACCGCTTGCACCACCGTCGTATCGGATGGAATGGCGATTCGTACCGATACCCCGCAAGTGGCAGAAGCGCGCCGCGCGATCATCGAATTTTTGCTGACCTCGCATCCGCTCGATTGTCCGATCTGCGACAAGGGCGGCGAGTGTCCGCTCCAAAACTTGACGATGGCGTACGGTCCCGGTCAATCGCGCTTCCCGGTCGAATCGAAATTCCACAACGAAAAGCGTGTGCCACTCGGCGATTTGATTATGCTCGATCGCGAACGCTGTATTCAATGTTCGCGTTGCGTTCGGTTTATGGACGAGATCGCCGACGATCACGTGCTTGGTTTCCAAGCGCGCGGACGCGGACTCGAAATCGTTTCGCTGTCCGATCCGGCGTTCGATTCCAAATTCAGCGGCAACACGATTGACATTTGTCCGGTTGGCGCGCTCACCTCGCGCGATTTTCGCTTTGGCGCGCGGGTGTGGGAAGTGCGCGATTATCCGAGCGTGTGCGCGCATTGCTCGGCGGGATGCAACCTTTTGATTGGCGAACGCGACCATCAAATCAAACGCATCGTCCCGCGCGAGAACGAAAGCGTCAACGAAATTTGGTTGTGTGATAAAGGACGCTTTGCGCATCATTTTACAACTGCGCCAGATCGCTTGAGGCAACCATTGATTCGCAAAGATGGCAACCTTGAGCCGGCAACTTGGAACGAGGCGCTCGATCTCATTGCTAAACGATTGGGCGAGATCAAACAACAACATGGTGCTCAGGCGTTGGGTGGCTTGGGCGGCGACCGCGCATCAAACGAAGATTTGTACTTGTTCCAAAAATTGTTCCGCGAGGTGATCGGTTCGCCCAACCTTGATCATCGGGTTGGGTGGAGTGCGACAAAGGCGGATGAAGATTGGGTGCTCAAGTATGGCG
This sequence comes from Chloroflexota bacterium, assembly GCA_037440625.1. Lineage (GTDB taxonomy): Bacteria > Chloroflexota > Anaerolineae > UBA4142 > UBA4142 > DAOTXS01. Next base: position 89,416 of record JBBITT010000007.1, read on the forward strand.
CAGGCACGGATACGAACCTCGGCGCGCTGGACAAGAACACGACGGTGCTTGTGCTGGGTGCTGATCCGGAAGAAGAACAACCGGTCATTCGCTTGCGTTTGACCAAGAGTGCAAAATGGTACGGTGCCCATTTGATGGTGGCGAATGGGCGGCTGACCAAATTGGCGAAATATGCAAAGCAATCGGTGGTGTACAGATACGGTGCCGAAGCGTATTTCTTGCTGGGTCTCGTGCGCGTCATTCTTGACGAAGGATTGGAAAATAAGGCATTCATCGCCGCCCGCGTAAACCAATTCGACGAATTCAAGAAATCGCTGGAACCATTCACGGTCGAAAAGTGCGCCGAATGGTGCCACGTCAAACCGGAAAAAATCCGCGATGCCGCACGCGCGATTGCCCAATCACCTAATCTCCTAATTCTGTACGGGCGCGAGATGATGTTTGCACAACAATGTGAGCGCGCCGTCGCATCAGGCATCGCGACGTTGTTGCTCATCACCGGCCATGTCGGTCGCAAGAACAATGGCTTGATTGCTTTGTATCCGCACAACAATTCCACCGGCGCGATAGATTTTGGTTTGATGCCGGATCACGGCGTCGGGCGCCAAGAAATTGATGCGAAAGGTTTGGGAGCGCGCGATCTGACATCAGGCCAAGTGCGTGCGTTGTACGTGATGGCGTGCGATCCGGCGTCGGATGGCAATTTTGTCAAGCCGAATTTTCTCGTCGTGCAAGAGTTGTTCTTGACCGAGACCGCCAAGCAAGCCGACGTGGTTTTGCCGGCGCAATCGTTTGCGGAACGCGATGGGACGTTCACGAACACGGAACGGCGCGTGCAATTGTTCCGCGCCGCCCTCAAGCCGGTGGGTCAAGCCAAGCCGGATTGGTGGATTGTTGCGGAAATTGCCAAACGCCTTGGCGCGAATTGGGATTATCCCAGCGCGTCAAGGGTGATGGACGAGATCGCAACGACCGTGCCACTTTATAGAGGAATGACGTACGCCGCACTCGCGGAAAATGTTAAGGTGCCGCGACCGCCGTACGGGCAGGGTAATCCCAGCGATGAGCCAACCGACATTGCGATGGGTGAGCTGGAAAATATTTCGAGCGGCAAGATGTGGGCAAGCGTGGCGGAAAGTGATCCGAATGCCAAGTTCGATTTGGTGTGGAATGAACCGACGCGACCAATGACGAACGATGCACGACGAAAGTTTTTGGCGGTGGCACGGTCGTTGTATGATCGCGGAACACTTGTGAGCAAAACACAGATTGTTCAACCACGTGTGCCCAAGCCAGCAATCGAAATCAATTCGCAGGATGCCGAGCAAATTGGCATCGAGAGCGGCGCGCGCGTGCGTGTGTCGTTTGATTCGCGGGTGATCGAATTGGACGCCAATGTGGACGGGCATGTGCCGCCGGGTGTTGTGTTGATTCCGAATAACTTGGACGGTACGCTAGCGTTGCCAATGGGCGCGCATGTCAAGATCGAAAAGGTTTGAAATGCCGGCAGCGGTTCATTCTCGCAGGAAGAAACTCCAGCGTCGCGTACGCGAACATCGCGCAACAGATCGCACCGCATCTGCGCGCGCGTCGTTCAAACGCGTTACGCGCCGGCAAATCAACGCGGTCGTGCAAAAAATCGTCCAAGAATTCAATCCCGAAAAAGTGATTCTGTTCGGTTCGTACGCCTACGGCAAGCCGAATATTGACAGCGATGTGGATTTGCTCGTGGTGATGGAGAGCGACGAGCGCCCCGCCAAGCGTGCTATACGCGTGGTCAGACAGCTGTTGGACGTTCCATTCCCGATGGATGTGCTTGTGCGAACACCCCAGGAAATTAAACAGCGCTTGCAAAGCAACGATTGTTTTGTGCGCGAGATTGTAGCGCGAGGGCGCGTGTTGTATGAACAATGAGACGCTCGAATGGATTGAACGTGCCGAAGAGGATTTTCATCTGGCACAGATTGCTTTGCGGCAACGCAAATTCAAGGCGTACAACAGTACGTGTTTTCACGCACAACAGTGTGCTGAGAAATATCTAAAGGCATTTCTGGTTCGTCACAACATTGCTTTTCGTAAAACTCACGACTTGCGTCGCCAATGCGTTGAGGTAGATAGCGTCTTTGATTTGTTGACCGACGCTCTGTTGTTGCTCAATCAATTTGCGATTAACAGTCGTTATCCCGGATTGGCACTTACCAAGACGCGCGTGATGCTGTTGCGGCAATGAAACAAGTCCGCACGTTTGTCCGCGCGCGGCTCGGTCTCAAGACAAAATGATTTAGCGGTGAGGTTTTTGATATGGCTCTTCCAGACATTGGTGCCCTGTTCAAAGGGATGTCCGTAACATTGCGGGAAATGTTCGCCCCGCGTCCCACCATTCAATATCCCGAAGTGAAAAGGCCGGTCGCCGCGCGCTTTCGCGGTCGCCATGAATTAAAGCGGCACGAGAATGGTTTGGAAAAATGTATTGGTTGTTCGCTGTGTGCGGCGGCGTGTCCCGCCGATGCCATCTACGTCGAGCCGGCGGAGCAAACGGATCACGCACGTTATTCGCCGGGCGAACGCTATGCCAAGCGCTACGAAATCAATTTGATTCGTTGCATCTTTTGCGGCTTTTGCGAAGAAGCGTGTCCCACCGGCGCGATTGTGTTGGAACACAATTACGAACTCTCGTACTATGATCGGCGCAGTGCGATTATCACCAAGGATCAATTACTTGTCCCGCCACCTGCGCCCGACAAAGGCACTCCACGCGCGATGCCAGACCCGGGTCAATTGTATTCCGCGATTCCGCCAGTCAAGGGCGGCGTGGAACACTAAATACTGGAATTTCAACAAAGGAGTTGACGGATGCCAGAGTTTCCTTGTCCCCCCGGTCTCGTTTGTCGTCCGACGTTTTGGAACATCCCCTTTTGGCTCCAAGTCATTGTTTATCTCGGCGGGCTGATCGCCTTGATCGTTTTTGGTTATGGTTATTGGCGACGTTTTCAAATTGTGCGCCAAGGCAAAGGCAAGTTTGATTGGCGACCGTTGCTGCCGCGTCTCAAAATGTGGCTGACGAACGGTGTGCTGACGCAAAAAGTTATCCTCGATCTGCAACCCGCTGGCGTAATGCACGCGGCGATTATGTGGGGTATCATCGTCTTGTTTATTGGCACTGCGCTCGCGACGATTGACGCTGACATCACGCGCCCACTCATTGATCCCAACCAATGGCGTCTGCTCCAGGGCGCCTTCTATGAACTCTACAAAGTCGTGCTCGATATTTTTGGCGTGATTGCCCTGATTGGTTTGGCGATTGCGTTTGTGATCCGATACGGCATCAAACCCGAACGCCTCGATGGTCGCTCCGGCAAACGATATTTCCGCGAAGACTTGTGGATCATCGCCTCGCTCTTTTTTATCGTCCTCACTGGGTTTCTCATCGAAGTGCTACGCCTTGCCGCGCAACCGAGCCAAGCGGCGCAACTGCACGAACCCGTCACGTTTTGTACCACATGCTCCATCATCGGCTGGCCCCTCTCACGCTGGCTTGCCCACGTTGACCTAGGTGTACTTCTCGTGGCACATCAGATCACGTGGGTGACCCATATGCTCGTCGCGCTCGTGGCAGCGGGCGCCGTCCCCTACACCAAACTGGGCCATTTGGTCGTGTCGAGTGTGAACACGTTCTTTAGAAAACTCGAACCGGCTGGCGCGATTCCCAAGATCGAAGACATTGAGAATCAAGAAACCTTCGGCATCAGCAAACTCGAAGAATTCACGTGGAAGCAATTGCTCGATTTTGAAGCGTGCACGCGCTGTGGGCGATGCCAAGATGCCTGCCCGGCGGCAATGACCGGCAAAGCCCTTTCGCCGAAAAATATCATCGTCAAGATGTTCGAGGTGTCGAACAAAAAGACCAAGGGTGCGATTCACGGCGAGGTGATTGATGCGCAAGAGTTGTGGGATTGCACGACCTGTCTGGGTTGCGTCAACGCGTGCCCGGTCGCTATTGATCAACTGGGGACGATCATTGACCTGCGGCGTTATCTCACGTTGTCCGAAGGAGCCGTGCAACCCTCTGGCGCGAGCGCGATGAACTCGATGGAGCGGCAAGGGAATCCGTATGGGTTACCCAAGGCAGACCGGCACAAGTGGATGCAAGGGCTTGACGTACCTTTTGCGGACGCGGACGAGGAATACGATGTGTTGTTCTGGGTGGGTTGCGCTGGCGCGTACGACGCACGCGCGCAAAAGATTTCCAGAGCGTTCGTCAAGATTATGCAGACCGCCGGGTTGAAATTTGCCGTGATGCAAGAAGAACGCTGTAACTGCGAATCGGCACGGCGACTGGGCAACGAGTATCTCTATCAAATGGCGACGATGGAAATTGTCGAAGCGCTCAAGCAGTACAAATTCAAACGCATCGTTACGACGTGCCCGCATTGCTTCAACACAATCAAGAACGAGTATCCGCAATTCGACGCCAAGTTTGAAGTTGTCCACCATACGCAACTAATACATGAACTCGTAACGAATAAACGAATAACGATAAAACGAAAAAACGATTCAACGATTACCTATCACGATTCGTGCTACCTCGGTCGCTACAACAATATCTATGATCCCCAGCGGGCGATTCTGCAAGCGTTGGGTGCGAAGGCGGTCGAGATGCAGCGCTCACGTGCCAATGGTTTGTGTTGTGGCGGTGGCGGCGGCCGAATGTGGCTCGAGGAAAATACCGGCACGCGCATCAACAACAAACGCATGGAAGATGTGATCGCCGTGAACGCGCCAACGGTGGCGTCCGCTTGCCCGTTCTGCATGACGATGCTCGATGATGGCGCCAAAGCGTTGAGCGTGGACGAAAAGATTGCGCGCAAGGATATTGCCGAGTTAGTGGCAGAGAGTCTATAGCCACCCAAGAACAAGAGACGAGCGGGTTGGCTCGTCTCTTGTTTTCTGTGGGTTGATCGCGAACGATCTCTTTTTAGGCGATTGGGGTAACCGCTTGGTTGGTCAATCGTTCGAGTAAGGTGACCAAACTGGAATTATCCCAATCACCCTGGCCCGCATTGAGCGCGGCGGTCATCATCTCACGCACTTGGGCGGTTACGGGCAACACAATGCCCAACTCTTTGCCCACTGCCATCGCAATATCCAAATCTTTGCGATGCAAGCGCAAGCGAAAGCCGGGTCTAAAGTTGCGTTCCAAAATGCGTTGTCCGTGAAATTCCAAACTGCGGCTATACGCTGCGCCCCCCATCAAGGCTTGCCGTACTTTGACCGGGTCCACCCCGGCTTTGGCGGCAAAGACCAAGGCTTCGCACGTCCCTGCCATATTGATCGCCGCGAGAATTTGATTGGCGGCTTTGGTTACTTGGCCCGCTCCCGCTTCTCCCATGTGCAAAATCGTTTTCCCCATCGCTTGGAAAATGGGCAATGCTCGTTGGAACGCGGACTCATCGCCGCCGACCATAATCGAAAGGGTGGCGTTCTGCGCGCCAATGTCTCCGCCGCTGACCGGTGCATCCAAGAAATCGCACCCCAAGGTTTTGGCTTGGTGTGCCAGTTGGCGCGCCGCGATGGGCGAGATGGTGCTCATATCAATGATGAGCATCCCGGGGCGCGCCCCCTCAAACACCCCCTCTTTGCCGGCGATCACTTGTTCAACATCCGGTGTGTCCGGCAACATCGTGATCACCGCTTCGCTTTTTTGCGCAATTTCTTTCGGCGTGTTGCACCACACGGCACCCCCAGCAACCAAGTCTTCGATTTTCGAGCGGGTGCGCGTGAGTACGTTCAATGCATAACCGGCTTGCATCAAATGGCGTGCCATCGGCTTGCCCATTGCGCCGAGCCCAATAAAACCAACTTGTTTCATACGATGCCTCCTGAGTCCATTATACTCCATCGCACGACTTTGTGAATCGCGGCGTTGCCGTCATCGCTGTTCAATGCTAGAATGCTCGCCATGCCCAACCTCGACACGTGGGCTATTCAAAATTATTACGAACAAAACACGCGGCTCTTTTTGCGTTTTGCACTCCGTCCAGCGTCCACGATTCATCGCGCCGTGTGGGCAGATGGGGTGACCACGCTGGTCCAAGCCCTGAACTATGCCAACGAGATGACGATAAACGCGAGTGGTGAGCGGCGTGACACGGCGTGCATCATACCACAAATTTTTTATGCGTGGGGCATTGAAATCGCTCCCGGTTTCGATTATAATCCCGCCATCGCTTATGGTTGCTGGAGTTGGGGTCTCTGACCCGGTGGACACCCTCACGCGCATCAACTTGCAAGATATGCTCGATAATTTTGGATTGAGCCACTTGCAACGTGGACGCGGTTTCATCGAACGGCTCTTTGGGTTGCCGGCGCAATTGCTGGCGCGTCAAGTGATTCGTTTCGATCAGCGCATTGGCGAGGTTGGGCTTGCGAACGCCGCACGCGAATTGCTCTTTCAATATATCGCTCATCTCGATGTGATGGGCGCAGAAAATGTGCCAACAAACGGTGGTGTGATCCTCGCCGCGAATCATCCCGGTATGGTAGATACGTTGGCGTGTTTCACCGCAACGCCGCGCGAGGATGTGCACCCCGTTTCGATTGATCGTCCGTTTGTCCGGGTCCTGCCGCATATCGCGGAACGCACCTTTTGGGTTTCGCAAAATCCTAACGAACGTTTGATTGTCGTGCGACAGGTCGCGCGCTTTTTGCAACGGGGTGGGGCGGTGCTGATTTGTCCGGCGGGCCAGATCGAGCCTGATCCTGCGGTGATGCCCGGCGCTATCGAATCGCTGGCACGCTGGTCGGATAGTTTAGGGTTGTTCGTCCGCCTTGCGCCGCACAGCGTCATCGTGCCGACGGTGGTGAGTGGCGTGATCTATGAACCTTCCTTGCACCATCCACTCACGCGGTTGCGTCGCGAGAAAAAGGATCGTGAGCGCGTGGCGGCAACCATTCAAGCCGCATTACAAAGTAGCGGCTTGATCAAAAATCGAATGCGCGTCAAGATCGAATTTGGTGCGCCGATGCCCGCGGCGGATTTGATTTCGCTGGGCGATGCAACGATGATCACCCGTGCCGTTACCGACGCCATCAAGCCCATCATCGTGCGCCATCAGTCCAGCATCATCAAATCTGTGACAGCGCCGGATGCGTATCATCGTCAGAGATTTTTTCACGGAGGTGGCTATGACTAGGGTTCGCCTCGGCGGTCTGCAAATCGGCGTGATTCTGCTGACGTTTGCCACAGCGGTCATTCATCTGATTCTAGGACTGTTTCAAATATCCATCGGGATGGTGGGCGGCGTGATGTTCATTGCCAACGCAGCGGGTTATCTTGGCTTGCTCGGCGCCTTGTATCTGCGCTTGCCCATTCCCTTCTTGTCCCAGAATCGTTCGCTGATTCGCTGGGCACTCGTGGCGTTTACGGCGGTAACGATTCTCGCGTGGCTAGCAATCGGCGACAAGCGTTTGCCGAGTGGTTGGTTGGGCTACGCGACCAAAGCCATCGAAGTGGCGTTGATTGGGTTGCTGGTGATCGAATCACGTGAAAAATAAAATTGTGATCCGTATGAATGACTATCAAATCAATCGAATGGCATGCGCGCGCATTCCCACCCGGTTGGGCGAGTTTCAGTTGTGCCTGTATGCCAATAATCGAGACCCCAAAGAACATCTGGCAATTGTGATGGGTGATGTGCGCGATCAATCGAATATCTTGGTGCGCATTCATTCCGAATGTTTTACCGGCGATGTGTTGGGTTCACTGCGTTGCGATTGCGGTGAGCAATTAGACCTGGCGTTGCAACGCGTTGCGGAGGAAGGCAAGGGGGTCATCCTCTATTTGCGGCAGGAAGGTCGCGGCATTGGCTTGCGCGACAAATTGCGGGCGTACAATTTGCAAGACGAAGGATACGACACGGTAGATGCCAATCTCGCCTTGGGGCATAGCGCGGACGAACGTGATTACACCCCCGCCGGCTTGATCCTGTGCGATCTGGGGATTCGTTCCGTTCGCTTGATGACGAACAATCCGACCAAATTAGAAGCGCTGGTCAAACTGAATGTGCCGGTCGTCGAGCGCGTGCCGTTGCCGCCCACCGTTCACGCGCACAACAAAAACTATTTGGACACCAAAGCGCGACGGATGCATCACCTGCTCGATTTGCCGGCATTCGATGTCCTGGGAAATAACGGCAACGGAAATGGCAATCACTAACTCGCGCCGTTATCCGTTTGTAACGCTGACCTACGCGCAAAGCCTTGACGGTTCGATTGCGGCGCGTCCCGGTGTTCCGCTGGTATTGAGTAGCATCGAATCCAAGCAATTTACGCATCAACTCCGTGCGAGTCACGATGCGATTCTAGTTGGCATTGGTACCGTGTTGGCAGATGATCCGCAATTGAACGTGCGCTATGTTCGCGGACCTGACCCGCGCCCGATTATTTTGGATAGCCAGTTGCGTTGTCCCACGACAGCACGCTGTATTGATGCAACACGTCGCACGCTGATCGTTGCGACCGATTATGCGCCGATGGCGAATCAGCGCGCGCTGGAAGCCGTCGGCGCGCAGGTGGTTCGTTTGCCGGCGGACAAACGTGGAATCCATTTGGATGCCTTGCTCGATTATCTGGGCAACGCGGGTGTCCGAACTTTGATGGTCGAAGGCGGGGCGCGCGTGATTGCTAGTTTTCTACGCGCGCGTCTGGTCAATCGGCTCATCATCACGATTGCGCCCACCCTCATTGGGGGAGTGCACGGCATCAACGAGTTGGTCTCACAATCGGAATTTTTTCCGCGCTTGCATCACGCCGCCATCCGCCAAATCGGCGAGGACTGGGTGGTGGCAGGCGAAATTGATTGGAATGGTGCGTGATGCAACGGCGCGGCGTGTGGTTTGAAAAACCGTTTCACGTTGCGGTGCGCACGGAATCCTTGCCCGCACTCGCGCCCGATCAGGTGTTAGTGCAAACGATTGTCTCGGCAATCAGTGCCGGCACGGAATTGCTTTTCTATCGCGGTCAGGTTCCGGCGACGATGGCGGTGGATGCGACGATTGCTGCACTGGCTGGCACCATGCGTTATCCTGTGCAGTACGGCTATGCGTGTGTGGGACGCGTCATCGAAAGCGGCGCCCACGTTCAAGACGAGTGGCACAACCGACTCGTCTTTTCATTTCAACCGCACGTCAGCCATTTCATCGCGCGGGTGGATGAGTTAATTCCGATTCCCGAAAATATTTTGCCGGAGCAAGCCGCCTTTTTGCCGAATATGGAAACCGCCGTGAACTTGGTGATGGATGGTGCGCCCATCATCGGCGAAAACGTCATTGTGCTGGGACAGGGCATCGTGGGTTTGCTCACGACTGCGCTACTTGCACAAATGCCACTCGCGTGCCTTGGCACGTTCGATCCCTTGGCGTTGCGGCGCGAACAATCGCGTGCGCTGGGCGCAACCAACACCTTCGATCCCACCGATGCTCAAGCGATTCAACGCGCCCAAACGATCTTGCGCGCGAATGGCGCCGACCTAATCTACGAACTCACCGGCAATCCGGAAGCGTTGAATCTGGCAATCGAACTGGCTGGCTTTGAGAGCCGCATCGTGATTGGATCGTGGTATGGACAGAAACGTGCGCCGATTGATTTGGGCGGCAAGTTTCATCGCCGTCGTTTGCGCCTCATCAGCAGTCAGGTCAGTACGCTCGCCTCGAATTTTTCGGCGCGCTGGAGCAAGGGGCGGCGGCTTGAAGTGGCGTGGGCGATGCTTGCGCGGTTACCGTTGCAACAATTGATCACGCATCGGTTTCCGGTTGCTGATGCCGCGCGCGCATACGAGTTGTTGGATCAGCATCCCGAACAAGCATTCCAAGTATTGTTGGAATACGATTGATTCGTCGGGCGTGCGTTGCGCGCCCGGCATCCGAGGCAAAAATGTACGCCACCGCAGTCAAACATGATTTCATTGCGCAACATTTTCTCATTGGTGGAGATTGGGGCGCAGAGAATCAAAAACATTCACATCATTATCGCGTTGAAATTCAATTGATGGGTGAAACGCTCGACCAGCACGGTTATCTAGTGGACATTGTGGACCTTACACGCGCGCTCGATGAGGTGTGCGCCTATCTGCGCGATCAAACTTTGAACGATTTGCCGGAATTTGCGGGGCTCAATCCCAGTATCGAACATCTGGCGCGCATTGTTTGCGATGCGTTTGTCAAACGCATTCATGCGACGAATCTGGCGCGCATTCGTGTGCGGATTTGGGAAAACGAAATCGCGTGGGCGGCGTACGAAACGAGGATCGCGTGAGATGCGCGTTGGTCTGGTCATCTACAACACACTCGACACTGTTTCCGGCGGCTATCTCTACGACCGCAAGCTGGTTGAATATCTGCAACACGCCGGCGACACGGTCGAAATTATTTCCTTGCCATGGCGCCACTACGCCGCGCACCTGTCCGATAATTTTTCCGCCGATCTATTCCGACATTTGCGTCAAGCGCGCGTTGATGTGTTACTACAAGACGAATTGAATCATCCTTCCTTGTTTTTCCTCAATCGTCGTCTGCGTCCACAGGTGCGTTATCCGATTCTTTCGATTGTGCATCATCTCCGTTCCTCCGAAGCGCACCCGGCATGGCAGAAATTTTTCTATCGTTGGATCGAGCAACAGTATCTCGCCAGTGTGGGCGGATTCGTTTTCAACAGCCAAACGACGCGTCAAGCGGTGAGTGCCATGCTGGGATGCGCGCCGGCAAACTCGATCGTCGCCTATCCGGCGGGTGATCGTTTCAATTCACAAATTGATTCTACAATGATATGCAATCGCGCGCGTGAACCCGGCGCGCTCCGCCTTGTCTTTGTTGGCACTCTCATTCCCCGCAAAGGACTGCACACCTTGCTCGATGCGCTCGCGCGATTGCCGGCGGACACGGGGCAACTGGTTATCGTCGGCAATCCAAATGTGGACACGCAATACACTCGAAAAACTTTGGCGCGCCATTTGAAAAATGTGCAACGGGTGGGCACGCTTCAAGATGATGCACTTGCCAAGGTGCTTGCCCAGAGTCAGTTGCTTGTGGTGCCCTCCACGTACGAGGGCTATGGGATTGTCTATCTCGAAGCGATGAGTTTTGGTTTGCCTGCCATCGCGACCACGGCGGGTGCCGCGCGCGAAATCATCGCTGATGGTGTGAACGGTTTTCTCGTCGCGCCGAACGATGCGGCAATGCTTGCCGCGCGCATCGAACAGTTAGCGCGCGACCGGGAACAGTTGGCGCAAATGAGTTTAGCCGCACGCGAACGTTTTCTAGCGCACCCGCGTTGGGATACTACACTGACCCAGATTCGGAATCATTTGCTTGAGTTACGCCGATGACCTTTGAATGCAATTTCATTCGCTATCTTGCCGCCAAGAAAACCGTGGACGACCGCGCGCTGAATCGGAATGTGTGGGAGGCGTTGTGTCGCGCGTTGCCAGCCCAATCGCAGACGCGACCTTTGCGCGTGATCGAAGTGGGCGCGGGCATCGGCACAATGCTCGAACGCTTGATCGAGCGCGGGGTGTTGACGCACGCGACGTACACGGCATTGGATATTGACCCCGGGAACATTGCCGAATTAAAGCGGCGTACGCTCAACGTCCCCGGCATTGAAGTTCAGGCGTACGTGAGCGATGTGTTTGATTTTTGCGTGTGTAGGCGAGGAGAACAGACGTGGGATGTGTTGATCGCTAATGCGTTTCTCGATCTGCTCGATGTGCCGCGTGCTTTGCCCCAACTTTTTACGTTGCTTGAACGCGGCGG
>JBBITT010000008.1:0-99889 GCA_037440625.1 Chloroflexota bacterium
CTGTTCGCCCATTAAAGCGGTACGCGAGCTGGGTTCAGAACGTCGTGAGACAGTTGACTGAAAAGTTGAGCTGTCGTTAAATTCGGCTATATGCTGGAAAATCTGGAGAATCTGACGCTACTCGTTAGAGTGAAAATGCGATCAGTGCAGATGACCAGCAGGAAAGACTTATGAGCGGGGAAATCAGCAACGACTATCTTGCAGGATTCGCTGATGGGGAAGGTTGTTTCTATGTGGGAATTGTTCCCGCAAAGACAGCACGTTTCGGTTGGCAAATCATAACCGAATTCCGCGTCAGTCAGAATCCGCAAGGGTTGAAGATTCTCGAAACCTTCCGCGAGCGTTTACAGTGTGGAACAATCAAGCGAAACCATCGGTTCTCGCTGACCGACCGAACATTGGTGTTTGTCGTTCGCAACCAGCAAGACCTTTTGAATCGCGTCGTTCCATTCTTTGAACACTATCCGATCCAATCAGACAAGCGGAATCAGTTTGAGAAATTCAAGACGGTGTTGTTGATGATCCAACAGCAAAAGCATCTCACGCGCGAAGGTTTCGTGGAGATTATCGCTATCGCGAATGAGATGGATACTAAGATAAAACGATACAGCAAGGATGACATCCTTCCTCGCTCAGATAAGAATCCTCAGAGACTATACGCCGAATCCTGAAAATCAGGAAAGATATAGTCCGATCTGCATGGCGACATGCAGAAGTGAGCAGAAATGACTCACTCGCCCTGTAAAGGGTGGTAACAGAATGTCGGTCTCTATCCAGTGTGGGCGCAGGGGATTTGAGGGGAGCTGCTCTTAGTACGAGAGGACCAGAGTGGACGGACCGCTGGTGTGCCAGTTGTCCCGCCAGGGGCATCGCTGGGTAGCCAAGTTCGGCAAGGATAACCGCTGAAAGCATCTAAGTGGGAAGCCTGCCCCAAGATGAGATCCCCCATCTCGTTCAGAGAGTAAGCGCGGTGGTAGACCACCACCTTGATAGGGTAGACGTGTAAGGCGCAAGGGCGCAAGCCCAAGTGTTTCAGCGAACTACTACTAATGCGCGAGGGCTTGCTCTCGGGATATTCACGAATTGAAGCCAACTTTTCCTTCTGTTCAGTTCTCTTAACAATCTATCGTCAATCAAAAACAGATTCCTCTGGTGATTGGAGCGGTGGGGAAATACCCGGTCCCATGCCGAACCCGGAAGTCAAGCCCACCAGCGCCGATGGTACTGGCGGTACGCACCGCTGGGAGAGTAGGTCATTGCCAGGCGGGAATCTGTTTTTTTATTTCTGATCCGCGATGAACTGGGGTTGATCCAGATCACGCGGATTTTTTAATTTCTTGCCCTTGTTACATCGTCCAAGACGTGATAGAATAAGTCTATCTTCTCGGGGAGAAAACAATGCCTCCGCAATTGCGCCAACGAATTATTATCTCGCTGATCTTTGCTTTGATTGTTTTTCTCGCCCTCACGTTTTATGCCGACGCTCCACGCTTGTGGGACGCGCTCGTCCATTTCGAATGGCATTTCTTGTGGCTTGCGCTTGCCACGACGTTGTTTAACTATCTCCTCCGTTTTGTGCGTTGGCATTATTATCTCGATGTGATTGGGATTAAAAATGTTCCACGCCTCAATTCGTTACTCATCTTTCTTGCCGGCTTTTCTCTGACGACGACGCCGGGCAAACTCGGCGAAGTCCTCAAATCGTTTTTGCTCAAAGAGCGCTACCAAACCCCAGTCAGTTACTCTGCGTCCATCGTGGTCGCCGAACGCTTGACCGATGTGTTTGGCATGCTCATCCTCGCAGCGGTAGGATTATCGTTGTATCCTGCCGGCATCGGCGTGTTGGCGATGGTGTTGCTTGCCACCATTCTATTCGTGATCGTTGTGCAACAGCGTGCGTTGATGGAACGCCTTATTGATCTAGTTGCACGTCTGCCGCTTGTGGGACGCTTGGCAGAAATGCTACGCAATCTATACGAGAGTGCGTATTTGATGTTGCAACTCAAGCCCTTACTCATTGCGATTGGCCTGGCGACGATGGCGTGGTTGGGTGAGTGTGTATCGTTTTGGTTTATCTTGCAAGGCATCGGCGTGATGCCAAGTTGGCTCTTGTTGCTCCAAGCGACTTTTATTTATGCTGCTGCCTCACTCTTTGGCGCCGCCTCAATGTTACCGGGCGGTTTAGGGGCAACCGAAGGGAGCATGGCTTTGTTGCTACAACAAATCGTTGGTGTGGCACGCGAAGCATCGGTAGCGGCAACGCTCATCGTGCGATTGTGTACGCTATGGTTTGCTGTCCTGCTGGGTGTGATCGCGCTGGTGTTGATTGGCGTGCCGCGTCAACAATCTTAAGAACGAAGGAGGCAGGATGGCGCTCATCGCGTTAGCGGCATCTATCACAGCAACCGTTGTGCCCACTATCGTTTATGTGTTTGTGTTGTGGTGGTTTGACCGGTACGAAAAAGAACCCCTCGGACTGCTTGCCATTGCATTCTTCTGGGGTGCGATTCCCGCTGTCGTTCTTTCAATCATTGGCGAAATCGTTGCCGGCGTTCCGTTAGCCACCCTCGATGCGGCATCGTCCGAGGTAATTGGTTCTAGCGCGATCGCGCCGTTCGTCGAAGAATCGGTCAAGGGCATGATCGTTTTTGGGTTGTATGGGATTTTCTACAAAGAGTTTGATAGCCCCATTGATGGGATTATTTACGGCGCGCTCGTGGGGCACGGTTTTGGGATGACAGAGAATCTGCTCTACTTTCTCGGCGCATGGGCAGACGGCGGCTGGGCATCGTGGAGCGTTGTTGTGTTTGTGCGCGCGTTTGTGTTCGGGCTTAACCATGCGTTCTTTACCAGTTTGACCGGGCTGGGTCTATATCTGGCGCGAATGAGTCGGAATGCGTTTGCACGCGGCGTGTTTGCGATACTCGGCTTGAGCGCAGCGATGCTTTTTCACGCAGTTCACAACTTGGGGATCGTGATGGCGCAAGCGACATGCCTGCTTTCTTTCCTTGTCGGTGCGTTGAGCGATTGGGGCGGCGTGTTTATCATCTTGGTGATCTTGATCATTGGAATGATCAACGAAAATCGTTGGATCACCAGCGAATTGAAAGAAGAAATTGAATTAGGTTTGATTGATCAACGGGATTATGCCTTGGCGCGATCCTACACCGAACGGATGATGACACAGATGGATGCCATCTTGCGAGGAAATTGGCGTGCCGCGCAACGGGTATCGCGCTTGGGACAGACGTTGACGGAACTTGCGTTCCGCAAATATCAGATGCACGTACGTGGGAATGATTACACCGACGAAATTCGATTATTGCGCCAAGAAGTGGCAGCGATCAAAGCGAGTGCAAATGCCTAAGGGCAGGGAAAACCTGCCCTTTTTGTTTTAAATGGGTTTGATGCATTCGGCGGAATTGTTGCGTGGTGAATTCACCAACGGCGAAACTGGATACGCTTGCATCTGTTCTGCCGGGTATGGCTTGAGCAACGCCATCAATTGTTTGATGTCTTGATTCGTCGCGTCAAGCCACGCACGTTGCGCTTCTCTGGAGAGAATCACCGGCATCCGGTCGTGAATTGGCTGCACTAACGTGTTCGCCGTTGTTGTGATAATGGCGCACGACGTAATGGTCTCGCTCTCGGGTGATTGCCAGGTATCATACAGCCCGGCCAATCCCATTGGCTCGCCCGATTTGAGCCGAACGTACATCGGTGTCTTTTTTGTGCCAACGGTGTGCCACTCGTAAAAGCCATCCGCGATGACAATGCAACGACGCTGAACGAGTGCGCGTTTGAAACTGGGTTTCTCCGCGACGGTTTCTGCGCGTGCGTTGATCATTCGCGCACCCATTCTTTCATCTTTCGCCCATGAAGGAATCAAACCCCAGCGCATTGTTTCCAAGGTTCGGGAGCCAGCCCGTTGCACAATGACTGCAATTTGATGGGTGGGTGCGATATTGTAACTTGGTTCGAGGTTGACGTTGGCTTGGTCAAGATCAAACGCGAGTTGAATGTGTTTCAAATCGGAAAAGAGGACGAATCGTCCACACATTGCACATTCCTATTCTGCGGCGGATTCAATCGAACAACACCAATTGCTCGCCGCGCAATTTTTCTTGAATCTTTTGCGCAATCAGATCGAGATGTTGATGATTGGACACAAAGTCCAAGCGATCAGCGGGGACGATGAGGATAGGGCACAATTCAAAATCGGCGATCCATTCATCGTAGAGAATGTTGAGTTGATGCAAATATTCCGGCGCGATGCGTTTTTCGTACTCGCGACCGCGTTGGGCAATCCGTGCCAACAATGTCGGCACGGACGCATTGAGATACACGACGAGATCAGGTGGAGGCAGTAACTCGATGGAGGCTTGATACAACTCGTGATAGGTTTGCCACTCGCGTTCCGCGATGAATCCTTGCCGATACAAATTTTTGGCAAAGATTTCGGCATCTTCGTACACACTGCGATCTTGCACCACCGTGCGCGGAAAATCCATCAAGCGACGCAGGTCGCGTAGGCGGCGTGCCAGAAAATAGAGTTGCGAGTGAAAGGCCCAGGCTTTCATATCGGCGTAGAAATCGGCAAGATAGGGATTGTCCACCACGCCTTCAAAAAATGGTTCCCAGCCCATTCGCTCGCACAGCATTTCGACGAGTGTAGATTTGCCCACGCCGATATTCCCGGCAATCGCAATGAATTTTTTCACGCGCCGCCTCCGTTCTCAAACAGCGGATATTGACGCGCGCCCAACTCTAATTTGGCACGGATACGATCAATAATCGTGCGCAAGTCTTCCGAGTTGCGCACAAAGTCGAGCCGATTCGAGTCAATCGTCAGGACAGGGGCAAGCGTATAGTGCGCGTAAAACTCGTCATACGCCTGACCCAGTTGTGCGATATAATCGCGCTCCATCGCGCGTTCGTACGGACGGTCGCGGAGCGCGATGCGTTCCATCAACACATCGGTGTCGGCGCGCAGATAGACGACCAAATCAGGCGTGGGGATCTTGGTGGCGATAATGCCATGCACGCTTTCGTACATTGCCAACTCATCTCCCTCGATGTTGAGGCGTGCAAAGATTTGATTCTTGTCGAACGTATAGTCGCTGATGAGGTTGCCCCGCGCGAGTGCGGCGGGGATGAATTCATGCTGTTGATGATAGCGGCTGAGGAGAAAAAAGATTTGGGTTTGGAAACCATAACGTTTGCGATCTTGATAAAAACGAGCGAGGAAAGGATTTTCTTCAAAGACTTCGAGGAGGATTTCGGCTTGAAAGACCGGCTGGATTAGACGGGTCAAAGTGGTCTTGCCCACACCGATAACGCCTTCGATAGCGATGTAGAAATGTTTCTGCAATGTTTCCCCCCAACGAAATGAGCCGATGGCCCAATGAATCTACACAACAACTGGCTCATTGGCTCATTATTAATTGCACTTTGATCACGCCTGGTGCTACCGCCCGCTCGAATGCTTCGATGCCGCGCGTCAGTGGATATTCTGCGCTAATCAGCGAGTCCACGTCAACCAATTTCTTTTCCAGCAATCGCAAGGCTGGCACAAACGGACCACAACGCGAGCCAACGATTGAGATTTCGTCAATCACAATCGGTGCAAATGCCATGTCCTGACCTCCGTGAAACGTGGATTTCAAAACGAGGGTGCCACGCGGGCGCGTCAATCGGCGTGCTAGATCAAAGCCGCTGGCATGACCCGTGCAATCCACTACCACATCGAACTGACCGTGAATCGAATTGGGGTCGGTGGCGGTGGCAATGCCACGCCGATGCAGAATCTCGAGTTTGTTAGTGTGTCGCCCAACCGTCAGCAAATCACAGCCGGTCAGATGGAGCACTTGAGCGCACAACAATCCCAGTTTGCCATCGCCCAGCACACACACGCGATCGGTTGGGCGAATATGAATGCGATCTGTGATTTCGCACGCGGCGGCAAGGGGTTCGACAAAGACCGCTTGCGCATCGCTGATGCTATCTGGAACGCGATGCAAGTTGCGTGTGGGCAAGGTGAGATATTCCGCGAACGCGCCGTCGCGATTAACGATGCCCAGCGTCGTGCGATTGGGGCAATGCGTTACATCGCCGCGCAGACAAGTTGGACAGGTGCCATCGTACGCATTAATCTCGCCCACCACGCGCGCGCCGCGCAGAGCGCCTTCTTCCACGATGCCAACGAATTCGTGGCCCAGCACACCCCGAAAGCCCATATAACCCTTGACGATTTCCAAATCCGTGTTGCAAATGCCGGCACGCAGGACGCGCACCAACGATTCGTTGGGAACGCGCGGCATTGCGCGATCCTGTTCGAGTTTGAGTGTTCCATCAAAGACTAGGGCATTCATTCGATTAGTCGGCTTCGAGGTTATCCAAATCAATCAAACCCAGCGCGCGGGCTTCTTCGTACGTCAATTGATGGTTGGGATCGTTCAAGATCTCCGGCGACACTTTAGGGGGTGCCGGTTTTTCATGGGTTGATTCTGAAGGCGGCGGCGCGGCGGAGGGTTTGTCACGTCCCGGCAATTTGCGGCGCGGGCGTGGTGCTGGCGGTCTCTCTTCGGCTGGGGGTGCGGGGGGAGTGGCAGGTGCCGTTGGTGCAATCATAATATTACTCTCAAACGCGTTCATCGCTTCATCGAGGACATCGCTCACCGTGCTTTTGATTTGCGCGCTTTCCGCCGCACTGGGTTCCAGCAAAGATTTTTTGATTAGCGCGCGCAATTCGGTTACCGCGCGGCGCAAGGTGAGCCACACCATTCCAATGCGGCTCGTTCCAACGAGTCCACGTTCGAGGATGAGGGTCAAAAAGATTTGGTCATTCAGGCGCGTCGTGTACATCTCGTAATTTTGTCCTTCGTGAAAATGCAAATCGAAGGAGGCTTCATCGCGCAAGAGATGGACCACGGCGTTCGTGGCTGACATGGCATTGCCCAGGAGTGCGAGAAAGGCGTCAAGGTCCAAGTTGCGGATGTGTCCGCATTGCACCAACAATTCGCCGGACTCGGCGGAGAGGATCGCGCCGGATGCACCGAGATCAATGCGCAGATTCTCGATGCGTTCCTGAATCTTCTTTTGACCGGCTTCCGAAAAAGTAACTAGGGTATTCCCTTGCATCAGTGCCTCGTGTTATGGTTCAACGTTGCCAGAAATATACCACGCTCTTGTGGGCGTTGTCAACAATAGCAAACCCGCCAGAGTGGCGGGTTATGGGATGGCTCCTCGGCTAGGACTCGAACCTAGAACATCACGGTTAACAGCCGCGCGCTCTGCCAATTGAGCTACCGAGGAATATTCAATTGTGTATTTATTATATTCAAGATTGGCGGATGGTCAAGTTTAACCCAAATAATCCTTCAACTTTCGGCTCCGCAATGGATGCCGCAGTTTGCGCAATGCCTTCGCTTCGATTTGCCGGATGCGCTCACGGGTTACACCAAACTCTTGCCCCACTTCTTCCAACGTGCGCGTCATTCCGTCGGCGAGGCCAAAGCGTAATTCCAGTACCTTGCGTTCGCGGTCGCTCAAGCCCTCCAGCACATCTTGCATTTGCTCTTTCAGCAATTGACGCGAGGCTTGATCGGCGGGACCGGGCATGGATTCGTCTTCGATGAAATCGCCCAGCGACGTGTTTTCTTCCTGACCAATCGGCGTCTCGAGCGACATGGGCTCTTGCGAGATCTTCATAATGCGGCGCACTTTGAGCGCAGCACGCTTGAGCCGCCGATCTAAGCCAGGATCGAGTGGTTCACCGCGGGCTTGTGCTTCTAGAATCGCGCGACGATCTTCGGGCGGCAAAATATCCATTTCGAGCGCGATCTCTTCCGAGGTGGGTTCGCGCCCCAGTTCTTGGGTCAATCGGCGCGAGATGCGCACCAACCGATTGATTGTCTCGACCATATGCACCGGGATGCGAATGGTGCGGGCTTGATCGGCAAGAGCACGCGTGATGGCTTGCCGAATCCACCACGTGGCGTAGGTAGAAAACTTGAATCCCTTTGAATAATCAAAGCGTTCGACCGCGCGGAGCAAGCCAATGTTGCCTTCTTGGATCAAATCCAAAAAAGACATCCCGCGTCCAATGTAGCGTTTGGCAACGCTAACGACCAGACGTAGATTCGCTTCTGCCAGTTTGAGCCGCGCCGCCACAGCGGCATCCACCGCCGCTTTCCATTTTTGTCTTAGACGGGCATTGGTGTTGGCTTTGTGCAAATTGCGTTGTGCAATTTCACCTTTCTTCACTATCTCGGACAATTTGGATTCTTCTTCGCCGGTGAGCAGGGGCACCCGTCCAATTTCGCGCAGGTACATTCGCACCGGGTCGCTTCCGACTTCGGTGGGGACATCGTCCAGATCCAGGCGTTCTTCGATGCCCTCCGTCAAGTCTGGTTCCACGGCGGCATCGGGAGCAGGGGTAATGTGATTGTCAACGATCTTGATTTTCATTTCGGTGAGCAAGCGGCGCAGATCGGCGATCTGTTCCGGATCATCCTCGATTTCCGGAAAGATGGTGCGAATCTGTTCCCAGTTCAATCGCTTGCTGGTGCCGGCTTTGCGGACGAGCGCATCGAGTGCGGCATCTTGATCTGGCAAATCGGCGGCGCGCACCCACGCGTCCTCCCCATGAACGCCAGCAAGTTTCAATAGCCGGGATGTTTGCGGCTTGGAGGTTCGCGCTGTTTTCTTTTGAATTTTGGTTGACGTTTTCTTTTTTTGAGGCATTGCTTTCAGATGCGCCCCAGAATAGTTCTGGTCCCCAAGGCTTTTTGATTTTCCATCAATCGTTTGCGCAGAAAACCGATGCGAGCAAACAATCCGCGTTCGATTTCCGCGCTTGGTTTTTCAAACTGGTCGCGCAAAATTACTTCGATCTGCGTCAATTCCGTTTTGTCGTGCTGAATTTGTAAACGATGCGCGGTATTTTCGATTTCGCGCGCCAAATCCGGCTCGCTCAAAGCCGGAATTCCTTGACTGATCAAATGATCGTGCAAGGCGACGAGCGATTCATCCAACGTAGCGCGGAAGGCTTCCCGGTCGAATAATTCGCTGGGCGTCCAGTACTCGCGCAATGCCGTGAACAAGGCGCGGCAATCGGCTTGCGTAAAATCTTCGGCGTCCAGAAATTCGATGCGCGCGAGATGTTCGGGTGTGTGTAGCGCGAGGGTCAGTAAATATTCTTCCAGTCTGGGTGCGGCACGTTGCGCCGGCGTTTCTCCTTCCACCGGGCTACGTGCGACGCGCTTTTTTGCATCAACTTGTTGTGCAATCGTTTGTTCAGGTACTTGTACCAATCGCGCGAGTTGTTGGGTGTAATGCGTGCGCTGAACCGGATCGCCAATCTCTCGGATAATTGGTACGAGTCGCTTGACCGCCAACGATTTATCGCGTGCGGTTTTCAGATCCAAGTCTTGCGTCAGCACGCGAAAATAGAAATCAACCAGCGGTTCCGGATGCGCCGTGAGTTCGATCCATTGTTGCGGATCGTCATAGATCAACTCATCGGGGTCTTTGCCCGGCGGCATGGGAATCACGAGCAATTCGGCTTCCAGGCGTTCTTCAAAACTGATCAGCCCCGCGCCCATCGGCACGGGTACCGTTTTGCGATCGAGTGCGCCGCGCGCGATCTCCAAGCCGCGCTTGGTGGCTTCTTCGCCGGCCGCATCCGGGTCGAGCGCGAGCGCGTACCGATTGGTCAATCGTTTGAGCAAGCCCAATTGCTTTTCCGTGAGGGCGGTGCCCAGCGACGCGACCACATTTTTGAATCCGCCTTGATGCGCGCCAATCACATCCATATACCCTTCAACGATGATGGCGAGATTTTGTTGGCGAATCGCGTCTTTGGCAAGATCGAGTCCGTAGAGCGTGCCGCTCTTATCAAATAGAGTAGTCTGCGGCGAGTTTAAATACTTGGGTTCTTCGCCGGTCAAGGTGCGTGCGCCAAAGCCAATCACTTCGCCGTTGCGATTGCGAATGGGAAACATCAAGCGTCCGCGAAAGCGGTCATAGTATCCGCCACCTTCGCGTGGCACGATCAAGCCGGCGGCTTCGATGTCGCGGACAGAAAATCCCTTGTTCGCAAGAAAGGATTCCATCGTATGCCAATCATCCAGCGCAAAACCCAATTCAAACATTTCGATCGTATCGGGCTTGAGATGTCGCTGGGCGACGTACTCGCGCGCGGCTTGCGCGGCGGGATGATTCTTGAGCAAGTAATGGTAATGTGCGGCGGCTGTCGCGAGTAGTTCGCGCAAGCGCTTGCGTTCAACGTCTTCGCCGGGACCTTCGCGAATCAGTGCGACGCCGGCGCGTTGGGCCAAGCGGCGTAATGCTTCACCAAAATCAATGTTCTCGCGTTTCATCAAGAACGTGAAAACATCGCCACCGGTGCCGCACGCGCCAAAACAATGCCAGGTACCTTGATCGGGAAAGACGATGAACGACGGAGTTTTTTCGTTGTGAAATGGACAGAGCGCTTTGAAATTGCGCCCTGCTTTTTTCAAGGTAACGTATGAGCCGATGACATCAACGATGTCAATCTTTGATTTGACGTCATCCACTACTGACATTTCAATCCTACAAACAAAAACTGCCGCCAGAATTCTGCGGCATACCGCCGCATACTTTATGCGGCGGTATATTGCAACAAGTTGGGTAGATTGTCAAGACGGCTGAGTGGCGTGTATCAACTTTTTATTTCCAAAAATCCACGTAAATTTATAATTGCTCGCGAGAGCAATGACTCAAAAATTATAGCATGACCAGAAGGCTGACGCAATTTTTCAAACGATAAAAATCAGGACGAGTTGCTGACCCGCCCCGATTTTCAAGGTGTGATTTTTTGTGGGATGCGTTATCGCCGCCACATCGTCACCACATTGACCGCAGCGCCGATGAAAAAGTACACCAGCCCCAAGCCCACAATCGCAAACTTGGCAAGTGCGCACCACAATGCGATCCCCGCATTCGATTCCTGTCCCACGCCGAGCAAGATTTGAATCAGATTATAGTTTTCGATGCAGTCGAGTCCGCCGGCAACGATCAGTGCCCACGCCAGAACGATACCGACGGAGGGAAGAAATCCGCCCCGTGCAACAAGCACACAACCCAAACCGATAGCGCTGACGTACGCGATGATGAACACAAAATCGAATCCAAGGTTCAGCCCTGCGTAAATTTGTCCGATTTGTCCCCACGATTGCACCATCGCTTGGGCCAGTGCAAGTGTGCCCGCAAACTCGAACGAGAGAATGCCCAACGGCGCAATGCTCGTTCGTAGTGGCGCGCCGGTGATTTGCTCGATTGCCATCGCCAGGAGCGCGAGGGGAAGCATCGCAATAAACGCGTTCATTTGATTTTTTTCCGAGAGCCATTGATAAGGATGAGCACGTTTCATTGTGAGTGCCCCTTTCGGCGTGCTACGTAAAAACGCAATAACTGGCTACGCCCAACAAGAACATGAATTTGATTTTTATCAAGGACGCGATCTAGTAACTGTGCTACACTTTCGGTCAGACACAAGCGGAGATATTACGCCGGCTCACCTTGGGTGTCGCATGCCCATCCAGCGCGCAAGCATTGGACGGGCAATTTTATTTTGGCAAACAGATTTACATCAAGAGGAGGAATCACTATGCAAGACAATTTTCGATTGGGTGCGGGACTTGCCGTGATGGGCGCAATCGTTGGGTTGAGTGCGCTCTATGTCTTTCCGCAAATGTACAATCCGATGATCAATGTCATGGTCAATGCCAATCGCATTCACGAGTCTTGGTCCGTTCGGCTTGTGTTTCCGTTGCTGGGGTACCTGGCGATCACGAGCGGCGTGTTGTGGCTACTCGCCTTGGACGGTTTTCTCAGCCGCGAAAAATGGGCGTGGATGTTGGGCATCATCGCTTGCACGTTCAGTCTGCTCGCCGGCTTTTTCCCGATGGTTCCGGCAATGGATGCCAAAGTGTTTCCGCTTTCCATCGTCATCTTTGTTCCGAGTCTTGTTCTGTGGATTGGTTTGTTCTTTGTCCGCAAAACGGATCAACGCATTGCTATCCTAGCGTTTGTCGCCGGCTTGGCGTACGTGTTGTCGTTTATGAACGGCGTTGCGCCGATTGCCAAGTATGTCGTTTCAATTGGCCAAGATTTTGTCAACGGTCTATACGTTATGACGCAAGAGATCAATTGGTGGGGAAGTGCGGCATGGGCGATCTTTATCTTTGCGTTACTTAGTCGTCGCGAATGGGCACGTATTCTCGGTATCGGTGCGGGCTTGATGGCAATTGTGGGCGGCACGCCGCTCGCCGTTGCAAATACGTTTGAGGTACGCCGTTTTTCGATGTTTGCCCTGTCGCCGCTGTTGAGCGTTGTGCTTGTTAGCGTTCTGTTGTTGCCAGCCACCCGCAAACTGATTCATGATTGGGCGACAACTCGTTCTTAAAAAGTTATCTCGACTACCGTGAACGCAGAGGGCGCCGAGAAAAGATCAATTCATCTTCACGAGCTGTTCTAATCCCTCGCGATTGTGTAACGTGATGCGCGTGCGTGTGATGCTGAGCAAGCCGTCATCGGCGAACTGATGCAAGACCCGGCAGACAACTTCTGGAGTCGAAGCAACCATCGTCGCCAATTCGTCGAGACTCCAATCGCGTTCAACGATTTTGGAATCATCGCGCGATGCGTTCAGCAAAAGATTGGCAATCCTGCCAGCGACCGGTTGAAACGCTAACCCGTAAATAATCTCGCGCGCCCGGCGCATCGTGCGAATCAATGTACGATTGATTTCCCACAACGATGCGGGATGCCGGTACAAAATCGGCAAGATGGTATCGCGATGCCACACATACGCGACCGAATCTTTGATCGCGGTAAGCGAGGCGGGCATCGGTTCATCGTCAAAGAGAGAATGTGCCCAGAAGACTGAACTAGGTTCGAGGACGAGGAGCGTATGCTCTTGCCCGCCAGCGGAGAGCATGGTCCAGCGCATCTTGCCTGATGAAACTAAAAGCGCATAGGTCCACAGATCGCCTTGATGGCAAAGAAACTCACTGCGCGGAATTTCTTTTCGCACAGCGAGTGTTGCTAATTCCGCGCGTGCCGCAGCCGGCAATATTCCAAAAACTTCGGCATTCGCCAGTTGATGAGCCAGTTCATTCATCCTGTCTCTTTATCCTTCTTGGCAATGTCATGCGCGCTGTTGTTGCGACCAAGTAGCATTACTGTGCCATCTCGCCGCCGCTGATAAAGTACACTTCGCCGGTCACGAACGAGGCGGCATCGCTGGCGAGATAAATCGCCAAGCCGCCAATTTCTTCCGGATTCCCGGCGCGTCGCATGGGAATCCGTTTGACGATTTTGGGTCCTAATTCCGGATCATCAAGCGCGGCGGCATTCATATCCGTGCGAAAATAACCCGGTGCGATCACGTTCGCACGCACATTGTACCGCGCATTCTCCAGCGCCAGCACTTTGGTCATGGCGATCACTCCTCCTTTGCTTGCCGCATACGCGCCCAAGCCGGGCGGACCCTTGACCCCAGCCACCGAAGCAATGTTGATGATGCTCCCGCTCCGCTGTTCGATCATTCCTTTGGCAACCTCGCGACAACAATAAAACGTCCCATACAAATTCGTTTTGAGAATCCAATCGAACGTCCCATCGCTCACGTCCACCAATCGCTCTGCCCACCCCACCCCTGCGCTGTTTACCAAAATATCAATGCGACCAAACTCTTTGCGCGTTGCCGCGACCAGCTTGGCAACCGCTTCGGAATCGGTTACATCTGTTTCGATGGCGAGCGCGCGCCGGCCTTTGGCGCGAATCGTTTGCGCCACCTCTTCCAGTTGATCGAGGGAGCGACTGGCAACCGCCACATCGGCGCCGGCATCGGCGTAAGCCAGCGCGATTGCACGACCCAAGCCGCGCCCGCCGCCGGTAATCAAAGCGATTTGGTTGGTCAGTTCAAACATGGGTCACCTCACGAGTGCGTTTGATAGTTGTTATGAAAATCGAAAAGGCGAGCAACGCAAAACCAGACGAGAACAAGAACACATCGCGGACTTGCAAACTGCGTGCGACAAACGATGCTGTGAAAGGCCCAACAATGAACGCGAGATTCATTGGCAAATAGATCATACTCAGAATCGAGCCACGCTTTTCGGCGGGAACGTTGAGACTGATGATCGTGTACATCAAACTACTTACCGATGGACTGACGCCACTGATGACGACCCAGCCCAAGGCGAGCGAAAAAATGTCTTGTGCTGCAAACAACGGCAACCATAACGCGATCATCATCAGCATCAAGAATGCGAGCAAGCGGCGGTGCCCCAAACGATCGGCGAGCGAGCCCCAAAACGCGGAGCCCAGTAATGTCGTCGCGCCCGCCAAGCCCTGCGTCAAGCCGATCATTGCCGGAGCATTGCGCTCGCCCACCATCTCGCCAATGCGAACTGGCAAATAGGGGTACGAGAAAAAGAACGCCGCGCTGGAAACAAAACTGACGACAAAAATTGTGGACGCGACCGATGAGTGAATCACCGCACGCAATGCATCGCCCAGCATCGTTACAATCGGCGGCGTGGGCTTGGGGGTAAATGTCTCGCGATAAAACGTGGTGAGGACGATGGCGGTGATCAGCGCCACAATAGCATCTACGCCAAAAAGCGTATGCACGCCAAATTCGGAAACGATCCAGCCACCTGCCAATCCACCAATGAGCGAGCCAAGCGGCGCTGAGCCATTGACCAACCCAAGCGCGAGCGCGACGCGATTCTTGGGCGCCGCTTCGGTGAGCGAGGCGTACATCAAGCCGGTGTTCCCCAACGCAAAGCCGGTTAGCGCACGCGCAACAAGATAAAGCCACACGTTGTGGCTCAGCGCCGCGAGGGTCATGGCAACCACTTCGACATAGTTGCTGCGCAAGATCAGCGGCTTGCGTCCGTAACGATCAGCAAGCACGCCCCAAAACGGAACAAACCAAATGCCAATCGCAAAGGCGGTTGCCGAGATGGGTCCTGTCCACGCATCAATTTCGCTTTTGCTAAAACCGATGGTATGCAAGAACGCCGGTGTAAACAAGACGAAATGCGCGACCACCGCCACTTCGAGGAAATTTGCCAGCGCAAACAGAAACGTGAGGAGTTGCCATGATTGAGTACGTTCAAAAGTGCGAGCCAATGTTGGAGC
This sequence comes from Chloroflexota bacterium, assembly GCA_037440625.1. Taxonomy (GTDB): domain Bacteria; phylum Chloroflexota; class Anaerolineae; order UBA4142; family UBA4142; genus DAOTXS01. Next base: position 15,199 of record JBBITT010000008.1, read on the forward strand.
CAAAGAAACCTCATCAACGATCGAAATGATTTTTAATTACTGCATCCCACGCAATGCAAATCCCACGCGGGCCAAATGTTGCGTTGTTGGAATTGAGGGCCGGTCAACGGCTCATAGTATGTCAGTGGTTTGTACACCCAGAACGCCACAATTGCCAATAGAACGATGGCGACCAGAACGCCGCGTTTGACCTTTTGTCCTAGTGTTTTGGCTTCCAACAAAACTAACGCAAACAAAAACACTCCAATGACAAGTGGTGGCATATAGTGATACAAGTACATCACACGCTCGATGAACATCATCGGAATCATGTATGCCCAATAGAGCGCCACAAAGATGTACAACCAAGATCGCCGTTCGGCTGGCAGAAAGCGGAAAAGAAGATCGCCGGCGATGAGGGCGGTTCCCAACAACACGCCGAGCAAGGAAATCAGCGCGGTGATTGGATTGCTGATCAAATAGATGTAACGATACGCTTTTCCGTCCGGCGTCTCCCACCGATAGTTAATCGTGCGACCGCCAAAGGGCCACCAATACCACGGGCTCCCAATTTCATCCGGTTTGGTCAAATCAAGTTTGGGGACGCCGGCTTCATAACGATGTTGATACGCCACGGCGTCCTGCATCTGAATCACAAAACGCGTGAGCGGGTCTGGATTCAATTCGCCGTTGAGAATTTGCTTGTGCACTTCGGAGATGCCATAATCTTGCGTTCCGATAATCTGGCGTGCAATCGAAAAATGGATTGCCCACAATCCTAAATAGACGACCGCAAACATCAAACCAAACACTACGCCAAAGACAATCAATCGCCGAATATCGCGCGCCCAGAGGAGGCGGAATCCATAAATCACCGCCAGCACAACGACAAAGAGCCCGGTCAGTTTGACGCTGGCGGCTGCGCCGGTCAGCGCGCCCCATGTTGCGGACAAGGCGACGAGTACACCGAATCGCCAATCGAGTTTGCGATTTGTGATGACAAAGCCCAGAATGGAGGCAAGACAAAAGAAAAGCAGAATGCTATCCTGCAACCCGGCGCGCGATTGCACGATGAGCATGTTATCGAAGGCAATCACCAACGCAAACGCAAATGCAACAAGATCGTAACCTAGCACACCACATAGGATCAGAAAGAGGATCGGCGGAATGAGAATGCCAAAGAATGCCGGCATAATGCGATAGCCGGTAATGTCCACCTCGGATGGCCAATCCCGATCAATTTTCTCAACCGTGGTGAAATCGTTGGCGGGTTGATCGGGCGCGTACAAATGTTGACCGAGTGCAATCAGCAGTTTTGCCAAGGGGGGATGAGGTTCGAGAAAGAAAACGCCGTTGAGATATTTTTGCGATGTTGGAATAAAATAGGTCTCGTCAAAAATGATAGCGCGCGGATAACCGAGGTTTGGCAAAATCAAAAATGCCGAGATAAACATCAGAAGGGAACATGCGATCAGCCGACGGAGCCATACTATCATTGTTGGTTTTCACTCCTCCGATTATCAAACAACATCATAGCATAATCGCTAGCAGTACGTCAACAAAAAAAGTCACCACGCTCAGGTGGTGACTAGGTGGGGAGTAGATTTACTTGGGAGGCCCGCTGGTATAGTTCCCGCAATCAATCCAGTACACGTATTCGCCGGTGGGCAACCATTCCCAGTAGCCCCAACAATTCCGTTCGGTGGTGGATTCACGAATGCCAACTTTGTACTGAACCGGAAAGTCATTAAAATTTCTCACTAACGCATACCAACTGCCGGTGGCACGGTACCCTTTCCAAAACAAATCGTGTCCGCTGTACTTGTCGAACGCGCCTACGCCTTTGGGTTTGGTTGCCACCGATAAATCATTGGCTTGCTCCGGCGAAAAAATGGAAAACGTAATATTGCGCGTGCCGTTGGCATCCAACCAGAATTCCAAAAAGTAATTGTTGCCGTTATCAATTCTGTACCACACCACCCCATTGGGACCAACGGTCTCCCAATCCTGCGAAATCGGACGGGCGGATTGCGGCGAATCACCTTTGGGTCGCACTGGCGTTGGCGTGACGACTGCTTTGGCAACCGCTACCGGCGTTGGCGGGGCAACTTTGGCGACAAACAATTGAATCGGTACAACAGGACATTTGTCAGCAACCCCTAGCGCGTTCGATGGTGTGTCAGAATCCGGCAACAAACACGCTAGCGGCAAACTTTCGAGGAGCGCGATGAAAGGCGATTTGGTAGGCGTGGCAGTCAACGTGGGTGTTGCGGTGCCAGGTGGTTGCGTTGCAGTGGCGGTTGGCGTCATCGTCGGTGTACTGGTGGAGGTCGCCACGAAGATAGGCGTTGCGGTGAATGTTGCAGTGATCGTGATGGTGGGAGTTACCGTGAAAGTTGGCAAAATCGTGAAAATGGTGGTGGCTGTGGGCGATGGCGTTTCCGGACAACCAGTGTAATCACCCTTGTCTGGATCGCAGGCGGACGCCGGCAAAGTTGAAACGAACAATAAACCGATCGCAAAGATCAAGACCAACGGCATGATTTGCTTGACGTTCATACGTACCCTTTCATCGTTCGATGCTTGAAATTATAACACATCTTGGCGCCGATTTCAAAACAAATCACAATTCGATTTCGTTGCCAATCTTGAGGGCACGCGCGCGTTCGTACACCCATGCGCCCACCGCTACATCTTCCAAAGCGATGCCGAGTGATTTGAACAAAGTTATATCGTCGGGATGGACGCGCCCTTTGATCTTGCCGGCAACCACATCGCCCAACTCGCTCACGCGCTCCCAGGATAACACGCCAGCCGCTATCGGGGCGATCAAATCGCCGGCTTCGATCTTGGCTTGTTCGATGGAGTCTGTGCAAATGAATGTACTCCGCTCAATCACCGCATTGTCCAATTCGCGCGCTTCGGCACGATTGGCGCCGACCGCATTGATGTGCACGCCGGGTGTGAGCCACTCACCATGCAACACCGGCTCACGCGCATTCGTCGCGGTGATGATCACATCCGCATCGCGCACCGCCGCTTCCGCCGAATCCACTGCGCGCACCTCCACGCCCAACTGCACGCTCATCTTTCTGGCAAACTCTGTCCGATGTTCGAGGTTGCGACTAAAACAGCGAATATCGCGGATGGCGCGCGCAAGACAGACGGCTTGCAATTGACTAGCCGCTTGCCACCCTGTACCGATAATCCCCACCGTCGTTGCATCATCGCGCGCAAGAAATTGGGTGGCAATACCACTCGCCGCGCCGGTGCGTTGTTGTCCTAAACGATCGGCTTGCATCACAGCAACCAAGGCACCGGTTTCGGCATCAAGGAGATGAAACCAAAATCGCGTCTTGCCGCGAAACGAGGCATAATACTTGAAACCCAGGTAACCACGAGTGGGCAAGCCCGCCGGCATCACGTGCAAGATACCATTGGGGACGCGAACGCGCTGACGCGAACGATTGAACGCACGCGCTTCTCCCATCTCGCGTAACGCATCTTCTACAACACGGAGCGCGTCTGGCATCGTCAACAATTTTTCAACCTGGGTTTCAGTCAGGAAAAGAGTCATAATGGGTATTTACAAAAAAGCACCCGTCTCCAGCCGGGTGCCAGTACCCCTGGCGAGACTCGAACTCGCGCGCACGGCTCCGGAGGCCGCTGCTCTGATCCACTGAGCTACAGGGGCAATGATTTCTTCGGTCCACAGTTTAGCACAAGGAACGCGATTGCGCAAATGGAACGAGAATGTTGCACATATCTCCTTGCTCACCCTATATCCTTTGCGGTGGCATTCGCTTGCCGAGATAGACTAGATGCGTGGGACACCTGCAATCGCTTGAGCCAAAGTGTGGGGCAATCACTTGCGTGTTGGGCAATGCAAGAGCAGCTTGCGCCCACACACATTCAAACCGATCTTTACCTTGATGCGTCCACAATTCTTTGATTTGCGCATATTCCAAAAAATAGTCAATATGCCAGTGATATCTTTTCTCAGAACGCAAATGTCGCACAATGCGCGCGACCAGTCCATTCATTGCACTTCCAATGTAAAGATAGTATCCGCGCGGAAACTTGAACGCTCCAAGTTTACCGATTCGAATCGTCTGCGTGCGCGGAAGAAAAATCACAAGCGCGTATGTACCGCGATCATCAGTCTTTCGAGTCACAGCAGTTCAAACCTCGCGGTGAAATGGCGAAGCAAGGGCGCTTCCCACACCATTTTGACTCCACGAATCGTTTCGCGTTTGCGATACACCTCGCCGATCACGTCTGCCACGTAATCGAGATGCGATTGCGTGTACACGCGGCGCGGAATCGCCAAACGCACCAATTCGAGTGCCGCGTAACGGGTTTCCCCGGTCGCCGCATCTTTTTTTGCAAACATCACGCTCCCAATCTCCACCGCGCGAATGCCTCCTTCAAGATAAAGTGCAATAGTCAGCGCTTGTGCGGGAAACTGTGATTGGGGAAGGTGCGGCAAGAATCGTTTGGCATCCAAAAAGACGGCGTGTCCGCCGGGCGGCTCAACGATTGGAATGCCTTGCTCTAACAATCGTTCGGCGAGATAGCGCACTTGGCCCGTTCGATACGCCAGATATTTTTCATCTACGCCTTCAACAAGTCCACGCGCCATCGCCTCCAAATCGCGCCGCGCCAACCCACCGTACGAAATAAATCCTTCGGTGAGAATCAAACGATTTTGAATCTGCTCAAATAACTTGGGATCGCGCGCGGCGAGCAAGCCACCGATATTCACAAGTCCATCCTTTTTCGCGCTCATCGTAAAACCATCGGCATACGCAAAGATCTCGCGCGCGATTTCCTGGATGGTTTTGTGACGATAACCTTCTTCGCGTTGTTGAATGAAATAACAATTCTCGGCGTAACGACACGCATCAATGAAAAATGGAATCCCGTACCGCGCGAGCAACGTTTTTGTCTCACGAATATTTTGCAACGAGACTGGCTGGCCACCGACCGCGTTGTTCGTGATCGTCATCATCGCCAGCGGAATATTTTCTACGCCGACCTGCTCGATGGTCTTGTGCAGATTTTCAAGGTTCATATTCCCTTTGAACGGATGCCGATTTGTGGGCTCTCGTCCTTCGGGAATTACCAAATCGAGCGCGACCCCGCCAATCGCTTCGATGTTTGCCCGCGTTGTATCAAAGTGAGTGTTGTTCGGCACGACATTGCCGGGTTTGACCAAAATGTTGAACAGCACTTGTTCTGCCCCGCGCCCTTGATGCGTCGGCACAAATTGATCAAATCCAAAAAGATCGTGCACGACTTGCCGAAGATGAAAGTAATTATGCGACCCGGCGTACGCTTCGTCTCCTTCCAGCATCCCGGCCCATTGATGATCGCTCATTGCACTGGTACCGGAATCGGTGAGGAAATCAATCGTTACCGCGCGACTTGGCAAGTGGAAGATGTTATAGCCGGCGTCCACCATCCATCGTTCTCGCTCAACACGCGTGGTGAGCGGAATCGCCTCGATGGATTTAATTTTGAAAGGTTCGAATGTGTACTGCGCCACGTTGCGCCTCCTGGTCAAATTGGGTGATTGGGTGATGTAATCTCTTAGTTGATAGTTTATCACGTTCGCCGCGCAAAGGCAAAGCCAAAAGTTCCGCTTGCAATGCGTTTCTAGTTCAACTATAATCGTTTGTAGCATGGATGGAGCAAATTCGATTTGGACAATGATATAACTGCTTTCTCGGCGCTCAAATCCCTACCCTACTTTAGATCGCTCGAGGATGAACAATTGATGCGCTTGGCGCAACGGCTGATCGAGCACACCGTGGAAAAAGATCAAATTATCTTCCTTGACGGTGAACCATGTGCCGGGTTATATCTGGTGCGTGAGGGATGCGTCAAAATCTATAAACTGTCTTCCGAGGGGCGTGAGCAAATTTTGAGTTATGTGCGACGGGGCGGCTCATTCAACGAAGTGGCGGTGTTCGATGGAGGACCCAACCCAGCCAATGCGGCTGCCATAGAACCCACCACGATTTGGATTCTGCCGCGCCAAGTTGCCTTGGAAATGATTGAACGTTATCCGCAGGTCGCCCTAGCGGTGATTCACAACTTGGGAGCACGGTTGCGCCACTTGGTGAATCTGGTCGAAGACCTTTCCTTGCGTCAGGTGAGCACACGTTTAGCAAAACTGCTTTTAGAAACCGCCACTGGCGCAGAGCCGCAACCCCTGACCCAGCAAGAAATGGCGGCGCGATTAGGCACTGTCCGAGAAATGATTGGACGCTCATTGCGTCAGTTGCAAGCGCGCGGTTTGATTCGCGTGGAACGTGGCAGAATTGTGATTCTAGATCGCGAAGGCTTGGAGAAAATGATCTAAAGGAGTCAAAATGTTATCACCCGATTGTTTGACCTCGTGTGCCGTGCCCAATCTCTGTGCGATTGCGTGCCCATTCAACAAAACATTGGAGCAAGGCGCTCTGGAACCGGACGATCGAGTTGCCGCAGACGAACCGTTGGTGATCGAAATCGAAGAACCGAAATCGTCAGCCCCCAACTCGTCCGACAATAAAAAATCGTAAAAAATAACCACAGCCGATCCGCACGGGTCGGCTGTGGGCTTGAGTTGCGATCAAAGTCGCAGACAATTTACGCCAAGTGCGATACACTCTCATTCAAGATCGGAATCAAAAATTTACCCGTTAGCACACCTAGGAGGATCTCTTATGCTAGCCACGGAAATTTTGATGGACGAACATCGTGTGATCGAACGCGTGATTGCTTCGCTCGAACAAGGCGCGCAACGACTTGGCCAAGCCGTCCCTTTCCATCACGTTCGCCGGTTGATGATCATGTTCGCCGGGTGTTGACGTCGCTGACAAGGCGATGTAAACTCAAGTGGATGAAAAACTCACAGTCGGCGGTCATTCGTCGTCTGCCGTTTCAGGAGGCAAGGTCTATGAAAATCAGTTCCATCCTCGCCACCAAAGGTGCAAACGTCATCACGATTCGTCCCGATCAAACGATCCGCAAAGCGCTTGCTGTATTGAGCCAGCATAACATCGGCGCACTCGTTGTCGTGGATGAAACCAACCATCCAATCGGCATCCTCTCTGAACGCGACATTGTGCGTTACGCCGTCCACAACGAACATCTCTTTGATTTGCCAGTGCAACAATTAATGACTGCGCGCGTCATCACCGGCTCACCCAATGACGATTTGGATGCGGTATTGAATCAGATGACGCACGGACGGTTTCGTCATTTGCCGATTGTCGAAGCCGGCAAACTCATCGGCATCGTTTCAATTGGCGATGTGGTCAAAGCCCGCCTAGATGAATATAAAGGAGAAATGGACACGCTCGAACAACAAATGAGAGGTTGATAACTATGACAACACTCGGCTCCGCCACCTACCCTTTGCGCGTTGCAGTCATTGGTTCTGGACCCGCCGCGTTTTACGCGGTCGAACATTTCTTCAAACAGTCGAATCTGGTGGTCCAGATGGACATGTTTGATCGGTTGCCCACCCCGTACGGGCTGGTGCGTTACGGCGTTGCACCCGATCATCCCAAAATCAAAAGCGTGACCAAGGTGTACGAAAGACTCGCCTTGGATCCACGTTTTCGATTTTTTGGAAACGTCGAGTTTGGTAAACAGGTGAAACTCGCTGATCTGCAACAATACTATCATCAAATCCTGTTTGCCACCGGCGCACAAACCGATCGGCGGATGAACATCCCAGGCGAAGATTTGTGCGGCAGTCATCCCGCCACCGAATTTGTGGCGTGGTACAACGGGCATCCCGATTATCGCAACTATCAATTCGATTTGTCGGTCGAACGCGTCGCTGTTGTCGGCATCGGCAATGTCGCAATTGATGTCGCGCGCATCCTGTGTCGCACCTATGATGAACTGGTCAAAACCGACATCGCCGATTACGCACTCGAAGCGTTGCGGCACAGTCGCGTCAAAGAAGTGTACTTGCTGGGGCGACGTGGACCGGCGCAAGCCGCGTTCACGAATCCGGAAATCCAAGAAGTGGGCGAGATGCAAGCTGCAGATGTGTTCACGCGCGCGGATGAAACACAACTCGATCCGATCAGCCAAGCCGAATTGCAGAGTGAACCCGATCCGATGATTCAGAAAAAAGTGGAAATCTTGCAACACTATGCCACGCATCAACCGACCGGCAAATCACGCAAGTTGTTTATTCGCTTCTTGGTCTCGCCGGTGGAATTGAGGGGGGATGCGAGCGGGCGCGTCGTCAAAATGAAATTGGTGCGCAACACGCTCGTCAAGAGCGAAACCGGGACAATCAGCGCGCAAGCCACCGACCAATTCGAGGAACTCGAAGTGGGAATGGTTTTTCGTTCGGTGGGTTATCGCGGCGTGGCGTTGCCCGATGTGCCGTTCCACGACAAGTGGGGCGTGATTCTCAATGAACGCGGACGGGTGCTCGACCCCCATTCCAAGCAACCGCGAGTCGGGTTGTACACGGCGGGCTGGATCAAGCGCGGACCCAGCGGCGTGATTGGCACAAACAAGCCGGATTCGGTTGAGACGGTGAATATGATGCTGGAGGATATGCAAAAGGGGAATGTGCTTACCCCCGCGCATCCCGGCGTGGACGAGGCGGCACAATTTGTGGCGAGTCGTCAACCCAAGTTCATTACGTTCGCTGATTGGCAGAAACTGGATCAGATCGAAGTGGCGAATGGTGCCAAGCAAGGACGCCCGCGCGTCAAGATCACAAGCGTTGAAGAGATGTTACGAGCAGTGGGGAAATAGGACGCGCGCAAAGACGTTTCCTGTCAGGGACGAGAGACCATTCGCAAGTTGATTCAGCGGAAAGCCAAATAAAAAGCGGGGCGAGTCAGTAACTCGCCCCGCCATTTTATTGTTTCTCCTCGTACGCTTGTCTTAATTTTGCAACATCAATCTTTTTCATCTGAAGCATCGCTTGCATCACGCGTTGCGCTTTTGCCGGGTCGGGGTCAGACAACAACTCACCCAATACCGTCGGCACGATTTGCCACGACAAACCGTACTTGTCCTTGAGCCAGCCGCATTGACTCTCTTCACCGCCATCTTCGATCAGGTTGTCCCAAAAGTGATCCACTTCTGCTTGTGTCTCGCAGTTTACGATGAACGAAACGGCTTCGGTGAATTGGAAGGCGGGCCCACCGTTCAGCGCCATAAACTCCTGTCCGTCGAGCATGAAGGTTACGGTCAACACTGACCCCACCGGTTGACCGGACGCTTGGGCGCTGGCTTCGTCGTAGCGCGACACGTTCAAGATTTTCGAGTTCTTGAACAGCGAGGTATATAAATTCACCGCCTCTTCGGCTTGGTGATCGAACCACAAGCACGGCACGATTTTTGGCATAACCCTTCCCTCCTTTGAAAATGTGGGACAAATTTGAAATTTGTCCTACGCGTGGTCCATTTTCGTCCGACCGCTGGTATGCCAACGGCGAATGAAGAACCCCTCAAAACAAATTGGCGCAGGAGATTTGCTCCTGCGTCAACATTCTACACGATCTACTTGTCTTTCGCAATGGGTGTGAGCGCGGCTTGCGCTGCCGCCAAGCGTGCAACCGGCACGCGGAACGGCGAGCAACTCACATAGTTCAAACCGATTTGATGACAGAATTCGATGGAGGAGGGATCGCCACCGTGCTCGCCGCAGATACCGACCTTGAGATTGGGCTTGGTTTGACGACCGTGCTCGACTGCCCAGCGCATCAGCATCCCCACGCCCTCGCGATCCAATTCCTGGAACGGGTTCGCCGGCAAAATCTTTTCTTCGACGTACTTGAGCAAGAAGGCTTTTTCGGCATCGTCGCGGCTGACGCCCATTGTCATTTGCGTCAGGTCGTTGGTGCCGAACGAGAAAAACTCGGCATACTCGGCGATTTGTGATGCTGTGATGGCGCCACGCGGTACTTCGATCATCGTACCGAACTTGTATTCGACTTCGATGCCTTGTTCGTGCATCACCTTTTTGGCTTCGGCTTCCAGAATCTCGCGTTGATTCTTCAACTCGTTCACATGCCCCACAAGTGGAATCATAATTTCCGGATGCACATCCACGCCGCGTTTCTTGAGCAGACACGCCGCTTCGATGATGGCGCGGGTTTGCATTACCGTGATTTGCGGCATCGTGATACCCAAACGACAACCACGCAAACCAAGCATCGGGTTCGCTTCACGCATCCCGGCAACCGTCTTGAGCATCTCTTCGGTCTCTTTCAACTGTTGTTCTTCGGACGATGTGTTGACACTCTCTTTGCGCATGTGTTCGATCTTGACGCGCAATTCGGTTTGTTTGACCAGCAACTCTTCGTACGATGGCAAGAATTCGTGGAGCGGCGGATCAATCAAGCGAATGACGACTGGCAAGCCTTCCATCGCTTCCAAGATGCCGATGAAATCTTCGCGCTGAATCGGCAAGAGTTGATCGAGATATTTTTGGCGTTCCGCCTCGTTCTTTGCCAAAATCATTTTTTGCACGATGGGCAAGCGATCGGTTTCAAAGAACATATGCTCGGTGCGGCACAAGCCAATCCCTTGCGCCCCAAACTTGCGCGCCATTCGCGCATCGCGCGGATAATCGCCGTTTGCCCACACTTGCAGACCGACGGCAGGCGAGTTGGGAATCCCTTGGCGCGATTTCTTCAGACGAAGCTCGTCTGCCCAACCCAGCAAAGTTTTCAAATCTTCGTCCTTGTCGAAATCGGGCAAAACGGTTTTGATTTCGCCGGCAAACACTTCGCCGGTGCCACCATCAATCGAAATGGAATCGCCTTCTTTGATCGTCTTGTTGCCCACAGTGAACAATTTCTTTTCTTCATCCACATGGATTGTTTCGCAGCCGGCAACACACGGCAGACCTGCGCCGCGCGCCACGACCGCCGCGTGCGACGTTGCACCGCCGTGTTGTGTGAGAATACCCTTTGAGGCGTACATCCCGTGCACATCTTCCGGCGAGGTCTCGTAGCGCACGAGGATGACGGCTTTGCCTTGCTTGCCCAGTTTTTCGGCGGTGTCTGGGTCAAAGACCGCCAATCCGGTTGCCGCGCCCGGCGAGGCGTTCAACCCTTTTGCCAAAAGATTCCCGGCTTTCGCGGCGTCTTCTTTCGCTTTGAAATCGAACTGTGGCATCAATAATTGAACGATGTGTCCCGGCTCAACCCGTTGCACCGCTTCTTCTTTGGTGATGAGTTTTTCTTTCACCATGTCCACCGCGATCTTGACGGCGGCGCGCGCGGTGCGTTTGCCGGTGCGCGTTTGCAACATCCACAGTTTGCCGCGTTCGACGGTGAATTCCAGGTCTTGCATTTCGCGATAATGCTTTTCCATCTGGCGCGCGAGTTTGCGGAATTGTTCATAAACCTTGGGGTTCTTTTCTTTGAGTTCCGCAATCTTCATCGGCGTGCGAATCCCGGCAACGACATCTTCGCCTTGGGCGTTTGCCAAGTACTCGCCAAAAAGTTCGTTTTCGCCGGTGCCGGGATCGCGCGTAAAGGCAACGCCGGTGCCGGAGTCGTCGCCCATATTTCCAAAGACCATGGTGCAGACGTTCACGGCGGTGCCCAAGTTATCCGGGATTTTGTTGAGACGGCGATAATCTACGGCGCGCTTGCCCATCCACGAACCGAACACGGCTTGAATCGCCAGTTCGAGTTGTTTGTAGGGGTCTTCTGGAAATTCTTCGCCGATCTCTTTTTTGTACAATTCCTTGTACTGCGCGACAACTTCTTTGAGGGCGTCCACGCCCAAATCCGTATCGGCTTTGGCGCCGTACTTGGCTTTGACCCCCTCAAAGATCGCGTCCCATTTTTTGGCGTCAATCCCCATCACAATGCGCCCGAACATTTGGATAAAGCGGCGATAGGCGTCGTAGGCAAAGCGTTCGTTGCCGGTCAACGCCATGATCCCTTTCAGCGTTTCAGTGTTCAACCCTAGGTTGAGTACGGTATCCATCATCCCCGGCATCGAAAATTTGGCGCCTGAGCGCACAGAGACGAGCAAAGGATTTTTGGGAGCGCCAAATTTTTTGCCGGTCTGCGCTTCGACCTTTTTCATCGCGGCGAGAACTTGGTCCCACATGCCTTTCGGAAACTTTTTACCCAGTGCCGTGTACGTATTGCATGCCTCGGTAGTGATGGTAAAGCCGGGCGGGACAGGCAATTGGGCATTGGTCATCTCCGCCAAGCCGGCGCCTTTGCCGCCGAGGAGATCACGCATATCCTTATTGCCTTCGGAAAATAGATACACCCATTTCTTCTGGAGTGTTTTTTTGTTCGCCGCTTGCTTCGCGGCGGTTTTCTTGACTGCCATGTAATTTGCCTCCTATCTGGATTTCAGATTTGCGATTTATGATTTACGATTTGTACCTCGTATCGCTTGCTTTGACTAGTTGCCCAAACGATTCAATAACACGTTCTTCACCTCTGCAACCGGCACACGAATCTGTTCCATTGTATCCCGGTCGCGGATAGTAACTTTGCCATCGTACTTTTCGTCGCTGGGAATCGCCGATTGATGATCCACCGTTACACAGAACGGCGTGCCAATCTCATCTTGCCGCCGATACAGGCGGCCGATGCTTGCGCTATCGTCGTACATGGTCAATAGATGCGGACGCAACTCGGCGGCGATTTTCCGGGCGAGTTCAACAATTTCTGGACGATTGCGCGCCAGGGGCAAGATGGCTACTTTGATAGGTGCCAGTTGCTTGGGCAATTGAAGCACCACGCGTTTCTCGCCGCGTACCTCCTCCTCTTTGTAACTTGCGAATAACGCAACGAGTACGGCGCGTTCAATGCCCATAGACGGCTCGATGACGTAAGGAATGTATTTTTCTTTGGTCTCGTCATCGAAATATTCTAAACTTTTTCCACTTGTTTCGATGTGCCGCTTTAAATCATAATCGGTGCGGCTGGCAATCCCTTCGATCTCGCTCCAACCCATCGGAAAATTATATTCGATCTCGAACGTGCCTTTGGAATAATGCGCTAGGTCTTGTTTCTCCAGCGCGCGGACGCGAATATTTTCCGTGCGAAGGTTGAAGGTGTTGATCCACCAGCTGAATCGAATGTCGCGCCATTTCACGTGCCACTCGTCTTCCGTGCCTGGCTTGACAAAGAATTCAATTTCCATTTGCTCAAATTCGCGGTCGCGGAAAATGAAATTGCCGGTCACAATTTCATTGCGAAACGCCTTGCCGATTTGCGCAATGCCAAATGGAATTTTCTTACGCATGGATTCGCGCACGTTTTCAAAATTGACAAAGATTCCTTGCGCGGTTTCGGGACGCAGATACGTAACCGCCGCCTCATCTTCGACCGGTCCCACAAAGGTGCGAAACAACATATTGAATTGGCGCGGCTCGGTGAGCGTCTTGTTCCCACAATCGGGGCACGCCTCGCTTTTCAAATGATCGGCGCGAAAACGATGATGACACGTCTTGCATTCGACGAGTGGATCGGTGAATTCGCTCACGTGCCCGCTCGCGCGCCAGACGCTTGGATTCATAATGATCGCCGTGTCCACGCCGACCATATCTTCGCGGTCGTGCACCATCGCCTTCCACCACGCCCGCTTGATATTATTTTTCAACTCGACGCCCAGTGGACCATAATCCCAAAAGCCGCCGATGCCGCCATAAATTTCTGAACCTTGAAAGACAAAGCCGCGTCGCTTGCACAACGAGACAATCGTTTCCATGTCTGGCATTTTTCATAATCCTTGAGATGATTTCAACTCGTGCAGAAACTTGATACTCTTGAGATCGCGTTCTAAATGATAGGTGATATACCGTTGCATCAGTTGCTCAACTTCGGTAAGTACGGACAAGGCGAGAGATAATCTACGCACCGTCTCCCACTCACGCGTTTGCAGATAACGCAACACTTTGAGCGCGTTCAACGAAATCGCTTGGGCATCGTGTTGCGTGTGAGCGCACACCGGGTCAAGGACGCCGCCGGCTTCTGCGCTAAAATAATTCTCCACCGGCTCAATCGGGTTGCCGCAATGCAGACACTGGAACAACTGCGGGCGATAACCTACGTATTGCAAAAAACGCAATTCGAAAAATCGCGCGAGCAAAGCCGGGTTAGTGGCTGGCTCGCTCAACCAGCCCAGCGCGTGGACCAACAAATCGAAGACGGGGCGATTCTCACTGCCTTCCTCGGAAAACTTGTCCACCAGTTCGGCAAGATAGTACGCGTACGAAACGCGCTCCAAGTTATTGCGCAACGCAATGAACGCTTCAATGGTATCGGCTTGCGTAATCACATCCATGTGCTGACCCTTGGCGATCAGCAAATCCACGTGCGTGAACAACTCGACATGGCCACTTTTGCGACTAGAGGGTTTGCGCGCACCTTTGGCGTTCACCCGAAGCTTGCCGAGATCGGGGGTGAATAGCGTGAGTAACCGATCGGCTTCACCGAAATCCGTGCGCCGCAAGACAATCGCCTGGACTCGATATAGTCGTTCGCGCGTCATAGCTGGTTCACAAGTCTATCCACCACGCACCGTATTGTACTTGTACGGTCGCTCCCAATTCTTTTTCATCTTGGCTTGGAAAAGTGCTTCGGCGTCCAAATTGAGTGCGGAACACAAATGCAAAATGCGAATGATCGCATCCATCAATTCTTCACCGATATGGTCGAGCGGCTCGCCTTTCTTGTACGCGTCGGTTGCCTCCGAGATTTCCGTGTGGATCAGTGCGAGCATTTCCCAGATACGTTCTGGCTCCGACGAAAATCCCTTGCCATCTGCCAGCGCGCGCACCTCCAACATTTTTTGATTCAACCCGATTGGCTCAACCATCCTCGCTCCTTCGCAAATGTGGGGACAAATTTGAAATTTGTCCTACCCATAGTCCATTTTCATTCGACGGCTGGTACGCCAACGGCGAATGAACAACTCCTTTTTTCTCGCGCGCATTATACACTAGCCCATCATTTTCTCAAAGCATCCATCTGCCACTATGGCAGATGATTCGCGCCAAATCGCGCCGGCAAAATTTCTTTTAGCGTGAATTTCATTTGCCGATTTCCGCGCGCATTTGCCAAAACGATGATCGCTTCATCATGCGCAAATTCGGAAAAGACTTGCCGGCACGCACCACACGGCGAACCCAGATTCGACGTAACGACCGCAAGCGCCACCAATTCGCGCTCCCCTTCCGAAATCGCTTTGAAAATCGCCACCCGTTCGGCGCACAACCCATTGGGATACGCCGCATTTTCGACATTACACCCGGCATACATCTTGCCCGATTTTGCCAACACTGCCGCGCCCACCTGATAATTCGAGTACGGCGCGTACGCCTTCTGGCGTGCTTGCCGTGCCGCCGCAATCAATTTGGTCACATCAATTTTCATTGGCTCTCCTCATTGAGATATTCGGCGAATCACGCGTGCCGGCTGTCCCACGGCTAGCGAATCCGGCGGCACATCTTTGGTCACCACCGAACCAGCGCCGGTGCGCGCGCGATCCCCAATCGTTACCGGGGCAACAAGCATCGTATCGCTACCGATGAATACGTCGTCGCCAATCACGGTACGATGTTTGTGTTTGCCGTCGTAGTTGCACGTAATCGTTCCTGCGCCAACATTCACCCGTTTGCCCGTTTGCGTATCGCCGATGTAACTAAAATGTCCGATATGCGACTCTTCACCAATGTATGAATTTTTGATTTCGGCGTAATTGCCGATGCGCACGTTGCGCGCCAAATGCGCGCCGGGCCGCAAGCGGGCAAAGGGTCCCATCTGGACTTGGTCTTCGACGATGGCTTGAGTAATGTCCGATGAAACAATTTTGCATTCATCACCGATTTGTGAATCACGAATAATCGTGTTGGGCCCAATCTGACAATTCACGCCGATTTTTGTATTGCCGCGCAAATAGGTGTTCGGTTCGATCAGCGTGTCTTGCCCGATTTCGACGGTTGCGTCAATATAGGTGGTTGCCGGATCAACCAGCGTTACCCCGGCAAGCATGAGCGCTTTGTTGATGCGTTGACGCATGAGTCTTTCGGCGTGGGCAAGTTGCACGCGCGTGTTGATGCCAATCATTTCATCTGCATCGCGCGAGACAATCGTTTCAATCGCGCAATGTTCTGCAACCGCGATGGCGACCAAATCGGTCAAATAGTATTCACTTTTTTTGCCACTCGGTTTCAATTGATCAAGGTGACTCCACAGCCATTCCGCATCGAAACAATACACGCCGCAATTCAATTCCTTGATTGCCAATTGCGCCGGTGTGGCATCCGCTTCTTCGACAATGTTGATGACGTGCTGATCAGCATCGCGCACAATGCGTCCAAACGCCATTGAATCATCTGCAATGAGGGTGAGCATGGTGATGGTTGCACACGTGGCAGTGTGCTGAGCAACGAGTTGTTGCAGCGTGGTTGGCTTGAGGAGCGGCATATCGCCATAGGTAATTAGGAGGGTATCGGCTTTGCCACGCAAGGTCTCACGCGCTTGCAAAACGGCGTGTCCCGTACCGCGTTGTTCAGTTTGTTCCACAAACATCGCGCGCGTGCCAACCGATTCGCGCACTTGATCGGCGTGATGTCCAACGACCAAGACAATTGGTTGAGCGCCGGTCTCGCTCACCGCATCGAGCGCCCAGTGCACCATTGGCTTGCCGGCGATGGGATGAAGCACTTTGGGTAATTGGCTTTTCATCCGCGTACCTTGACCAGCGGCAAGTACCACGGCGGCTAGTTTCATTTCGTTTTACCTCGTAATATCAATTGTGGCGATCTTGGTTTCATTGACCCAGATCGAACCCAAGCCTGGCGCGGCGTCCGGCGACACGGGGAAATCGAAAAACGTACACAAGCCGCGTCCTTCGTTGGGCAACCCAAAACTCTGGGTGTGTAGAAGAAAATTGCGTTGCGCGGCGTCGCGTAGAGTAACGGTGAGGGGTTGCGTTTCCTGCCCTTTGCCAACCCCGTGCCAGAACAATGCCAGCGAAAAAGACTCGCCCGCGCGCACTTGGTTGGGCGTCAACGTGTAACCAAAAAGTGGACCTGCTTGAACAACTTGGGCAGGTTCAAGATGTTCGTACAAATTCCCCACCGAGGCATCAGCGCGATGGGTCCCCAGATCAATGGCTTTGCCCAACGTTTGCATCGTTTTAGGATTGTACGCTTCGACGCTAAGACGATATTCGCCGGCAGGCGCGCAGGCGTTCAAGCCGGGATAGAATTTTTCGATCACGATCTCTCCCGGCGCCCATTGCGTTGTGGCATAACTGTTATTTCCCAACCATTTGTCCTCTTGGCCCCACACGCGATCCTGCGCATCACGCACCTTGATCGAAAAGGTGTACTCTTCGCTCATCGGTTTGAGCGCGTGCACAAAAAGAATGACCTCTACATTGCGTTTGGCTACATCTGCCGCATCAATCGAATAGCCGAGGAGTTCAAAAGCATCGTTCCATGGCGCGTGTTCTATTTTTTGTGGTTGAACAAAGGTACCACCACGGGCAAGTGTTGCCAGCGGATTGGATTCATCAGGTAGACTGTTAGCCGGAATGCGGTAAATCAACGCGAGGATGCCGCCATTGGTGCCGGTGAGTTCGGTGCGGGTGCCCAAGCCCAAACGTTCAGCCATCGTTTGAATCTTTTTGGTTTGCTCCCACGGAAATACAAACAAGGCATCCTTGCCTGATGCGTTAGAAGGTAACACAATTGTATCCCGACTCTCAAAAGATTTCAATGCGGCGTGGCGCGTGAGCAAGGAAATCGTTCCGTTTTGGGCGAGGAGTGGGGCGAGGTAAATGTGATTGCGCGGCGCGTTCTGCGTGAGCCAATTTGCCAATTCCACTTTGTCGGTATCGAAGGCATAGTACGTTCCCGGGTCGTTTGCCAGCGTGATAAAATAATCGCGATACACAAGCGTCGCGCTGATCAAAAGAATCGCGCTCATCGTCATGGCAGCGCCACGCCGCACGAGGCGCGCGCGCAAACGATCCCAGATTGTCACCGCACCCCACGCCGGCAAAATCATGACGACCGGCAAGCCGATTAGCACGCGTCCGTTGTTGGGTGCATCATCGCTGATGAGTGAAAGCGTCAGCGCGAGTCCTAACCAAATCATCAGAAATACTGCGCGCCAGCGCTCGAGGCGGGATGAGTTTGGCGAAACGAGTTGGGCAAACCAAATCATCACGCCGATCACAAACAACGCGCCAACCAACGGATCAAAGATGGGACGATAGGGCAGGTTACGCAATACACCGCCATCGCCCACGATAAAAAACATTCCCAGAATCTTGAGCGCGTTCTTGCCTAGTTCGAGTGGAAGGTTGTCGCTGATGGCTCCGTGCGGGACGAAAATCGAAACATCCGCCGCGTGCGAAAAGAAATCAATGGGATGTTGAATATAGTAGATGCTCAACGGAGCAAAGACCACGAGTGCGCTCATGGTGAGGATGACCAAGCCCTTGAAACAATCGTGTGCACGAGTCCGTTCGGTAAGCATCGCATAGGCAATCAAGAGTCCGATGGCAAGCGGCACGATGCGCCCGGCAGGATACGTGTAAAGGGTCAGCCCGGTGAATACGCCAGCCAAGGCGAACGTTCGGGTTTGGCGCGGCGCAGAGACGCGCGCGAGTGCGCGCCACACAAACCAAAATGAAAGAATCGCCATCAACAGGGTGAGCGGAATACGCTCGCCATAGCGCGAGTAGAAAATATGCCAGAACGAAATCGCGGTCAAGAGCGCGCCGATCAATCCAATGCGCGCGTCCCGATAAAGCGTGTGGGTGATGCCAAAGACGAGTGGAACCGTCAAAATGCCAATGAGACCGCCGGCAATTTTCAAGCCCAGCGAAGAATCCGCACCAAAGAAGGCAATGAACGGCATCAAGAGATATTGATAGAGAGGTTCACTGCGGCCAGGTTGATCGAAGAAAATCGCAAACTCACCACGCAAGAGTTGGAGCGCGTCCGACACATAAAACGCCTGATCGAATTGAAAACCTGGGGGCAATTGATCAATGCGATACCAACGGAACGCAGCCGCCAGTGCGGTGATGAGGGCAAGACTAAGGTTCGTGCGGGTGAGGAAGCGCGACATTTTTTCGAAATGAGCCAATTGACTAATGAGCCAATGAACCATCCCCATTGGGTAGATTGGCTCATTGGCTCATCGAGTTGCTGGGGCGCAAGGATTCGAACCTCGGTCCACAGATCCAAAGTCTGGTGTGCTACCACTGCACCACGCCCCAACGGCAATTCCTATTTTAGCACAGGATTTCGGAACACGCAAATATTTGTCGTTTGTGTTGGTTACGCTCTTTTCTTGGTGGCAAAGTACAATCCGATCAAGAATGCCATCAGCCCTGCTGCAGTTCCGGCACTGGCGGCGAGAAAGGGGGTGCGGGAACCATAGCCGGGATTGATGGGACGATCCGGACTATACTTTGATTGCAACAACCTGCCCCACTCGGTGCGCAAAGCGGCTTCTGCGCGCGCCTTGCCGATAAAAGGATACCAGTACCAATTGTGATAAATGTTCGATGCGGCGAACGACCACGGAACCAAGGGCGTGCGAAGCAAAAGATGTTCCAAGGGCTTGAGGGGACCGTGATAGATTTGATGCTGTCCCCACGAGGCAAAGGTATTTTCGTACGCCGAGAAATGCCAATTCTGTTCCGATGCCTCGACATCGCCGACAAATTTGATTTCCCTCGGATCGCCCACGCCCAAACCACGTTCATGTGCGGCGCGAATGAAGGTGAGACTCAACGGATCGAGCCCCATAATCTTTGCCGATGCCGCGTCAATCGCGACCGGATCGGAACTGGCCATGATCACATTCTTGACGTGCCAGCGCATCGCACGAGGTCCTGGACCCTCACCGGCGATGGTACCGTCCATCACGCAGAAAATCCCCGTGTGAATGTCTTGTTGAATCTGCAATAGATCCACGAGCGTCTCGTCAATAACGCTGTGTGTCCAATGACGCTTTTGATCCAGCAAGCCACCAAACGCATTCTTCATCGCGCCGGTGATGTGCGTAAAGACGTGCGTCTTCATCGTGGGTAGATGCAAGACATTTTTGCCAAACAATAATTTGGGAATGTGGACACCGTGTCCTTCATACACCTTGTCCAACACCAGAAACGGTTGCTTGGGTTCGTAGCGCACCCATTCCATCTCTTGGCTGTACGTTTCCGCGGTCTTGAGTCCATACTGGTCTTGCACAAACTTGTGGCGATTGTTGAGTTGTCCCTCGCGCCCGTTCACCACAACGGTATCATTGTGCGTGGCAATGATTCGGTCGCGGGCATAACCATCGGCTAACAGTTTCTTGACCACGCCTTCTAATTGCCACGGTGCCGTTGAACAACCAGGGTACCAAATTTGCCACGAAATATTGATTTTGAGAAGCGTGTCTTGGTCTTTGGGCAAGTTGTCTTGATAATGCGCCAACTCCATCAAACGCGCGTAATCATCCAACACGGTTTCGGGTCTCGTCCGCAGAATGGCAACTTGGCCACGACCTGGGAAATTACTGGGATTGATCATTGTACCTCCATCATCGAGCGTGAGTATAGCCGAAATTGAAATCTTTGTCTAATTCTATTTGTTTGCCTGTTCGGTTTGTGTTATAATTTTGCCAGCGCTCTAGTGCACCAACATGAAAGTGCGTGGTGAAAACTCGATTTTTAGCCACGTCTGTCAATCTCTTTCCATCAGTCTGGTATGCAACTATTTCATGTTGTTGCACTAGTCGCAGGAGGTTGTGGTGAAACCGGAACCCGTTGTCCTTCAACGCAAGATCATCGGTGTATTGATGCGCGCCGCGCGCGAAAAAGCCCATCGTACGGTAAACGAGGTTGCCCATCGTTTGAATGTAACCCCGGCGCGCCTGCGTGCGTACGAACGCGGCACGCGTGAAATCTCCTTGCCCGAACTCGAAGTCCTGGCGCTCTATCTTCAAACGCCACTTTCGTTTTTCTTCAACAAAGAAGCCCAAGTGGAGGAACCCAACCCGGAGCCGGTGCGCCCGGAAGAAATGCGGGCGCGCCGCGCGATGATTGCCGCCAAACTCAAACAAGCGCGTCTCGCGGAGGGCAAATCCCGGGAAGAGTGTGCACGCGCGATTGGGCGCAAGTCGGCGATGCTGGCGCGCTATGAAAGTGGGGCGGCAGACATTCCGATTACCGAACTCGACGCGCTTGCCCAGTTCTTGCATGTAACGCTCTATTATTTTGTCGAACGCAAAACCCCCTCAACCCAAGCGGCGGACTTGATGGATATGGAAAAGTTGGCGAATCTGCCCAAAGAGGTGCGTGCCTTTGTGCTTGATCCCAACAGTCTGCCCTATCTGCGGATGGCGATGAAATTTGCCGATATGCCAACCGATCGCTTGAAAGAACTGGGTGAAATCTTGTTGGTGGTGCGATAAACAATGAGTGGCGAATCACTATACACCGAAGCCAAAAAAATCTACGACGCTGGCAATCTGCGTGAATCCCTGACGATGTTTGAGCAGGCGCACGCGGCGTTCCTTACCGAAGGAAATGTAACCCAAGCCGCACACGTGGCAAACGATCTGGGGGTCGTGTATTATCTAGTGGGGCAACGCGAGGAGGCAAAAAAGATTTTGCAGGGCGCACTCACTGCGTTTGAGCAATTAGGTGATGTTGCCGGGCAAGCCAAAGCGATGGGCAATCTTGCCCAAGTGTTGAACAAAGCCGGAGACCGTGCCGGCGCAGAACAGAACTATCACCGTGCGGCTGAGTTGTTTCATCAAATTGGCGAACGAAGTATGGAGTACGATACCTATCGCGCCTTGAGTCAAATGCAGTTGCAGAGTGGTCGCTGGCTTGAAGCGATCCACTCGTTCGATTGCGCCCTGGCGGCGAAAGGCGGTTCAACTTGGTTGCGGTGGTTTTTTCAGATTCCGTTCAAGTTACTTGGCATTCGATAAATCCAAGGGGCAGGTTTCCGACCTGCCCCTTGCTTTTTCATTTGACATTAAAAGTCTTGACCGTGTCCAGCACGCCATTCACGTAGATTTCCACGCGATAGGAACCGGGGGGCCAGGTGGTGCTGGGCGAAAGAGTAAAATCAATATTGCGGGTGCCATCGGTGGCGAGTTCGGTCTCATCAATCATTGTATTTGGCGGGGCCACAGTTCCCACATCCACCGCATACCACGCCGCTTTGAATTTGGTATTGGCGGGCGCATTCTGCGTGCGAACGACGGCGTGAAACGTGGCGTTGGAACCGAACGTTGTGGTGGGATTCATTGGGTCTTTGTTCGCGCCTTGCGTACCTTCTGCCATGGTTACACTGCTGACAAAACCCGATGGCTTGGGTTGTGCGGAAGCCGGCGCGCTCGATGATGATGCGGCTTGCGCTTCAACTGTGAAATTCATAGATCGAAACGGCGAACCATTCAGGCGAACATCCACGCGATAGTTGCCGGGCGGCAGTTTGCCGGCATTCGGCTTGAACGTGAAGTCGAGATTGCGCGAACCCTCGGCTTTGAGTTCATATTCACCCATTCGTTGTCCATCGCCGCTCAACCAAATGACGCCAATCGCCGTGTCTTTGGGCGCATCTTTGATCGTAATGACCGCGTGAAAGATGGCTTGATTGGCTGGGAACGAGTACGTTACCCCCACGGGATCAAAGGTGTTGGGTGCAACATCTTTTGCCATCACCATATCCACAATCACGCTCGATGTTTTGGGCGCAGGAGGTACTGCGGTAGGCGGAACAGTGGGTTGAACGATGACGAGGGGGGTAGGCGTGGTTGTGGAGATCTGGTTCATAATGTCAGCGGAAAAGAACAGGAAGATCACGAGACACACACAAAGCAGAGCAATCACAACCAGCGCGATACATCCGAGTAATATACCGGACGTCGTTTGCCAGAACGGTTTCTTAGTTTCCATGGAGGCTCCTTGGGTTTAAAATATTGCTGTGATTCTAGTGCAAGCCGGGGATGCTGTCAATGGGTGGTAGAAAAAACTTCGAGGTCTTGACGACCTCGAAGGTTCGAATCTTATTCTTCCTCTTCTGCTTCGGCTTCGCCGGCGCGTTCCTTCTTGGCTTTCTCAATAATTTGTTGCGCAATGTGCGACGGCACGGTATCGTAATGACTAAACTCCATCGTAAAATAGCCGCGGCCCTGCGTCATCGAACGCAAGTCGGTGGCGTAGCGTTGAATTTCAGCGAGGGGTGCCTGCGCGTTCACAATACTCCACGTCCCTTTTTGATCCATCCCCAACACCCGACCGCGTTTGGTGTTCATATCGCCCATCACGTCGCCCATAAATTGTTCCGGCACCACGATGGTCAAGTTCATAATCGGCTCAAGCAACACCGGACCGGCTTGCGGGATTCCGTTCTTGAATGCCTTGTGTGCGGCTAACTTGAACGCGATTTCCGATGAATCTACTGGATGATACGAGCCATCGTACAACACAGCGCGAAAGTCGGTGGTGGGGAAACCGGCGAGGACGCCTTTTTGCAAAATCTCGCGCATTCCCTTTTCGACGGCAGGGATGAACGAGTTGGGAACCGCGCCGCCAAAAATTTCTTCCGCAAATTCAAAGCCCGTGCCGCGCGGCAATGGCTCAAAGCGAATCCAAGTATCCCCAAATTGACCGCGGCCGCCGGTTTGTTTCTTGTGCCGACCCTGCACCTTGACGGTCTTGGTGATCGTTTCTTTGTACGGAATCTTGGGGACGCTCGTCAACAATTCGACGCCGAATTTTTGTTTGAGTCGTTTCACGGCGACGTCCACATGCGAATCGCCCATCCCAGACAGAATCGTTTCATTCGTGTCTGGTTCGCGATAGACGCGCAAGGTGGGGTCTTCTTCGGCGAGGCGTTGCAACGCGTTCCCCATCTTATCCAGATCGGTTTTGGTTTTGGGGGTCAGCGCGACCGAGTACACCGGGTTGGGATACACGATCTTGGGCAGGATCAGCGGATGACCTTTATCGCAGAAGGTATCGTTGGTTTGCGCATCGGCAAGTTTGGCGATGGCGCCAATATCGCCGGCGTTCACACGTTTGATGGGAATCTGTTCTTTGCCGCGCATGATGTACAATTGACCGATGCGTTCATCCGCGCCAGAGCGGGTGTTATGCGCGGTCGAGTTGGATTCCACCGTGCCCGAGTATACGCGAAAGTAGGTGAGTTTACCCACAAACGGGTCTGCCATGGTCTTGAAAATGAATGCGGCAAGCGGACCATTTTCCGTCGCGGTGAGTTTTTCGTCCTGATTGGTGACCGGATTTTTGGCGACGATGGGGGCAACCTCCGCCGGCGAGGGGGCGTAATCGGCAAGGAATTTCAAAATGTACGGGATGCCGATGTTGGCGGTCGCGGCGCCGCAGAGGACGGGGACCATTGTGCCGGCGCGCAAACCGGCTTTCAAACCAGCGCGCATCTCTTCGTGCGTCAATTCTTCGCCGCCTAGAAATTTTTCGATGAGTTGATCGTCCGCTTCGGCGGCGACTTCCATCAACTTGGCGCGCTCTTCTGCCAAGCGCGCGGTCATCTCTGCCGGCACCGGCGAGTCTTGCGAAGCGTGTCCTAGAAATGCTTTTTGCGATGCGACATTGACCTGACCCTTAAAGTTGGCTTCTTTGCCGATGGGAATCTGGAGCGGGACAACACTTTTGCCAAATCGTTCGCGCAACTGCGCCAGCACGCGGTCGAAATCAGAATTTTCGCGGTCGAGTTTGTTGATGAAAATGACGCGCGGTAATTTCAATTCATCACAGTATTGCCACACCAATTCGGTGCCGACTTCGATGCCGCTCACCGCGTCAATAACGACGATGGCTACTTCCGCAACGCGCAACGCCGCTTTGACTTCGCCCACAAAGTCAATATAGCCGGGCGTGTCCAGCACATTGATCTTGTAGCCATTCCATTCGCAGGGGAGAAGAGAGGTGTTGATCGAAATTTTGCGCCGCTGTTCTTCGGGGTCGAAATCGGAGATGCTGGTATTGTCGTCCACTTTGCCAAGCCGGTTGACGGCGCCGGTATTAAAGAGGAGTGCTTCGGCGAGTGAGGTCTTGCCCGAACTTGAGTGGCCCACCAAAACGACGTTGCGAATTTTGTCTGCTTTGTACTCATTCATAGGCGACTGTGTCTCCAAAGTGAGAGTTAGAGTCAGAGCTTTGAGTTAGAGGGGACGATGATCAAACTCTGATAGGACAAGTCGCATTATACCACATCACGTGCGTTTGCAAAAATCTTGATGGAGTTAAAACAAGAAACGCACTCCTTGATGCGGAATGCGTTTCTGGAGAATGAGACTTTACTTGACCAAGGTTCGGATATAAGCGATCACGTCATACAAATCTTGATCGGTGAGCGCCGGGTTGCCGCCTTTGGGTGGCATATCCACTTTGGTTGTGTTTGCCGGATCGCTGGCGGGCCGCCCTACTTTCAAGAACGCGAGGAACTGGTCATCCGTCATTCCTTTGATGAACGTGCTGGTCGTCATGTCCTTGCCGAGACCGGGTAACCCTTTGGCATCCGCGCCATGACACGCTGAACAAGTACTGGCGAATACGGTTTTGCCTTTTGTGGCGTCTCCTTTAGGTTTCGGTGTAGCAGGGGCACTCGCCGCGCCACCGCCACACGCCGATAACACAAGCGCGATCATAACGAGCAACGAACCGACCACGACCAAACGAGTTTTCATACTTTGCCTCCTCGGGTTAAAATTGATTGACCTTACATTCCTGGTTTCATCATCCGTATTTCATCAAAGGTCATCACCTTGACATTCAATCGCGCCGCCAGCGATTCTGCCGCACTCTTGTCCGCCAAGGCAGCCACGCCGGTGCCCATCGGCGACTTGATGTCTTTGGCAACGACATAGAACGCGCTTTGTCCGTTAATCCAATTCTGTGTGTTGTAATCGTGGACGAACCACGCACGCACTTGCAGTTCTGGATGCTTGGCGTGATAGGTGAACATTTCACCCGCATCATCGAACTTGAGCGTTTTGCCATCCACCAACACGGTTGCCGCCGCAAACTTGGCTTCGCTGATAATCATGCCGCAGGCGTCGCACATATCGCGTCCGTACGCGATGTTGGGCGGTTGTGGTTCGCCGCTGGCTGACGCGCAAGAGCCAAGTAAAAAGCTAAAAGTTAAAAGCAAAAAATACAATGCCATCGTTCCAACTTTTAGATTTTGACTTGTTCCTTGTAACTTGTTCATTGATCACCTCTCCGATTAAAAATTGCAAACGCAATCCCGAATCCAACGATTGCCCACGCCGCGAGCAAGCCGGTCAGCAGAAATGGTAATGCGTTGCCAAACTCATAATACGCATATTGCCCCACTGCGCCCAATGTGTCAAGGGTCGCGCGCAGCGAATAAATCGCCGCGAGTTTAAAGACCTGCAGGGGATTGGCGACCAACAATACAAAGAGCGTGCTAGGGGTTGGATGAAACGATAACGTCGCCCCCACCAACCCAAGGTCACCAAAGAAAACGAGCGCGAGCCACACGATCAATGCCGCGCCCGCCGCGGTTGCGCCTTTGCGCGTGAGCGTGCTGATGATGAAGCCGATACCGAGCGATGCCAGCGCAAGCAAGAATGTGTACGCCGCAAGCGACAAGTACGCGATGGCATTTCCATCGCCGGCAGATGCAATGCCCAACCCTGCCAAGCCAAAACCCAGCGCGAGCGCCGCAACGAGTGCCAGTCCCGCGCCCACCACTTTGCCGAAAAAGATTTCGGCGCGGCTGACCGGTTGCGCGAGCAAGTACAACAACGTCCCGCGTTCACGGTCTCCCGCGAGCGCGCCCGCGCCGACGCTCAAACCCATCAACGGCACAAACAACAACAAGGCGTTGACCAAACTTGCCGCCGTGCGACCAAAGCCGCCCAAGCCCGCATACCCTGCTGATGCGAGTCCCGCTTGTGAGAGCGCGAGCGCAAGCCCCGCGAATGCAAGCGCATAAAACCACAGCCATTTATTCTTCAACGCCTCGCGCAATTCGCGTTGCGCGATAGTCCAAAGTAAGTCGAATTCCATTTTGAAAAACCTTTGTTCACCGCAGAGGCGCGGAGAACGCCGAGTTTCAAAAATTTTCTCGGCGCCCTCGGCGTCTCTGCGGTGAGCAAGTATTTATCCTGCCAAACTTTCAATCTCAAAGTTTTGCACGCTGACCCCGGCTTCGTTGAGCAAATTGAGCGCGCGCATCTTTTGTTGCGACTGAATGCGCACGACGACTGTGCCGCGTCCGTTCAAATGCGCGTCGAGTCCTTTTTCCGTCAAGCAATTTTTCGCGTGCGCACGTTGCGCCTCGTTCACCCACAACACCATTTCGATATTCGACGACAGACGCGCGCGCAATTCTTCGGGCGAAATCGTTTCCGTGAGTTTGCCGTGCTCCAACATCAGCACCTGATCCGCCAGCGTTTCCACTTCTTCGATGCGATGCGACGCAAAGAGGATCGTCTTGCCTTCGTGATGCAACGCGGCGAGCAAACTCAAATAATCGGAACGCGCTTTGGCGTCGAGGTTCGCCGTCGGTTCGTCGAGCAACAAGACCGGCGGATCGGCGAGGAGTGCGACGGCGAGCGCGAGGCGTTGCTTGAGTCCGCCCGATAATGCTGGGACAGGTTTGTGCGCGTGATCGGCGAGACCAACACGCTGAATGAGCGACGTTACACGGGCGTGCTGGACAGAGGCAAGCTCTGCCCCCACTTTTTTCAAACGCGCATAAAATTCCAGTGTCGCCCGCACCGACAAATCGTAAAAGATGGCTTCTTGCGGCACGTAACCTATTTGCCGCCGCGCTTGCTTGCCCGCACGCTGAACATCGCACCCTTCGATTTCGATCTTGCCCTTGAAATCAATCAGCCCCAGCATTGCTTTGAGCAACGTGGTTTTGCCCGCGCCGTTTGGACCCCACAACGCAAGGGCTTGCCCGGGTTGCACGGAGAACGAAACACCTTCCAGCGCAACGACCTTGCCGTACTGTTTGGTGAAATTATTGACGCGCACAGAAATTTTATCCCTTGACATTCGACTACCTTCTGAGCAATCCTATTGCACCCACACTCACGCCAACGAACAGAATCGCCAGCGACACGATGAACATTCCGCCCGCGTCATTGCGCGTTGGCAAGGCAAAGGATGGAATGGGTAATGGTTCGATGCGCGGTGCATCGTCGGTGAATTTGGGAACGGGGCGCACCAGCGGAAATGCGTTCGCTGCAAATTCAATCGCTTGCGCGGTGGGACTGTAGAGCAACATACGCAACAATGGTTCGCGATCCAGCATCCCTTCAAAATAGCGTTCGGCGCGATACGGCAGATTGCCAATGCCCTCACCGTTTGCGTCGAATCCGTTGTAATCGCTCCAAAAATTTCCGCGCCACACGCTCTTGCCCAGCATGCCGCCGCCCGCAATCGAAACCTGTTCGACGTTTTCCCAGAACGAATTATTTTCGATGGTCGCGCCACGCACAGCGGGCATCATGATAATGGCGACATCGTTGAACGCGATGATGTTTTCGTGCAAGCGTGCGTATCCTTGTGGGCTGAATGGCGCGCCGTCCATAAACACGCCCGCGCGATTGTCAACCAGCGTGTTGTTCACGACCTCGATGTTGTCGGCGTCTTTGAAGCCGAGCGCGTAGCCGCTGGGTCCGCGCTGACCGCGAAGATCGTTGTTGCGAATCATCGTATTGTTCGAATACATCGTATAGATACCCACCGAATTGTCGCGCAAGCGATTGCCTTCAATCATCACGTTATCGCAGTACATTAAATGCGCCCCATAGCGTCCCCGCTCGACCAGATTGTTGCGCACGATAACGCCGCTCGAATACCAAATGACAATATCGCGCGAATTGTGGATGTGATTATTCTCGACGATGACGTTCGGTGAGTACCATAATCGAATCGCATCGCCTTTGAGACTGATTTCCAATTCATCTTTGCTGGTAATGTCGTTGTTGCGAACGATAACGTCGTTCGCTTTGGCAACGAAAATTCCGAACAGCGAGTCGCGGATGCGATTGTGTTCGACGACGACGCGCGGGGCAGTGACGATAATGCCCGAATGATCGCGGTCGTACGCGTGCCCGCTCCCGCGCACCTCGAATCCGCGAAAAACAATATCGGGCGCGTTGAGCGTAACCACCGTGCCATCGCCGCCATTGTCAATGATCGGATAATCCATGCCGCTGATCGTCACCGTTTTGTCAACAACGAGCGGACCGGGATACGTACCGCCAAGCACCTCGATGCGGTCACCATCGTGCGCGACCGCGAGCGCGGCTTGGATCGTGGTGAAGGGTCCTTGCGGCGAAACGATGAGACGACTGTGCGTCTCGGGGGAATCGGCGAAGGCGGGCGGAATAAAAATCAGCCACAGAAAAACACAGAAGCACACGTAAAGAGAAAACATACGCTTGTCATTGCGAGGCGCATTTTTTGTGACGAAGCAATCTTTCAAAACCCTTTGGTAGATTGCTTCGCCGCTTCGCGGCTCGCAAGAACATTTCTGCATTTTATGTTTTCTGTGCAATTCTGTGTGTCGCGAAGCGCGTGGCAGCATTAGGACTGGTTTTCCTTTACCCGTTTGCGCGCCTCGGCGAGCGGCTTGTACGCGGCGCGATGGAACCACAGTCCGATCAAGACAACGACTACCGAAGCGAGCACAAGGTAGAATCCAATTTCAAAACTAGCGATTGTGCCAAACTGTCCCACCTTGCCCTCGCCGATGAGCGGCGGGGTGAAGGGTTTGATGGCACCGCCGAGTGCCGATTTGGGGTCAATACTGTGTCCGTACTGGTAAAGAATATAAAATAGATCTGCGACAAAAACGATAGGGTAGGCGATGACAGGCAACGCAATGATTGCTGCCCATTGATTGTGTACGAACACGCCGGCAATCAACAGCAAACCAAAGACGGTAATCGCCATAAACGAGATCGAACGCTCGAGTTGTCCGCCCTTGTCGAGTTCAGGCATCCCCAGGTAATGATTCAATTCGTCAATCTCGCGCATATCACCTTCGAGGTGATTGACATAGACATTGACCCGCAATCCTTTGGGGTATTGCGGTGCTGTCATCTTCATGCTCCAGTACGGCAGAAACATCGAAATCATCAGCAAGAGTGCGCCAAGCATTAAGAGCGCACTGGGCAAAAGATAATCGGAGAGTTGGTGCGTGCTACCGTCCGGTAAAAGTACTTTGACATCAGGGTCGAGGTTCAAAGAAAATTTCACGGTAACTCCAAATCAGTTTTCAGTGTTCAGTATTCAGTGTTCAGTATCCATCGCTGAATACTGGACACTGATCTACCGAACACTGATTTAATGAACACTAGATTTTACGGTTGAACTAGGAAATACCCCAACATTTCGAGGTGTAGTGCCGAGCAGAATTCGGTGCAATAGTACGTGAATGTGCCCGCTTGGTTGGCATCGAATTCGATGGTTTCCGTCTTGCCGGGTTCAAGCGAAAGGTTGATGTTATAGCCGGACAGGGCAAATCCATGCGTTGCATCCGGCGTGCGTTCGAGTGAGGTCAAGTGCCAGATGACGTGATCGCCTTTCTTCACCTCGACTTTTTCCGGCGTATAGTGCGAACGGATCACTGTCATAAACACTTCGACTTTGTTGCCGGTGCGTACAACTTTCGCATCGGCTTCTTTCAGCGTGGCGTTTGGATCCACCGCCATCTTTTCCGCATCCCAACCAACCTGCGGATAAACCTGGAAGGGCTTTAAGCGTTCGGCTTTGATGATCTGCGCGTAATGCGGCTCCGCCATACCGATGGGCATATCGTACAACACTTTCATTTGGTCGCCCGTCTTGCTAATGTCCACCAGTTGGAAATTCTGCGGCATCAAGGGCCCGATATTCGCAAAGCGATCAATGCTCCACTTGTTGAGCGCGACCACAAATTGTCCGCCAGGTTCTGCCGTGTCGCCTTCCACCGCGGTGATGTGACCGATGTTGTATTGCACCGGCAATTTCTGCACGAGTTTCCAACCCGGTTCGGGATGCTTGCTGGCGTACGGACCGCCCAGTGACCAACGCGCCACCGCCGAATCGAGGAAGAGCGAGGTGTACGCGTACCCTTTATCATCGAACACAGTGTGCAATGGACCAAGACCCAGCTCAACTTGGGCTTCCATCGCTTTGTCGAGCGGAATCACGGGCACGCCGTAATCATCGGTCTTGAGTCCGCCGGCTTTGATCGCGTCCTGAATTTTCTGGAATGAATATACGGTTACGTGCGGATCGAGTTTACCGCCGACGACGATGTACTCCCCGCCTGGGGTGACATCCGCCCCGTGCGGACTCTTGGGTTCGGGGGAGAAGAACAAGATGCCTTCTGATGCCGCCGTTTTCAAATCAATCATCGCCATACCGTTGACTGGTTTGGCTTTGCCTGCCTTGAAGACCTCTTCGGCTTTTTTATAGTTGATGATGTGCAAATAGTCGGTGTCGTTCTTGGCGGTGCCGGCTTCAAACGATGGATTGTTGCCGCCCGTTGCTAGTTCAGTGTTGAACGAGTTGCAGAACACCCAGCCCTCGCTCCCTTTTTTGCCTGCATCGCAGAGGTCTTGCCAGTACGGCGGCAATTCGATTTGGAACGATTGGCTTTGATCCAGGCGTCCTTTCGTGCGGTCGAATGCCCAGAATGTAATCAAGCCACGATATTTGTCTTTGTACTGCTCAAGCGGTGCATATTCCCAGCCGATCGGCGCAGCGTACTGCGGCCCTTCGATCACGTACTCGGTGTTCGGCGTAACAAATGCGCCGCCGTGATCGTTGAGTGCGTTCGGGTTTTTCAAAATTTGTTTGGTCGAGAAATCGCGCAAGTCAATGACCGCGATGCGCGCGTTGGCTTTATCGTTGATAAACGCAAACTGACCATCATAGATACCGTTCGTTTCGGACATACTTGGATGATGCGTATCGCCCCACAGTACATCCTTACCGTTTACTTTGCCGCCAGCGAGGACGAGATCACTCGAACCGCCAAAGCCGTACCCTTGCCATGGTTCGGGGGTAAAGACGCCAATGACTTTGAGGATGCGCATTGAGGGAACGCCAATGACCAACACCTGACCTGATTGCCCGCCGGATGCAATCATGATGTACGGATCCGTCTTGCCCGATGGCGTGTACGTTTTGAGCGCGGCGTAAATGTCATCGGGGGTCAAGCCGCGTTGCTGCGCGACGGCGGCGGCATCGCTGGACAAACCTGTGGCAACCGGCGTTGCTCCACCTCCCACCCCACCACCACATGCGACAGCCAGAATCGTCACCATCGCTAGAATCAAAAAACTCATTTGCTTCATCGCAATTACCTCCTTCTATGGGTTTGTCCAAACTATACACTGCGCCGTCGAATTGGTCAGTGACAAAAGTCTCACTCGCGGTGTGACATTTATCACTGCACCAAGTCGCAAAATCGTCCATAATTGGGCAAAGGGGATACGATGACCAGTCACCTAGTCAACAATCCTACTCCACTTGACGACGATAACGAGCCCATCCAAGTGGTCTTTGCCAATCAAGAATCCAGACCGCCATCGGTTTTCGCCAAAATGAATCCACGCTTGCCGCTTGTCGCGCTGGCGATTCTTGCCTTGCTTGCCGCGATGTGGGGCGGCTTGGTGCGAATGGGTTGGGCGTTTCCGCCTGTCCTCCCCATCTTGCCGGCGGTGCACGGTCCGTTGATGATCACTGGCTTTCTGGGCACATTGATCAGTTTGGAACGCGCGGTCGCGCTGCAAAAACGTTGGACATATGTTGCACCTCTCTTAAATGCGCTCGGCACCCTTATCCTCGTCATCAACATCGAATATCATTTCGGCATTCTCATTGCCACGCTCGGCAGTATTGCACTCCTGGTCATCTTTGGTATCATTCTCAATCGCCATTTCACGTTGTACACGGGAACGATGGCCTTGGGTGTGGTGGTGTGGGTGCTGGGCAATTTGCTCTGGCTTGGTGATACGCCCATCTATCACGTCGTGCATTGGTGGCTTGGCTTTTTGATTTTGACGATTGTTGGTGAACGGCTAGAGTTGAGCCGCATTCAACAATTGTCACAACGCGCGATGATGCTTTATGCAGTCTCGATCAGCATCTTGGTTCTGGGGCTAGGGATTGATGCCGTTGAAAATTTGATGATGGCGGAAAGCACTTGGGGCGGCCAAGTCATCGGACTGGGAATGTTGGCGATAGCGTTATGGCTCGGGCGGTACGACATTGCGCGCCGCACGGTGCGATTGCCGGGGCTGACGCGCTACATCGCGTTCTGTTTGCTTTCGGGGTATGCGTGGCTGGCAATCAGCGGCAGCTTGCGTTTGGTCTATGGCGGCGCGAGCGGCGGATTTTATTACGATGCGATTCTGCACGCCGGCTTGCTTGGATTTGTAATGTCCATGATCTTTGGACACGCGCCGATCATCTTCCCTTCGGTGCTGGGACGGCCGCTCAATTACCACCTGTTCTTTTACGCGCATCTGATTCTCTTGCACCTCTCCGTTGGGTTGCGCGTGGCCGGCGATCTCGCGCTCTCGATGCCGATTCGGCAGTGGGGCGCGCTGTTCAACGTCATTGCGATTCTCCTCTTTCTGTTCGCCACTGTTTCGACCATGGTGTCGAGCGCACGCAAGACACCATGACAAACAAGCCCCCGGTTTCTTGGGAAAACCGGGGGCTTGTTTGTCGGAGCATTGCGAATTATTTCTTACTGGCTTGCCATGGCGCGTTCCAACTCATCGGCCATCCCCAGATATTTTTCGTGAACGCCTGCGCCTGTTTCTTCGTGTTCGATGTGTTCAAATCTCTCGGCGATGTGTCCCTGTTGGGCAAGTGGAACAACTTGGTCGGCTAACGGAAACAAGATAATGTCCCGTTCTGAATGGCTTGGCGCATGGCTTGCATAAATCGCATCATAAAACGCAAGTTGTGAATCGTCGCCAAACGATAATAGGTCAATTCTTTGGCGTGGTGCAAGTGATGCAAATACGCGCGCGAAAAATTCTGGCACGTGTAGCAATCGCAGGTTGGGTCAATGGGCGAGAGGTCTAGGGCGTAACGGGCGTTTGAGATGTTGAGCCGTTGTTCCGGATTCTCGGCGATGTTTTTCGAGACGAGCAATGCCCCGTTCCGCGCCCAGCGTGTCGGCGAGGCACAATCGAACAAATCAATGCCACGTGTTACACCTTCCACTAGATCGCGCAACTCGCCGATGCCGAGCAGATGACGCGGTTTGTTTTCCGGCAAAAGCGGAATCGTCCAATCCAGAATCGCGTGCATTTCTTTTTTCGATTTGCCGAGCGAGCCACCGATGCACAATCCATCGAACGGCAAGCCGCCGATGATGCGTGCCGATTCTTCGCGCAGATCGCGGTACGCGCCACCTTGCACAATGCCCCACAACGATTGGTAATCGCGTTTGGTTTTGCGATGTTGCTCAAGGCATCGTTCTGCCCAACGATGGGTGCGCGCGAGCGCGGTGCGGGTGTACTCGTACGTGTCCAGCGGCGAGGTGCATTCGTCGAACGCAACGATGAAATCTGCACCAAATTGATGCTGAAGCCGGATCGAAATTTCTGGATCGAGCCGCATCATCGCGCCATCGAGATGTGAGCGAAAGGTTACGCCATCCTCGTCAATCTTGCAGAGCGGTGTGCCTTTGGGCGATTGGGTGATAAGGTGAGGTGATTGGGTGATTCGGTGATTGGGTGATTCTTCGGGAAAGATGTCTGCAATCTTGCCTACGCCATCGCGAATTGCCGCGCCAAGTGAAAAGACCTGAAAGCCGCCGCTATCGGTCATTAACGGACGATGCCAATTCATAAAGGAATGCAAGCCGCCCAGTTGGGCAATTTTTTCTGCGCCGGGTCGCAACGCCAGGTGATACGTGTTGGCGATGATGAGTTGCACGCCAATCGCTTCCAGATCATCGGCGGTGAGTGCCTTGACCGATGCTTGCGTGGCAACCGCCATAAAGTTTGGCGTTTCGATGTCGCCGTGCGCGGTATGGATAATGCCGGTGCGGGCGCGCGTGGTGCGATCGCGCGTGTGAATGTCAAAGGTGAATGGCATAATGAGTTGGTGAGCGGGCTATTTTGTGGCGAGCGCGTCGAGTGCTTGTTGTGCCGCGATAGGAACGGCGAGCGTGGGTTCAATGCCGTCCAAGGCTTGGATGACCGGGCTAAAGACCGTTTCCAAGCCCAAGCGAATGCCCAGAATGCGCAAGATATGGCGCGCGGTTGTGCGCAACGCCATAGATTCCGAGTGGTGAATCAATGCCTGCAACAATGGACGCACGGTGGCGTGGCGCAAGATTTCCAGACTGTCTGCGGCTGCCCAACGCACATCATTTTCATCATCGGCGAGTGCATTGATCAAGGCGGTGACACTGGTTGGATCGGCAATCTGCCCCAACGCCTTGGCGGCTTCGCGGCGTCGCCGGGGATTGCGGTCTTGCAGGGCTTGAAGCAACTCGGGCACGGCGGTGTGTTTAAGTGTAACTAACGACTGACGTGCTTCCCATCGCGTTGCATCATCGTCACTCCCTAACCGATTGATGAACTCACGAATCTGCGTTTGGTCATGCGGTTTGTGATCTGTGCTTTGATCAGACATCGTTTCCTCCATCATTTGACTTGACGATTTGTTCACCACGGAGAGGTTTCGATGGTTTTTCTCTGCGTGCTTTGTGGTGAAATCGCGTGAGTTAATAATAAATCGTCCTGACGCGATGATACGGTTGCATTCCTGCCAGGGTTTGGCTTGCTTCCCACAAAATCCAATCCACTTGAGTACTCCACCAAGCACGTCCGCGTTTGACTAGCGCCTCGCGCAAAAACTCGACTGCCCACAACGTTGTGGCGCGGATTTCGATTTCTGCCGGACTATCTTTAGCCAATTCGGTTTGCGTGTCAACTTGGCGCGCAAGTGGAAGGGTGTATTTCAAAATGCCCCACGCGCGCAAAATTTGCGGCAGTTTGTAATCCGCGAACGCCGTCAATTCGCTGATGTTATCGAACGCGCCCCAGTCCTTGCCGCCAAACGCACCCCACAAATCGGCGACGAGAATTTGGGCGCGCTTGAAAAAGCGTACCTCATGGTTCGCATACACTGCTATATCGTTGAACGACGAAAAATTTTCGGCGATCATTCGGGCAAGGCGTGCGGCGTTGCCTTCCGCACATTCAACGAGGCGTGCGGCTTGACCCGCCCACAGATTTTTCAAAACGATTCCCAGTTCACGTGCGTTGCGCCAGCGTTCGATGAAAAGTGGAATGGTAACATTGCCGCGCAGAACTTGGGCAAGGTCTTGGGGCGTGATACGCGCAAGAAAATTGGCGTCTAGAAATTCGGCATTGGTTTCTGCTGCGCGCTTGAGCGACGCGGCAAGTGCCCAATAGCCATCGAGCGTTTTACCATTGTATTCGATCCCCCACTTGGGGTTGCCCCAAAAGCAAAAATTCAACGCATCGAGAAGAAAGAGATAATTGACGGTGCGCGGCGTGCCATCGTGAAAATGCCAATCAGAGTTCCACGCGGGCGGCGCAACTTGTTTTTCCGCGAGTGCGTCGGCGGCGTGTTCGATGGCGGCGTGATCAATCTGTACATCGCGCGCATGCTCAACAACGTACGCCGTCGTCTTGAGTATGTCGAGTGGATCGGGGCGGGTGGAGAGGACCGTGGAGATTAGGGAGGTCATCATGATGTTTCAATTAGGCAAGGGTGGGTTATTGCTCGACAAGAAATTCATAATCTACGGTCGAGAAAAGATCGGTTGGTATTTGGGCAAGTCTTCGCTGGGTGATTGCAATGGCGTGTGGCGATTCGTCAATGCCAATCCAATTTCTCCCTAGTTCTTGCGCGGCGACGAGGGTGGTACCTGATCCGCAAAAGCAATCCAGTATCAGATCACCTGGGTTCGATGATGCTTGAATAATGAATTTGAGGAGTTCAAGATTTTTCTCCGTTGGATAAGCCGGATATTGCGGGTCTTTGAATTCCCAAATATCTTGCATCTTTTTCCCCGCGTGTTCGTCGGCGTAGATTTTTTTGCGCGGGCCCCCCGTGGGAGACCATTCGATTAAACCCTGCTTGTCCAGTTCATCAAGTAGGGCTGGATCGGTTCGCCAATGTCTACCCCGGGGTGGTTTGATGCCTCGCCAAACCTGTCCCGTTTTTCCGTTGGTTGTCTCGCCCGGTGCATGTAACGGAATAGTGGTATAGCGGCGTCCATCCTTGTCTATTTTTCTGAACAATCGCGTTATATCACTTTCGGAGAGAGGTAGGCTAGGTTCATTCCAAGTCATCAGGGAAGACTTGGAATAGAAAAGGATCATATCTTTGACGTTACCAAACGCCTTTCTCTGGAAATTCTTTGGGTTACACTTGATTCGCGTAATATCGTTGCGAAAATTATCTCTGCCAAAGATTTCATCCATCAAAACTTTGACGTAATGTCCAATTTTGTAATCAATGTGGAGATAGATCGCGCCATGATCAGATAATAACTCGCGTAAGAAAATAAGGCGTTCTCGAAGAAACTCCAAGTATTCTGCGTCCAGCCGGGTATCGGAATAAGCAATCTGATCTCCATTGCTCTGACTAACGGTTTGGGTTCTTTCCTCACCCATTCTAAATTGGGTGTTCGTAGCAAAAGGAGGATCAATGTAGATCAAGTCAATCTTGCCCCCAAGATGCCATGTGCCTAAAAAGGTTTTAAGTACGCGGAGATTGTCGCCTTGAACAAGTTTGTTCTTTGAGGCAGGGTTGCCCGAGAACGATCGTAGCACGGCCTCAGGAGTTTGCTGGAGAATCTGTTGTTCTGTTTTCTTGTTTTGGTATGCAATAAACATAGGTGCCTACAACTGATACAGAAACTCGCGCAGGACGAGACTGCATAACTTCTCTGATTAGCGTATGCGATACTTAATTCGAGCCAGTGGTTTAGCGCGCTCATTGGTATCCTCGTGTTTACAACGCCTTGCCCGCCAGCGTGCGCAAGCGTTCGCCGGCTTCTTCCCACGTGATCGTGGAGAGACCCAGTTTCAGGCGAATCTGATCTTCTGACATCCCCTTCTTGTAATCTTGCACCGCGCACGTCCAGCGCAAACTTTCAAACGAAACTGTGTCGCCCAAGCCGGTCAGTTTGGCGAGATCGGCGAGGATGTATTCCAAATTGCGCGCCGTACACTCAAAGAGATGTTCCTTGGGACGATACTGTTTCAGGTAGTGCGGCAAAGTCGTGGCAAACTCCGGCGAGAGTTTCAGTTTGCGTTCCTTGTGGCGTTTCTTGGCGTCCGCATAACGCACCAAGAGCGCGGCGTGTTGCGGATCCGCCGTATCGAGATCATTCAATCGAATTGCCATCGCTTCGCTTTTCTTGATGCCGGTCGAAAGCAACAACGTAACCAACAAGAGTGGACGCGCATCGCTTTTCTCGGCGTTCAAAAGTTGCCGCGCCGCATCGAGCAGTTTGGCGATTTGATCATCGTACAAAATGTCCGGGAGCGGACTGGTAACCGGGATGTGCGCAATCGGCGCGGCGGGGTCATCGGCGATGATTTGCGTTTGCTTGAGCCACGCGAAAAATACTTTGAGCGTGGTCAAGCGCCGCTCGTACGATTTGGGTTGACAAGGCACACCACGTTCGTATCGAAGCCAGTGCAAAAACTTGTTGAGCGTCTCGGTAGTGATTTGGTAGAGTGGAACGTTATCGCCGATGTACTTGCGAAACAGATTGAGATCGCCGCCGAACGCTTGAATGGTGTGCGGCGACAGACCTTGCCGTTTCATTTGCTCGTGATACGCCGTGATCGCGGCGACGAGAGAGGAACCCGCGTGCAAAGGGCTTGAAATCGGCGCGGAATCGTGCACCGGCTTTTCCGGCGATTTAGGTTTTGCGCCTCCCGGCGGAAAGAGTGGCAATTGTTCGTTTGGCATCGCGTTCATTTTACCACAGTCATTGCAGCGTATCAAGGTTGTTGACCTGGAGTTAGGGCTTTGTCCAAGTCGAGCAGGAACTGCTCCAATCAATTCTAGCGAGCGACGCACAGATGCCTAATGCCGGAGGGCTGCCGCGATGTTCATCCAGCCTTTCCACCGGAGCAGACTGAGGATCGCGTTGCGGAGAGCGGCTAACGCGTGCGCGGCATGACCGGTGTGAAGGTGTTGAGAGCCGTGCTGCATTCCAAGCAACGTTTTTCTGGCCGTCCATGACCTTTGTTCACACGGGGATAGGCTGGGTATGCCTGGGACCGCGCTTGTTTCAACCACGGCGGCTGCGCAAAGAGTAAGGCGATGGCTTGGTACAGCGTCGGTAGTCCGCGCTTCGCTCGCTAGGATATTCATGCTATAATGTCGGGTGTGAATCCGGAAACAACGTTGCCCACGCAACCCCACCGACTCGCGCGCGCCGCGACTATCGTCATGCTCTTTTTTGTGACCAGTCGCGTGTTGGGGTTGGTGCGCGATATGGTGATTAGCCATCAGTTCGGCACCACGCGCGAGTTGGATGCGTACTTTGCTGCATTCAATCTCCCGGATTTGATCTTTAACATTATCGCCGGCGGCGCGCTGGGCTCGGCCTTCATTCCCACCTTTTCGGCGCGGCTGGCGCAAAACGATTCGGTGCGCGCGTGGCGCTTGGCAAGTGCGATCATCCAACTAATGTTTGGTTTGCTCACGCTCATTTGCCTTGCGCTAGCGATCGTTGCCTCTGAGATTGCCGCGCTCACGGTGGCGCGTGGGTTTGCGTCGGCGGAACAACATCTCACAGCCGATTTGATGCGCTGGATGCTCATCACGCCAATTATTTTTGGCGTGAGCGGCATCGTGATGGGCATTCTCAATTCGTACCACCATTTCGTTTTGCCCGCATTCGCGCCGGTGGTGTATAATGTGGCTATCATCGCGGGCGCGCTTTGGCTTGCCCCCACGATAGGCGTGTATGGACTGGTGGCGGGCGTGATAGCCGGCGCGGTGTTGCATCTGGCGGTCCAAGTCCCGTTGGCGGTTCGTTTCCGATTGCAGATTTCCGATTTCCGATTCGCGCGTTTCAATCTGCGATCTACAATCAGCAATCTGCGATCGCCTGATGTGCGCGAGGTCATTCGCCTGATGCTTCCGCGCACCCTCGGCATCGCCGCAGTGCAGATCAACTTTTTGGTCAACACGATTCTGGCGTCTACGTTGCCCGCCGGCGGGATCGCCGCACTTTCGTACGCGTGGCGTGTGATGTTGTTGCCGGTTGGGGTGGTGGGACAATCGCTGGCGACGGCCGTGTTTCCAACGTTTTCGGCGCAGAACGCGCGTCAAGAACGCGATGAGTTTCGCCGTACGTTTTCAATCGCGTTTCGCACGACGCTCTATCTCACGATCCCGGCAACAGTCGGTTTGATGGTGTTAGGCACGCCGATTATCACGCTCCTTTTTCAGCGCGGCGAGTTTGATGCACGTTCGACGATGGAGACGGTATGGGCGTTGCAATTCTTTGCGCTTGCCTTGTTCGCCCACGCCACGCTCGAAATTGTAACGCGCGCGTTCTATGCCATGCATGACACGCTCACGCCGGTCTCTATCGGCATCGGCGCGATGGTGTTGAACATTGGCTTGAGTATCGTTTTGATCAAGCCGTTGGCGCAAGGCGGATTGGCGCTTGCCAACTCGATTGCAACGATCCTCGAATTGCTTGTCTTGTTCGCTCTTTTGCGTCAACGCTTAGGCGATGTTGATCAGAAACGGATTGCGTTATCGTTTATGCGCATCGTCATTGCCTCTCTGGCAATGGGCGTGGTGATTGCGTGGTTGGCGGGTGCGCTATCGTCTTGGGGTGCGTTCATCGCCGCGTTGATTAGCATCAGCGTTGGAGGAGTGATTTATTTTGGCTTGACGGCTCTGTTGCGGTCAGAGGAAATTGCGTTTGTAGTCAAAAGAATTAAACGCAAAACGTAAAATCATCAATTGGAGTATTGATGCTCGATAAACTGGCAATCGTTGAAAAACGTTATGAAGAATTACACAATTGGATGGCAGACCCGGCGATCAGTAGTAATCCCACGCGCTTGCGCGAAATCACGCGCGAGATTAGCGGGCTGGAAGAAACGGTCGCCAAGTATCGCGAGTACAAAACGACGCACGAGGCATTGGACAAGACGCGTGCGTTGATGCGTGAAGAATCGGATGAAGAATTGCGCGCGCTGGCAAAGGAAGAAGTCGCCAAGTTAGAAGCCGATGTCAGTCGCCTCTACCAAGAGTTGCGTGTCTTGTTGTTGCCCAAAGATCCACGCGATGATAAGGATGTGTTTGTAGAAATTCGCGCGGGCACCGGCGGCGAAGAAGCTGCGCTCTTTG
Source organism: Chloroflexota bacterium (assembly GCA_037440625.1). Lineage (GTDB taxonomy): Bacteria > Chloroflexota > Anaerolineae > UBA4142 > UBA4142 > DAOTXS01. Next base: position 56,575 of record JBBITT010000008.1, read on the forward strand.
CCGCTGATTTGTATCGGATGTACACCCGTTACGCCGAAGCCAAGGGCTGGCAAGTCGAACTCGTGGATGAGAATCGCACCGGCTTGAAAGGATTTAAAGAGGTTGTCTTTGAAATTCGCGGCAAGGGTGCCTTTTCGCGGATGAAGTACGAAAGTGGTGTGCATCGCGTTCAACGCGTGCCAGTCACCGAAGCGAGCGGCCGCATCCACACCTCGACCGCGACGGTGGCTGTGTTGGCTGAGGTGGATGAAGTCGAAGTGGATGTCAAGCCGGACGATTTAAAGATTGATATTTTTCACGCCTCGGGGCACGGTGGACAAAATGTGCAAAAGGTGGCGACTGCCGTGCGCATCACTCACTTGCCCACCGGCTTGGTCGTAACGTGTCAGGATCAACGTTCGCAGTTGCAAAACAAGATTCGCGCGATGAATGTTTTGCGGGCGCGTTTGTACGAAATCGAATTGGAAAAGCAACAACGCGAGGTTACCGAAGCGCGTCGCTTGCAAGTCGGTTCGGGGGAGCGCGCCGAGAAGATTCGGACGTACAATTTCCCACAAGATCGAATGACCGATCATCGCATCGGATTATCGTTGCACAACCTGCCACGCATTCTGGATGGTGATCTGGATGCGGTGATTGACGCGCTCATCTTGCACGACCAAGCTGAGAGGTTAAAGCAAGCAGGAGTCAGTTGAGGTGCGGGCTTGGGTGTGGCGGCTGGGCGCGCTGGCGATGATTGGAGTGATGGCGCTCAGTTGCACGCGAGGAGCGGCGTTACCCATCGAGGGACTCACACCCACTCCCACACCGCGCTTTACCGATGACGATGTGCGTGTCGTTGCAGTCATCGCCACGTACGAAGCCCAAGTGTTCCCGGAACCGCTTCGTTCGCAAGCGTACACCGCGATTGCGTGGACGATGCGCAATCGGGTGGAAATTGGATTTGGCGGCTTGGTGCGTTACACCGATGAGCGCGTCTTGAGTCGGTATGCTTCGTACCCGGAACACAAAAACGATTTACCCGATCCACGTGCCATCGAAATTGCGCGCCAGGTGTTGAGCGCCGAATCGAACGCGGAGGATCCGACGCGCGGCGCGCGTAACTTTGTGGATCACTCGTACTGGACGGGGACAGCGGAGCAGACGGGGGCAACCGTTAAGGTGCGCGGCAAGTTTAGCGATGTGGATGTTCAGCGTTTGGTGGACGACGGAAATTTTTTGTTGACCATTCAATGGCAAGCCCCCAGCGATCATCCGCGCGGGCAATTGGTTTACGGTCTCTACTTTTTCGATTACTGGCCTCCCGTAACGCCGGTGGTTACACCAACTTTCACACCCACACGCCGCCCCACGGCTACGCTCACGCGTACACCGACACGCACGCTCACATCCACGCGAACGATGACGCCCACGCGTACGCTCACGGCAACGATCACACTGACGGCAACGCTGACGATTACAGGAACACCAACAGTGGAAATACCTTAAAGCCATGCCAGATGTTTTGATTCATCAACCCGAAACCATTCAAGAAATTTTGGTCAATGCCACACGCGCGCTTGGTGCAACGATGGAGTACCACGAAGCGCGTTTGCAAGCAGAGATTTTGTTGGCGCACACACTTGAGACGACGCGCGCCATGGTGCTGGCACGTTTGAATGAAACACTCGCGCCCGAAGTTGCCGCGCGGTTCGCCGCGAACGTGGCGCGGCGCGCCAAGCATGAACCGCTGGCGTACATCATCGGGCATCAAGAATTTTATGGGCTCGATTTCATTGTGGATCGGCGTGTGCTCATTCCGCGCCACGAAACGGAAACACTCGTGCAAATTGCGCTCGACCGCGCGCGCACAATGGCTTCGCCCACGATTGTGGACGTGGGCACCGGGTCGGGAGCGTTGGCATTGACATTGGCATATCATCTGGCGGACGCGCATGTCTATGCGCTCGATCAATCGCGTGATGCGCTGGAGGTGGCGCGACTCAACGCGAAACGTTTGAATGTGGACGCGCGTGTGAAATTTTTGCACAGCGATTTGCTCGCTGCGTTCACCGACGTGTTCGATGTGTTGGTTGCCAACCTGCCGTACATTCCCACGCATCGTTTTGAACAACTTCCGCGTGAGATTCGCGCGTTTGAACCACGCGCCGCGCTCGACGGCGGTGAAGACGGCTTGGGGGTGATGCGGCGATTACTGGCGCAATTGCAGGCACACGCTAATCGAAATGCCATTGCGTTGCTAGAAATTTCGGAAGAGCAGGGCACGAGCGCGATGGAAGCGGCGTATCGCATTTTGCCCCGCGCGGTCGTAACTTTGCATCGCGATTTGGAAGGATTGGATCGCGTGATGGAAATCCAGATGACGAGTGCGGAATGAGCCAATGATTAGTGATCAAGGATTAGGAATGCAAACGCAATGTTTGTCGTGTGACAATTTGCAATCGCTTGACGATGCGGTGCAACGCTTGCGTGCCGGTTACGCGATTGCGTTTCCCACCGATACGGTTTATGGCCTGGGCGCAGATGGTTTCAACGAACGCGCGATCGAGCAACTATTTGTCGTCAAGGAACGTGAACGCGGCAAAGCGATTCCGTACTTGCTGGCAGACGCGAGCGATCTAGTCCACGTGGTGCAAGAAATGCCGCGTGCCGCCCAGTTGCTCGCGGAAAAATTCTGGCCCGGCGGATTAACCCTCGTGGTGCCCGCGTCGCCGCGTGTGCCCAAGATTCTGATTGCTGGCGGCGATACGGTTGCGGTGCGAGTGCCCAATCATCCGATCACGCGTACCCTAATTGCCAAAATGGGTGTTCCGCTGGCTACCACCAGCGCGAACATCTCCGGCGGTCCCGACCCGGCAAACGCGCAAGAAGTACTGGCTCAACTCAACGGACGCATTCCGCTTGTTCTCGATGGCGGCGCAACGCGCGGCAATGTGCCTTCGACCGTTGTGGATGTAACGAGTGATCCGCCAAAAGTGTTGCGTGTGGGGGTGATCGCCAGGGAGGAGATTGAGCGCGTGTTGGGAAAAGTTGGATAGTTGGATCGTTCAAACGATGTTGATTGGAATTGATGCTTCGCGTGCTACGAGTCGCGCGCCGACCGGCACGGAAACCTACTCGCGTGAATTGATTCGCGGCCTGCTCGCGTTGGATCAGCGGAACCTGTATCGGCTCTACACGCGCGAACGCGTCGCGCCTGAATTTTTCGCCGATGCGCGTCTCATATCTCACGCTTCACGTTTCAAGCACCACGTACCACGCGCGACGTACTACGAGATTCGCACTATGCCTTTCCCGCGCCTCTGGACACACGTGCGTTTGTCGGTCGAAATGCTCACCCGTGCGCCCGATGTGCTCTGGATTCCGGCGCACGTCTTGCCACCCATTCATCCGCACCGATCCATCGTAACCATCCACGATCTGGGACATTTGCATTTTCCGCAAGCGCATCCCTTTTTGCAACGACTGTATCATAGATGGTCAACGCTCTGGAACGTGCGCGCCGCCGGTCATCTCTTTGCCGATTCCGAAGCCACGCGCGAGGACCTTGTTCAACGATTGAATGTGCCGTCGGAAAAAATTACGGTGGTGTATCCGGCGTTCGATGCGCAATTGTTCAAGCCGGTGCGCGATGTTGCGCAGATCGAAAATGTTCGCGCCAAATATCGTGTAGGCAAAGACTATGTGCTGAGCATCGGCACGATTCAGCCCCGTAAAAACTATGCACGACTTATCGAGGCGTTTGCGCGTGTGATTTCTAACTTTGAAACTTTGAACTTGCAACTCGTTATCATCGGCAAGCGCGGATGGTTACACAAGACTATCTTTGAATCCGTGACGCAATGGGGCTTGCAATCACGCGTTCATTTTCTCGATTATGCTCCCGCGTCCGATTTGCCGGCGCTCATCAGCGGTGCGCGTCTGTTTGCCTTTCCGAGTTTGCACGAAGGGTTTGGCTTGCCGATTCTGGAAGCACAAGCGTGTGGCACGCCGGTTGTCTGTTCGATGGTGTCGTCATTGCCGGAAGCGGCGGGCGATGCTGCGTTATTTTTTGACCCGCTCGATGTAGATGCAATCGCCGGCGCGATGGCGCGCGCGCTGACCGATGAGGCATTACGCGCCAAGTTGATTGCGCGTGGTTTTGAGAATATTCAGCGTTTTTCGTGGCAGGTCAGCGCGCGCGCCGTGCTCAACGTGATTCAAAACCTATGAGAGATTGGATTCTGTTTGGTTTGGTTTTATGGATCGTTGCAATGCCAACGCCAGCGCAATCAGTTTCCATTGATCCGCGCGTGCTTGAAGATACGGCAAATGGCAAACTCGGACGATTCCTGATAGTGCTAAGATCGCAGACCCAAACCCGGACATTGGTTGCTGCGACCTCGGATCGCACCCAACGTGGGTATCTGGTGTGGAATGCGTTGCGCCAAAATGCGATTGCCACGCAATCCGATGTGCGGGCGCAATTGGAGGCATGGGGAGTCAAGTATCGTGCATATTACATCGTGAACGCCATCGCCGTTGAAGGGAATCGCGCGATGGTGGATGCGCTCACCGCGCGCGCGGACGTGCTCGCCATCGAATCGGATCGCGCGTTTCACGTATCGCTTCCAACCTCAACGATTGCGCGCGCGCCCGCGACAATCGAATGGAATGTCAGCAGGATCAACGCGCCGTCGGTGTGGATGCTCGGTTACACAGGACAGAATATCGTGTACGCGAATGCGGATACCGGCGTGCAATGGACTCATCCGGCATTGCAACCGCACTATCGTGGTTGGAATGGGGTGGCGGATCACAACTATAATTGGTGGGACGCGATTCATTCTGACTTGAACGGCAATGATACGAATCCGTGTGGTTATAATCTGACCGCGCCGTGCGACGATTATGGACACGGGACGCACACGCTGGGCATTGGCATTGGTGATGATGGCGCAGGTAATCAGATTGGGGTTGCGCCGGGCGCGCGCTGGATTGCGTGTCGCAATATGGAGCAAGGGTGGGGTAGTCCGAGTACGTATTTGGAATGTTTGCAATTTTTTCTTGCGCCCACCGATTTGAACGGCAACAATCCGGAGGTGAGCAAGCGCCCGGCTGTGGTGAGTAATTCGTACGGCTGTCCGCCGGCGGAGGGGTGCAGCGTCAATAGTTTGCTCACGGCACTCGATAACTTGCGCGCCGCCGGAATCTTTATGGCGGTCTCGGCGGGCAATACCGGCTCCGCGTGTTCAACGGTCAGTGATCCGCCAGCCATTTACGATTCTGCCATCACGGTTGGCGCAACCGATTCCAGTGATCTTATCGCCGGGTTTAGCAGTCGCGGTCCGGTAACGATTGACGGGAGCAATCGCCGCAAGCCCGATTTGGCTGCGCCCGGCGTGAGTATTCGATCCAGTACCGTTGGCGGCGCGTACGGTACGATGAGCGGCACTTCGATGGCGGCGCCGCACGTTGCCGGCGCAGTCGCGTTGTTGTGGTCGGCGATTCCGGCGTTGCGCGGTGATGTGGATGCGACGGAAACCTTGTTGCAACAAACTGCGCTTCATCTGACCACTGCGCAAGGTTGCGGCGGCGATTCGACGACCCAAGTGCCGAACAATGTGTACGGGTACGGGCGGATTGATGCGTTGGCGGCGTATAATGCCTTTGTGATGCCGGCGCAACCGTTCATTTATTACTTTCCGATCGTTGGAAAATAATTGTTAGTGATTACCCAAAACTCACCGCAGAGGCGCAGACGCTTTGCGTGCCGAGTTTTCTTATTTTTTTCTCTGCGTTCTCGGGTCTCGGCGATAAAATGGAGAGGTGGGTAATGACTAGAATAATTGCTTTTGACCATCCTTCTTGTTTCGTGTAAAATCGCGCTATGCAAATCACCTTTCGCGATAAAAAGTACGAGACCAAACCGAACATCACCGCGCGCGATGCGATCAAAAAAATCGGACTAGACCCGGAAGCCGTGTTGGTTATCGTTAATGGCAAATTGGTAACTGACGATGTGATTCTGCGTGAAGGCGACGAGGTCAAGTTGGTCGCCGTAGTGTCAGGTGGGACATAATGCGCTGTCGAAAATGCAATGAACGCGCGGTCATCAATATGCGCCATCACAAACTCTCGCTCTGTGGCGAGCATTACGTGGAATGGTTCACGGCGCAGACTGACCGCGCTATCGAAAAATATAACATGTTCACGCGCGCTGAGCGCATTCTGGTGGCGGTGAGTGGCGGCAAGGATTCGCTTTCGCTCTGGGATGTGTTGTTGCGCTTGGGTTATCAAGCGGATGGGTTGTACATTGGCTTGGGAATCAATGAGCCGATTCCGTACTCGGATGCATCGTTGGAAAAGACGCAGAAATTCGTAACGAGTGGCGCGTGGCAAGTGGCAAGTAGCGGAGAGACGCAACCCGCCACCCACTTTACGCCAACATTGCACATTGTTGACATTCCGCAAACCTATGGCAAGACGATTCCGGAAATTTCGCGCGAGAAAATGCGCGGGCAGGGACGACCGTGCGCGGCGTGTGGCTTGACCAAACGTTACGTGATGAATCGGCTCGCGTACGAAAAAGGGTACACCGTGTTGGCGACCGGACACAATCTGGATGATGAAGTGGCAGTGTTGTTTCAAAACACATTGCGTTGGCAGACCGGTTATCTCGCACGCCAAGCGCCGGTATTGCCCGCCTCACGCGAAGGGTTGATCAAGAAGGTCAAGCCATTCTGCCGATTCTACGAACGCGAGACGGCAACCTATGCGTTGGTGCGCGGCATTGATTATATCTACGACGAGTGTCCGCACGCGGTTGGCAACCTCACCAACTTTTACAAGACCTTGTTAAATCAACTTGAAAATGAATCGCCCGGATCAAAATTGAGTTTCTATTTGGAATTTCTCCGCGCGCGCAGTGAAGGTGCGTTCGAGCAGTTCAACAAAACCGAAGCATTGCACGCGTGCGAAATTTGCGGTCAGCCCACTAGTGCGCCGGGGCGTTGTGCATTTTGCCGGATGTGGGAGGTTAGTCGGATAGGCGCATAGTGGGGTCGTTGCATCGTTGGTTTGTTGGTTCGTTCGTCTTTCGTCACTGGCTCATTTCTTTAGGAGTTGCTCATTCGCCTTCGGCGCACCAGCAGAGAGACGAAAATAAGCGAGTGCCGTAGTACGGCGCTTGATCGTCCGCGCGATGAATCGCGCGACTACAAACCTATTTTCAAGGGAGTTGCTTATTCGCCTTCGGCGCACCAGCGGTCGGATGAAAAATGGACTAGTAGTGCACCAACATGAAAGTGCGTGGTGAAAACTCGATTTTTAGCCACGTCTGTCAACGTTTTCCCATCAGTCTGGTATGCAACGATTTCATGTTATTGCACTAGGTGTAGGACAAATTTCAAATTTGTCCTACATTTTCAAGGGAGTCTCCCATCTCTAACCTCCAATCTCCATCTTCCAATCTCCCCACCTCGAATCTTCACTCGGCAACCGGTGTCGTGAACGCAGTGGCAATCATCGCGCTGGGCAATATTGCGAGCCGTGTGCTGGGCTTGGTGCGCGAGACCGTCATTGCGTACCTCTTTGGGGCGACCGGTTTGGTCAGCGTGTTTCGCGTGGCGGCGACCATCATCCAAACCTTGTACGATTTCTTAGTGGGCGGGATGGTGAGCGCGGCACTCGTCCCGGTTTTCTCCGATTTCGCGGCAAAAGAAAATCGCGCTGAATTGTGGCGCGTCGCAAGTATTGTCTTGAATGTGCTGGCGATTTTCCTCGCTCTCGCGGTTATCCTGCTTGAACTCTTTGCGCCGCAACTCGTGTGGATTCTGGGAAGCGGTTACACGCCGGACTTACAAAATGTCGCAGTGGAAATGCTCCGTTTGGTTTTGCCGGCGGTGTTTTTTCTTGGCATGTCCGGCATCGTAACCGGCTTGCTCTATTCCCTCAAGCGATTTACGTTTCCCGCCTTCACCACCGCCGCCTACAATGCTGGCATTATCGTCATCACGCTCGCGCTCACACCGATGTTTGGTATCACCAGTCTTGTCGTTGGTATCATTATCGGTTCAGCGTTGCAAGTGGGGTTGCAATTGCCCGGCTTGCGTGATATGCACTATTATCTGGCGATTGATTTTACGCACCCGGCTTTGCGGAGAATTTTGAAACTCTACGCGCCGGTGGTTGCCGGTTTGAGCATTAGCGTCATGGCGGTGGCGATTGATCGCAACTTGGCGTCGCACACCGGCGAACAATCGCTGGCGTGGATGCAGGCGGCAACGGTGTTGGTGCAATTCCCCTTGGGCTTGGTGGCGACGGCGGTATCGTTTGCGATTCTCCCCGAACTCAGTCGGCAGGAGGCAGGAAGCGGGAGGCGGGAGGCAGGAGGCAGTGAGACGGAACACGCAATACGCAACACGTTTCACGCCTCGTACACTACACCCAACGAATTTCGTGTTACCCTCACCTTTGGCATCAAACTGGTTTTGCTCCTGATTCTCCCCGCCACTGTCGGCTTGTTTGTCCTTGCACGTCCAATTATCGCGTTGCTATTCGAGCGCGGCGCATTCACGCCCAATGACACAACCGCGACGGCATTGGCGTTGCAATGTTATCTAATCGGCTTGCCCTTTGCCGCGATTGATCAACCGTTGGTGTTTGCGTTTTATGCGCGCAAAAATACACTCACCCCAAACGTGGTGCAATTTGTTGCGGTGGGCATCTATCTCATCGTCGCGCTCGCGCTAATGTCGTCTTTCGGTTTCATCGCGTTGGTGCTTGCCAACTCGGCGATGCTGACTGGGCATGGATTGATTATGCTTTGGCTAACACACACGCGATTGGGTGGGCTGGGACAATCGGCGATGATTGCGACGACGACAAAAATTTTGATCGCCTCGATGGTGATGGGCGGAGTGGTGTTCGTCATCGCCGGGATGTTTTCTTCGATTGTGTTGCAGGTGAGCGTCTCGGCAATCGTAGCCATCAGCGTTTACATCGCGATGGTGTGGTTCTTGCGCATCCGCGAGGCGGAACGCGTGTGGCAAATGGTGCTTGCGCGCCTGCGCCGATAGGCGTATAATTAGGTTACACAAGGAGGTGTGATGCGCACCGATTATTCCGATGTGAGTTTCTGGCTCGCCACGTGTCCACCTTATCAACCGAATGCACCGTTGCAAGGAAAGTTGCAAGCCGATGTGGCGATCATCGGCGGTGGATTCACCGGCATGTCCACCGCATACTATTTGCGTAAAGCCGATCCATCGCTCAAGGTGGTCGTCCTCGAAAGCGAGGTCATTGGCTTTGGCGCCAGCGGTCGCAATGGCTCGTTTGCAATGACGGTGATTGGACTCGGCATTGACGTTTTGGCAATGTTGAAAGGTAAGCAAGCCGCGTTGGAAGGACACCGCTATATGGAGCGCGCGGTGGACACGGTTGGTGAATTGGTCGAAGAGAACAATTTGGATTGCGATTACACGCGTCCCGGCTTTTTGCGGATGGCGACGACGCCGAGCTATGTCACCAAAATCAAAAAGCAAATCGAATTGTGTCAAGAGCTGGGCATCACTGGGATCGAATGGTTGGAGCGTGACGCGGCGCGCGCGGAAGTGAATTCGGATTTGTATTTGGGTGCCTGGTGGGAACCGCGCATGGCGTTGGTCAACCCGGTCAAGTTGGTGCGTGAAATGAAACGCGTGGCGCAAAATCTGGGTGCGGAGATTTACGAGCATACACCGGTCACCACCATTGAACGCGGCGCGGATTTCAAATTAGAAACACCGGGTGGCTCGGTGATCGCCAAGAAAATTGTTTTTGCAACGAATGCCTATTCGCATCTGTTTCCGATGATTCGGCGCAAGCAAATTCCGGCGTGGACGTATATGATCGCTACTGAACCGCTGAACGATCAACAGTTTGAAGTAATTGGATGGCAACATCGTCAAGGGGTGGAGGACGCGCGCAACTTGATTCACTATTATCGCATCTCACCCGATAATCGTTTGTTGATGGGCGGGGGACCGGTGGGCTTGGGCTTTGGCGGTCAAATGAATTACGACTCAAGTGAGAGTGCGTGGCGACATTTGGAAGAACACATCGGCTATGTTTTTCCGGTGCTGAAAGGAATCCAGATTACACATCGCTGGGGCGGGCCCTTTTCGGTTACGGTTGACCTCACGCCCGCGCTCGGTTATGTGGGCGACCAGCGCGCGGTGTATTCACTCGGCTGCATTGGGCACGGCGTCTCGATGTCGCATCTCAACGGGCAAACGATTCGCGATTTGATTTTGGAAAAGCAAACGGATCTGACAGATGTATTCTTTGTCAATCGTCGTGTGATTCCCTGGCCCCCCGAACCACTGCGGCTGGGTCTTAGTCTGGGCATTCGCGCCTATCTGCAAATTGAAGATTGGGCGTACGAAAGAGAAATGCCGAGGAGGAGGGGATGACCAAGTCTGAAGATTTTTTGCTCGCCGAGTATCGCAACCTTGCCGATTCGTTTTGGCGCAACGAAGAAGCCGGCGAACGACGGGTCAACTTTTTTATCACGCTGGTCACCGCCGTCATGAGTGCGCTCGTCGCGTGGGCAACGCGCGGGTCTGGCTCACGCACCGATTCTGATTATGCCATCGTTCTCTTTGCCTTGCCAGCATTGTTGGCGTTGGGCAGCGTTACGTTTTTGCGAATGTTGCGCCGTAATCAAGTTACGGACGAATACAAACAAGCGATGGATACGATTCGTGCGTTTTTCAAAGAAGGTGATGAACGCTTGCGCGATTACGAGCCGTTCAAAAAGACCGGACGCAAAATTGGACGCGGCGGCTTGGCGGAAATGGTTGCCGTGTTGAATAGTGTGATCGCCGGCGCAATCGGAATTGTGGTCGGAATGATCTTAATGGTTGGGTGGTGGGTAGTGGGATTGTTGGGCATTGGGGGTTTTGTCGGCGTACTCGTGTTCCAATTCAATATTATCTCGAGTGCCCATGCTCAATAATCAAGGATCGGATGTGCCATGAAATCGCGTGAAACCGAAGCGGCGTTGGTTATCCGTTCGGACAAGGCGGCGCAGATTGCCAATCAAATCGCGCGTATTGAAGCATTGGGAGCATATCGGCTTGAGCCGCAAGCCACGCTCAAGATTCGCGATATTTATTTTGACACGCCGGATCAATTGTTGCAAAAACAGAAATTGGCGTTGCGAATTCGCCAAGTCAATGGCAGAACCTTCATTACGCTCAAGGGACCAGCGCAGAAAAAAACCGGCGGTGGGCAAGAACGTTTGGAAATCGAATTAGCCTGGTCGTTCACCGCATTAACCCGGCTCGTTCGTGAATTGCGCGCGCGCGCGATCGAAATCAAGTTGACTCGCCAGGATTTTATGCGCACCGACCCGGTCGGCACGTTAAAGCGGCTTGGTTTTGTACCGATCCAAGATCGTACAACGATTCGCCAAGTGAGGAAAATCACTGCAGCAGATCAATCGGGGGAAGAGGCGTTGGCGGAACTGGCAGTGGATGCCGTAACCTATCGTTTGGGCAAACAGGCGGTTCGCCTGCACGAAATCGAACTTGAAGCCAAACACGAAAAGGCACGCTTGAACGAGATGATTCAACCGTTGGAAAAAATGTTCAAGCCGGCTTTGCTCACTTGGCAAAGCAAGTTGGCAACCGGGCGCGCCCTCCAAACTTTGTTGGAGGATGGCAAATTAGCCAAGTATCTCGACGATCAGAATAATCTCAAGCCGAGAGCATATGCAAAACTCGGAGAGATTTTGAGCCAAAAGGTGATATGACCGATAAGCGTTCTGTGGATGAACTTTCGCTTCAGGAATTAGAAGCGTTGGTTGAGCAGCGGCGGCGCATCGAACGGGCACGGCAATTTGCCCAGAGCGATAGTGCGCGGCGTTTCCGCCCGGTCACCGTGTTGCCCAGTGATGCGATGTCGCCTCCGAAGGAAAAGAACGGCACCCGGAAAATGCGGTCGTTCCGCGACCGTGTGTTGTTGGTCATTGAAGTGATGGCGGTGTTGGGCTTGTTAGCGATTATCGTTGGCTCACTAACCAGTTTGCAGACCTTGAACCAAGAAGTGAGTCAAGCGCGCGCCGCCACACCTAACGCAACCTTGCTCAACGGGGCGACGAATGGCGTGGGTGACCAACAATTGCCCGGCTCATCGTTTCCGCCGGCAAATCCTTTGCTTGAATTGCCGGGCAGTTCATTTGCGCCCGAGGTTGCGCCGCCCGCGCTGGGGGTGCGTTTGCAAGCGGTTGCCGCGTTGCCGGTGCCGACGCCGGGTCCTCGTTCGCCCACACGCATTGTCATTCCCGCGATCAACCTGGATTGGCCCATCGTGCAAGGCGATGGCTGGGAAGAATTGAAGCAAGGCATTGGACACCGAGTTGGGTCGGTGAATCCGGGAGAGCGGGGCAATATGGTGCTCTCGGGACACAACGATGTGTACGGTGAGCCATTTAGGGATTTGGAAAAACTCGAGGTGGGCAAAGAGGTGTTGGTGTACGCCGGCAACACCGCGTTTCGATACGTGATCAAAGCCAAACGCGTCGTGGTGCCCACTGATTTGAGCGTGCTGGCGCCGTCCAAAGATCCGATCGTGACCTTGATTACGTGCACACCCTATCGGGTGGACACGCATCGGCTTGTGTTGATTGGTGAACTGGCGCCCTAAGTTTGCACTTTTCGATATTTCGTTTATAATCGTGCCCGTTCGCGGAATAATTTCTGGAAGGAGATCGTATGCCCAAGAAAACTCGTAAGATGAAACAACGCGCCGCCATGCGTCGCAGTATGCCGAGCGATGTGGTGCAACCAGAGGCGGAAGAGACTCCAGCAGTCGTGACGCCATCCAAACCGATCCTTGCCCCAACGAATCGGACTGTTACACCCCTGAACTATGATTATTCGCATATTTATAACGACCTCAAGCGCATTGCCTTGTTTGCGGGTTTTTTCTTTGCGGTGTTGATTGCACTTTCTTTCATCATCAAGTAGAGTTTTTTCTTTGCCAAAGAAAGAAACGCGACTATGCATCCATAGTCGCGTTTCTTTTTTAACAAGGCACTTTTATTCAAACGATGCATCGCTCGGAGTGTGCGTGCGCGGGAAACCAATCGTGGCGCGTAAGCCCAGATCAATAATCAAGTGAACGATGAGTGCATACCACGTGTTCTGGGTAAAGCTAAAAATGATGGCACTCACGATGGCAAGACTCCCACTCCACAGTGGAGCATCGGCGCGGGTTACATCGTGCAAATTGGCGCGCACAAATGGATTGCTCCCGGCTTCCAGAAAAACTAATGCCAAGCCGATGAACGTGCCCCAATAAAAATCGCCCAGCCACAGAATCGGTCCGCTCCGATAGAACGCCCAGTGAGCTTCTTGATAAATCAATTCAACGATGTGCCGCGCCCAATTCCAGCCGCTCTCATCAACGGCGTGCGGATGTTCACTTTTGGCGTACGGTCGCCACACCCAGACAATCACAAACAATGCGCCGATGCCAACCGTGGCAAAAGTCAGCGCCGTGCCAACCCAATCCAGCCCCCACACACCGAGCGCGCGCATTGAATTATAGCCCAGCACCAGGGTGGCGTACGGAATCGCCAGATAGTACACCCACCGCATCAACTCGCCAAAAGCGCGTGCGATCCCGGCGGTGCGCAACCAAGCCAGCAAACGCCCCCAATGCCCGGGGCGCTCTCTGCGGCTAATCCATGCGAAATTCGCCATCAGTGCATACAAGACGATGGATGCGCCAATGACGATTGCCAGCGCGCGCCGAGGTTCGAGCGAGAGCAGGAATTCGTAAACGGTCACGATAGAGTCCTTGCCGTTTGCGGTAATGGCACAACCAGGGTAACGCGCGTGCCATGTCCTGGCGCGGAAATGATGCTGAGATTCCCATCAATCAAGCGTGCCCGTTCGCGCATATTTTGTAATCCCAGACTGGCTCGTTTATCGTACGAATTCTCGGTGGCTTCGACATCGAACCCAGGTCCTTGATCTTGAATCACGGCGACCAGTGTATTTTCTTTGCGTTGCAAACTAAGCAGGATGGGTTTACCATCCCCGTGTTTGCGGGCATTGTTCACCGCTTCTTCGATGATGGCAAATGTGGTGGAAGCAATGTTCTGATCCAATTCCGTTCCAAAATCCCCGGGGACGACTTGGATAGCAATCTTTTCGGTTTCGCGCAGGCGTTCGCCTAATTGGGCAACGGCGGCAGAAAGCCCCTTGCTCTCCAAGGCGAGCGGGCGCAAAATAAATAGGGCGGTGCGAATCTCTTTGGTGGCTTGTTGCGCGATCTGGCGTGCGCGTGCCAGTTCTTCTTTGGCTTCGGCAGGATTAGAATCAATCAAGTGTTGGATATAGTCGAGTTGCATGACCAGCCCAGCGATTTTTTGGGTGGGACCATCGTGCAAATCGCGCGCTAGTTTCTGCCGCATTTCATTTTCATCATGAATGATTCGATTTTGTTCTTTGCGCGATATTTCATAGAGTTTCGCATTCTGAAAGGCAACACCGGCTTGACTCGTAAACGCTTGCATCAATTCCAGATGTTGTTGAGAAGGTCGCCGCGGCGCCGGCGAAGTCAGAATCACCGCGCCATACAATTCGACGCCCGCGCGCAGAGGATAACAGACACCACTGCGACAGTGTTGGAGCGCGGAAAACTGGGATAGTTCGGGATCGAGATGGATTTGATCGAATACGACCGGTTCGCCGGATTGGAATGATTCGGCGATGATCCCGGTTTTCCCTGCGATGCGCAATTGTTCATCGTGTTGCGTTAGGTTGCGCGAGGCGAACACGCCCAAGCGTTGCGCCGGGTCTTGCTCATCGAATAGAAACGCAATGCCGACCGGCGGTCCATCCTCCCGGCGGGATTCCGGCAAACCCTTGACCCCAGCTTCCAACATAGATTCGAGAACATGTTTGTAGTTGGTTGTCAAGTTGAGCATATCGGTGGATTGATAAAGCAACTTGGCACCCGCCATCGCGCCGCGTAATTCCGCCAGTTCTTGCGTCGCATGCTTGACACTCTCTTCGCGTTCGTGTTGCGCGATGGATGCCGTAAAGATGGCAGTCCCTAACATGGCCACGAGAGGCAAGACCGTGGAGGCTGGCGCGCGAACGCCACTGTCAAGCGGCAAGAAAAATTGCGCGGCAAGCGAGAGGGCAAGGAACAAAATAACAGCAATGCCAAGTTTGAACCCAAAGCGCACCGCAACGATGATGGCTGGAAAGATGACCAAGTAGGCAAGCAAATTGTTTTCGGTGATGACGGTAAAGGGGAGAATGCCAAACAAAAGTGTATCCGCAATCAAGGTTGGCAAGGGAAGAAATTTTGCCCATTCGGGGAATTGGAGGAGGATGCCAATGATCAAATTGGTTACGACGGCGATGGCTAGCCACGCCAACAGACGTGCTGGCATCGTCCAGTCTCTCAACTCGATCCAGATGAGAGGAATCACTAAGAAAATCACGACCCAACGAATGCGCCACAACAAATCGTCCACACGGATGGAGCGTTGCGGAATCGGTTTGGGCTTGGTTTCGTCCACGCACAACCTCCGTATCGGCTGATGACCAAAAAACCGCGGCTGGTTCACCGCGGTTCATTCGTGATGGGCGGTATAGGAGTCGAACCTATGACCTCGCGGATGTGAACCGCGCGCTCTAACCAACTGAGCCAACCGCCCATTTCGCCGCCCATTATAGCACGCCCAATGTGAAATTGCAAATTTTATTTTGTGTGCAATTGCCTTTTTGTCTGGCTCGTGGTATGATTTCAATGGCAAGACACTGGGAAACTTTTTCATCTTTTGGAGAATTCCCCATGAACTTGCGTTCACCAACGTTCGGATGAAAAGGAAGGTTCGTCGTAGGCGATTGATCGCCACGTTTACGCGGCGCGATGAATCGCGCGACGACAAACCTATTTTGCGGGAGAGAATGCGAATGCAGGACAAATCGTATGCCATTGCGATTGTGGTGGTCTTGGGAATCTGTTGTCTCGGGGCGTATGTGGCGATTTCTGGGTTTTTGAATAGCAACCCATCCGCTTTGACGTTTAGTACGCCGGTTTTGCAGGCGACCTCGATCGCGATCAATTTACCCACAGATACACCAGCCCCGACCATCCCTGCCGCCGTTCAGACGATTCGTCCAACGAGTGTGCCGGTCCCATCACCTTTGGGAGCGTTTCAGACAATAACGGCTGCTGCAACAATTGTGATTCCGCCCACACCGCCAACGCTCACCCGCACAGCAACGCCGGCGGCATCATCGCCGGCAGCCCAATCGTGCGCGGGCTTTCCGTTTTGCTGGAAGTATGGCGTGCCCGATGCCATCCTGGGACCCACCGGCAACGAGTGTCCCCGCAATTACATCTGGGGTCTCGTAACCGATGCGAACGGCAAGGGTTTGCCGAATGTTCGCATTCGGCATCAAGCCCCCAATGGTGAATACGGCGAAACATTGACCAAGGATAAACCGGATGTGCCCGGCAAGTATGACATTCTGGCGCCAAGCGGAACGTTTGTGATTTGGATCGTGAGTGGTGGTGCACAAGTGAGTCCGCAAGTCAGTGTGGCGGTACAACCCCATACGCCCGGTGCAAATGTGTGTTTGATGCGGATTGATTTCTTTCAACAAAGATGATACGCACAACAGAATCGAGAGGACTTGCCTCTCGATTCTGTTTTTTACTTGGGCATCGCTTTCAATCGCACATAGGCACCGACGGGGATGCCATCTGGCTTGGTGATGGACCACCAGTATTCTTCGTTTTGCTCTGTCCAATCTGGGTTTGCCATATAGATTACAATCATCGTCCCGATCCAAGGTGCCCAATTATTTTTTGCCCATTGATACGCGGCGACAATATACTTGCCTTGGGTCTGTTCATCTACCGCAAACCACGAATACTCTTTGTGAATCGGGTCGCGGGTCCAGCCAAATTCAGTAATGACGATCTGTTTGTTCTGGTCGCCGCGTTGCTCCATAATCTTGCGAATGTCCTCAACGTGGCGGAAACAATACACGCGTCCGGTGACCGGCTCGTTGTTGTTGTATGCCGGGTTCTTGACCACGTCGTCGGGACTCATTTCCGGCGGTGCTTTGTAGCCCGGTGCGTGTACGCCAAGCGCATCGAAATAACCGGTCGAATTGTTTTTCATCGCGTCGTAGAACTTGGACATAAAAGTGACATCCGGCATCGCCTCGTCATTGTTGGTCGAAGTTGGCGTCAAACCGGCGCTGACGACAATGGCGTTGGGATCAATCGCTTTGATTTTTTCGTACGAGGCTTTGAGCAAGACGGCGTACTCGGCGGGATTGGGTGGGCGTCCGCACCATTCGCGGGCTAGATTGGGTTCGTTCCAAATTTCGTACGCACGGATGCGACCTTTGTACCGCTTGACAAAAGTGTCCAAGAAGTTGAGCCAGTCTTGCATGTTCTTGGCGGGTCCCATTTGTTTTTTGGCTTCGTTGAAGCAACCGGGGGCTGCCCAATCGGGCGCGTTATCCACACGTGCTAAAATATCAATACCGAACGAGTTGGCGAGATAGACGGCTTGGTCGGCGTTGCTCCAGTTGAATACGCCTTTGCCCGCGCCTTCAATGTCGCGCCATGCAAATTGTTGTTTGACCCAGGTCAAACCGGCATCACGCATCATCCCCAAATCACGATCGGCTGTTTCCGGGCGCCACCACAAGAATGCTTGGGCACCGTACTCGGGTGAATTCATCTTGATCGGTTTGACAGAGGGCATCCGGGGTACGGTGGGGGTCGGCAATGGCGTTTCGGTAGGCGGGACTTTTTTGTTGGGAGTCGCTGGTGCATTCGTTGCCGTCGCACTTATGACCGGCTTGGCAACCTTGGTTGCTGTTGGTGTAGGTGGATCGAAACTGATCTTTTGGAATCCATCCGTCGCCACATAGCCCACCGCCATAGAGCCGACACAACAAACCATCAAGATCACGGTAGCCAGACAGCCGATTACCAACCAATTGTTGCGACGGCGTGGACGTTCGGGTGAGGTGAAAGAAGAATAGTCTTGCATCTGTTTCCTTTGTCAAAGAAGTATCGTTGGATATTATAGCATGTCAGTGCGGACTGACCAAATTGGGTGGCGGTGGTGAGTTTTGGGTAAGTTCTAACAAATTTCAGGTTGACAATCTGGCGTGCCAATTCTATAATCGCGTTCACACCTTGCA
This sequence comes from Chloroflexota bacterium, assembly GCA_037440625.1. Classification (GTDB taxonomy): domain Bacteria; phylum Chloroflexota; class Anaerolineae; order UBA4142; family UBA4142; genus DAOTXS01. Next base: position 74,796 of record JBBITT010000008.1, read on the forward strand.
AAAGGAGTGCGAATGTATTTTGAGCGATTGGTGGTGGGTCCACTCAGTGTGAATTGTTATATCATCGGCGACGAGCATTCGCGCGAAGCGATTATTGTGGACCCCGGCGGAAACGCGCGCGATATTTTGGAGACTTTGCGCCGGGAACAACTCAAACCGCTAGCCATTGTCAACACTCACGCCCATTTCGATCATTTGATTGCGCTGGCTCAAATGCGCCAAAGCACCGGCGCACCGTTGTTTATTCACGTAGATGAGGTTCCCATTTTGGCAAGCGCATCATTGGGGGCGCGCATGTTTGGTTTTGCAATGGAGCAGCCGCAACCCGCGGAACGCTTGTTACGCGATGGCGACCAAGTGCGCGTGGGAACACTTACCCTCCGTGTCTTGCACACCCCCGGGCATACGCCGGGTGGTATCTGCCTCTTGGGCGATGGCTGGGTCATCTCAGGGGATACGCTGTTTCAAGCCGGCATTGGCCGCACCGATTTGCCCGGCGGCGATTATGCCACCCTGATGGCATCCATTCGCGATAAATTGCTGACCCTGCCGGACACCACCATCGTTTATCCCGGTCACGGCGAACCCACGACGATTGGTGAAGAAAGGCAGTTGAATCCCTTCCTGCGGCCATTGATCACCGGGCGTTGGCAGGTGTGAACGCGATTTTTGCCAGAGGGCTCGCTCAATGTAGAGCGAGCCTTCTCTTTTTTAATTCCATCCACGGCTTCTCAAAAGTCAAGACGCCTCATGTCATTGCGAGCCGCGAAGCGGCAAAGCCGCAGAGCGTCTCAGACCGCTTGATTGCTTCGGCAATGACATACAGCGCAAGGTTTCTCCTTGTCAAGCGACTTGGCGCCAGCCGTAGAATTTAGTATGTTCAATATTGACTGAACATACTAAACGTATTATAATATACTAAAATATATTGGACGCGATGCTAGGAGTGCCGATGGATAAAGACGCGAGTTGGTCAGAAAAGAAACATTTTGTCGAAGATGTGGGCTTGTTGTTTGAAGAGGGTGGGATGCCTCGTATGGCAGGGCGCATTGTGGGCTGGTTGTTAATTTGCAATCCACCCTATCAATCGCTAAGTGAACTAACCGAGATTCTAGGCGCGAGTAAAGCCTCCATCAGCACGATGACGCGCCTGCTACTCCAAGCCGGGCTGATTGAGCGGATTGGCGTGCCGGGCCATCGCCGGGATCATTTTCGGCTCAAGCCGGACGCCTTCTACACCTTGGTGCAGCACAACTTGGAAGAAATCAAGAATGGTTTGCAACTCGTTGAGCGGGGCATGGCATTGGTGGCGGGACAACCGCCCGAATTGCGTCAACGCTTGAAACATGTCCGCGAGATGTATGCCTTTTTTGATCGCGAGTATCCTCGGCTGCATCAACGTTGGGAACGTCGGTGGAAAAAGATGTACGCGTAGAGGCAACCATGGTCTTGAAAAATCTGTGGCGCCGCAAAACTCGGACGTTCTTGACGCTCATTGGCGTTGCTATCGGCGTGATGGCGGTGGTGACGTTGAGCGCGTTTGCGGAAGGGTTTATCAACGCTTATTCCACCGTCCTCACTTCGAGTGGCGCCGACATTATTGTAACCCAAAGCGACGCCGCCGATATTATCTTGTCGGCGGTGGACGATGCCGTGGGACCACAGTTATTGACGATCAGCGGCGTTACCAAAGTCTCGGGCGTGTTGCTGGGTATCATCACCGCGCCCGATGTGCCCTACTTTGTCATCTTTGGTCTTGATCCTAAAGAGTTCGGTATCGCACATTATAAAATCGTTGAGGGTCAGTCACTGGTTGCGCCGCGTCAAGTATTGCTGGGTAAGGTTGCCGCCAAGAATTTCAAAAAACAGGTCGGTGATAATTACAAGATTCAAGACGTCTCGTTCCGGGTCGTGGGAATTTATGAGACCGGGCAGGGCATCGAAGATATGGGCGCGGTGATCGCGCTCAAAGAGGCGCAGGATATTTTCAAAAAGCCACATCAGGTAACCTACTACCAACTGCAAACCCAACGTCCGGAGATTACGCCAGCGATTGTCCAAGAGATTGAGCGGCGTTTCCCCAAACTCGCGGCGGCAAAATCCGCCAACTTTATGGACGAACAACAAGAAACGCAAATGCTCCGCGCGATGGGCTGGTTCATTGGGTTGCTGGCGGTGCTCGCCGGCGGCTTGGTGATGATGAACACGATGTTGATGAGTGTCTTTGAACGCACGCGCGAAATCGGCGTGTTGCGCGCGGTGGGTTGGAGCAAAGGGCGCGTCGTGCGTCTGATTCTAGGTGAAGCATTGTTGCTCAGTATCCTTGGCGGAATGGTTGGTATCGGAATCGCGATTTGGTTAGTCAGCGCCCTGAATCAATTACCGGCGTTGTATGGTTTTCTGGACAGTGCGCTCTTGCCGACGTTGTACGTTCAGGGCTTGATAACGGCAATGTTGCTGGGGATCGTTGGCGGATTGTATCCGGCGTGGCGCGCCGCACGGTTGCAACCAATTGAGGCAATGCGATACGATGGCGCTCAAGCCCAAAGTCAAAAGCCAAAAGGAAAAAGTGAAATCTTCAATCTTCAATCTCCAATCTCTAGGTTTGGGGGGATGGCGATTCGCAATGTGTTGCGGCAGCGCACGCGCACCTTGTTGACAGCGTTGACGATTGGCGTGGGCGTGGGCCTCGTCGTTACATTGGGCGGTATGGCGGATGGGCTGGTGCAACAACTCGGCGCGATTGGAAGCAAGAGTGGTGAGTTGACGATCAGCGAAGCCAAAGCATCGGATATGGGACTGTCGTCTATTGATGCGCGCGTGGGGCAATGGGTTGCTGGTTTACCTCAAGTCGAACAGGTGTCAGGGGTGTTGTTTGGTGTGGTTACCGTTCCCGGCACACCGTACTTTTTATCCTGGGGTGTGGATCCGTTCGGTTATGCGATTCGACATTATGCCATCACGGAAGGCGGACCGATTCGGTTGCCGCGCGATATGTTGTTGGGCAAAGTCGCGGCGAAGAATATGAAGAAACAAGTTGGTGATACGATCACGATTTCTGGCAACACGTTTCGTATCGTCGGCATTTATGAGACCGGCGTTGGGTATGAAGATGGCAGTGGTGTAATGTCGTTGGCAGAGGCACAAAAAATCTTTAAAAAGCCGGATCAAGTCAGTTTCTTTTACGTGAAACTGCGCGATCCGAGCCAAGCCGAAACAGTCAGACGATTGATCGAAGCGCGCTTTCCGCAGGTGAGCGTCTCCAAATCTACCGAGTATGCTGAAAAAACGAACGATATGCGCACCTTTCGCGCGATGGCGGATGCGTTATCATTCATTTCGATTCTGATTGGCGGCGTGGGGATTATGAATGCGATGCTGATGAGTGTCTTTGAACGCACGCGCGAGATTGGCACGTTGCGTGCGCTCGGCTGGCGACGCCGACGTGTCGTTGGAATGATTCTGCGCGAAGCGTTGGTGTTGAGTGTCATTAGCGGAATCGCCGGGATTATTTTGGGTATTGGGCTGGGCACGCTCATTACGTACGAACCAACGATGGGCATCTTTCTCAAAGGGAGTTACTCGCTCCCGTTGTTGGCGCAAGCAATGGTGGTTGCGCTCGTGTTGGGGACAATCGGTGCGGTGTACCCGGCGTGGCGCGCTGCCAATCTCTCGCCGATTGAAGCATTGCGATACGAATAGTACGATCACTCAGCAGTGGGGTGATGCCGGAAAATTGGTGAAATCATGTCCGAAAAGATCACCGTCCAGAGCAATGTCGCGGAAACATTGTTTATCATGCTCTATATTCGAGCGTTAGAATCACCGCGTCCTGATGCGCTCTTGAAAGACGAGCAAGCCGTTGCGCTGGTTCGCCAGATGGACCCGGATTTTTTGCGAGACGCGCTGGTCAAGGTTGATCCGGTAACTCGCGTAGCCATGATCCTGCGCCACCGGCGATGCGATGATTATGCGCGCGATTTTTTGGCGCGGCATCCAAACGCCGTGGTTGTTCATATTGGCTGCGGTCTCGATTCACGATTCGAGCGTGTGGACAATGGCAGGGTCGAGTGGTACGATTTGGATTTGCCAGAGGTCATCGAACTGCGACGGAAACTTATCGGCGCCGAACGGGAACGTTATCACTGGCTAGCATGCTCCGTGCTCGATCGCGCCTGGCTGGACACGGTGAGTGTTCATCGCCAGCGTCCATTTCTTTTTTTGGCGGAAGGTGTTTTGATGTACCTGACCGAGGTACAGGTTAGATCGCTGGTTTTGACGATCAAAGAAAATTTTCCGGGCGCCGAATTGGTGTTTGATGCCTTTTCGCCATTCTTTGTTTGGGCAAACAATCGGCGGGTGGCGCGTACCAAAATTGGCGCGCGTTGTTACTGGGCACTGAAAGATGGCAAGGAACTCGAAGGGTGGAGTGATGGCATCCGTCTGCTTGATGCGTGGTTTCCGTTTGAACAAGCCGAGCCACGTCTGGGCAAAGCACGCTGGGTGCGCCGCATTCGATTCTTGGCGAGAACAATGGGAGTTTTTTCTTATCGGCTTGACAAGCCAGAGGCATAATGAGAGGGATCCAATGTTGCCGGGTGTCTGGGAATCGCAATCTCGCGGAGGAAAAACATGAACACACGCAATCTGATCCTTGGAATGGGATTACTGGTAGTTTTAGTTGGCGTCTTTCTGGCGATGGGTGGCAGTGAGATGTTGAATCCCCGGCCCACCCCCACACCCATCGCCTCGCCGATTGATTACGAAAACTTGGTTACAGCGTCGGGAACATTGGTGCCGGTCAAACGCGCGCAGTTAGCGATGCGCGCGGCAGGGCAGGTAACCCAGATTTCGGTCAAGGTGGGCGATCAGGTTCAAGCCGGCGATGTGTTGCTTCGCTTGGACGATGCCGAAGCGCAAGCGGCGGTCAAGCTGGCGCAAGCAACCCTCGCGCAACTCAAAGCGGGTGCAACGAAACAAGACTTGGCGATTGCGCAAGCGAACGTGGAGACCGCCAAAGCGCAACTTGCCAAGGTACGCGCCGGCGCGACGCCGGAAGAGATCGCGATTGCGAAAGCGAGTTTAGATCGCGCGGCGGCGATTTTGAAAAACGCCCAAGCCGAGTACGATAAAGTCAGGCACGATCCGTACATCGGAATGTTGCCGCAATCAGCCGCGCTCGAAGCCGCCTACGAACAGTACCGCATCGCTGAGGCGCAATATCAACGCGTACTAAAAGGCGCAACGCCGGAGGATATTCGGATTGCCGAGACAGCGGTTGCGGTCGCGCAAGCGAATTTGGAGCGTGTTCAAGCCGGCGCGCGCGCGGAAGAAATCGCGGCGGCGCAAGCCCGGCTGGAGCAAGCGCAAACGATGGTGAATGCCATGACGTTGACCGCGCCGTTTGCCGGCACCATCGCCGCGATCAATGTTCGCGAGGGCGAGATGGTTACGCCGGGGATGCCGGTGATCACGCTGGGCGATTTACGCGCGATGCGTTTGGAAACCGATGATTTGAGCGAGACCGATGTGGCGCGCGTCAAGCTCGGACACGTTGCCAGTGTTACGTTTGAAGCGATGCCAACCCAAACGTTCAAGGGCAAGGTCACGCACATTGCTCCAATTGCGACCGCGAAGAGTGGCGGCACCAATTACACGATCTACTTGGACATTGAGAATCTCGATCCGGCGTTGCGCTGGGGTATGACCGGACATATCGAGATCAACACGAGACTGAATAGTGGACAGTGAATAGTGGACAGGGGACAGGGGACGGTGGAGAGTGGGTAGAATGACAGACGAAAAGAGAATTGTCGTCGAGACGAAAGCGTTGACAAAAATTTACGGCGATGGTGTGGGCGTCCGCGCGCTCGATGGCGTGAGTCTAACCATTTACGCCGGCGAATTTGTTGCGGTGATGGGGCCCTCTGGGAGCGGCAAATCCACGTTGCTCAATCTTCTCGGCGCGCTGGACCGCCCGACGAGCGGGGTGTGCAAGGTCAATGGGCAGGACTTGGCAAAGGTGCGTGATTTGGATCGCTTTCGTTCCAAGACGGTCGGTTTTGTCTTTCAATTGCACAATCTGATTCCCACGCTCACCGCAGTCGAAAATGTCCAAGTGCCGTTGCAAGAGGAAAGGATGAGCGATGCGGAACGGCGTCGGCGTGCCGAATCGCTTTTGAATCTGGTGGGCTTGAGCGACCGAATGCACTTTGTGCCGGCGCAACTCTCCGGCGGTCAGCGTCAGCGCGTCGCGATTGCGCGCGCGCTCGCGAACACCCCCGCCATCGTCTTGGCGGACGAACCGACTGGGAATCTGGACAGCAAAAGCACGAACGAGATTATGGATTTGATGCGACGTCTCAATCGTGAACAAGGGACGACGTTCATCGTGGTTACGCACAACCCAGCCGTCGCACGCGCCGCAGATCGCATCGTTACTCTGCGCGATGGGCGTGTTCTGCGCGATGAAAAGATTGACAGTATCTTTTTGGAAGATTTACGCGAGTTCAAAGAGTCTGCGCTGGGGCACGCGATTCTGGAGGGGAATGTGCCGGCAGAGTTGCGCGGCTTGGGGATTGACCAAATTGCCGGACAGGTGCGCGATGTGTTGAAGAAAGTTGGGTAGTTGGATAGTTGCATCGTTGCATCGTTACATCGTTGGATCGTTGGGTCGTTGCGTCGTTGGGGCGTTGGGACGATTGCGTCATCGCGTAGTTGAGCGGGGCGGTGTCGGGGCGGTAAAACTGCAAAGCGGCATCATAGGCGGCGAGGGCGCCGCGCAGGCGGGCGGCGCGGTCTTCGCCGGGCAAGTTTGTGACTCGGCTCAGCGCGTTGCCACGTGTGAGAGTGGGGTCAATAGATGGAAAATAGAAATCTACTGTTGGGCGAGACCTGTCAAGTTTCCAAAAACCTGACAGGTCTAGCGGTTGATCTGATTTGAACCCCTGTAATTTCATGCTATAATGCCGCGCAGTGTCCCCAAACATTTTTCGCAAATTCAATTTTGCCCCGCGCGCTTATCTCGCGGCAATTCTCCGCGAGGTGCGCGCCGCGCTTGCGCGGATCGCGCAGGATCGCGCCGCGCTCATCACGATCATCGTTTTGATTCTGCCGTGGTGGTCGCTCCTGTGGCTGCGCGATAATCTCGATTGGCTGTGGTCGTTCGGCGAAATCGCGGCAATTATTTTTGCGTTCTGGGGGATGTCGCGGTCGGGCGCACTACCGGCGCCCGTGGTCAAGTATCCGCGCGCGGAAACACTGTTTGCAGTCGTGGTAATTGCGGCGTGGATGATTTGGCGCGCGGGCATTTGCAGCAAACTTTTTCCATTCCTGCCCGCCGAGTTTGTCTGCTTCAAGAACATTGAATTTGAAATTGTGCCAAAATTAATTGAGATGGTCGTCTTGCCCATTGTCGTCCTCTTGTGGCTGGGTTATCGTTGGCGTGCGCTAGGATTGAATTGGAGTTGGCGCGCGTGGTGGATTGCCTTGCCGGTTCTGTTGGCGACGGCGGCGTATAGCGTGTACACCCATTGGAACGATTTGCCCTCGTTCGGTCAACGCCTCGTCGAATATTTTTTCGGGGCAGGATTGCCGGAAGAAGTTATCTTTCGTGCGATTCTGTTGACTCGGTTGGAAGCGTGGTTGCGCAACCCGGCGTGGGCATTGTTCGTCTCGTCTGTACTCTTTGGTCTCTCGCACTTGCCCATCAATTATCTCGTGTTCACCGCCCAAAACTGGCGCGAGGCGTGGATGACGTTGTTGACCTTTCAAATGGGTTTCGGCGTCGCCTTTGCGTTTGCGTATCAACGTACGCGCAACGTGTTGCCGCTGGCAGTGTTACACGCGCTCGTGGATGCGCTGTAACGAACGACTAACAACTAACAACTAACAACTAACAACTAACGACTAATGACTATCAAACTCAACTCAATGCGCGTGTTGGAGCAACGCCAGATTCCGTACACAGCAACGGTCTATGATCCTGCCGGCGAATTTCACACGGCGGAGCAGGCGGCGCAACTCATCGGCGCGCCGGTGGCGAGCGTGTACAAAACGCTCGTTGTTCTGCGCGAGCCGGCAACAAGCGGCAGACCATTGCTCGTGCTGATCGCTGCGCCTCGCGAACTCGATTTGAAATTGCTCGCGCAGTCGCTGGGGCAACCCAAACAGAAATTGCGCATGGCAACGCAAAAAGAAGCCGAATCGTTGACCGGCTTGCAAGTGGGTGGCATTAGCCCGCTCGCGTTGCTCAATCGCGGCTTTGAGATTTGCCTTGATGAAGCCGCGCTCGAACTGGAGCAGATTCATATCAGCGCGGGCAAGCGCGGCGTGGACTTGCAATTGGCGGTCAAGGATCTGATTGCGGTAACCAATGCAAAACTTGTCCGCGCGACGAAGGAATAAAGCGTAAAACGTAATTCTTAACCTGTAACCTTGAACCTGGAGGCACGATGAGAGCACTCGTCATCCAACAACACGGCGGAGTTGAAAATCTAGACATTGTTGATTTACCCAAGCCAACGCCGGCACCCGACCAAGTGTTGCTCAACGTCAAAGCGGTCTCGCTCAACCAACTGGATTTGTTCGTGCGACGCGGTTCGCCCGCGCTCAAGTTGACCTTGCCGCACATCCCTTGCTCCGATGCGGCGGGTGTGATCGCCGAAGTTGGTGCATCCGTTAGCGATCTCACGCCGGGTCAGCGGGTGGTTGTCAACCCGGGTTTATCGTGCGGGCATTGCGAGTTTTGCATCGCCGGCGAAGACTCTTTGTGTCCCGATTTCAAAATTTTTGGCGAGCACGTGCCGGGCGGCGCGGCGGAATTTGCGTGCGTGCCAGCGCGCAACGTTTTGCCGATTCCCGATTCACTTTCGTTTGAACAAGCCGCCGCGTCGTCGCTCGTTTTCTTGACCGCGTGGCGGGCGTTGATTTCGCGGGCGCGGGTGCGCGCTGGCGATGATGTCTTGATCCTGGGGGCTGGCGCGGGCACAGCGACTGCCGCAATTCAAATTGCCAAAAAAGCCGGCGCGCGTGTCTTGGTTACTTCGTCGTCCGATGAAAAACTGCAACGCGCCAAGGAACTCGGTGCGGATGTTCTCATCAATTACAAAACCAATCCTGATTGGGATCGTGCGGTCTTTGCGGCGACGAACAAACGCGGCGTGGATGTTGTCTTTGAATCGGTGGGCGCGCAGACGTGGCTCAAATCCATTCGCGCGCTGCGCCGTGGCGGACGCATGGTCGTGATCGGTGCGACGACCGGCGCGCGGCCGCAAGAAGAGATCGGTTATATTTTTTGGAAGCAAATCGAAATCATCGGCTCGACGATGGCGAGCCAGCGCGAGTTCCGCGAGGTGATGAAATTGATCTTTCGCGGTGAACTCACGCCGGTGATTGATTCGGTCTATCCGTTGGAGCAAGCGCGGGAGGCGCATACTCGCTTGGAAAAGGGCGAGCAGTTTGGCAAGATTGTGATGACAATATAGAAGACGGAACATCGAAAACGTGATGCGTGAAGAAATGATTGACGACACTTTTTCAAACGGCGCAAATCCATACTGGGTACGCTTTTGCATTGGGCACGCGCAAATTGAAAATGAGCCGGGCATCATTCGCTTTGTGGTAGAGGGTGCGGAAGCGGGACAACTTTCGGATGCCGAGCTAGACGATCATCGCACCGCGCCGCGCCACAAGTTGCGCTGGCAACCGCCGTTGCGAATGACGGTGCGTGCGCGGATGAGTCATCGCGCCGGCGAGATGCTGGGCACGGCGGGTTTTGGCTTTTGGAACGATCCCTTCGATTGGGTGGGCAACGTGCAGGTGCCGCCGAGCGCGGTCTGGTTTTTCTACGGCTCACCGCAGAACGATATGTCGTTTGTGCGCGGCGTGCGGGGCAATGGTTGGAAAGCGGCAATGCTCAACGGTGGTCGCTCGAACAAATTGGAGATGGCACTCGGCAATTTTATTTTTCGATTGCCCGGGATGAGCAAACTCGTTTTCGCGCTTGCCGAAACGCGCCTTCAAGCCCGCGAAGTTGTTTTGGACAATGTCGTGTTGACTGAGTGGCACGATTATCGCATTGATTGGTTGGAACGCGAAGCCATTTTTTTCGTTGACGATGGGGAGGTCTTGCGGGCGCCGCATCCGCCCACGATGCCGCTCGGTTTTGTGGCGTGGGTGGACAACAACGCAGCGTCCATCGGACCCGGGCGCGAATTTGGGTTTGAGCGGATCGCGATTCCGCAACGGCAATGGATGGAACTGGCGCGTGTTACCATCGAAACATTAACACCCTGAGCGATTGACTCAGGGTGTTGTTTTTGGCAAGGCATACACTTGGTCAAACTGAGGAATAATCGCGCGCCAATCATATGTGGATTCCACGAGCGCGCGGGCGTTGCGACCCAACTCGCGACGGCGGGCTGGGTTGCGTAACAATTCAGTCACCGCGCGCGCAAACGCGTCGGGCGTGTCGGCAATGATGAGATGTTGATTGGGCGTGTACTCGATCCCTTCCGCGCCGCGTGTGGTTGAAACAATGGCTTTACCCATCGCCATCGCTTCCAAAACTTTCAAACGAGTGCCGCTCCCCATCCGCAACGGCACGACGTACACCGCCGCATCGGCGACGAACGGACGGGTGTCCGGAACCCAGCCCGTGATCGCAACGCCGGGCTTTTGCGCCAGGGCTTGAATGCGCGGGACCGGTTTCTGCCCCACGATGACAATGTGCGCGAACGGAATTGCGGTGCGGATACGCGGCAGGATATCATCAACAAACCATGTCATGGCATCAATGTTGGGACGAAAATCCATCTTGCCCACAAACACCATTCCGAATTCCGCATTCGGTTTAGCGCAGACGGCATCGGAAGGGACAAAGTATTCCGTGTCCACGCCGTTAGGGATGATCGAAAGGGAGGAGTGTAGAGTTAGAGTTGGAGTTAGCGTAGAAAGGAGTTGTGCGTCCGTTTGAGAGCATGCGACGATGTGATGAGCATAGCGGCAGACCGTCCGCTCGTAGCGTTCGAGTTTCTTCCACTGAATCAAGGAATACAATGCCGCGTGCCAGCGTTTGGGGTTGCGTGCATCGGACTCGAACGCGGTGCGTTGCAAAACATATTCGGCGTTGTGATCGTCAAAAATAATTTTGAGATTTGAATGAGTTTTGGGATGCATGGCATAGCGCGCCATTTCGATGCCCTCGATTTGCACAACGTCGAATGGTTCTTCGCGCAGAACACGTTCGACGAGCGCGTGCATCGCATCGGATTTGAGACGCCATGCCATATCTGGCAACGAGGAAGCCAGGGTTGTCCACGCGCGCTGAACGAGAGAACGGGTGGGGTAGGGCGCGATTTCGATCTGTTGACACAGCGCGCGGAGGGGTTCGGCGTGGGCAAGTTCTTCCGCGGTGCCAAAGGAAACAAGTGTAATCGTGTGGCGTGGCGCGAGATGTTTGATGATGTTGAAATTACGAATGGTCGTGCCTTGGTGTGGCGGATAGGGGAGTTGCGGGGTGAGAATCAAAAGTTTCATGTCAAGTTGAAGAATAAACCTGGAACCATAATTATTTTCCGATGACTTGACGATAGACCTGAAGCGTTTCTTGCGCTGTGCGTTGCCACGAAAAGGTGGCGGCGCGTTTCAATCCTTTCTCGCGCATTTCATTGCGTAACTGATCATCGCTCAAGACACGCCACATTGCCACGGTGAGGGATTCGACATCTTCGGGATTGATCAGCAGACCGGCATCTCCCACCACTTCGGGAAGCGAGGAAATGTTGGAGACAACGACCGGTGTGCCGCACGCCATTGCTTCCAAGGGCGGCAAGCCAAATCCTTCGTAAAAGGAAGGCAAAACAAAAAGTTTGGCTGCGTTATACAGATAAACCAATTCCTCATTTGGCACGCCGCCCAAAAAGCGCACTGCCTCTTCCAGTTTCAATTCGGCGACGATCTGGTCTACTTGTTCATACAACCAACCGCGATTGCCGGCAATTGCCAGCACCGCATCCGATTTATAATGATCGCGCAGGCGGCGGAAAGCGCGTAACAACGTGGGCAAATTTTTGCGCGGCTCGATGGTGCCAACGAACAGGACAAAACTCTCCGGCAAACGATGTCGTTCACGAACTTGGGCGAGTCGGGCTGGATCGTTGATGGGTGCAAACAATGGATGCGCGGCTTCGTAAATGATCGTGATCTTGTCTTCGGGCACGCCCAGCAATTGTACCGTGTCGCGCTTGGTGCTTTCGGACACGGCGATGATGTGATTGGCTTGGCGTGCGGCAAGATCAACCTGTCCATAATACCGCGCGCTAGTGCGCGTGAGAAAACGCGGATACTTGAGAAAGGCAAGATCGTGAACCGTGATGACGGTGGGGCAACGCGTGTAACGGGGTGGGATAAAATCAGGACTGTGCAGCACATCGAGCGAAAAGGGAAACAGTTCGGCCGAGAGCGCTAGACGTTCCAAGGGATGATGACTGGGGGTCCACAAACGTTCGGTTTTGAAATTCGCTTGAGTAATAATGGAGGTCTTGTCTTTGCGACTCTTGAAGACGATGAACTGATCCTCGTGATTGATTTGCGCGAGGGCTTGGGTGAGGCGCAAAATATATTGACCAATGCCGGCGTTGTGATAATACACCAAGCGCGCGTCTATGCCGATGCGCATGTTTTGTGCTCCCTCAAAATACATTGAGCGGAACAACGGTGCCCACAAGTACGAGGACTGTATTTTGACGGCACTGTCATCCGCTCAAAGCGAGTTGAAATCTGGACCGATTATACACCGTAAGCCGGAAAAAGCAAAACGGCTTGCATCGCCGGGCAAGGCATGGTATAGTTTTGTTCGCGTAGGCACTACGGTACGCAATCTTAAAAATAAAATTTTTTGAGGGGATGAAACGCTATGCGAATTTTGCGCAGTGTGTTTTTTGTTTTCTTGTTTCCGATTTTTGTGTTCGCTTGTTCAGCGCCAACTCCAACACCCACCGCAGTTCCCAAAATTTTTGATGGCAAGCCTGCGTACGAAAAATATTTGCTCGCACAAATGAATTTTGGTCCCCGTCCAGCCGGCAGTCCGGCAAACCGCGCAACCGGTGATTACATCATCACGCAACTCAACGAATTGAAATGGAAGGTAGAGACACAAGAGTTTGTCTATCGCAATGTGCCGATTCGCAACATCATCGGCAAGATGGCGCAGGGTAGGGGACCGATCATTATCATTGGTGCGCATTACGATACACGCCCACGTGCTGATCAAGACCCGGTGAATCGTACATTGCCGATTCTGGGCGCAAACGATGGCGCGTCTGGTGTCGCCGTGTTACTCGAACTTGCACGCGTACTCGATGCATCAAAGTTGAAAAATGAAGTATGGCTTGCGTTTTTCGATGCGGAGGACAATGGCGATTTGTCAACCTGCGACTTGATGCCTGCGCCGAATTGCGACCCGACGCCATGGATGTGGTCCATCGGTGCGACCTACGTCGCGGAACATTTGCCCAGCCCGCCGGACGCGGTCATCATCTTGGATATGATCGGCGATGCAGATCAAAATATTTATTACGAACACAATTCGGACAAGGAGCTTCAACAAGAGTTGTGGCGCATCGCCGCACGCTTGGGTTACACAAGACAATTTATTCCAGAATTCAAATGGTCCATCTCGGACGATCATACGCCATTTGTGCAACGTGGCATCCGTGCAGTGGACATCATTGACTTTGATTATCCGTCCTGGCACACCACGCAAGACACCGCAGACAAAGTTTCGGCGGAGAGTCTGGAGCGGGTAGGGCGGGTTGTGCAAAGGTGGCTGGAAACCCGGTAGATTGGGAGATTGGGTGATTAGGTGACGCGGTTGATCTTGTTGGGGGTGGCGTTTGTTTCTGCTGCTGGGCTTGCGTTCGAAATCACGCTCACCCGGCTCTTTGCAATTGCACAAGGTTATCACTTTGGTTTCCTTGCCGTCAGTCTGGCGTTGCTCGGTTTCGGTGCGAGCGGAACCGCGCTGGCTGTCCGCCCTTCGCTTGCGCACGGTTGCACCGATGAAATCACAGAACGCCTTGCCTACCTCGCATTGAGTTTCTCGCTTGGGCTGATCGTGAGTTACCTCGCGATCAACTATCTACCTTTTGATGCATACCGCATCGCTTGGGAACCAATTCAACTTTTGTATTTGGTATTGTACTATCTCGCGTTGACGGCGCCTTTTTTTCTGGGAGGGCTTACACTTGGATTGCCACTTGCCGCACTGCCGGCGCCCAAGACCGCGCGCGTGTATGCCGCGAATCTTGCCGGGTCGGGCTTGGGTTGTATCATTGCGCTGGGTTCGATTACACTGTTTGATGTAACCGGCGCGGTGATGGTTGCGGCACTGCTTGCCGGGTTCGGCGCGCTCGTCTTTTCGAGGCACGCCACGATCAAGTACTTGACAATTGGGGTGCTCGCGGTGCTTGGAATGTTGCTCCTCGCACGCCCGGCATTCTTCGATCTGCGCCTTTCGCCGTACAAGAGTTTGAGTCAAACCCTGCGCATCCCCGATGCGCGTGTGGTATCGAATGCATGGAACGCGCACTCGCAGGTGCAAGTAGTGGAGAGTTCAACAGTCCGCTCGGCGCCCGGCTTGAGTCTCACGTATCGCGGCACGATGCCGGTTCAACGTGCGCTATTCGTGGATGCAGAAAGCATCAGCCCACTGACCGATGACGCGCCACACGATCTGCTTGATCGGTTACCGCCAACCCTTGCCTATCAACTCCGTCCGAACGCGCGTGTCTTGATTATCGAACCGGGAGGCGGCTTGGAAGTGCTGGCGGCACTGAACGCTGGCACGCGTGAAATCGTAGTGCTGGTCAATAATCCGTTGATGGCGCAAGCAATGCAAATGTGGGCACCTCACGTCTTTGGTGATCCGCGCGTGCAGATAATCGTTGCAAACCCACGTGGTTATCTGGCTCGGTCGCATGAGCGTTTTGATGTGGTGCATCTGGCATTGGGCGATGCGTTTCATCCGGTTACTGCTGGCGCATACTCGTTGGGCGAAAACTACTTGTTCACGCGCGAAGCGTTCGCCGATTATCTTGAGCATCTCGACACGGAAGGCATTTTGGTGGTGCATCGTTGGTTGCAACTACCGCCGGCGGAGGAAGCACGCGCGGCAGCCTTAGCCATTGCCGCCCTCGAACGCGAGGCACCCGAAGAACATCTGGTTGCCTTGCGTTCATTCTCAACGATGTTGTTGTTGGTCAAACGCACGCCGTTCATCGCGCGCGAAATCGAAACGGCGCGCAGGTTTGCAGACACGTATCAATTCGATTGGGTGGCATCGCCGGGTGTCCGTGCGGAAGAAACCAATCGGTTCAATGTTTTACAAGAGAACGAGTACGCGCGCGTCTTTCATCTCCTCCTTGATCCCCATTGGCGGGTACAGTTGTTTGCAAGTCATCCGTACGACATCACGCCCACTTCGGATGATCGGCCATTCTTTTTTCACTTTTTCCGTTGGGAGCAAGCGCCTCAAGTGGTGCAGTTACTTGGCAAGTTGTGGCAACCATTTGGGGGGAGCGGCTTTTTGATTCTTGTTGCATTACTCGGACTGAGTCTGGTCCTATCGAGCGGGTTGATTGTGTTGCCGCTCTTGGCGTTGCGCGTCGAGTCTGGACATTCTCAACCTTTGGTGTACTTTGCTTGCTTGGGCATTGGCTTTTTGTTGATCGAGATTCCACTCATTCAGCGATTCATTCTCTTGCTCGATCAACCGGTGTATGCGTTTGCCACGGTACTCTTTACGTTGCTGATCACGTCCGGCATCGGAAGTTACTTTTCAGCACGATTATCGCTGCGGGCAACCTTGATCGGACTTGTGGTGATTGCCATCGCGTTGCCCGGTCTGCTGCCGTTGGTATTCCAGCGCGTGATCGGCGAGGCGTTCAGTGTGCGCCTAATCATCTCGATTATTCTCCTTGCGCCACTCGGTTTCTTGATGGGTATTCCATTTCCCCAAGGTCTCGCCCGCTTAAAAGACCATGCCCCCCACTTGATTTCGCTTGCGTGGGGCATCAATGGTTTTGCATCGGTCATCAGTTCCATTCTGGCGACGCTGGGCGCAATGTCGTTTGGATTTTCGGCAGTGCTTTTGGCAGGCGCAGGCGCGTATGCGATGGCGCTTTTTACTTTCCCCGCGTCAATGGCACGAACAAAACTCCCATGATGTTTTCGGTCGTTACCTTGTCGCCCTGTTTGTGCACGCGCCACAAGGTTTGGAATGAGCCGGGCGGACCGACCGGAATCACCATCCGTCCGCCGTCTTTAAGTTGCGCAATCAACGGCGGTGGAATGTGATCGGGCGCGCAGGTTACGATGATGGCGTCGTACGGCGCGAATTCTTCCCAGCCGTTATAGCCATCCGCATTCTTCACCGCCACCTTGTAGCCAAACCGTTTCAGCGTTGCCTCTGCGCGGGCGGCAAGTTCCGGAATGATCTCGACCGAATAGACTTGATCGGTAAGCATCGCCAGAATCGCGGCTTGATAGCCGGAGCCGGTCCCAATCTCCAGCACACGGTCGCCGCGTTTGATCTGCGCCAATTCGGTCATCACCGCAACGATGTATGGCTGGCTGATCGTTTGACCGTACCCAATCGGCAAGGGATGATCTTCGTACGCTTGGGTGAGCCACTCCGCCGGCACGAACGCGTGGCGCGGTACTGTTTCCATCACCGACAAGACATTGGGATCACTGACGCCACGCTTGCGAATTTGATCGCTCACCATTTCCTTGCGTTCCGAGGCAAACGGGTCGAGGAGAGGCACGCCGGTTGAGGTGGGAGAAGCAGGTAAAGTTGGAGATCGCGTTAGAGTAAAAACGATATAGAGGAACGCAAGAATCGTTAACCCCAGCAACGCGATGAGACGGAGAGAAACACGCATCGTTCAACTCCCCTGAAAATGTAGGACAAATTTGAAATTTGTCCTACACGTAGTCCATTTTCATCCGACCGCTGGTGCGCCAACGGCGAATGAACAACTCCCCTATGATTATATCACGCTGGGTCAAATCGTTGAATCGTTTATTCGTTGGCGCATGGGCAAGCGAGGGTTTGTCCGTGTTGGTTTTCGTGGTAAAATAGAGGACAGGGTACAAATAGGGTTTCGCGGCAACCAGAACCCCAAGCCCGCCTGCGCGTACAGACGAGTCGCCGACTCGTCTCTCTCAGCCGACGCAGGTTTGTCCCACATTTTTGAAGGAGACCTACTATTCCCAAACTCACTACCTTTCCATCCCAACCTCCCATCGAACGCGCGTTTCTCGTCGGCGTAGAATTAAAGCGTCCGCGCAACGAATTTCCAATCGAGGATTCGCTCGATGAACTTGAACGGCTTGCGGAAACGGCGGGGCTTGTCGTCGTTGGGCGCGCCGTGCAGCACATCGAACGCATCAACCCGGCGACGTTCATTGGCAAAGGCAAGCTCGCGGAGATCATCGCCGCGCGCGCCGAGACACCGTACGATGTGCTGATCTTTGACGACGAACTCGCGCCGAATCAGCAACGTGAGATAGAACAAGCGTTTGGCGGCGACGATATCAAAGTCTTGGATCGCACCGCGCTCATCCTCGATATTTTTGCGCAACACGCGCGCACACGGGAAGGCGCGCTCCAAGTTGAACTCGCGCAATACGAGTATCGTTTGCCGCGCTTGACGCGGATGTGGACGCACCTCGCGCGGCAAGCCGGCGGGGCAGCCGGGCGCGGTGGCACTGGCGGCGTCGGCTTGCGCGGTCCCGGCGAACGTCAGCTGGAATTGGATCGCCGCGAGATTCGCAATCGCATCGCGCATCTCAAAAAGCAAATCGAAGAAGTGCGCGTGCAACGCCGCGAGCATCGGCGCAAGCGTCAACGCGAGGGATTGCCGGTCGTCGCGATTGTGGGGTACACCAACGCCGGCAAGTCCACGTTGTTGAACGCGCTCACCGATGCAGGCGTCCTCGTCGAAGACAAATTGTTCGCCACACTCGATCCCACAACGCGACGTGTGAAACTGCCGGGCGGTTCGGACGCGCTCTTCACCGATACCGTTGGCTTTATCCAGAAATTGCCAACGCAACTCGTCGCCGCGTTCCGCGCGACGTTGGAGGAAATCACCGAAGCGGATGTGCTGCTGCACGTTCTCGATGCGGCGCACCCGAATCTGCGCGAGCACACGCGCGCGGTGGAAGAGACGCTGCGCGAGATGGGGGCAGGGGACAAGCCCCGGGTGATCGCGTTGAACAAGATAGATCGTGTGGGGAGGGGCGAGGGGGCAGAATTGATGTCGCGCGTTTTGCGCCCCGGGTTCGAGGTTACACAAGATGGCTTGTTGCGTCCAGAGAATCTGGTGCCCATCTCGGCATTGAAAGGGCAGGGGCTCGATCAATTGCTCGCGCGCATCGAACGGGTTATTGCGGATGAGATGGTCGCGGTGCGCGTGCAGATTCCTTTTCGGGCTAACGATTTGGTTGCCCTCTTTCATCAACGTGGCATCGTTACCCGCGAAGAGTTTACCGATCAAGGCACCCGCCTTGAAGGAAAGATCGCGCGAGGTTTGTTGACTCGTTTTGCGCGGTACCAAGTTGAGGGTTGAATGATTTCCGAAGTTGAACTCGTCATCATTTTGCGTGCATTCATTGCGGCGGCACTCGGTTTCATCATCGGCTGGCAACGCGAGAGTATGGGCGCGGCGGCGGGGGATCGGACCTTTGCTCTAATGTCGCTGGGCGTGGCGGCGTTGACGGCGTACGTGAGCGTCATCTTTCCCAATGAGATCGCGCGTTTGATTGCCGGCTTGCTGACCGGCATCGGTTTCTTGGGCGGCGGGATGATTATGCGGATGCAGACCGGGCGCATTCGTGGGTTGACGACGGCGGCGAGTCTCTGGGCATCCACGAGCATCGGTGTTTTGGTGGGAGCAGGCTATTACGTGATCAGCATCGCGCTGACCGTGCTGGTGTTGTTTATTTTGATGTGGGAACGCTTGCCGATGCTGTCGCGCTTTCGCAGCCCGCGTGCTCATTCGCCGCATGGCGAATCGCCGCGTGAACCGCCGCAGACCGGCTAACAGCTTGACGTGGGTCATTGATGAACCGTTCGCCAGAGGTTTATGCCAAGACATGCCACGGCGAGCCAGCCCATTGCGCCGGAAATTCCAAGCGCGATGTTCATTCCCGGCGTAGCGGGTGCAAAGAGCGGAATGACGCGGGTCAGCGCGGCAAGGTTTCCCAGCCAGCATGTTGCTAGAACTAGACGTGGACTCGCCACGTGACGTTTGCCACTAAACCCGGGAAGCATGCGCACCGCCATTCCAAAAATCAAGAGGGTGATGAATCCAACCGTGAGCGCATGCCGTTCGATGTCCGGGTTGAACAGAGCAGCGAATCCCAGGAGCGATGCAGCGCCATCAATGACCGCGAGTGCGCTGGCGAAGACAAGCCACACATATGCCGAGAGAATGAGCAATTCGAAACGACCGTACTCGCCGTGATCCGGATAATCTCGGCGCGTGGGGAGTCGTGTTTCGACGTAATCGGGCGGGGGTGGCGTGCGCGTCGTTGTCCACGCCGCTTTGCGTCGCAACAGCACATCCAGTTCCCAGATGAACACGAGCACCGCGCTACCTTCGAGCATCTTGCCCAGCGGCAAAAAGAACGGTTGTTCTAACCATCGCAGTATGACGCCGCTGACATAAATGACCAAGATTGGATAGAGACCGTGCTTTGGGGGAGATGCAAGGCGCATGAATAGCGGCAGGTTTCTCACCGCGAAAACAATCGTCATTGGAATGATGAATCCAAAGATCATCATGTTGGTCAGCCAGCGATTGGGGACGAACGGAAACAGACCGGGTGATGAAATCGAAAGGGCGGCGTTGAGCAAAACAGCGCCGACCAGACTCGTCAGCGCGAGAGCCAGGTAGGGTCGCACGTGAACGATGGGTGCATCGCCGATGGCGGGGCGTCCACAGCGAAACGAGGCAACGATCATCACGATGAATAGCGCAACGCCAATGAGTTCAATAATGCCCGAGACCATCGTACCAAAGCGTCCCAGAGCGTCGAAAGGCGAGCCGAGAGGGATAAAGGGCTGGCTGAGGGTGCGGAGCGCGATGCCTGTGACGAGCGCCGCCAGTGACCACGGGGCAAGTTCGATGCGCGCCAACATCGTGCCGTGCAGTCGCGGGAGGAAGAAGAGTCCAACACCAATGATAAACAAGCCCACCCAGCCAAAGAGTTGCGCGTGTCCGTGGGCTTGCACCATTGCCATCCACCATGCGCCTAACGTAAAATGAAACGCCCAGGCAGCCACGAGAATCGCGGCGTAACCAAAGCCGGTGGTGAGTGCGATGGCAATGGCAGCGAAGACGAATGGTTCGTGAACGTGTCGTTGGTCCATTTTGGCTACTTTTCAGTCTAGCGAGAGATTGGCGTTACGTCAAGCGAATTTGACACGATATCCCACATTAATTATACTTTCAATAATCACAGTTATTACAAGTAATGTGCTTGACAAAATGAATCGCGCCCACAGAGCCCCTACTCTCAAGTTATGCCGATTGCCTTTCTGCGGGCAAGCTGGACTTGCCTAGAGGTGCAATGAGTCTGGGCGTGACACTCGCGTTTCCACTGCCCGAAGCAACGCACGAAGGTCAGTATTCAAAAAGGTGTTCAATGTCCACCAGTAATTCAGTTTCGATCTCCGACGCAATCCGCGAGTATCTCGATCAACTAGCGGTGGGCAAGCAACCGCTCACGGTGCAAGCGTACCACGTCGCCTTGCGACGCTTTGCCACCTTTTTGACCGAACATCAAAAAATCTTGCCTGATCGTCCGGTCGGCAAATTGACGATTGACCACGCCATCGAATTTGGCAAATCGTTACAAGGCTTGGCACCCGCCACCATCAAAAACTATCTCGCGGCACTCTCGCAATTCTATCGTTTCTTGTTTGCCAAGCGTTGGGTGCTCATTGATACCGCCGATCACGAGCGTTTGTTTGCGACGCTGAAACAAATGCGACCGCGCGCCTCAAGTCTGCCGCGGGTGCCTACCGATGAAATGATAGATGCTCTGATCCAAGCCGCCAGCGAGCCGAGAGGAACTTTAAAACGCAAGCCATCCCCGGGTGACCGGGAACGCGCTGAATTACAACGATTGCGGAATGTCGCTTTGCTGCTCGCCTTGCGTTCATCCGGGATGCGTTTGGGCGAAGTGCTGGCGCTTCAACGGGGAGATTTGGATTATCGCAACAAATCGGCGCTGGTTACCGGCAAAGGGCGCAAACAGCGAATGGTGTATTTCGATGAACGCGCCTGGAATGCCATCCAGGAGTATTTGCACGCGCGCCAAGACGGTAAACTCGTCCGGGCTATGTCGCACTTGCCGGTGTTCGCTCGCCACGATCGCCGCGCCGGCAACAAGATTTTACCATTGACGCGCCAAGGAGTTGAACAGGTTTTTGCCAAACTCGCTGAACGCGCCCAAGTGGAGCCTAAACCAACGCCGCATTGGTTTCGCCATTGGTTTGCGACGCAAATTCTGGATCGCACGCAAGATTTGGCGGCGTTGCAAGATATGTTGGGGCACGAATCGCCAGTAACGACGCGCATCTATGCCAAGGTTTCAACCCGCCGATTGCGCCAAGTCCATAATCATGCCTTTGGCGATAAGAAGACTCAAGATGAAAAATAATCTCGCCTTGCTAAACCAAGGAAACAATGACTAGAAACTTGCTACGTCTCACTACGTTGTTGCTCCTCAGCGGTCTTGTCCTTGCCTGCGATCCAACTCCCACCCCCTCTTCCCCTACCCCATTCCCGGTCACTACGACCCGAGTCATTATCGAGCCGGTGCCGACCAACACCCCCACTCTTCTTGACCCTCTTCCCACAATCACACCGGACAATAAAACGATTATCGAAAGCACACCCCCCTGGCGTACCTTGACAACTCGACCGAGCGTGCCCTACACCGCGTTCGATTTCTTGAGCGATTATTTGACGAACCAAACTTGGCAACGCATCATTGAAGGCAAGCCGTGGACGAATAACACGGTGAATGTTGTCCAACTCCAAGAAGAACTCGGCGGCGTTACCTACTGGGATTTTTTCAGTGAGCCGGAAAACTGGGACTCGCCGTTTTATATGTGGCAACGCGACGATGGACAATGGCAACCGTACCAAAAAGAAACGATTCGCACCTCTGCCGGTGCTGAGCTGGCGGGCTATGTCTTGCTCGATCGCCAAGGTCCCGGTGCGATGGATCGGTTATGGTTCACGCAGGACGCGGTATGGATGCTCACCACTGAACAATCGCGCCAAGATGTGGGCCCCATCCAAAATATGGACGAGCTGATCGAATGGGGGAATCTCGATAAACTCGGAAATCTGCGCATCGAAGTAGATGGACGCGTGGTCTACGATGCACCGATCTTGGAGTGGATTTCTGGCAAAGCATTTCGTCTCACACCTGAGTTAACCCAGATTCTCACGTGGCGGCACCGTGAGTTTGGGTCAACGGGAAATATCATTCCGATTCTGTACCAACAACGTTTGCGGGTGCTGACATACGGCGGAACCAAAAAGCCCAAATGGTTTCTCGCCACCGGCGTTCGCTTTGCCAACAATGTCCGCGTTCTCTCCTACACCAATTCCTCCACCGATCTACCGATTGACCAAATGAACGCCTTGGCACGCCATGTCCTTCAACCAGAAAAGTTCCTAGACAGTTTAGAGAATCGGCGGACAATCACGTCCCGCGTTGAACCAACTAATCCAGCGGTCATTCAATTCAACGGTGCCGGCACGCTTGCCGCGTTGCAATTTGAAATTGCCAAACCCAACGATCCAAAACAACTTTGGTTGCGTATCAAGTACAATGATGCCTTGGCAATCAACCTGCCTCTGAGCGCTTTCTTTGGAGATCAAGATTATGTGGTGCCACATCGTTCATCGCCTATCGGCATCATCGAGACGAGTAACGCCTATTTATTTTACAGCAACCTCCCCCTGCCCTATCAAGCCGGGATGACCATCGAATTATCGAGTAAGCAAGCGATGACGGTTTCAACGCGGTTAGCATTGACGCCGCAATTGGCGCAAACGCAATTGTGGGTTGCTTTCAATCCGCTGACCAAACTTGCCGTGTATTCACCCGATTATCAAGTGATGCTCGAAGGTAATGGCAAACTAGTAGGCATTGTTTTAGAAACAGCCGACCAGGAATTGGACAAGATTCCCAAAATCTTTGTGCCCGGCAAACCCGGCGTTGAAGACCCGGTGAAACGTGCGTGGCCAATGGGCTATCTGGAAGGCAACTTGATGTTAAAGGATGGCGAAGGCAACACACGCATCTTTGGCGGACACGAAGACTGGGCGGATGGTGGATTCTATTTCAATCGTGGTTACACCGAGCCCCCCGGTGGAGCCAATCGCCCATTTGGGGGCATTCTGCGGTACAGGGATGGCAAAGATGGTTACGCCACCATCTTTCGTTATTTCAACGATTTAGCGGCTTTTCGTTTTCGCCATGGGTTGACACTATCGTTTGGTCATGGCACTTGGAAGAATAATTTTCCGGTCAGTTATGGGACCACGATCTTTTATTATCGTGATATCCAATGAGCAATCATCGTCTTGGGTAACCGACAAAAAATCCTTCTCATCTATTTTTCATGATCGTTTCACCAGTAATTGACCAATCGCAGATTATTGTGCTACAATGCGCCCCGTCAAAAACAACTGTTAAGGAAAGGATTAATCATGAGGAACGTTCTTGGATTCCTAGCTATAGTCTTGTTGTTGTTGGTCATCATGCTAGGCGCGTTTGTGGCTGGCTTTGGTCTCAACTATTATCAAGTCAAATCTCAAACAATTAGTGTGGACATTCCGCGCAATTTTGGGGTGTTTTGGGAAACGTGGAATATTCTCAAAAGTGAATACTATGGCCAGATTCCCAGCCGCCAAGAACTGACGCGCGGTGCCATTCGCGGAATGTTGCGCGCGCTCAACGACCCGCACACCGTCCTCGTCGAGCCAGCACCAGCGCAAGCCGAACAAGCATCACTCAAAGGCGAAACTGGCGACGTGGGTTTGAATCTCGACGTGCGTAATCACGTCCTCGTGGTCGTTTCGCCAGTGCCCAATTCGCCGGCAGACCGGGCGGGCTTGCGCGCGGGCGACATCTTGCTCAAGATTGACGATGCGACCCTCGAGTTCGATACCACGCCTCAAAAAGCGCAAGAGATGTTGCGCGGACCAATCGGTAGCAAGGTCGTGCTTATGTATCGGCGCATTGGTGAAGACAAACCGACTGAAGTCGAATTGATCCGCGAAAAGTACGCGCTCCCCACCGTTGAAGCCAAAGTGTTGCCGGGCACAACCTTCGGTTACGTCAAGGTTACGATGGAAACGGCTGAAACTGCCAACGAATTCAACCAAGCCCTCGATACCTTAAAATCGCAAAAAGTGACCGGGCTGGTGCTCGATTTGCGCAACAATCCCGGCGGACTTTTTCCCGACCCGGTGTTGGAAATTGCCGGCCAATTCTTGAAAAATAACGATGTCGTGTTGTACGAAAAATATCGCGATGGCACGGAACGTGAATACAAAGCCGGCGGACGGCGCGGCGCAACCGATTTGCCTCTCGTTGTTCTCATCAACAGTGGGACGGCAAGCGCGGCAGAGATTCTGGCTGGCGCACTCCAAGATTACAAACGTGCGCCACTCATCGGCGAGCCGACGTACGGCAAGGGATCGGTACAAGCGATTCGCCAATTGAGCGACGGCTCAGCATTGCACATTACCACCGCCACCTGGCTCACGCCCAAACGCAATCAGATCGAAGGGACCGGCTTGCAACCCGACATCGCAATTCCGCTCACCGACGACTCGATTAAAAAAGGACTCGATCCGCAACTCAATCGTGCGATTGAGTATTTGAACAAGGGATCGTAACTCCCTACCCGATTGAAATAAAAAAGCGAGGGATATATGGCTCGAGGATTTTTGCGCATCGTCTCGTTGACGATCATCACGATAGTGTTAGTCAGT
>JBBITT010000009.1:0-93167 GCA_037440625.1 Chloroflexota bacterium
GGGTTGATTGATGTTGCCGGGCATCGCCACCACTTCGAGTTTAGCCACCGGCGGTACCGGCGTGGGGGTTGGTCCCTGAGCCGCTACCTGCGGGGCAGAAGTGAATGTCAACGCGAACATCGCGATGAGCATTCCTAGTCCTGCCAAAATGACGAGGGTCTTTCGATTCATTCGGATTCTCTCCTCTTTGAGTAAGATCAGGTTGAACAAGCGTCTTGCAACAGGTTTGAGTTTCTTGCGACACACCTCCTTTGTATGCGTTCTCGCGCGCCAATCCCCTCGTCAGAATTGGACACGACGAAACGCCGGATTTTGCCCTTCGTGGGCAAGCACGTTCTTGGGAATGAAAACGAATGCAAAAGCAAACGTCCCGAGTGCGGTGCAATCGTAACGATGCACGCCCAAATCGGGACGTTGGACAAGTTGAGTGAAAATAGCACAGCCTCATCACTGTGCTGATAAAATCGCTTTATCATAGTATATCAAGCGATAGGTCAAATGTCAAACATTTCGAGGTTACAATTTGGTCAAAAAGCACGACGAATAAACCAACTTTGAAAATTGGTGGTATAATTCAATCGAGTTTTGTTTTTGAGGAGACGTGCCAATGCAGTTCCGATGGTTTGCTTCACTTGCTTTGATCGGGTTGGGCATTGCGTTTGGTGCTAGCGTTTCTGCCCATCCGATCGAGATGCCGAACTCGAATGCCCCCAAGTTGTTACGGCGTTGTGAAGACAACTATGACGATGAAGAGATCGAAGCGATGCGCGCCGATGGCGAGGATGGTTACGAGCCGGACGATTGTCCTCTCCTCGCGCACACGCTCACGGGTCCGATGCTGTTGAACTTTTGTCAACCCGGCGATGAAGATTGGATCAAATTCAAAGCGCACCCGAATTTGCTGTACCAAATCCGCGCCGAGCCGCAATGGAATTATCCTACCGAACCGAAAATGGAATTGTACGTGGATGGGGTTCTCGTTGCACAGAACGATCACTATTTCGACCGCCACGCGGAAATCTGGTGGTGGAACTCATCCACCGCGCGCGTGGTGTATGTGCGTCTCATCGAATTAGGTGGGCGACACGAGTGCGGCAACAATGCGTACACCTTGACGCTGAATGCGTTTACAGAGAATCCGTATCCGCAAACTCCACTGCCAACCGTTACACCCACGCTCACTCCAACACTTGTCATCACGCCGACCTTGTTTGCAACGACAACTCCTACTGCCACACTCGCACCGAGCAAATAATGGTAGGGGCGAGTCTCAGACTCGCCCCTACGTTCACGCGTGCGCTGACGCGACACGTGTTTTGTAAACATACCCCATCAGCATCGCAAAGGCGAGCGCGATCAGTAACCATTCCTCCGGCTCCGGCACCCCCGTGATGTTCCAAGGATTTGTATTTCCTACTTCTTCCATTTCGCGTTGAAAACGATCGCTCTGATTCTCTAATTGTTGGAGCAATCGTTCTTGCTGTGCATTGACAACCACAATCATTGACGAGTACGGCGTCACAACGCTATGCTTGACCGCAATCGCGTGCAACTGATCGAGTGTAGTGAGTTGACCCAGCGTATTGCGTTGCCGTTGCGTCTCACTCAGAATCAAACGACGCGCGGCAAATGGTGCGAAATCATCGTTGCTGGCGTTGGAAGCAATGGCACTGGTTGCACGCGAAGGAAATGTCTGCCACAGATAACCATCCACCCAATCCAAAGCCACCGCCGATTCTGACACACCCAAACCTTTTGGATTCAACGCAACTGCCAACCGGCTCAACGCCTCTTCGATGTTGTTGCTCACACCGCCCCCGCTCGCTTGAATCGCTTCGAGTGTGGCATCGTCATAGCCGAGCGGGATTGTGCCCAAGTGAATCATCCACACCGGTGCATTGGGCTTGGGCACGGGGACACGACTTGCACCAAGTTCGTACCCCGAACCATCCGTGATGACCAAAATCGCATCATAGGTTTGCCCGGCGCGCAACGATTCAAATTGCGCCAACAACTCGCCGGGATTTTGTCCGCCCACATAATCGAGCGAATTTGGATTGAGTTGCGCCATCCCGATACGCGAGGGCGCTTCACCGCGGTAGGGAGAGGCGGTGAGATAGACATCGGTTGTTGCGCCGGCAATTTGCGACAAACGTGTGAGCGTGGTTTTGACCTCCGCTGCGAACTTGTTCATACTGCGCGAGCGATCGAGTACGATTGCCAAGCGTAGATTGTTTCCAAGTTTGGGCAAATCGTTGGCTGGCATTGGTTGAGCGATGATCGTCTCGCCGCTAGCAAACTCGAAACGATGTGCGACCGGCTTGATCGGCGTGGTGGCAGTGATGAATGCTGGCAACCAATCTTGCGCGCTTGGACTCATCGGCTTGCCGTTCAACAATCGAACCGTCGCGGTGTCCCAATACACATTCCGTTTCTCGGCGAGGCGCGGCAATGCCCACGTGTTGTTGTTGGCTAGCACGCGATACGTGAGCCACATATGCATTGATGCACCGGCTTGAATAGTGGCGCGCCCGGCTCCATCCGGCACCCAACGTCGTCGTTCAACCGGAAAGATGCGCAAGCGATATTGGCGCGGACCGATTTGTTCGACGAGTGCCGGGTCTTGCCAGCGTTGCACTTGATTGCGATACAATTCTTGAGCGGCACCGCGCGGTGAAACGCGATAAACAAAACGTGCGGAGCGATCATCGCTATTGCCCAGCCATAAACCGGTAATCACCGCCGATTCTGGCAAGGCAAAATAGTACACCACCTCTTGCATCTCATTGGTTTGATTTTCATACACCTCGTACAATTCCACGTCCGCCCAATCGCCGTTTTCTTGAATCGTGATCTCTTGCCGATTGAGATGAATGCGGCGATCATCTACTGCTTGCCACGCCGCTTCGGCTTGGCTGAATTGCCACGTCGAGCGCACCGTGTTCACAACCGTGTCATGTTCACCATCGGTGATGCGTTCATCGAAATAGGCTTTATAAAGTTGCGCGGCTTCCAAGGGTTCTTGGCGCAGGACGCTTCCGTCCGCCGCATCGGGTTTGGGTGGATTGACCGGCTCATAGAGCAATGGGCGCGCGAGAATATCGTGGAATTGCGCGACGGCTCTTGCTTGATCTCTCGAGAAACCCATTCCCCATATGTACATATTCTCAACGAATAGCACATCACCCACCGAACTAAAATAACGATAGGGGGCAAGATAGGTGTTGAGCAAACCAGTGCGAATTGTATTTTCGTTTTGGCGAATGGTTTGGGCTTGGGCAACGTTGGTGGGTGGAGTTTTGAGCAAGGCGAAGGCGGTGTGTTGAGGTTGCTGATTGATGAACACGAACGTCGCCACACACACCAACAACACGATGGCGGTAACCGCAATCGTCTGCAGAACGCCAAAGCGTGCGGCAAACGTTTGCGCACCACGACGATATGCCCAGATCGCAATTACCGGGACTGCAATCGGCGCACCCACAAAGAGTGTTGCCGTGTAGAGGAAAAGTAGCGTGCCCAAAAGTGTGAATGGCACCATTCCCCATTGAATTCTCTCCAAGCTGCGCCAATCGAATGTCGTAATCCAGTATCCAATGTTGCCTAGGACATTACCTAACTCGTTCAACAACTGCCTTGCCAAAGGCAAGGCATAGATAGCAAGCCAGAGACAGCCGTACAGCACGATGACAAGGAACAGTGATAGCCCCATCATTCGCAAGAAGGTAAGGAGTGTGCCGCGTTCATCAATCTTGCGATCGAGGAGTTGCCACAGCAACGTTGCCAGACCGAGTGCGGCGATCAACATCAGGACGTTGACCGCCAGCGTGGCTTCGCGGATCAAAAAGAAACGCACGGTGAGAATGAACATCAATGGACCTTGGACGGCATAGCCCATCGCCAAGAGATGTCCCGGCGATTGGCGTAGCACTGTCAAGCCGATAATGACCGCGATGAGGGGAATGGCGGTGAGCGTTGCGCCAAACAAGAGAAAGAGCACAGGGATGGTGTTGGTGCGAACAGCGTCAAACAGTTCGGGCAGGACGTTGGGCGCAAAGCCCAAGACCATAAACGCAACAAAGATAATGTTCCACGACCAGAACAACCCATACGCCCAGCTGCGCGGATTTGCCAGAGTGCGCACGAAGGCAAGCAATTGATTTTTCATGGTGATCCTTCTCCCGTTAGATGGCGCGCTACCGCATCGCGTAAGGCAAGGTAAAGCGCGTGAACATCGGTCGCGTTGGGGTCAACCACGCGATCGAACAAGAGGGTTACCAGTATCCAACGCTCGCGGTGGGGTACGAGATCAGCCCACATCCGCGTGCCGTAATCATCGGTGAGGCGCGTTGCCGATTGAAACCAGTACGTCGCCGATAAAATATTCTGTCCGCGTTGATCGCCTAACGCAACAAAGCGGACCGGGAAATCCGGCGCAACCAAATGCGTGCGCGAATCGTTGAGCGACAAGCCAAAGACCTCAAAACATCGTTCGGGACGATGATGCGCGCGCCACGTCGCACTCGTGATGAACATCATCGAGCCGCTGATGCCGCGCCATTGAAAACTCAATCGTTGCGCCGATTCCGCGCCATCGCGCATGAGCCATTCGATTTCATCCGGTTTGAGCGGGAGTGGTTGCGTAACAAGGTTGGCTGGGAATTCAATGGTAGGTGGCGGTTGCGACAAGCCGGTGTGGGGTCGCGGTGTGTAAAGCAATCCTAGTACGAGAATCGAAAATGCCAAAACCGGCGATAACCATCCCGGGCGCGTCAAGGTCAAGGGCGGATCAACGGCGATGATCGGTACATCATCCGCACGATGCAAAAGAAAAACGATCAAAACGCATACTGCGCTAAAACCCAGGACGCCCAGCGGAACGTGAAGCATCTCCGCCAAGAGGCGCAGACGGGCAACCTCGCCCACCATAACCAGGATGCCCACGCGCGCAACGTTCGTCGCGAACAAACCAAGCGCCATGATCGTTGCAAGAACAAACCAACGCCCGTTGATCGCACGTCCTTCGATCCACGTGGCGGCGAGCAGGAACAGCGCGCCCGTCCACAAACTCTTGACCCCACTGCACGGAATATCAATTTGCGCGACGCTATTTTCCAGAATCAAAATTGTGTCAATGCCGATAGAGGTAATGCCGGCAGACGCCAACCCGTCGCGCACGATGGAGGCGGTAAGAAGGCGCATCGGATAACCGATGAACGTTTGCATATGTTCGCCGAAAGGTAAAATGCCAACGAGGACAAGCGCCGCCGGAAAATTGCGCCGCCATCTTGCCGGGTTCATCCACAGACCGAGTAATCCAAAACTTGCCAGTCCAAACAAACTTGCCGAGATGGTGTTGATGTCGAGAAAGCGTTCGACGAGGAGGTAGAGAAGCGAACAACCTAGGACGAGGACAAGCGCAGGACGAAATAGTTGGGGCGTTGCATCGAGTTGAAGACGGATTTTTTCTTTGCGCATCTGCGCGACCAACAAGATGATCACGCCGATCAGCAGAATTTGGTTGGTGCGAAAATCTTCGCGCGTAAAGATGATCGCCAGATAATCGAACACTGCGCGATATAGCCAGAGCCACAGCCCCCCGATGAGCGCATTGACCACAACTTGGGGCACTGCCAAGTGTTGAGGTTTTAATTCAATGAATGGGATCGCCGATAATCGTTTCATATTTTTCCGCATCGGCGGGGCGAGTGCTTGGGGTCGTTGCGAAGGGGGAGGAAGGCATATCCCGTCGGTAATCCAATTATACCGCTAAAAGTTGAGCAAAACAAGAATCAATTTGTTCTCGCCTTTGGGTTATGTTACAATATCGCTGAAATGAGCAAACCAATCACGTTACCACCGGCATTTCTCCAACGCTTGCCTCATCTGGTCCCGCCCGACCAAAGGGAGGCGGTGCTTGCCGCGTTTGTGCGCCGCCCCACCACCTTTCGCGTCAACACACTCAAGACGACCCGTACCGATTTGCTTGCCAAGTTATTCGAACTGGATTTTCAAGTTGAGGCGGTGGCGTGGTATGCTGATGCATTCATCTTGCGCAACAAATCGAAAGCGGAATTGATTGCCACGCCGATGTATCAGAACGGTGAACTGTATGTGCAGAGTTTATCGAGTATGTTGCCGCCGCTGGTGCTTGATCCGCAACCCGGCGAAAAAATTCTGGATTTGACGGCGGCGCCCGGCAGCAAGACCACGCAAATCGCCGCGCTGATGCGCAACACCGGCGAAATCGTGGCGAATGATCGGAGCAAGATTCGCTTGCATAAATTGGTTGCCAATTTGAAATTGCAAGGCGTAACGAATGTGCGGACGCGCTTGACCAGCGGTGAGGATTTGTGGAAAAAATTCCCGGAATATTTCGACCGTGCGTTGGTGGATGCGCCATGCAGTTTGGAGGGTCGCTTTGAAACCGGCAATCCCAAATCGTTTGGCGATTGGTCACTCCGCAAGGTGCAGTTCCTTAGCGCCATTCAACAACATCTGCTTCGCTCGGCTGTTTCGGCGACCAAGCCCGGTGGCATCATCGTTTACTCGACATGCACCTTATCGCCGGAAGAGAACGAGCAAGTGATTGATTGGATGTTGCAAAAAGAACCGGGTGTGATTGAGGTGGCAGCGATCGAATTAGCGGTGCCGGGCGTACAAGCCGGGATGACAGAATGGGAAGGCAAAGCGTTTGCGCCGGCGGTGCGTCATACGGTGCGCCTCATGCCTTCGCCGCTGATGGAAGGTTTTTTCATCGCCAAGTTGCGCAAGGTGCGGTCGAATGTAAAGTAATCCAAAAATTGGAATTTTTCCGGCAATAGTGTTATAATGTTTGTGATGATTTGCGCACGTCGAGTGGTCGCACCGATGGGCTTGTGAGGAGACGCAGGCATAACGCTCGCCGGGCGCATTTGATTTTAACCATAGATCGCAACCCAACATCAGAGAGGAGGAAAATGCAATGACGCATTCGATCAATCGCGTGTGTGTGATCGGTTCGGGTGTGATGGGTGGCGCGATTGCCGCGCACTTTGCCAACGCCGGCATTCCGGCGTACTTGCTCGACATCGTCCCGAACAAACTAACCCCCGAAGAAGAAAAGAAAGGGCTGACGCTCCAAGACCCGGTGGTGCGCCATCGGATTGTAAATGCCGGGTTGGATGCGGTAAAAAAGGCCCGCCCCGCTGCACTTTTTACCCCCCAAGTCGCTGACCGCATCACGGTGGGCAACCTCGAAGACAATTTCGATTTCGTTGCACAGTCGGATTGGATCATCGAGGTGATCATCGAGAACTTGAAGATCAAGCAAGACTTGATGGCGCGCATTGATGCGGTGCGCAAGCCCGACAGTATCGTTACCACGAACACCTCCGGTATTCCGATCAAGGACATTTGCGCCGGCCGTTCCGAATCGTTCCAACAACATTTCCTCGGCACACATTTTTTTAATCCGCCACGCTACCTCAAACTGCTCGAAGTCATTCCATCGCCCAAGACCTTGCCTGAGGTTTTGCAGTTCGTGATGGAGTTTGGGGAGAATGTGCTGGGCAAAGGCGTGGTGCTGTGCAAGGATCGCCCCAACTTTATTGCGAATCGCATTGGGACGCATATGGGCATCTATGCGCTCAAGTACACGCTGGAGCATGGCTACTCATTCAACGAAGTGGACGATTTTACGGGACCAATCATTGGGCGCCCCAAGACGGCGTCGTATCGCTTGCTCGATTTGGTGGGCATTGATGTGATGTACCACGTCGCCAAGAATTTGTACGAAGCCGTGCCCGAAGATGAATTCCGCCCAGACTTGAAAGAGCCGGGCTTGTTGGACGAATTGGTCAAGCGCGGCTGGCTTGGGAACAAAGCCAAACAAGGTTTCTACAAAGAAGTCCGTGTGGGTGACAAACGCGAGTTCCACGTACTTGATCCCAAGACGATGGAATACGTTCCGCCGAAAAAAGTGCATTACGATTCGATCACGAACGCGGAATTTTACGATACGCTCGGCGAGAAATTGCGTTACATCGTTTCCCAAAACGATCGCGCGGCGCAATTCATCTGGGCAACCACGGCGCGTTCGCTGGCGTACGCCTCGCATCGCGTCCCGGAAATCGCGGATGAGATTTACGCAATTGACAACGCGATGAAATGGGGCTTTGCGAACGAAGCCGGTCCCTTTGAAATCTGGGATATGCTGGGTGTGGCAGAGACGGTCGAGCGAATGGAAAAGGAAGGCATCGCGGTTGCGCCTTGGGTCAAGGAAATGCTCGCCACCGGTCATCCCAGTTTCTATCAGGATGGCAACTATTACGATTTGAAGACCAAGAGTTATCGCCCCTTGCCCCAACCCAAGAACGTGATTGTGCTCAAGAATCAAAAGGTCATCACGTCGAACGATAGCGCCTCGTTGATTGATTTGGGCGATGGGGTGGCGTGTCTCGAGTTCCACACCAAGATGAACGCGCTCGATGAAGGCATCGTTGAAGTTGCCACCGCTGCGATGCAAGAAGTCGAAAAGAATTTTGTGGGGATGGTGATTGGCAATCAAGGCGAGGCATTTTCTGCCGGCGCGAACGTGATGACGATTTATATGGCGGCGGAAGCCAAAGAGTGGGACAAGATTGATGAAATTGCCAAAGCGTTGCAAAACTTTTTGATGGCAGTGCGTTACAGTCCCAAGCCGATTGTTACTGCCCCGTTCCAATACACGCTAGGTGGCGGTTGCGAAGTGGCGATGGCGGGCGCACGAATTGTCGCGCACGCAGAATCGTACGTAGGCTTGGTCGAAGTGGGAATGGGTTTGATTCCGGCGGGTGGCGGTTGCAAAGAAATGTTGCGCCGGGTCGTTTCACCAGCCATGCAAACGCCGAATGTTGATCCGCTGCCGTTCCTGCAACGCGTGTTTGAAACGATTGGCTTGGGGAAGGTCGCCACGAGCGCAGAAGAAGCCAAGCAGATGGGATTCTTTGCACCCTCGGATCGCGTCGTGATGAATCGCGATCAGCTCATCGCCGAAGCGAAACGTACGGTGTTGCAGATGGTCGCTGAAGGCTATCGTCCGCCGGTGCGTGGCAAGATCATTTATGCCGCCGGTGAACGCATGCTTGCCGCGTTGCGCGTGGCATTGTATTCGATGGTGCAGGGCAAGTACGCGTCTGAACACGATGCGGTGGTGGGGGGCAAACTAGCGTACGTGCTGTGCGGTGGCAATCTCACCTCTCCCACGTGGGTGGACGAACAGTACATTCTCGATCTGGAGCGCGAGGCGTTCATCTCGCTCTGCGGCGAAGAAAAGACGCGTGAGCGCATTTCGCACTTTTTGAACACCGGGAAGATTTTGAGGAATTAGGAGGAACACTATGCCTGAAGCAGTCATCGTTTCTGCGGTGCGCACTGCCATCGGCAAAGCGCCGCGCGGCAAGTTACGCACGTATCGGCCCGAAGATATGGCGGCAGTGGTAGTCGCCGAAGCATTGAAACGCGCGCCCGCCTTGCAAGCCAGTGATGTTGATGATTTGATTCTGGGATGCGCCTTCCCGGAAGGCGAGCAAGGATTGAACGTTTCGCGCGTGGTGGCGTTGCGCGCCGGTTTGCCATACACGGTGCCGGCAATGACGATCAATCGTTTTTGCTCGTCGGGTGTCCAATCTATCGCGCTGGCAGCCCAACAAGTGATGGCAGGGTGGGGCAAGGCGATTATCGCCGGCGGCGTCGAGTCCATGAGTATGGTGCCAATGACCGGCTTTCACTTTGCGCCCAATCCGTATATGGCGCTGGAATATCCGGGGGTGTACTTAGGCATGGGCTTGACCGCGGAAAACGTTGCGCGCGAGTATGGTGTTTCGCGTGAGGATCAAGACAAGTTTTCGTTGCGCAGTCATCAACGTGCCATCGCGGCGATTGACGCCGGCAAATTCAAAGATGAAATTGTGCCGCTCAACGTCTCGGTCGTCGAAATGTTCGACGACAAAAAAGTTGAAAACAAGTATGTGTTCAACGTGGATGAAGGTCCGCGCCGTGATACCACGCTCGAAGCGCTCGCCAATCTAAAACCGGCATTTCAGCAAGGAGGCACGGTAACCGCCGGCAACTCATCGCAGACGAGCGATGGGGCAGCCGCCGTGGTCGTGATGGATCGCGAACGTGCCAAGGCATTGGGGCTCAAGCCCCTCGTCAAGATGCGGTCGTTTGCGGTTGCTGGCGTGCCGCCGGAAATTATGGGCATTGGTCCCATCGAAGCGATTCCCAAAGCGTTAAAACTCGCCGGCTTGAAACTGGACGATATCGGCGTGATTGAGTTGAACGAGGCATTCGCCGCGCAAGCACTGGCGGTCGTTCGCAAGTTAGAGTTGGACGAAGAGAAGGTGAATGTCAACGGAGGTGCGATTGCGCTGGGGCATCCGCTCGGCGCGACGGGCGCCAAGCTGACGGTGCAAATCATCAACGAGATGAAACGCCGCAAGGTGCAGTTTGGAATGGTGAGTATGTGCATCGGCGGCGGAATGGGCGCGGCAGCGATTTTTGAAAATCTCGACTAGGGAACCTCAGAACGCGGAGACGATGATCAATATCGTCTCCGCGTTTGCGCCGTTGGGTGTTGGGTCGTCTGGATCCAGTCGCCACACCCAAGAGGCAAAGACGATCTTTGTCCTAACGTTATTATAACGAGAAGGAGCACAATGAACGAATCGAAACCCTGGGTTAAATTCTACGAACCCGGCGTACCCGAGATGGTGGAGATTCCATCGCACACACTCCACCAATCGTTGACGATGGCGGCGGAAAAATATCCAAACAACACGGCCATCATTTTCTTCGATCACAAGATGACCTACCGCGAATTGGACGCGGCGGCAACCCGGTTCGCGGCGGCCCTGCAAGGACTCGGCGTAAAGAAAGGCGATCGCGTGATGATCTATATGCCCAACACGCCGCAATTCGTCATCGCATTCTACGGTATTTTGCGTGCCGGCGCCATTGTCGTGCCGACGAATCCGCAATACGTTCCGCGCGAACTCGCTTATCAAGCCAGCGACAGTGGTTCTGAAACGATTGTTGCGCTGACGATGAGTTGGAAAACGATCCTTGAAGCGCGCAATCAAACACCCTGCAAGCGCATCATCTTGAGCAACATCAAAGAATACTTTCCGCCGCTGCTCAAATTCTTGTTCACGCTTGCCAAGGAAAAGAAAGAAGGACACAAGCCCCATGTGAGCGGCGAACCCGGCGTGTACGATTTCCAAACCTTGCTCAAGCAAGCCGGTGAATTCAAACCGGTCCAAGTCAAGCAAGAAGAAGTGGCGGTGCTCGGTTATACTGGCGGCACCACCGGCGTCTCCAAAGGGGCGATGCTCACCCATCGCAACTTGGTCGCGCAAGCCGCCATCACACTAGCGTGGTTTGTTGGGCGCGAACCGGGCAAAGATGTATTTATGGGATCGTTGCCGCTCTTTCACAGTTTTGGAATGACCTGTGTGATGAACACCGGCGTCCATGAAGGCGCAGCCATGATTCTTATCCCCAACCCGCGCGATTTGCCGACGGTTCTCAAAGCCGCGCATAAACATCGTCCCACAATTTTCTCCGGCGTGCCTACGATGTATGCCGCGATCAACAATTACAAAGACCTCAAAAAATTCGATCTCACGTCCATCAAATCCTGCACCAGTGGTGCGGCTCCGCTGCCCGAAGAAGTGCAGAACACATTTGAACGCATCACCGGCGGTAAACTCGTCGAAGGGTATGGTCTCACAGAAACCTGCTCACCCACGCACGTCAATCCCATGAGTGGCACGCGCAAAATCGGAACAATTGGTGTGCCGTTGCCGAATACCTTGTCAAAGATTGTTGACCCGGTCACTGGTGCCGATTTGCCGGTGGGCCAAGTGGGCGAGATTGCGATCAAAAGCCCGCAAGTGATGCTGGGATATTGGAACAAGCCGGACGAAACCGCCAAAGTGATGTTGCCCGATGGCTATTTCCTCACCGGCGATTTGGGGACGATGGATGAAGACGGTTTCTTCAAGGTGGTTGATCGCAAAAAAGATATGTTCATCGTGGGTGGGTTTAACGTTTATCCGCGTGAAATCGAAGAGGTTCTGTACCAGCATCCCAAGGTGCTAGAAGCCGCGGTCGTCGGCATCCCCGATATTCAGCGCGGCGATAATGTCAAAGCATACATTGTTCTCAAGCCGGGTGAAACGGCAACCGCAGAAGAGATTCTCGATTATTGTCGTCAAAATCTCACGCGCTACAAAGTCCCCCGCGAGATTGAGTTCCGCGATGCGCTCCCCAAGACGATGGTGGGCAAGATTCTGCGGCGAACGTTGCGCGATGAAGAGTTGGCGAAGAAAAAGTAACGGCGGTAGGGTAAATTTATAAATTTGCCCTAGGGGACAAGATGCTTTTTCCGACGGAGCAATCTTTTCGAGGTTGCTCCGTCTCCGCTTGCGCTTAGTTTCAACCTAGTCTTGTTGCGACCGGCGCGATTTCTGTTATAATGTCGTTGCAAGATGTTTGGATTTTTCTGGGATTAGGTCAATGACTTTTGCGCTAGGCGAAACAATCGGGCCATACCGTATCGTTGATCAAATTGGCCAGGGCGGCATGGCAACCGTGTTCAAGGCATACCATGCCGCTCTGGATCGCTATGTTGCGATCAAAGTCTTGAAGCCTGCCATCCAACAAGACCCGGGTTTCCTCGCGCGCTTTCAACGTGAAGCACGCATCGTTGCCAAACTTGATCATCCCCACATCATCCCCATTTACGATTTTGCGATCCACGATGGTACGCCATACTTGGTCATGCGCTACATCGAAGGGCAATCACTCAAAGCGATGTTGCGTAAGCGCCCGATGCCGGCAAAGCAGGTTCTCACCCTGATTCAACCGATCATCGCCGCGCTTGCGTACGCGCACTCGCGCGGAGTGTTGCATCGCGACATCAAGCCCTCGAACATTATCATTGCGACCGATAGCCAAGTTTATCTTGCCGATTTTGGTTTGGCGCGGATGGCACAGTCGGCAACCTCAACCCTTTCGCAGGATACCCTCGTCGGTACGCCGCAATACATTTCACCGGAGCAAGCCAAGGGCGAGCCAACGGATGTTCGGACGGATGTGTATGCACTTGGCGTCGTCTTGTTTGAGATGTTAACCGGGCGTGTGCCGTTTAGTACGGAAACACCATACGCCATCATTCACGATCACATTTACCTTGCGCCGCCCTTACCCTCGGCGATCAACCCGGACCTCACGCCCGAAATTGACGCGGTCTTGCTGACCGCACTCGCCAAAAATCCAAACGATCGTTTTGCCAATGTCAACGATTTGTTGAACGCGTTCGAACGAGCGGTAGGCGAACCGGTCTCTAATCACACCATGCCGGCGTTCCAAGCGCCAGCGCGCCAATTTTCCAACGCGCTACTTTTCGCGGTCATCGGCGGATTGCTTTTTATCGTATTGCTTTTCGTTTGGGGACGGCTGAATGCACCTTCAGCGGTTATTGCTCCGCTGCCTAGCGCGACGGCGGTTGCCCAAGCGATGTCAATCAATATCACTCCCTTCGCCACTGAGACGCCGATCATTGTGCTAACACCCACCAGCGTGCCGACGCCAATGCCAACCGATACACCGACTTTATCGCCCACTCCCACACCCGTTCCACCCACACCCACGCGCACCTTCACACCAACACCTGCCGCGCCGCCGGGAATGATTTATATCCCTGCCGGTGTTTTTTGGATGGGCGCCAGTCCGGAGGATGGGCAAGCCACCGCGAATGAAAAGCCAGGACACTGGGTGGATCAAAGCGCGTTCTTTATTGATCAGTACGAAGTGAGCAATGCCGATTACCGACTATGCGTGGCAGCGGGGGCTTGCAATGCGCCACGGGGTGTCTATTCACCGCAAGCACCCAACTTGGCGTACGGTAACCCGGCATACGATAATCTCCCGGTCGTGTTAGTCACGCATCAAATGGCGTCGCAATATTGTACGTGGTTGGGCAAGCGTTTGCCGTACGAAGCCGAGTGGGAAAAAGCGGCGCGGGGAAATAGCGATACGCGCATTTATCCGTGGGGCAATCCCTGGGAAGGTGAGCGTGTCAACGCCGCGTTGGGCAACCCTGGTCCAGTGCCAGTCTTTACCTATACGCCCAAGGGTTGTAGTCCGTTTGGCGTATGCAATTTGATTGGCAATGTCGCCGAATGGGTAGCAGACGCGTACAGCCCTAATTTCTACACGGACAGCATTCGCCAGATTGTGCCACCGACCGTTGTGCGAGACCCCGTCAATTCGGATTTTGCTTCCGGCAATTTTGTGGTGCGCGGAGGTTCCTTCAAATCGAATCCGTTCGACTCGCGCATTTCCAAGCGAATGTTTCGCAATGCGAATGAAGCGGTGGACGATCTGGGTTTCCGCTGCGCACAATCGCTAGTCAAGAAATAAAATCACGAGGCAACGATGGTTGAAATCGGCAAATGGTTTCAGGCGGCAAATCGCGCCGAGTGGCGCGCATGGTTGGAAAAGAATCATACAACCGCAACCGAAATTTGGCTCGTGCGATTCAAGCAACATACCCATAAACCCTGCCTTTCGTACGATCAAGCGGTCGAAGAGGCGTTGTGCTTTGGTTGGATTGACGGCGTCCTCAAAGCGATAGATGACGAAAAATACGCAATCCGATTTTCGCCGCGCCGCCCCGGTAGTGTTTGGTCGGAGACCAACAAACAGCGGGTCAAGCGGATGATCGAACAGGGGCGAATGACGGAGGCGGGCTGGGTGCCGATCAACCTTGCCAAGCGCAATGGTCAATGGGGCAAGGCAGCCCGGCGCGAGGATACTGCCCAAATGCCGGCAGAGTTGAAAAGAGCATTGCGCGCCGATCCAAAAGCCAAGCAGATTTTCAACAAACTTGCGCCATCGCACAAAAAGCAATTCATCTATTGGATTGACGAAGCCAAACGGGATGAAACGCGCGAACGCCGGGTGCGTGAAACGATCAAAATGCTCAGACAGAACAAACGATTAGGAATGCCATAATCGGAAAACCCGTTTTCTCAAACCTAGAAAGCGGGTTGTTTTTTTAAATTTGTCATCTTGGCAATCTATGTGCATAATAGAGTCAACCCCTAAGCGAGGATTGCAATGGCAAGATTATTTTCATCATTTGCTCTGCGTAGTGTTACACTGCGCAACCGTGTGGTCATGTCGCCGATGTGTATGTACTCGGCGGCGGATGGGCTAGCAACCGATTGGCATTTGGCGCATTATGTTTCACGCGCCACCGGCGGGGTAGGGATGATCATCACCGAAGCCACCGCCGTCGAAGCGCGCGGACGGATCAGCGCGAACGATTTGGGCTTGTGGGACGATGCGCAGATCGAACCGCTCGCGCGCATTGTGCGATTGTGTAAAGCGCAAGGTGCGGCGATGTGTGTTCAACTCGCGCATGCGGGCCGTAAGGCGTGGAGCGCGCACAAAGGTTACGGTGCAACCGTGCCGGTGGCTCCCAGCGCGATTCCCTTTGATACCGATTGGGTTACGCCACACGAATTATCGCCCGCCGAGATTGCCGAGATTGTATCTGCATTTCGTTCTGCGGCGCAACGCGCATTGGCGGTGGGCTATGACGCGATCGAAATTCATTCCGCGCATGGCTATCTCTTGCACGAATTCTTGTCGCCGCTTTCCAATCATCGTGCCGACGAGTACGGCGGCTCGTTACAAAATCGTGCCCGAATGTTGTTGCGCGTGGTGGATGCGGTGCGCGGTCTGGTGCCGGACTCGTTCCCGGTCATTGTCCGCTTGTCTTGCACCGATTGGATCGCCGGCGGACTGACGATTGACGATCAAGTTCAAATTGCACGTTGGCTCAAGGAACACGGTGTGGATTTGGTGGATTGTTCGTCCGGCGGGAATGCGCCGGTCGTGCCACCTTTGGGACCGGGTTATCAAATTCCGTTTGCCGAAAAAATCCGGCACCAAGCTAACGTTCCAACGATGGCGGTTGGTTTGATTTCGTTGTCGGAAATGGCGGAGGAAATTGTGCAGAATGGTCGCGCAGATCTGGTGGCGTTGGGCCGCGAATTGCTACGCCACCCGCACTGGGTGCTGGACGCGGCGCGTGCCTTGGGGGTGGATTGGGTGTGGCCCACCCAGTATCAGAGAGCGAAACGATAAATCAAGCCGGGTTTGCCCCCGGCTTTTTTAATGCCGAAAATATCCGCGCTTGAGCGCACGTGCTTCATCAATCGTTACGAACGCCGTAGCATCCACGCGATCAACGATGGCACGCACCGGTTGAATATCCTTGCGCGCCACCACAAGGTTGACCACTGCCATGCGTCCATCTTTGCCGCGCGCTTCGATTTCGGTTACGGCGTACCCCGCTTCGCGCAACGCTTGGGCAATCTCACGTCCGTACGCCGGGGAATAGATGCGCAGCATCGCGTATCCAATCGCAAGTCGCTCTTCTGCCATCATCCCCACGATAACACCGGTTCCAAATCCCAGCGCATAGCCCGCGATGGTGAATGGATTGAGTTCACCTTTCAGTACCGCGCTGACCGCCAGAATGAATACGGTGGCTTGGAGTGCGCCGATGAAACCGGCGATGAGTTTGCGCCCGCGCATCACAAACAGCAAGCGCAAGGTGTCCAGCGACATGTCAATCAAGCGCATACAGAAAACAAATAAACCAGCAATAATCATTTCCATTGTTAATACCAGATAAATCGCCAGGTTGGACTTGCCGGACTCACCGCAAGGGTTTGCGGTTGCCCGGGTGTTTTAGATTCCGTTTGACGAATGATCATCACATACCACGTGAACGGTGTACCATTCGCGGTTGCGCCGGGATAATCGGTCATTTCCAAACGAAGACTGTTGCCTTGTTTGACTTGGCGCACGATGCTTTTCTTTTCCCCGTTCCATTCATAGTCAATATGCACGATGTAAAACTCGTTGGGTTTGAGCGTTGCCGGTGCAATCCACGCCAAAAGTGGCGCATCGTTCTTGCCGCGAAAGACCGCATTGTCACTGGGGAGCATCAAACTAGGCGCAGCATAAGCGAATGGCGCGGTCGGCGTGGCCGTCGCATTGGTGAGGGAGGTAGCCGTTGCAGTGGGCGTCCACGCACCAATCGGCACGATGAGGTCTTGGCCAATCGAAAGCACATCGCTCTCCAGCCGATTCGCCAATCGAATAGCATCCACCGTTGATCCGT
This sequence comes from Chloroflexota bacterium, assembly GCA_037440625.1. Lineage (GTDB taxonomy): Bacteria > Chloroflexota > Anaerolineae > UBA4142 > UBA4142 > DAOTXS01. The sequence goes on from JBBITT010000009.1 coordinate 17,228, forward strand.
ACAACGTCGCAATCAAGATGAGCGTATCGCCGCGTCGGACGATGTGATGCACAACCCCCGTCGGTGTGGCGGGGGTTGTGTTGGGTGAAGCATCGAATGAAACGGGCGTGGGGGTAACCGGCGGTGGAGCGGGCGTGGGCAGTGGAATAATCAATTCATCGCCGATTCGAATGGTATCGTCTTTCAAATTGTTTGCCGTCTTGATGGCTTGCACCGAGACTTTGTATCTTGCCGCAATTTCGATCAGCGAATCGCCGGCTTTGACTTTGTATTTGACGACCGCAGCGGTGGGACCCGGCGTGGGCGAGGATGGTGCCGCGAGTGTCTCGGGTAAAATGGTGATTGCCGGCGTAGTCGTGCGCGCCGGGCGGGTAGGCGTTGCGGTGGAATTAAAGCCCAGACCCAGGCGTGAACCGCCACCCAACAAAATAAAAATTACGGCGCAGACGATCAGGATCAACAGGATGATGCCGGCAATCATCACCCATGGCGAGACGGCGTTGGGTTCGGCTTCGCCCAAATGGGCTGGCACACGCTGAACCATTCGTTCCGTCCGCCACGAGTCGGTGCGCCCGGGTCGTGAAGGCGGTGGAGGATGTGGTCGGTCATTCGTCATAGCGTCTTTTGCTCTGCTACTGTTCTAGGGTTATTATAACAAACCTTGACCATTTTGCCAATAAGGTGAAGGTAAAAATATCGTAACTTTAATCAGTGCGCCAGCGCAGAATAATCAAGGCGATGCCTAGACTCACTAACGAAGCAAGTGCGCCGATTTGTCGGGCGGCAGTGTCTTCAAAACGCAAATGCAAGGTGTGTGCGCCGGCAGGAACCGTGACGACAATGAGACCTTGCTCATTGTTCGGATCAATCTCGATCGGTTTTCCTTCGATCGTCGCCACCCAGCCGGGAAAATAGCGCGTGTACACCATCACGCGCGTCGGCGTGCTCGATTCAACGCGCACCTCCACCGATTGTCCGCCGTATCGCACCGTCTCGACTTGTGCGCCTGCATCGAGCGCGATTGCTTTTTCAAGTTTCTCGCCATTGATGTACTGTTCGACCAGTGGCGATGTTTGCGGACGCTCTCCTTGCATCCAAACCGTATCGCCCAACAACTCGCGCTTTTGAACTTGAAATTCCATGAGCGTTTGGGCATTGAACACTGCCTCGGTATGTTGCGGCAAGACGTACGCATAGTTGGCAATGACAAACAGCAACGCAATCGCGAGCGCGGCGACACGGTCACGCGAATCGTCGGGCAGGGCGTAGATTGCCGCGCCGGACAAGAATGCCAAGGCAAACGCCGCAATGATCAACAATCGCCAAGGAAATTGCGCAAACGCCACAATCGTGGCAAAGGGTTCCCACAGCGGCGCGGAAATCGGCAACATCAGAAATACAACGAGCGCGAGAACGCTCGCAAACCAAACAATGTGCGCACGAATGGTTTCGCGTGTGTGATGAATTGCCCAAAGCGCGACGAAGGTCAGCAAGACCGGGATCAAACCGAGTTGTAATGAAAATTGATCATTCCCATTTTCGCCGGCGTAACCATAACTCCAAAACGGCGAAAGGAGTTGGTTAGCGTTAAGAAAGTGTTTGCGATAGTTGAAAAAGCCGCCGATGAGTGGATCGGTAGTGAGATATTTTTGTTCGAATAGGACGGGCAAAAGAAAAATCGCGGCAAGACCCAGGGCAAGTGTAATGGATGCGCCAGCATAAAACGCAAATCGGATGCAAGACCGATGACCGACGACGGAAGCATTCGGTTGTCCATCGTTCGTCGTCGGTCGTGTGGTAAAGAACAAGAAAACGAGATACAGTCCAATGATCGGCGTGAACAAGACAGCCATCGAAATGTGCGAGAGGATCAAGCCGGCGTACGCGAGCGCAGCAAACGCAATATAGCGCGGACGATGCGTAAGGGCAAGTTGATAGAATGCCCAGCAGACGAGCGGCGGAAAAATAAATGAGACCAGTTCGGCTTGGGCGGCGCGGACGTACAAATCAACGAGGTGATACGGCACATAGACATACACAATCGCGGCGACCAAGCCGGCATTTTTGCCTAGCACGCGCGAGGCAAAGAGATACATCGTGAAAGCCGAGAACAGTACCGCCAAGCCATCCACCATCTTGACCGCGCTGACAAAATCCAAGCCAATCAGATGAAACGCTTCGCCAGCGAAAAAGGGAATTGGTGCGAGGATGAGCCACAAGGGATAACCGTAACCAAAAACCATATCCGCTGCCCAACGTGGATACCACGCGCCATCGCGGAACGATTGATCGAACATTTGGAGAAAGTACACCGAATGGCGCGCATCGTGGGCGTTGACGAAATAACCCGGCGCGGTCAGTGGCGCAAGGGCAAAGATGGAAAACGCGAAAAGCAAAACGACCGAGGATGGAAGACGGAAAACGAAAGATGAAAGACGAAGGAAAGATGCTTTCATATCATCTTTCCGTTTCCGATCCCTGTACCCCAACTCCAGATTTTCGCACATCCCAAATGAGTAATCCTAATGCAATTAAAATACTTGCCACAGAAATCCACGTGCCAATGATGCGCGGTGGAGTGTCATCAAAGCGAAGCATCAACCATTGCTCGCGTCCGGCTGGAATTGCTACGTGGATGCGTCCCAAGGGATCGTCTGGGTCAACAAACGTTTTCAACGGACGAATGATTTCGGTGGTTTGCGGCTTGACCAAATATGCTTGCCAACCGGGGTAGTAGAAGATGTTAAAGATGAGCGTGGTTTCTTGTTCGGCGTGATAGGCAATGCGTTCGCTGTTGGCTTTCAAGCCGGCAAAGTTGGGCAAGACGCCAATCCACAACTGGTCTTGTTCGATCAGATCGGTAATGTTGCCATACTCGATCCGCGATTTTAATTTCTTGCCGGCAAAGTACACATCCGCCATCGGCGACCACGTGGGAATCTCTTTGACCCACGCGGTCGAACCAGTCATTTCGCCTGCGCTTTGCTGAAAGCGAAACAAGCCTAGGATGCTGACGGGTCCTTCTTTCGGTTCCAGAATCATTTGCGCTTGAAGATACGGAAAACTTCCCAGCACGATGAGGATGCCCAGCAGAATCGTTGGTAAGGTGTGAGCGTGTGTCTCAGCGTGGATTTGCGTTACGATGATTGCGCCGGCTAGGACTGCCAGCGAAACGGTGGTGAGCACAAGCAAGCGCCATGGAAATTGCGCAAAGGTAACAATCGGCAAGACTTGCCAAATCGGTAATGACCCACCCAGCATCAACACAGCAACAATCGCTGTCATTGCGAGGAAAAATAGCCAAAAGCGGCGCGTGCCGTTTGGATTTTTTGTGATTGCTAAAAGTGAAAAGATGGCGAGCAGCGTCGGTACACTACCGAACTGAAAAGACATATCGTCGCGGGGACCTGGGTTGCTGATGCCAAAGCCCCACGTGGGACTGAAGAGTTGAAACAAATACACAAAGTGATTGGTGTAATCGTAATAATTGCCCAGCCACTGATCAGTACGCACGTAGCGATACTCGAGCACGGCTGGGATGAAAAAGATGGCGACGATGCCAAGTCCGAGCAAGAGTGCGGCAAGCGAAGGTAGACCCAAGCGGATGAAGGACGAAAGACGGAGGGCGAAGGCCGAAGGCAAATTCACCCTGCGGATTTCGTTCACCATCAAGAACAGAACCCATGCGCCCAAGACGATCGTGAACAAGAGCGTTACGCCGTTGTGCGAGAACATCATCGCCGCGTACGCCAGTGCGGTCGCAACGATTGCTTTACGACTTGGGTTGACGACGGTTTCGTAAAAGCCCCAGAGCGTCAGTGGCAGGAAAATGAGCGCGACAGATTCTGCGAGTGCGGCGCGAACGTAAATATCGGCGATGTGATAGGGGACGTACACATACGCGAGTCCGGAAAGAAAGGCGGCGGGACTGGAACCGGTCAATCGTTTGACGAAACCAAACATTACCGGACCAGAAAGCAGAATTGCTAACGCAAAGGTCATCTTGGTCGCCAGCACAAAATCGAGTCCGATGAGATGAAAAAATTCGCTGACGTAGAGCGCGCCGGGCGCATAGATGTTGAACATCGGATAGCCGTAGCCAAAGGTATAGTCTGGTGCCCAACGCGGATAAAAGATGCCGTCTTGAATCGAGCGATCAAACTCGAACAAGAAATAGACCGAGTGTCGCCCATCGTGCGCGCCCCAGAAATAGCCGGGTGCAAGCAACGGTCCGATGGCGAAGAGGGAGAAAAGGAAGAGTAAGATCAGGTAGGGGTCAATGCGTTTTAGAGAACGCACGACATAATGCAAGTTGCTCATGGCGTTTTGTTCGGTGGCAATTGTTCTGAGATAATTGGTTCTGGATCACCGGGGCGCGGCAAAACTAGATGATCAGAGCCGGTTTCTGTCAGCGCGCGCCGCCCGGTGGCGGCATTATAGATCCCAAATTCAAGATGATACCCTTCACGTGGTCCTTCTACATCAATTTGAATCGTCTGCGTATCACTAATCACTTGGCCGGGCGTCCATTTGAGGGTTGGCAGCGCACCGTCGAGCGGTTTGGCATCATTCTCACCATACGTCTGACCATCTTCGTGAACCGCGTGCAAAAAAATCGTGTAATCGTAATCTACGGGCCGCAAGGCTTGCCAGGTCAAATAAACGCGTAACGTTGCGCCGTGCCGCAATGGTCCCACGATTCGATAATCCCACAGCGCGATTTCATTGTTGTTGAAAATGGCAATCGGCGGGCGCGTGGGGTTGACATCGAGAAAGCGCGGCGCGAGGTAACCATAGGACGCCACAATCGGCAACGCGACGAAAAACGCTAGCATCGCCGGTTGCGTGAATCGCTGATCAAGTTCGATGACTGAACCGGCGATGATCGCAAGAGCAAGCCCAACGATGGCAAGCAGTTGCCAAGGGTACGTAACGAATACACCGATCAGAGCCCAAAGCGGCGCGGTAATTTCAAAAGTGAACAATGCCAGCACGATGGCGGTGCCAAGAAAAATAATGACGATGCGCCGAATGTTTGTCGGTGCGTTCGATGGTGTGGTAAGCACAAGCGTGATGATGGCTAATCCGACAGGCACCACGCCCAGTTGAAAGGGAAACCGATCGAGATAACTGCCGGTGCTGACGCCAAACCCCCAGAGAGCGGAGAACAATTGAAAGGGATGAACAAATGCTGGGTTAAATCTATCACGTGCGATGTTTGCGCCGTAGCGAAGAAGGGTGGGCAAGTAGAATAAAGCGCCGAGTGCAAGACCCGTCAAAATCGGACGGACGACGGAGGACAACGGACGAAATGCCAGCGCTATGCAAATGGTGAACAGCGAAAACAGAATCGCCATGCCGGGCTGAGTGAGGAAGAGTGAGGCAGTGAGCAGTAGGCAGTAGGCAGTGGGCAGTGGGCGATAGATAGAAAGCAGAAGAAGCGGAAAGATCGCCCACGCGACAGATTCGGCGAAGGCGCCGCGCACGTACACCGTTGCGATGTGGAATGGCAGATAAATGTACACCGTCGCTGCGAGGAGTGCGCCAGCTTGGCTAAAAAATTTTCGCGCGAGGGCGTACATCGTCAAGCCGCTGGCGATCCAGGCAAGCGCATACACCAACTTGATTGAGGTGAGATAACTGAATCCAATCCAATGAAAAATCTCGGCGATGAGGTATGGTAACACGCCCTCGGTGCGAAACACGTCAAACGTTTGACCGATGGTCGGCGCCCAACCGAGGGTGGGGTTTTGATCGAGATCAATTAGGTTGTAATAGGCAAGCAAGCCCGTGTGGGATTGAAATGCGCCGGGATATTCCAGCGGCGCAATGGCAAACACCGTGAGGAGCACCACCAGCAGTGGGTAGAGTGCGTTTGTAAATTTCACGCGCGCAATTATAGCATTAGTGGCGCGGATTGCAAAAACAGGCGACGGGCACAAGGACGGAATGGACGGAAGGCAATTGGTTCAGGCAAAGAAAAATGTGTCACTGCCACCAGACAATGACACATTTCTCCTCTACTCTATTCTCTAACTCTACACTCTACACAATCACCGGCTCTTTGTATTCGCCCCACACGCGCCGTAACACATCCATAATCTCGCCAAGCGTGGCATACTCTTTAACGGCGTCAATGAACAGCGGCATCAAATTCGCATTCTCGCGTTTTGCTGCATCGCGAATCGCTTCCAGTTTGGCTTGCACTTTGAGATTATCGCGCTCGCGGCGAATGCGTTGCAACCGTTCGATCTGGCGTCGTTCACCAGCGGCGTCCACGCGCAAGAGCGGCACCTTCAACTCTTCTTCGACCACGTAATCGTTCACGCCAACAATGATGCGCTCGCGTTTTTCGATTTCGGCTTGATAGCGCGCTGCGCTTTCGGCGATCTCGCGTTGGAAGAATCCCTTTTCGATTGCCGGTAATACTCCGCCCAGTTTTTCGATTTTGTCGAAATAGACGTTGGCAGCTTGTTCCATGCGATTGGTGAGCGCTTCGACAAAGTACGAGCCGCCAAGGGGATCCACCGTATTTGCCACGCCGGATTCATGCGCGATGATTTGTTGCGTGCGGAGCGCGATCATCACGGCACTTTCGCTGGGCAATGCCCATGCTTCATCGAGCGAGTTGGTGTGCAAGGATTGTGTGCCGCCCAGCACCGCGGCAAGCGCTTGAATCGCCACGCGCACCACGTTGTTCATCGGTTGTTGCGCGGTGAGGGAGACACCAGCGGTTTGGGTGTGAAAGCGCATCAACCAACTGCGCGGATTTTTGGCGCCCATCTTTTCACGCATCCATTTTGCCCAAATGCGGCGCGCGGCACGGTACTTGGCAATCTCTTCAAAGAAATCGTTGTGTGCGTTGAAGAAGAAGGAGAGGCGCGGCGCAAAATCGTCAATCTTCATTCCGCGCTTGATGCCCCAACGGACGTACTCCATCCCATCGGCAAGCGTAAAGGCGAGTTCTTGGATCGCCGTGGAGCCGGCTTCGCGAATATGATAACCGGAAATCGAAATGGTGTTCCAGAGCGGCATCTCTTTGGTGCCAAACTCCATCGTATCCACAACGAGGCGCATCGAGGGTTTGGGTGGAAAGATAAATTCTTTTTGCGCGATGTACTCTTTGAGAATATCGTTCTGAATCGTCCCACCCAGTTTGGCACGCGGGATGCCGCGCTTTTCTGCCGCGGCGATGTACATCGCCCAGATGATTGCCGCTGGCGAATTGATCGTCATCGAAGTGGTTACCTGATCCACCGGGATGCCATCGAAAAGAATTTCCATATCGGCGAGCGAAGAAATGGCGACGCCACATTTGCCAAACTCGCCCAGGGCTTGGGGCGCATCGGTATCGTACCCGTAAAGCGTGGGCATATCGAATGCGGTGGACAAACCGGTCTCGCCGTGTTCAAGCAAATATTTGAAACGCTGATTCGTTTCTTCGGCGGTACCAAAGCCGGCAAACATTCGCATCGTCCAGAGTTTGCCGCGATGCATCGTGGCATGAACGCCGCGCGTGTAGGGGTATTCGCCCGGCATGCCAATGTCGCGGTTGTAATCCATCGTTGCGATGTCGAGCGGCGTGTAAAGCCGATCAATTTCTTCGGATGAGGTGGTGATGAATTTGGGGCGGCGCTCCGGCGAACGGGCGAGAGTTTGTTGGAGCGTGGTCTCTTCCCAACGTTCCTTGGCTTGCTTGATGTTTTCCAGTTCTTGTCTGTCGAACATTATCCCTCCTGAATTAAACCACAGAGAACACAGAGGAAAACAACGTTTTTCTCTGTGCGCAAAGCGTCTGTGACCTCTGGGGTGAAATTTAGTTTGGCTTTTGATACAACTCGATCAAGACACCATGCGCGCTTTTGGGATGAATGAACGCATAGCGCCACCCCTTGGCGTTCGTGCGCGGTGTTTCGTCAATCAATTGTGCGCCGTGTTCCTTCAAGCGCGTGAGTGCGGCATCAATGTCATCCACTTGAAAACAAATGTGATGCACTCCTTCGCCACGCTTGGCAAGAAATTTTGCGAGACCGCTCTCGGCATCTTGCGGCTCGACTAATTCAACTTCGGATGAGCCGACCGGCATAAACGCGACCTTGGTGCGTCCGTTTTCTTCGGTTGCAACGTGATCGAGTTGCATGCCAAGCGCGTCTTGGAAAAATTTTAGCGCATCATCAATGCTTTGAACGGCAAGACCAATATGATCTATTCTTGCAATCATTTTTTCCTTTCAGCCATAGAGGGCACAGAGATAAACACAAACTATTTTGGGATTCGTTTTACTCTATTCATTAAACGCGTATTGTTTTTTCTCTATGTCCCCTATGCCCTCTATGGCTATAATTTCTCGTACGCTTCAGTGCGATTCTTGCGCCGCGCTAGCTCGTTAGCATATTTCACACCCAACGTATCGCGATGCTCGTGCACCCAATCGGTCAACTTGGTGGTGCCAACCGGCGGCGATGGGGTGTACAACAAGTTTTGCATCAACCCTTCGATCTCTTCACGCGTGATGAACACATCGCCCTGCATTCGACTGATGATCGAACCGACGAGGTAACCAAACGATGGCGGTACGCTGACGATCCATCGGCGCGCGCCAATGAGCGCGCCGATCGTTTGCACCAGTTCACGGTACGTGAACGTCTCAGGCCCTATCGCGTCAATGATGCGATTCTCGCGCACCTTGCCCTGCGCGACCGCGAGCGCGGCGAGGTCGTCCACATAAATCGGTTGCAGGCGATAGTTGCCGTCACCAAAGACACCGAACACCGGCAAGCGTCGCAAGGTCCACGCGATATTGTTGATGAGCACGTCTTCCTTGCCAAAGATCACGGTGGGTCGCAGAATCGCATACGACAAACCCGACTCCCTCAGCGCGCGTTCCAGCCGGGCTTTGCCGGCAAAGTACGTCAGGTTGGAATCTTCGGAGGGATTGGTAATGCTAATGTGAACCACGCGTTCGACGCCGGCTTGCTTAGCCGCCGCGATCAGTTTAAGTGTGTTTTGAACTGCTTCGGAATGTTGAAAATCTTTATAGTTGAAACGCACCCAGTAATTGTTGTAGAGCACCGTCGCGCCGCGCAGTGAATCCACGAGTTTGTCCAAGTCGTCAAAGGAATACGGACGCGCTTCGACCTGACCGCCAAAGGGATTTTGGCGATTGGGCGAATTGGTGATCGTGCGGACGCGATGCCCTTCTTTCAGCAACCGCGCCGCGATGTATTTTCCAGAGTAGTTGAACGCGCCGGTGACAACGTGGAGCTGAGTCAAGTGCACCCCCAATCAACCTTGAATCGCCGCGCGTAGAGAGGCAAGAAAATAAACCGCAGATTTGTCCTCCTTTGGTTTTCCTCTGCGTCTCTGCGCCCTCTGCGGTTAGAACGTCCCCGCGCCGCGATACTCGCCAAACTCTTTTCGCAGTGTATCGCAAATCTCGCCAATCGTCGCGTATGCCTCCACGCACGCCAGAATCGCCGGTATCAAATTTGCTGTGCCGCGTGCGGCATCGGTCAGCGCGTTCAATGCGGCTTGCACGCGCACATTGTCGCGCCGATTACGCAACGCTTGCAAGCGCGCCATCTGTTCATCGCGCACGCGCGGATCAACGCGAAGCATTTTGCCACGATACGGCGTCGCTGTGGCAAACTCATTCACGCCGACCACGATACGCTCTTTTGCTTCCACTTCGCGCTGAAATTTCCACGCCGATTCCTGAATCGCGCGCGTGATAAAGCCGGCTTCAATCGCTTTGAGCGCACCACCCATCGCCTGAATCTTTTCGATGTACTCTAACGCACGCGTTTCGATTTCGTTTGTCAAGTGTTCGATGTAATATGAGCCAGCCACCGGGTCAATCGTGTTCGCCACGCCGGACTCGTGCGCAATGATTTGTTGCGTGCGCAACGCGATCTGCACCGATTCCTCGGTTGGCAACGCGAGCGCTTCATCGTACGAATTCGTGTGGAGCGATTGCGTGCCACCCAGCACCGCGGCGAGTGCTTCGATTGCGGTGCGGATGATGTTGTTCTGCGGCTGTTGCGCCGTGAGCGAAACACCCGCCGTCTGCGTGTGAAAGCGCAGCATCATTGATTGCGGTTTCTGCGCGCCAAAACGTTCTTTGACGATGCGTGCCCACAATCGCCGCGCGGCGCGGAACTTGGCAATCTCTTCGAGGAAATCCATTTGCGCGACGAAAAAGAACGACAACTGCGGTGCAAAATCATCAATCGTCAAACTGCGCGCGAGCGTTGCATTGACGTACTCGATGGCATTCGCAAACGTGAACGCGACTTCTTGCACGGCGGTTGCCCCGGCTTCGCGGATGTGATAGCCGCTCATCGAAATCGGATTCCAATTCGGCAGTTCGCGCGCGCAATATTCGATAATGTCCGTCGCGAGGCGCATCGAAGGCGCGGGCGGAAAAATGTACGTGCCGCGCGCAATGTACTCTTTGAGAATATCGTTCTGCACCGTGCCACGCAGTTGTTTGGGATCCACGCCTTGCTTTTTGGCGACGACGATGTACATCGCTAACAAGATCGCCGCCGTCGCATTGATGGTCATCGAAGTGGACACCTTGTCGAGTGGAATGCCATCGAACAATCGCTCCATATCTTGGAGCGATGAAATCGCCACGCCGACTTTGCCCACTTCGCCCTCCGCCATCGTTGCATCGGAATCGTAACCCGTTTGCGTCGGCAAATCGAAGGCGACGGACAACCCGGTTTGTCCTTGCGCGAGCAAATATTTGTAGCGCGCGTTCGATTCATCGGCGGAGGCGTAGCCAGCGTATTGGCGCATTGTCCAAAACCGCCCACGATACATCGTGGGCTGGATGCCGCGCGTGAATGGATACTCGCCGGGAAATCCTAGTTCGTCGTTGTATTTTTGTACGCCGTCTTCCGGCGTGTAAACGCGTTTCGCCTCAATGCCGGACAGCGTTTCGAATTTTGCTTTGCGTTCTTGTGTCATTAGAAAACCATTATCTCTTACCGCAGAGGGGCAGAGTTCAAGTTTGTTTTCTCTGTGTTCTCCGCATCTCGGTGAAAACTATTTGACGATTAAAAGCACTTGTCCTTGCTCCACCTTATCGCCTGGCTTGATACGAATTTCTTTCACGACGCCGGCTTTGGGCGTGCGCAATTCATTTTGCATCTTCATCGCTTCCAGAATCACGACGCCTTGCTTCGCCGTCACAGTGTCGCCGACATTCACCGGCACATCGCGCACCAGACCCGGCATGGGGGCTTTGATGATGGCTTCACCGGCGTGTGCCGTTTGCGCCTTTTCCGCTTTTGCCATCTTGCGGGTGCGCTCGTCCATCACCGTAACGATATGCAACTCGCCACCAATCAGCACGCGGTATTCATCGCCATTGCGATCCACCAACGTTTCCCACGAAGCATTGTCGAGCAAGAGCGAATAGAGCGAACTGCCATCAATCGTGCGAAAATCAACATTGTGCGGCTGACCGTTCACGATCACCGTGTTGTTCGCGCCGATTTCGATGTCGTACGTCTTATCGTTGATGATTGCGGTATATTTCATCGCATGCCTTCCATCGCGCCGAAGCGTTTCCAGCCGCCGCGCGTATTGCTTGTAGGCGGCGGAATGTTGAGCGCGTGTTGGCGGCGGTCGTGGGTGAGCAACGCCGCCACAATCGCCGCCACTTGTTCGCGCTCATCCGAGCCCCCTTGCTCCATTGTAAAGCGATCATCGAGGAATGAGGTATCGAAATGACCGCCGATAAAACTGGTGCTTTGAAAAAGTTTTTGGTGAAATGGAATCGAGGTGGACACACCCAGAATCTTGTACTCGCCGAGGGCGCGCTTCATGCGCATAATCGCCGCCGCGCGATCCGGTCCCCAGACGCACAACTTGGCGATGAGTGGATCGTAATAGAGCGAGACTTCAAATCCTTCATACAACGCCGATTCCACGCGCACGCCGGGACCGGTTGGTTCGTGCACGCTGATGATCTTGCCGGTTGAAGGTAGGAATCCATTGTAGGGGTCTTCGGCGGTGATGCGGCATTCGATTGCCCAGCCGCGTTGATGAACATCGTCTTGGCGATAACTCAACGGTCGTCCCGAAGCGATGCGCAACATTTCTTTCACGATGTCAATGCCGGTCACGAGTTCGGTCACGGGATGTTCCACTTGCAACCGTGTATTCATTTCGAGAAAATAAAAATTGCGATCCTTGTCCAGCAAGAATTCGATCGTGCCGGCATTGACATAGCCGGCGGCTTTGGCTGCCGCCACGGCTGCCTTGCCCATCTTGTCGCGCAGTTTTTCGTCCAACGCCACTGACGGTGCCTCTTCGACCATCTTTTGATGACGACGTTGAATCGAACATTCGCGCTCGCCCAGATGAATCACGTTGCCGCGCGCATCGGCGAGGATTTGAAACTCGATGTGGCGTGCCGGGTAGATGATCTTTTCGATGTACACGGTTCCATCGCCAAATGCCGCTTCGGCTTCGCTGCGCGCGCGCGCGATTGCGCTTGGCAATTCTGCGGCATTCTCCACGCGCCGCATCCCCTTGCCGCCGCCGCCTGCTGCTGCTTTGATGAACAAGGGAAACCCCACTTTGTTCGCGACCGCAATCATTTCCTCGTCGTGCAAGGGTTCGTACGTGCCCGGCACTACCGGTACACCTTGTTTGGCGACGGTGCGTCGTGCGTTGATCTTGTCGCCCATCGTTTCCATTGCTTGCGGGGGCGGTCCCACAAAAACAATGCCGGCTTGGGCGCACGCGCGAGCAAAATGATCGTTCTCAGCAAGAAAGCCATAGCCGGGATGAATGGCTTCGGCTTTGGAGCGAATTGCCACATCAATGATCCGATCAATGCGCAAGTATGATTCGCGCGCCGGTGCCGGACCGATGTTGTACGCTTCGTCGGCGTAACGCACGTGCAACGCATTGCGATCAACATCGGAATAGACCGCGACGGTTTGCAGTCCCAGTTCACGGCACGCACGCAACACGCGAACGGCAATTTCTCCTCGATTCGCGACCAAAACTTTTTTGAACATTTTCAACCTCTGACCCAAGACCGTTGATGAATGACGAATCTTCCGTCCCCGGTCGCCGGTCTTCCCTCATTTCTTCACGATACCAATGTCATCCGAGCCACGGGTGATTTTCTTGCCGCCTTGTTCTGTAACCACAAAGGTGTTTTCAATGCCCACAGTGCCCAGAGGGGCAAACGATACTTTGGGTTCAATGGCGATCACCATCCCGGCTTCAAGCGGCATGGTTTGCCCTTTGGCAAGGAATGGATACTCGTCGAGTTCCAAACCCACCCCGTGTCCCACAAACGCGATCCGTTCGTTGCCCAGTCCACCAAAATTTTCTTCATAACCGTGTTGGCGTGCAAGCCCAAGGGCAAGTTGGAAAAGTTCGTCGCCGGTGATACCCGGCTTTGCCGCGCTTGCCACCGCGTTTTGAATCTCAATCATTGCTTGGTGGGCGCGCATCAATTTATCCGGTAATTTGCCGATTGCAAAGATGCGCGTCTGATCCACGATGTACCCATCGCACACGAACACATAATCGAACAAGACTGGCTCGCCCCGCCGGATTTTGTGTCGGCTGGGTCCTTGGGCAAACGCCGGGCTCACTCCTGCGCCGCCGGTTGGCGAGGAAAGATAACTGGGTTGTGCCGCGCGCTTGCCCGCCATCAAATGGCCATAAAACAAATCATTGTTCCACAAACGATATTTGACCGCGCCTTGATGCCCTGCCGCGCGTGCCACCGCTTCAAGTTTGCCCGCCAGTTCGATTTCGGTGATGCCTGCGCGCAAGAGATCGAACATGGCGCGCGTCGTCTTTTCGCCGAGGCGTGCCGCGCGTTGCATCGCTTGGAGTTCGTAGGCGGACTTGATGGCGCGTACGGTACGGATGAGCGGCGATCCATCCACCAATTCGATGCCGTTAAAAATTTGCTGATAACTCAAATAGATGTTCGCCGGCAACACATCGAGTTCGAGTCCCAAGCGTCGGGGCAAGGGATAGCCGTGCTCTTGCAGAATGGACATCACTTGGCGCGGCGATGAGAGCGGGACGATCTGTTCCAACGCCGATTCGGCGCGGGCGCGCGGAAAACTTTTGCGCGTCATCAGAATCGGTTTACCTTCCTGCGGAATGTACAGATGCGACTGCTGTTGCGTGCCGGCAAAGTAGAACAGATCGGCATTCTGAAGGATCAGCGCGCCGTCCAGATGATTTGCCGCCAAGAGGGTTTGGAATTTTTGCGTGCGTGCGTCGAGTTCGGATTTAGGAGTGCGTGTCATGGTTCAAAGGATGAAAAGTAATTTTCGTTATCCTTCTTGATTCTGCGAATAGTTGCCTTGCAGGAATTTTTCTAGCCGTGCTTTCACGGTTTGCCATTCGGTATCAAGGATGCTGTACATCACCGTGTCGCGGACATAGCCAGTGCGTGTGATCATGTGTTTGCGCCACACCCCTTCTTTGACTGCGCCCAATCGCTCAATGGCTTTTTGCGAACGGACGTTGCGTAAATCGGTTTTGAGTTGCACGCGCAAACAGCCCAGCGTTTCAAACGCATGCCGCAAGAGCAAGTATTTGCATTCGGTATTAATCGGCGTACGCCACGCCGAGGTTGTGATCCAGGTGCCGCCAATTTCCAAGCCGCGATCTTGGCGATGAATGTCCATAAAACTTGTTGCGCCGATGGCGCGCTCATCGCTCTTGCGAATGATGATGAACCAGATGCGCGTACCGTTGCGCGTTTCTTCGATGGCTTGGTTCATCCACGCCTGCATTTCTTCGCGCGATTGGCCGGGCGCAGTGGCAATGTATTCCCAAATTTCGTTTGGTTTTGCCGCCTCGACTAAATCATCCACATATTTCAAATCGGGTGGGACAAGGCGGACATACGTGCCTTCAAGGGTCGTGGGTGAGATGTTCATTTGGCAACTCGTATTGCAGGACGATATGTTCACCGTTGCGTTTGTGCAGAATCACAAAATAGCGTAACTCCACTTGGTTGTTTTCAGATGAGAAGACCAATCGCACATCATCATCGCGCACAATTTTGTTTTGAAAACCTTCTTTGACCAATTCCCTCTGTAGCCACTGCTCGTTGAAACCGGTTTCACGCTTAAGGACCAAATTGACTGTGCATGGCTTGATCTCAGGGTAAGCGTGCAACTTGGCGTCGCTATGTACTTCTGCCATCAAACGCAAACGTGGCTTGACCGACGCTTGTGCGATCTCTCTTGAACGTGCGATCTCTTCTTGTTCCAAACTTGCCAAATGTTCAACGATGTGGAGCCGCTCGGCTGCGGCAATTCCACTGGTGTCAAGAACTTGATCCCAAACTCGAGCAAGCAATTCATCTTTGCGCAATGTTTCAAAAAAAGAACCTTCCACGAGAGAAATCCTGACTTTCCTTCTGTCTCTTGACCGCGTGCGAATCAGATAAAAGCACAATCGCGGTTTGGTCAAATAGTTGGCGTCAGTCGAGAGCGGAAAGTCGTACAAGCGTGCGGCATTTATGACCAGATTGCTTCCTGTAATCCGCCGGATGTCCTGTAAGGACTTGGCGAGTTGGAATAGTTGAATTGAACGATGCGATGGAATCACCTTTCGAGTCCTTGAGTTCGAGTAATGCGCCATTGCCAAAAGTCATATCTTGATCTAGTGCAAAAAGAAAATCCGGGAAGACACCCGAATTTTTTCCCAGGCGCGTCCATACCACTCGGCAACGATGTCGTGTTCTACGTTTGTTGCAATTTTCCTGATTGCATTAATCGTCTGAGCGAGGGAAGGATCTGCGCCGGCATACGTCTCTAACTGTTTGGTGGAGATTGTGCGCAAACGCTGAGCGAGTTCCTCTGCCTCTTGGCGAACCAGTTTGCTGAGTGTTCTCCGATTACCAATATAGGCAAACCTTTGCGCATTGGCGGCGATTTGGTCCAAACCATATTTTGTCGCGCTCGATGGATTGGCATGTAGCGTATGAACGATTGAAGCATAGAGTCTAAGCACGCCCATGTTTGTACCTCTGCGTTCGCTCAAAAAGAACCATCTGGGATGTCTGCATTTTTAGTACAGATGTACCCTCCCAAATCTCATCCAGTTTTGGCGTAAAGCGATAATAGTCGTGCCATCGCTTTATCGAATCTGCGTCACGCTTTTCCGTCAGGCGTCTTTCAATCAGTTTCACATTCTTGGGATCAATTTCAATTCCCACCGACGGGCGCCCCAATTGTTCAGCCACAACAAGAGTAGTCCCCGTACCGGCAAACGGATCAAGCACCAAATCCCTCGGCATCGTCGAGGAAAGAATAATGCGCAGCAACAATGCAACAGGCGATTGTTGTTTATGGGCACGTTCACCGTTGCGTTGTCGCAACGCCTCATCCCCCGCAAAGTAACCTGATGTCAGTTCACGGATGTCGTCCCAAACGTCTGTTACAAATACACCATCTTCACGCGGAACTTTGTGTTCAGGTCGTAGCGGCAAATCAATCCGCAAACGATTGAACACGCGTGGCCGTTTGCCTTTCGTCGCAAAGGCAATGATTTGGTATTGTTTGCCGAAACGAAGTGTATTTGGTACTGCTGATGTCCGCTTGGTCCAGATGATCAGATTTTGCAATGTCCACCCTGTTTCACGCAAGCATTGCAAAACGGCTTCGGTGTTTTTCTCGCGTTGCATAAAATAGATCGCGCCGCCGTCTGCGGTTAATTCGTGTACGCGTGCGCACACCGTTTGCATCATTAACCAGTACTTATGTTCGGGCAAAGTGTCGTCAAAATAGTCGTAATCCTTACCTTGATTAAAAGGTGGATCAAGAAATGTCAAGCAAACTTCGGATTCGCTCGCTTCGTGTCGAAAAACGTTGGAATTTAATTTTTCTAGACAATTGCCCTGGATAATTCTCGCCATTTGTTTATCCCGTAGCATTCCAATGGGTTACCGCTAAAAAACTTGGCCAGACACCGGTCTCTTAATTCATATCTCCACCAGCGGAACCTCTGGCTCTACCAAACGTTATGCGTGTGGCTCCACTCGCTTATCCATCGGTCTTCATCCAAATTGGATTCAATGTCTGGTAGGATGTATGGATGGCGGAAAATCTCAGTCGCTTCTTTTTGGAAGCGTTTCAGCTGCTTCGTTGTTAGCGTCCATTCGGTTTCTTCCACGAACGGAGTTCCGTCTTCAATGCTGAATGCTGAAAGAATCGCGGTTAGGTTATTGACCACAGAATATCGCCCCGAGGCGCGGTGTATTGCTGTAATACTAAAGATGGGTCTTTGCTTCCACGGCGTAATCTTTATCTCGAAGATGTATCTTTCGCCATAATAGCGCATAATGGTCATATTCTTTGCCTCTGCCCCGTTCCAAGTTGCAAATCGAAAATCACAAATCGCAAATCCAAAATCACAACGGAATATTCCCATGTTTTTTGGGTGGATTCGTATCGCGTTTGTTTTGCAGCATCTCCAAGCCGGCAATCAAGCGGGCGCGCGTCTGGCGCGGCTCGATCACATCGTCAATATAGCCGCGTCCGGCGGCGATGTACGGATTGGCAAAGTGATCGCGATACTCTTGCGTCAACTTTTGCTTCATCGCTTCGGGATCCGCCGCGTTAGCAATCTCATCGCGATACAAAATATTGACCGCGCCATCCGGTCCCATCACTGCGATCTCGGCGGTGGGCCAGGCATAGTTGAGATCGCCGCGAATGTGCTTGGAACTCATCACGTCGTACGCGCCACCGTACGCTTTGCGCGTGATGACGGTGATTTTGGGCACCGTCGCTTCGCAGTAGGCGTACAATAATTTTGCGCCGTGCCGAATGATGCCACCGTGTTCCTGCCCCACGCCGGGTAAAAAGCCGGGCACATCTTCAAACGTAATGATCGGAATGTTAAAGCAATCGCAAAAGCGCACAAAGCGTGCCCCCTTGTCGGAGGAGTTAATGTCGAGAACGCCGGCAAGCACCATCGGTTGTTGCGCAACGATCCCTACCGCCCGGCCATTCAAGCGGGCAAAGCCGACGATGATGTTTTGTGCGTAATGCTCGTGCACTTCGAAAAACTCCCCGTCATCCACGATGAGATTAATCACTTCTTTCATATCGTACGGTTTGTCCGGCGATTCCGGCACCAGCGTGTCCAACGCCGCTTCGGCGCGCAACGGATCGTCTGCCGAACGGATCACCGGGGGTTCTTCCATATTGTTTTGCGGGAGGTACGCTAACAGTTTGCGAATCAACGCGATGCAATGTTCTTCATTTTCCGCCGCAAAATGCGCGACGCCGGATTTTTCATTGTGCACCATCGCCCCGCCGAGGGTTTCAAAGGTAACGTCTTCATGGGTCACGGTCTTGACCACATCGGGACCGGTAACGAACATATAACTCGTATCCTTGACCATGAAAATAAAATCGGTCAGCGCGGGCGAGTACACCGCACCGCCTGCACACGGTCCCATAATCGCACTGATTTGCGGAACGACGCCGCTGGCGAGTGTGTTGCGCAAAAAGATGTCCGCGTAGCCACCCAGCGAAACGACCCCTTCTTGGATACGCGCGCCGCCGGAATCGTTCAAGCCGATGACCGGCGCGCCATTCTTCATCGCATGATCGAGCAAGCGGCAAATTTTTTCAGCATGTGCTTCGCCCAAACTTCCACCGAACACGGTAAAGTCCTGCGAGAAAACGTAAACGAGTCGTCCATTGATCGTGCCGTAGCCCGTGACGACGCCATCGCCATAAAAGGTTTGCTTGTCCGCGCCAAAACCGGTCGTGCGGGGGGTAACAAAGACACCCAGTTCTTGAAACGATCCTTCGTCCAACAATAACTCGATGCGTTCGCGTGCGGTCAGTTTGCCTTTGGCGTGTTGTTGATCAATCCGTTTTTGCCCGCCGCCCAGGCGGGCTTCTTCGCGCTTGCGACGTAGTTCTAGAATTTTGGGATCAAGGGACATTGTGTTTCTCCAGTTGTCAGATTGCGCCTACCTCGCGCAAGTATTTCTCAACTCGTTCGACAAATTTCTCGGCGTCAGCCAGAACTCGGCACGCGTTTGCCTCGGTGAAATCGGTCGTGTCCGCATAGTCAACATCTTGGCGTTTGCGGTATGCTTTGATGTAGATCGCGCCATACTCGGGTTCGATGAATCCAGGTTTAATCAAGTACTGATTGAAAGCGGATTCAATCCCCGAATGTTTCTTGCGCCGGTGTCCTTGTGTCAGGACTGCCGCGCTCGCGATGGCAAAGATCGCCTAGTACGCGCGGCTGATGGCTTGACGGTATCCCCCGCCCGCGAAGATAGTGTGCGCCCAACGGAGGTCTTCTTTGCTTTTCTCAAGGCGGATGCCGACGATGATTTTGGTGTGCTCGTCCACAAATCCACCCCTTCCGTTATAAGGTCTTGATACAGCGGCTCGCGGATTTTTGCCATCCGCGCAAAACGCTCTTGATCGACCAGAAAATCGCTCAGTAATATATCGTACTTTAAATCCATAGCCAGCGTGAGCCGCGTCAAAATATCTTCGCGCGACTGATCCAAGTCTTTCAGTACGACAAACACATCAATATCCGATTCAGCGTCGAAATCGCCGCGCACTTTCGAACCATATAGAATAACGTGCTGCACTTGATCGCCAAATTGCTCGCGCAATTGCGCGAGATATTCCGCCAGCGCGAGACGTTCCTTGCGCGTCAAGTAGCGCGCCTGTGGGAATGGTAACGTGCGTGGCGCACGCGATTTACCAGTCGCGTACGCGGCGCGTCGTTCTTTCGTTTGGCGTGGTTGTGCCGATTTGCTTTTCATTTCGCGTCCAACGCGGCGCGCGCAATCACGAGCCGTTGAATCTCACTCGTCCCTTCGTAAATCTCGGTGATCTTGGCGTCGCGGAAATAACGTTCGATGGGTAATTCTTTGCTGTATCCCGCGCCGCCATGAATTTGAATCGCTTTGGTCGTTACCCACATTGCGGTTTCGCTCGCGTACAATTTTGCCATCGCCGCTTCGCGCGTGAATTTTTCGTGATTCATCTTCTTTAAGGCGGCGTTGTAAATCAACAAACGCGAGGCTTCGATCCGAACCGCCATATCGGCAAGCATCCATTGAATCGCTTGAAATTCGCCGATCTTTTGACCAAAGGCCTCGCGCTCTTTGGCGTATGCCACGCTCGCTTCGTACGCTGCTTCGGCGATGCCCAACGCTTGCGCGGCAATGCCGATGCGGCCCGCGTCGAGGATACTCATCGCAATCTTAAACCCGTCACCTTCATTGCCGATACGATGTGAGACCGGCAAACGATAATTGTCGTACGTCGTTTCGCACGTGGCGCTGGCACGAATCCCAAGTTTGGGTTCCTTTTTGCCACGCTCGAATCCCGGCAAAGTGGTGTCCACGATGAAACACGCCGTGCCGCGATGCTTTAACTCAGGTTGGGTTGAGGCAAACAACACGATAAAATCCGCCACAGGTCCGCTCGTGATCCACGATTTGCGTCCATTGATGACGTAATGATCGCCTTGCAAGACCGCACGGACGCGCATATTGCCGGCATCGCTCCCGGATTGTGGTTCGGTGAGTGAGAAGGCGCCGATCTTTTTGCCGGACGCGCACGGTTCCAGAAATTTTCGTTTTTGTTCTTCGGTGCCAAATTTGTTGATGCCATAACAGTAGAGCGAGTTGTTCACGCTCATAATCACAGCGTGCGAGGCGCACACCTTGGCGATCTCTTCGATGGCGAGGACGTACGACAGCGTGTCGAGTCCGGCGCCGCCGTACTCTTGCGGTATTTCGATCCCCATCAAACCGAGTTCGCCCATCTTTTTCACAGTGTCGTAAGGAAATTCACCGGTCTCGTCAATCTTTGCCGCAATCGGCGCGATTTCGTTTTGCGCAAATTCGCGGGCGAGATCGCGGATTGCGCGTTGCTCTTCATTGAGTTGGAAATCCATTTTTATTCTCCAAGATTGATTACATCGTTGGCTCGTTAGTTCATTGCATCGTTAAACGACGTAATGATGCAACGCTTCAACGATCAAACTAGACCACTTCGATTGCCATTGCCACGGCTTCACCACCGCCAAGACACAGCGAGGCAATGCCGCGTTTTGCGCCGCGATCTTGCATCGCGTACAGCAACGTCACCAGAATGCGCGCGCCGCTTGCGCCAATCGGATGACCGAGCGCGACTGCGCCGCCATTCACATTCACCTTCGCCCAATCGAGTCCGAGTTCTCGACCGTCCGCTAGCACCTGGGCGGAAAATGCTTCGTTGATTTCAAAGAGATCAACGTCGTTCAACTTCCAACCGGCTTTGGCGAGTACTTTGCGGACCGCCTCAATCGGCGCCCAGAAAATGTGTTTGGGGTCTGTCCCGGCTTGGGCATACGCCACCACGCGCGCGAGTGGTTTCAAGTTTTCGCGCGCGGCGATTTCTTCGCTAACAAGTACGACGGCGGCTGCCCCATCGGACAAGGGCGGCGCGTTGCCGGCGGTTACCGTGCCGCCTTCTTCAAATGCCGGTTTGAGTTTGGCAAGTGCTTCGAGCGAGGTGTCTGCGCGGGGGGTCTCATCGGTATCGAACAACGTAGGACCCTTTTTCGATGGAATCGAAACCGGGACGATTTCGTTTTTGAATTTGCCGGCTTGAATCGCGGCGAGCGCTTTGCGATGACTGTTGAGCGCGAACTCGTCTTGCATCTCGCGCGTGATGCCGCACTCGCGGGCGATAAATTCGGCGGCGCGGCCCATATGCCAGTTTTCAAACGCGCACCACAAGCCATCGTACACCACCGCATCGAGCATCTCCGCCGTGCCCATGCGATAACCAAAGCGGGCGTTGGGCAACATGTACGGCGCACGGTTCATATTTTCCATCCCGCCCGCCACGAGCACATCCGCATCGCCGGCGCGAATCATCGAACTAGCAAGCATTGCGGCTTTGAGTCCCGAACCGCACACTTTGCCCAATTGGGTTGCGTTGATCGTGCTGGGTAAGCCGGCTTTGAGCGCGACTTGGCGCGCCGGGGCTTGGCCCAAACCAGCCGTTACCACATTGCCCATCAGTACTTCTTCGATTTTTTCCGGCGTGACGCCGGCTCGCTGGATGGCTTCACGCACGACTACGGCACCCAATTCAGGTGCAGAGATGCCGGCAAGCGTGCCTTGAAACTTGCCAATCGGTGTGCGCGCTCCTCCCACGATAAAAACCTCACGTCGTTGTGTGGTCATGAATGTGCCTCCCAAAGGTTGGATTTCTTCTATTTTACCAAAGTTTGGAGCGTTTGGGAAATGTTCCTTTGCCGCAACGTTCATCGGCAACGGGCGACTAAAAGTTGCTGCAACATCCACCCAAAGCCGACCTTCGTCGGCTTGTCTGCGAAGGCAGACTTTGGTCATTGCTGTGATTTCAATCGCTTGTCTCTCCCAACGTTTAGGTGCGCCCTCGGCAAACGTATCAAGCGGATTGGGCGTACTGGCGCCAAAAGAGGAGTGCGCCTATCAGGCGTAAAGCAGCGCCAACGACCAAGAGGACGTGAATGTTCAAGTATGCCAACAACGCCGTCGAAAGAATTGGACCGACAAAGGCCGTGATGTTGATCAAGGTGTTGTACGCGGCGATGTAACTGGAACGATGTTGCCCCGGCGTAACTTCGAGCAACCGGTTAAAGAAGGTGAGGTTAAAGCCGGAACTAAACACCCCGCCGATGAGTGAAACCAAAATGATCCATTCGACCGTGGGAGATAGGGCGGTTGCAAAGGGATAGATCGCCAATCCCAATGTGGCAAGGACGATGGTGTACAGATTGCCGCGCTGAACGGTCAAGCGACCCCACAACGGAAAGCACACAATCGTTGTGGCACTGCCGATCATGTTAAAAAATCCAACCCAGCCCTCGCTGGCATTCAGCACGCGCACCCAATAAATCGAATACAGTGGCAGAGGGAAAAACAAGCCCCAATGAAAGATAAACGACGAAATCGCGAATTGGGTGAACTTGCCGCTCGTGCGTAACATGGCGATGAACGAACGCACATTGCGCGGGGCTTGAATCGTTTCGGTAGGAAGGGACGAGGATTGTTCTGGCAAGCGAATGCGTGTCAGATAATACGCACTGACCATCGAGCCGACAAACGCCAGCGCGAACAGAATTTGATAATTGATCGGAAACAAAACAAGATCGAGAAACTTGCCGCCGACAAACGAGGTGATCGTGCTGGTAATGCCGATCCACACATTGCGGACCGCAACAACGTGTGCGCGATTTTCCGGCGACACCGCTTGTGCAAACATTGTGGTGAAAGCGACGTTGGCGATAGCGCCGGGAATCGTCAGCAAAGCCACCAATACGACAATCGCATCAGCGGCGTGGGTGAGGAAGAGGAATGGCACAAGCGCAATCGCCAGATAGCCCAGTCGGTTGAGAATCGCGGTGATCACCAAGACCGAGAGCGGTTTCTTTTCCCGTTCGACCAGGCGACTGCCAGGGAGCGAGGCAAAAATCGTGATGAGCGCGGGCAAGGAGGAAAGCAGACCAACGTGCGTATCACTGCCTCCCACGCGAATGGTAAAGACGGCAAGAAAAGAATTGGCTATGCCTGCTAAAACTCCAAACCACGCAATATCGCCGTACAGATTCCAAGCGTTTTGTGCTTCGAGCGTGGTGCGGGGTTGGAGTGCCGCGCGCACGTGTTGAGTGAGATGCAAATCCATTTTGGTGTTTCAAATCCAAGGATGCATAATGGGCAGAGACGTTGCCTTGCAACGTCTCTATCTGATTTGCCAAAGATTATTTTACGCGCCGGCGTTTCTTTTTCGCGTGGGTGTCCTCTTCCGCTTGCATCGCCTTTTGCAACTTGGCGTACGTTTGCGGCAAGAGTTCCGGAATCATGCGCGTCTCGGCAAGCACGGGCATAAAATTTGTATCGCCGCCCCAACGCGGAACGATGTGAAGATGCACGTGATCATCCACGCCTGCCCCTGCCACCCGTCCCAGATTTGCGCCGATGTTGAATCCTTGCGGGTTCATAATGCGACGCAAGGCGCGGATGGATTTTGCCACCAGCAACATCATCTCTTGGAGTGTCTCACCGTCAAGTGCTTCAAGATCACCGACGTGTTCGTACGGCGCAACCATCAAATGTCCATTCGAGTACGGGTACAAATTAAGGACGATGAAAGCACGCTCGCCACGCCACAAGACCAGATTCTTGCGATCACTCCGTTTACTCGCGCGAATCTTGTTGCAAAAAATACACCCTTTTTCTTTCGATCCTTTGAGATAAGCCATTCGCCAGGGGGTCCAGAGACGTTTCATTGTCAACTCCATAATTCAGGGAACGAATGACAGTGTAACATCAAAGAGATTGCGAGTCAAGATTTTTGCTGATATAATGCAGAATGACGAATGACCAATGACCAATTATCTGCGAATGCGATTGCGGCTGGTTTGCAGACACGCGTGTTGGGGCGCCGCATCGTGTACTTTGAACGCGTCGGTTCGACGAACGATGTGGCGAAACAGCTTGCCGATGCCGGCGAACCGGAAGGAACGCTCGTCATCGCCGATGAGCAGACTGCCGGACGTGGACGATTGGGCCGCGCTTGGATTGCCCCGCCGCATTCTTCGATTCTGATGTCGTTGGTGTTGCGTCCAGCGCTTGCACCGCATCAAGTTGGGTGGGTAACGATGGCGGTCGCGTTGGGCGCGTGTCAAGCGATTCGCGCCGAGACCGGGCTGGCGGTGCAAATCAAATGGCCCAACGATTTAATCGTGCGCGGAAAAAAGTTGGCGGGGATTTTATCCGAAGCCGGCATCGTGAACGATGAGTTAGAGTACGTCGTTGTAGGAATTGGTGTGAATGTGAATTTTAACGTCACAGCCATCGAGAGAATCCCGGCGGATGCGACAACGATTGCCGATGAATTGCGCCAACCGTTTCCCCGGGTGCGCCTTGTGCAGACATTGTTGCAGAGCATCGAAGAATATTATCTGCGCGTGAACGAGAATTTGGTGCCGGAATATTCGGCACGTCTGTCCACGTTGAACCAATGGGTGTGTGTGCAAACGCCGGCCGGCGTCGAAGCAGGGATGGCGGAGCGTGTGAACGAAAACGGCGCGCTCATCTTGCGGCGCGCCGATGGTTCGCGGATCGAACTGATTGCCGGCGAAGTTACGCTCATCAAA
The DNA here is from genome assembly GCA_037440625.1 of Chloroflexota bacterium. Classification (GTDB taxonomy): domain Bacteria; phylum Chloroflexota; class Anaerolineae; order UBA4142; family UBA4142; genus DAOTXS01. The sequence goes on from JBBITT010000009.1 coordinate 42,422, forward strand.
CCATGAGGAGGAAGATATGGAAGGGTTGACCTATCGGCATTGGTTTTTTATTTCGATACTTGTCTTGGTCAATGTGATTATCTTTGGCTGTGTGATTTTGGTATTGACCGAAAAGATGGTCTTTTAGTCACCAAGGTAATCTGACGCCGGGACGAGGGTGAGGGTCCCCTCCTTCACCTTCTCCAACGCCGCGCGATCAAAGTACATTGGCGCATATTTGACATCGCGCCACATCAATACCATGTCGCTAAAATGTTTGTGCAAGGGCTGACCCGATTGCCCGGTGGTGTGAATGTGAAGTGAGTTGTTGAGATTCCCCAAATCATAAATCGCGCGCATCGAGGTAACGCTGGACACCTCGTAGCGATTGTTGACGACCTTGAACGAGGTGGCAAAGACCGTGTTCACCCCTCCCGGCGCGGCGATGGGACCGACATTGAATAACAGATTGAGCGGTTGCACGCTGCCCAACGGATGGGCAAACGTGGCGATGTGCAACCGGCCCCACTTCCACTCTCCCGGCGCATCGCCAAACTGACTCCCCAGCCAGTCCACGCCTTCCGCGAAACTCTTTTGCAAAATCGCATCGCGTCCGGCGCTGCCCCACCACGTACTCTTTGGATCGTCGAGTAATGCAATGATCACGCGGCGATGGTAATCATTCGCGCCGCGATAGGTGGCGAGCAAATCCTTGTCTAACTTGTCCGCAAAAATATTTTCGAACAAGCGTTTGTACGTGGCTTCCAAAATGGTTCCGCCCACGCTATCCGTCGTCAGTTTGCCGTCCCAGGATTTTACATATTCCATCGCGCGAGTCTGCAAGAATCCTTCCGGCTTGAGCGCGACGATGGCGGGTTGCAACTGGGCAAGCGGAATCGAGTATACATCGCCTTGAATCGCTTGCATATCCTCTATCGAAAGTTTGTCTTTGGCTTTGAGCAAATCCACAATCCGTTGTTCGCGATACGGGGCTGCCCAATCGGTGCCCAGCAGATACTTGTACGTGGTGGGAACGACGGCTTGATTGGCAGTGGCAACGAAATGCGTAGGCGGGTTGAACACAAACGGCAACTCATCGAAGGGAATGTAGCCCGTCCATTCGTACTCGCCGGTGCCAGGTACCGGTACCGTGCCATCGCCTTTCGCGCGAATCGGAATGTTGCCCGGCGCTTGATAACCAATGTTGCCGTCCACATCGGCATAAACAAAGTTTTGCGAGGGTACATCCCATAAACGAAGCGCGGCGCGGAACTCATCCCAATTTTTGGCGCGATTGAGCATCAGCACCGATTCAAACAAACGACTGCGCTCGCGCAACGCGGTCCATTGCAACGCGAGAGGTTGGGTGACACCGCTGCCCAATACCGGCGTCATGATGGGACCGTGGCGTGTAATCTGTACTTTGAGCGTTTCGGAGACGACGCCTTTGACCTTGATCGGCTCTTCCACGATTTGCATCTCTTCCCATTTGCCGTTGAATTTGTATTGATTGGGATTCTGCGGGTTGATTTCTTCGACGTACAAATCTTGCACGTCGGGTCCCAGGTTCGTTACGCCCCACGCAATTCGATCATTGTGTCCCAGCACAACGCCCGGGACGCCGGGAAACGTGAATCCCTCGACGTTGTACGGACAGGCATCCGTCTTGGGCGTGCAATGTAAACCGATTTCGTACCAAATAGAGGGGAGTTGAATACCCAGATGCGGATCATTCACCAGAATCGGTTTGCCGGTGGTTGATTTGATGCCATCAATGACCCAGTTGTTTGAGCCGACGCCTTCCCCGCGCAAACCCAGTGATTGATTGATCGCGGCAATCTCGTACAAATCTGGCATCCCAATTGAAAGCGTAGCCATTTGAGAATTGAGATTCGGGATTTGGGATGTGTACTCTTTGGCTTCCGGCGGAATCGTAAACGGACCGGTTTCCGGATAAGGTGGCAACAGTTGTTTCATTTTTTCCACGCCGATTTTTTCGATCATCGCCGCACGCGCCAATTCGGCTTCATAGTTGCCGCCTAGGTTGTACGCCATCACCTTGCCCCACGCCACTGTGTCCACCGGCTCCCAGTGCGCCGGCTTGAATCCCAGAATCGTAAATTCGAGCGGCAGATTGTCGAGATGGGAATCAATAAAGGCATTCACCCCATTCGCGAAGGCTTGGAGGGGGCGTTTGTCCGATTCAGACATGGCGGCAACATCGGCGCGCGCGGCGCGCCCCAAACCCAGCGTGCGCAAAAAGCGATCGGTCTTGATGGTTGTTGCGCCAAAGATATCGGACAGGGTGCCGTGACCGATGCGGCGATTGTACTCCATTTGCCACAAACGATCCTGCGCCACCACATACCCTTGCGCGAAAAACAAATCGTCCGCGTTATCGGCATAGATGTGTGGGATGCCCAGTGGATCACGGACGATTTCAACTTTGGATTTCAACCCTTTGACTTGCAAGGTGCCGTTGATTTGCGGATGGCTTTTGGTGATGAACCCATAGCCGCCCACGCCTCCAACAACCACGAGAAGAACAACAACGATCAAAACGATTTGCACAATGCGTGCGAGTAGTTTCATCATCGCTTCTCCTGAAAATAGCCATAGAGGACATTGAGTTTATCTCTATGGCGAGATTTACCGTCCGCCGTTGGTACGCTACCTGTGAATGAACACCTTGCTGATAAATTTATAACATATTGAGAGACAAGTCAATCATCTGCTAAATTTGCATTTTTGAACCAAGTTTAATCGGAGAATCGCGCAATGAAGTATGGCGTCGTTTTGTTTCACACCACCTCGGCGGCGATGCGGGCGGAGAAAATTCTCACTCGTGCCGGCTTGAATGTCAAGTTGATTCCTACGCCGCGTGAGTTTTCTAGCGATTGCGGCATTGCCTTGCGATTCGACTGGGAGTGCGCGACGCAGGTTGAAACATCGCTGCGGGAAGCGAGGGTTGAGATTGATGCGATTCGGCAAATGATCGGATAAAAAATTCGATTTTCGATGGTGAGCAGCAAAATCGAAAACCGAATGGTGCCGCATAGGGGGTTCGAACCCCTGATCTCCGCCTTGAGAGGGCGGCGTCCTGGTCCACTAGACGAATGCGGCAAGAACTGCGGCTATTGTATGCGGGATGGGAGAGCGTGTCAAATTCAGAGTCCCAGCTCGTCCAAAATCAAAAACGTCGGAATACAAACCAGTGCCACCGGTCCGATCACGCCAACCATCGTTGTCACCGCATCGCGTGCGGACACCAAAATTCGCGTACCCCAGCCCGCTGCTTGATTCACTATCCAATCCTCTGCGTCTACTGCCTTGCCGAGCCGTATAGTGGTGGTTGACGTTCCTTCGTCGCGCCGCTATAATGCCGAATGGATTGAGAAATCTCAAGGGGAAACCATGGAAAATCGAATCATTGCGCAAATGTACGAGTACGGTGTTTGGGCAAACAAAAAGTTGCTTGCTACGGCGAATGCGTTGACGACCGAACAATTGCACAAACCATTCACTCAATTTGAATTCACAATCCTGGGTTCATTTGTCCATCTCGTCAGTGCAGAGTGGCGCTGGTATCAATCGTGGATTGGCGCGCCAATGGAAGAGCGTTTGACGGTCAACGATTTACCAACGCTCAATGCTGTGCGTGCGAAATGGGAACCCTTGTGGACAGAACGCCATGCGTTCATCGCATCGCTGCTGCCAGAACGATTGCAACAACCCTTGGTGCGCAAACTTCAAGGTAAGGAGCAAAGTATTCCACTTTGGCAGGCGCTTGTACATGTGGCGAATCACGGCACCCAGCATCGTAGTGAAATCGCGTTGATGTTGACCGACCTGGGACACTCGCCGGGCGATTTGGATATGGTGTGGTACTTTATGCAAAGGTAGCCAAGTGGAAAACGTAAAGCGTAAATTGCGTTTTGCGGAGGACAACAATGGATTGGCGAATTACGTCTAACGAATTTCAATCCCGCACTCAACGCCTGCTCGAGTACGTCAAGCAACAGGCGTGGCATGGTGTTGCATTGTTCGATAATTATCACATCAAGTACTATACCGGCATGGCGTTCATTCCTACCGAGCGTCCGATCTGTTTTGCGATGAACGCCGACGGTGAGCGGATGTTGTTTGTGCCGCGCTTGGAAGTGGAACACGCCCAAGCCGAAGCGCACGTGGATCGCATCGAGTCGTATCTGGAATATCCTGGCAATCCGCATCCAATGAAAAAGTTTGTTGAAATTATTGCGGCGATGGGCATTCAAACAAAAATTGGCGCCGACAACGACGGCTACCCTTGGATTCTAGGTTATCAAGGCGAAGCGTTATCATCGCTCACCGGCGCACAGATCGTTAACATCAATCCGTTCATCGAAGCGCAGATGGCAATCAAAAGTGATGCCGAACTTGCGCTGATTCGCGAGAGTTGCAAATGGGCGAATCTTGCGCATCGCTTGTTGCAAAAGTACACACGCATCGGCGCAAACGAGGTCGAAGTGAGCCAGCGTGCGAGCAATGAAGCGACTCTGACGATGCTTGACACGCTCGGTCATTTGTATCGTTCGCAGAGTATGTTCGCCGATGGCCCCGAAGCCGGCTATCGCGGACAAATCGGGCGCAACGCCGCCATTCCACATTCGCTCACAACGAACGCCACCTTTCTTCCGGGCGATGTGCTTGTCACCGGCGCGAGCTGTCCGATGTGGGGCTATCATTCCGAACTCGAACGGACGATGATTATTGGTGAGCCAAACGAGGAGCAGAGAAAATTCTTTGATTGGATGCTGGGGGCGCAACAAACCGCGCTGGACGTGATGCGGCCCGGCGCGAAATGCAGCGATGTGGACAAGGCGGTGCGCGCGTACTTTGAGAAAAATAATTTGATGCCGTATTGGCGACATCACTCCGGACACGCAATTGGCTTGCGTTATCACGAAGGTCCATTTCTCGATTCCGGGGATGACACGGTGCTTGCACCGGGAATGGTGTTCACGGTTGAACCCGGCTTGTATGCCCCAAACCTTGGCGGCTTTCGACACTCGGATACCGTTGTGGTTACCCAAGACGGAATTGAAATTCTGACGTACTATCCGCGCGATTTGGCAAGCTTGACGATATGAACCGCAACGATCCCGCCATTCAATTTCTGCTCAATTCTTCCGATCCATCAGTGCGCTATTTTGCGCTCACGGATTTGTGGGATGCCTCGCCGCGCTCGCGCGAGGTGATTGCCGCGCGTAAAGAAATTCCGAACGGCGCACGGGTGCGCGCGTTGCTCGCAGAACCTCAAGCCAGCAAGCGCAAAACAAACCGGGAATTTGCCACGCATCCCGGTAGTTTCGGCGATCATCCGTACAAAAAGTGGAACGGCGCACACTGGCGATTAGTGTCATTAGTGGAACTGGGGCTTCCCTCCGATCATCCCCGCGCGCATGCGGCGGCAGACCAAGTGCTAACTTGGCTCACCAGCGACGAACATCGCGCACGGATCAAGGTGATCAACGGACGCACCCGGCGATGTGCATCACAAGAAGGAAACGCACTCGCGGTGTGCAGTCGGCTGGGAATGACAGACGACCCGCGCGTACAGTATCTCGCTCACTCGTTGATCGAATGGCAATGGGACGATGGCGGCTGGAATTGCGACAAGAATCCGCGCGCGCATCATTCATCGTTCTATGAATCGCTCGCGCCGTTGTGGGGCTTGGTTGAGTATTATCGCGTTACACAAGACGAAAAATGCGTACCAGCGATTGAGCGTGCGACGGAATTATTCTTGCGGCATCGTTTGTTTCGGTCGGAGAGAACGGGCAAGATCATCAACGACGAGTGGCTGAAACTGCATTATCCGCTCTACTGGCATTACGATATTCTGCAAGCACTCGTCATTCTTGCCCGTGCCGGCAAAGTATGCGATCCACGTTGCGATGAAGCGCTCGACCTCATCGAAGGTAAACGTAACGCGGAAGGTGGTTGGCGCGCGGAAGGATTTTATTGGAAGCCGAGGGGCGCATCGAACGTGGAGGTGGTGGACTGGGGACGACGCGGTGCGAACGAGATGATTACGTTGAACGTAATGCGCGTATTGAAAGCGGCGGGCAGGGGATAAACCGAGTTTGCCAACTCGTTTCAAATTAGACCCGAAGGATGCGTTGTCCTTCGGGTCTATGTTTGTCACGCATTAGAAAAGTTTCGTTGCCAGCAAATACACACCCACGCCGATGTTGAGCGAGCCAAGCAAAGCCAATTGAATCGTCTCGCTCAACTTGCCAAACTGTTCCAACACTTTGGCAAGGTTTTCCAGCACCTTGGCGATGGCTTCTAAATCCTTGTCGGTAAAACTGTGCATCGCTTTGGTGAGCGCGGCTGTCTCTTTTCGGAAATAGACGATGAGCGCGACTGCATAACAAACAATGCCGAGTGCGACGAGTAACAGGCCGATGATTGTGCTGAGCATTTTTCACCTCCTAGTGAATATGATCAAGCCGGATATCGAAACACTGCCGGCACGGTTTTGAAAAAGTTTGGATTGGGTGTATGAGGATCGGCCATTTCTTGACAACAAGTGATGCCGGGATTGTTGGCAAACTCTTGCGTCAAGTGTGCTTCGACTTGCTTTTGAAATTCGTACGCCTCGTTCTCAAAATTTACCGACGAACTATAGCCCCCTTTGGCAGCGTACGATTGAAGATATTTGGTAAAGAAACCAAGCCATCCTTCGCGTGCGTACTGCTCCACGTGTTTGATCTCGTGTGCCAAGAGTGCCAGCCCGGCTGGGGCATGCGGATCGTACGCTTGGGGCATGCGGATATAAATGGTACCGCCCAAAGTGATTGCCCAGATATTTTCGGTGCCGGAAAAACGCGGACTGCTCAAAAAGCGCGCCAGGGCGTTCGCTTCGGCGAGTGTAGCGCGTGCGACGACGGCCGGATCGCTAAACCATTCCGGGCGTGCGAGTAGATTTACAGCGCAAGCCGGAACATGACGTGGAATGGGGTTACTCATCGTGAGATTCTCCTGTGCCAAGTATATCATCAAACGGGATGAAATGAAATGGGGGGCAAGCCACGAGCTTGCCCCCCATTTTATAACTTGGGTCCCGCCGCAATTATTTCCGGCGGTGTGCCTTCCTCGAACTTTTTAAAGTTATCCACAAAGCGCGATGCTAGCGCGCGATACCGTTGAAGGTACACTTTTTTGTCGTGCCACGAGCTCGCGGGGTCTAACACTTCGGCGGGCACATCGGGACAGGTCTTGGGCACTTGGAATCCAAAAATCGGATCGGTGGTGTACTCGACGTTGTTCAGTTTGCCGGCGAGCGCGGCGTTGAGCATCGCGCGGGTGTAGCGGATGCTGATGCGTTTGCCCACGCCGTACGGTCCGCCCACCCAACCGGTGTTGACGAGCCAACAATGCACGCCGTAGCGCAAAATCTTTCGGCGCAACAAATCGGCGTACACGTACGGATGATGGACCATAAAGGGTCCGCCAAAACACGCGCTAAAAGTGATTTCGGGTTCTGCGCCCAACCCCACTTCGGTGCCGGCAATTTTGGCGGTATAGCCGGAGATGAATTGATACATCGCTTGTTCGGGCGTGAGGCGCGCAATGGGCGGCATGACGCCGGACGCATCGCATGTGAGCAGGATGATGTTCTTGGGATGGCCGCCGCGTTTTTCGGACAGTGCGTTGTCAATGTACTCGAGCGGGTACGAGGCGCGCGTGTTTTCGGTGATAGACTCGTCATCGAGATCAATCAAGCGCGTCACCGGATCATAGACCACGTTTTCCAGAATCGTCCCAAAGCGTCGCGTCGTCGCATAAATCTGTGGTTCGGCTTGCTCCGAGAGCGCGATCACTTTGGCGTAACAGCCGCCTTCAAAGTTAAAGACGCCGTTATCGCTCCAGCCGTGTTCGTCATCGCCGATGAGACCGCGCTGCGGATCCGCGGAGAGGGTGGTCTTGCCGGTGCCGGACAAACCGAAAAAGAGCGCGACATCACCATCCTTGCCTTGGTTAGCGGAGCAGTGCATTGGCATCACCCCTTGCAAAGGCAAAAGATAGTTCAACACCGTAAAGACCGATTTTTTGATTTCGCCGGCGTACGCGGTGTTGCCGATGATGCCCAAGTGTTGCGCAAAGTTGAGCGCAATGAAGGTGTTGGTGGCGGTCTGATCAATTGGGGGAATGCCTTTGAACGAGGGGGCGGCGATGATGGTAAATTCCGGGATATGTCGCCGATATTCTTCGTTGGTCTGCGGCGGAATGAACATATTACGCGCAAAGAGTGAATGCCATGCAAGTTCGCTCACGATACGAATCGGCATGCGATAAGCGGGGTCGGCGCCCACGTACACATCTTGCACAAACACATCGCGGCCCTGAAAAAATCCTTGCATCCGTGCAAACAATTCTTCAAATTTGTCCGCCGCGATTGGACGATTGTACTGTCCCCACCACACATAATTTTCCGACACGGGTTCGCGCACAATCACTTTATCGCTGGCGGAACGACCCGTGTGTTGTCCGGTACGCGCAACGACAGGACCTAGATGTGTGATTTTGGCTTCGTTACGGAAAATGATCTCTTCGTACAGTGCTTCCATCGGCAAGTTCCAATACACCTGCCGTAGATTAGTCAAACCGATATTGTCCAATCCGTAATCGGCTTTGAGTGCATTCGCCTGCGCCTCGGCAGGAGTTTTGATGTTGAGTAGATTATTCATAGGTTTCCTTGAAATTCCGGTGAGATCAGAGATTACAGCCAATCGCGAATCATCTTTTTATCGCCGATATAAATTTCGTTCGGCGAGTTGGGATCAAGCGCCCATTTAATCCGCGCGATGCCTTCAGTAATGTCTTTGACTGAGCCGGCGTAACTGAGACGCAAATGTCCTTCCATTCCAAAATCTTTGCCGGGCACCGTAACCACGAACGCTTTTTTGAGCAAGAAATCGGAAAGCGCAACGGAATCGTTGCTGTACGCGCGGAAATCGGGCAAGCAATAAAAGGTGCCTTCTGGTTTGACGCAGCGTACGCCGGTGAACGATTTGAGCTCTTGCATAATCACATCGCGATTGTTTTGAATCGTCAAGCGCAAGTTTTCAACGATGCTTTGCAAACCGGTGAGCGCGCCTTCTGCGGCGACTTGCAAGAACGGCGAGACACACGTGGTGATTTGCCCTTGCACGTTCGTCATCACCGCGACCAGTTTGCGCGGGGCGATTGCCCAGCCGATGCGAAAGCCAGTCATCCCGTACAGTTTGGCAACGCCATTGACAACGATCACCTTGCTGTTTTCCAAATCTTTTTTGGTAAATTGGTATGCCGGCGCGGCACGTTTGCCCTCAAAGACGAGTTTGTGATAGATGTCGTCCATGATCAGGTAGATGCCTTTGCGTTCACAAAAATCAACGATCGTGGCGATGAACTCGTCCGAAAAGATGAGCCCCGAAGGATTGTTCGGCGAATTGACGATGATGGCTTTGGTGGCGGAAGACACTTTGCGTTCAATGTCTTCGAAACGGGGATGAAACGTCCCGTCTTCCGGACTCACAATGACCGGGATGCCATAGCACATCTTGATCATTTCTGGGTAACTGACCCAGTACGGTGCCAGGACGATCACCTCGTCTTGTGGGTTCAGGATCGAGTAGAGGATGTTAAAGATGCTTTGCTTGGCGCCGGCGGAAACGATGACATTTTCCGGTGCCACCAATTTGTCGTAGTTTTCTTCGGTGTACCGAATGATTGCCTTTTTCAGTGAGGGGATGCCATCGGTGGGCGAGTACTTGATGTCGCCGGTGTTTAATTTGGCGGCGGCACTCAGAATCGCCGTGATCGGCGCGCGATTTTTGGGTTCGCCAATCCCCAGATGAATGACCGATTCGCCGCGTTCACGCAACAAGCGTGCCTCTTCGTTGAGGCGCAACGTTGGCGATTCGGCGATTGAACGAGCCAAGGTACTAAGTGTCATAACTGACTCCTATGTCAGAATTTGAATCTGAATTAGAATGTGCCTGTTTATTATATCTTGGGCGGAGATTTTTGCAAAAATAAAAATACCCGCGTGCTGAACACGCGGGCGAGCGATCGGTTCAGTCCAACGCCACCCAAATTTGATCGCCTTCGATTTTGACCGGAAACGTTTTGATCGGCATGGCAGCCGGCAGGGTGGCGCGCCCGGTGCGCAAATCGAAATGGGCGCCGTGGCGCGGACATTCGATTTCGCCGGCAACCAAGGTGCCGTCGGATAGCGTGCCGTTATCGTGTGTGCAGAGGTCTTGGGTCGCAAAAAAGGTTCCCTCCCAGTTTGCGATCAGCACCGGTTGTCCGTTGATCTCAAACGTTTTCATCTGACCGGGTTGCAGGTCGCTAGTTTTAGCAACGGCAACGTAGGCGGGCATTAGTCGTCCTCTTCGTCGGGCCAGGTCGTGATACCATAGATGCCCGCTTTAATCACTTTGAGTGGCAAGAGGGCGCACTTGATTCGTGCGGGTCCTAGGGGAATTCCCAGCAAGTTGATCACAAAATCCTTGTCCATCTTTTTGATCTCGTCCAGCGATTTGCCAATCAATTCATCGGTGAGCATGGAAGCCGAGGCTTGGCTGATGGCGCATCCCTTGCCGTTAAAACGAACGGCCTCAACGACGTTGCCTTTGAGTTTAATGTCAATTCGAATCTTGTCGCCGCACAGTGGATTGGAATCTTCGTACGAAATGTCCGCGTCAGGAATCTCGCCGTGATTGTGCGGATGCTGATAATGGTCCAGAATGAGTTCGCGGTAGAGTTGATCCATCGAAATTATGCCTTGAAGATTTGCTGAACTTGGGTGAGGGTTTCCACTAACTTGTCCACTTCTTCCGGAACGTTGTACACATAGAACGAGGCGCGGGTTGTCGCGGCGAGTCCGTAATGTTCGTGCAACGGCATGGCGCAGTGATGTCCCGCGCGCACGCAAATTCCTTCGCGATCGAAAATTTGCGCAACATCGTGCGGGTGAACGCCGGCGATGTCGAAGGCAATCACGCCGCCGTGTAGCGCCGGATCGCGTGGACCCAGAATGCGGACCCCCTCCACACCAGCCAACCGCTCCAAGGCGTACGCGGTCAGTTCACGTTCGTGCGCGCGAACATTTTCCATGCCCAATGCGCTCAGGTAATCCACCGCGATGCCCAAGCCAATCGCTTCGGCGATGGCGGGAGTGCCGGCTTCAAATTTCCATGGCAATTCGTTCCATTGGGCAGAATCCAAATGGACTTCGCGGATCATATCGCCACCGGTGAGGAACGGTTCCATATTTTCCAAAATTGCCCGCTTGCCGTACAGAATGCCCACAAACGGTCCCAGCATCTTGTGTCCGCTGAACGTCAAGAAATCGCAATCAAGCGATTGCACATCTACCGGCATATGCGGCACGGCTTGCGCGGCATCCACCAAGCAGAGCGCGCCAACGGCGTGCGCCTGTTTGATGATTTGCTGAATCGGCGTGAGGGTGCCGGCAACATTCGATGCCATCGTAACCGCAACGAGTTTGGTTTTCTCGTTGATCAAGGTTTCAATGTCCTGGGTGCGCAGGAGACCTTGTTCGTCCACGCCGATGAATTTGAGCACCGCATTTTTTTCGTTTGCCAGCATTTGCCAGGGCACGATGTTGGCGTGATGCTCCAACAGCGTTGAAACGATTTCGTCGCCGGCGTGAACGTTGGCTCTGCCCCACGCGTACGCCACGAGGTTAATGGCTTCGGTAGCATTCCGCGTAAAGATGACTTCCCGGTACGATTTGGCATGGATGAACTTTTGAATTTTCTTCCGGGCGCTTTCGTACTGCGCGGTGGCTTGTTCGGCAAAATAGTACACGCCGCGATGAATGTTCGCGTTGTACGTGCGATAGTATTCGTCCATCGCGCGGATGACACTTTCCGGTTTTTGTGAGGTGGCGGCACTATCGAGATAGACGAGCGGTTTCCCGTTCATCGTTTGCTGGAGCATTGGAAAATCTTCGCGGATGGCGGCGATGTTCAATCCAGAGTTTGACATCCTTGTCCTCGGCAGCGCGAATGATCGGAGACCATTCGCCGTGTTTGATTTGATCTACCACCCCATCAACAAGCCGGGGTCTTCCATATAGTTGGGATCCCAGAGGTCGGGCAGGACGGTTACTTTGATTTTCTTGCCAGCCACTTGTTCGGCAATATCCCGGACTTGTTGAATGAGCCAGCCCCCGTATGGGCAAAAGGGCGTGGTGAGCATCATTTTGATTTCCGGCTCATCTTTGCCTAACTCGATTTCACGAATTAAACCCAGTTGAATGACGTCCAAGCCAATTTCCGGGTCTTTGACGTTGCGGAGCGATTGTTTCACAATCGCTTCCGGACTATTTTCGGGATATTCGGGCGCGGGTTTGTGGCCCACGAGATTCGTTTCGGTCATGGTTACCTCATTATATCTATCACCAAAGATCGAACAAAAAATCTTTGGTGGCAGTGAATGCTAAAGCTATTCTATCCTTATCACCGCAAAATGCAAACCCCCGTCTCAACGCAGTGACGGGGGACTTGCGCAAACGGATTGAAAAAATCCTAGACGGTCTTGCCGGGCGATTTCCACTTGGCTTCGAAATCCGCCGCCGAGAGTTTGTAATAATCGGCGTTCTTTTGGGCGAAGAATTTCCATTCGTCCTTGAGATCAGGCTCGGGGAAGATCGCGCTGACCGGACATTCGGGCACGCATGCGCCGCAATCAATGCACGTGTCGGGATCAATGTACAACTGTTCCACCGCCTCATAGTTCTCATCCTTTTTGGGATGGATGCAATCTACGGGGCACACGTTCACGCATGCCGTGTCTTTGGTGCCGATGCAGGGCTCAGCAATCACGTACGCCATTGTTTTTCTCCTTTCGCGGAAATTTTTTGGGGATTGCCTATTCGGTGAGCAAAGTGTGTGCGAGCACGATGGGCTGGATTAATTTTTGTCCAAGTGCTTGGCGGCTGGGATATTCGCGCGCGGCACCTTTCAACGTATCAATGCCCAGCGTGGCACATCGCAATCGTGATTTTACCACATCTTCGCCCATTTGGTCAATTAACGCGGTGTAGGGCATCTCTTCGATTTCTTTGAGCGTTTTGCCCTTGACCATTTCGGTGATAAGCGACGCGCCAGCCATACTAATCGTGCAGCCCTGGCCTTCGAATCGAATATCCATAATGCGATTGTCTGCATCCACCTTGACGTACATGGTTACGACATCGCCGCAGCCCGGATTGCCCCCGTTGACCAGAATATCGGGATCGGCGAGTGTGCCGTGATTACGCGGATTGTTCAAGTGATCGAGAATGAATTCGATGTATTCTTGTCGGTCCATCGTTCAGGTTTCAGGTAAGTTTCAGGTTGTAACACACTTGTCACGGGCAACTATTTTTCAATCGGTGCGCCGACCAGATTGCCCCATTCCGTCCATGAGCCGTCATAGTTGCGCACTTTGGGATAACCTAGCAGATACTTGAGCACAAACCAGGTGTGGCTGGAGCGTTCGCCGATGCGGCAATAGGCGATCACGTCTTTATCTGCGGTGATCCCTTGTGATTCGTACAACGCTTTCAACTCGTCCGCGGATTTGAATGTGCCATCTTCGCGGACGGCTTTTGCCCACGGAATATTTTTTGCGCCGGGAATGTGTCCGCCGCGCAACGCACCTTCTTGCGGATAGCCCGGCATATGCAACAACTCGCCGCTGTACTCTTGCGGCGAACGGACATCTACCAGGGGATTACCCGTCGCCACGTGTTGCATCACTTGATCGCGGAAGGCACGAATCGTTTTATCGTTGCGGTCTTTGGCAATGTAAGGGGTGCGCGGATAGTTGGGCGCATCCTTGGACAGCGGACGATTTTCCGCAATCCACTTTTGGCGACCGCCGTTCATCACCAAACATTTTTCATGTCCAAAGAGTTTGAACACCCAGAACGCATAGCATGCCCACCAATTGTTCTTATCGCCGTAAAAGACCACGGCGGTATCGTTGGCAATGCCGCGGCTCGAGAGTAATTCCTCAAAGCCACGTTTGCTGATGTAATCCCGCACCAGTTGGTCTTGCAAATCCACGTGCCAATCTATCTTGACCGCGCCGGGAATATGACCGACTTCGTACAGCAACACATCCTCATCCGATTCAACGATGCGAAGATTGGGATCGTTGAGGTGTTGCGCGACCCATTCCGTCTCGACCAGCACGTCGGGATGTTTATAGTCTACCATTTCAGATTCCTTTCTAGAAGGCAGAGGAACAGGGGCAAGAGAGTTTCCTTCTCTGCCTTTTTGCTCCCCTGCTCCGGCTACGGGTCATTACAATCCAATTTTCGACTGGATCGCTTGCGCTAGCTCCTCACGAATGGATGCGAGTGGAATCTTTTGCATCAACGGATCAAAGAATCCTTCCACAATCAACTTTTCGGCTTCGACCCTGGGTATGCCGCGTGCCATCAGATAAAAAATTTGGTCGGGGTCAACTGGTCCCACCGTTGCGCCGTGCGTGCAGCGTACATCATTTGCCTCAATCTCCAATTCTGGGATCGAATCGGCGTGGGCTTTGGGACTGAGTAAGATATTCCGATTGGCTTGGTACGCGTCGGAGCGTTGCGCTTGCGGGTTCACCCGAATTAAACCACGAAACGCCGAGTACGCTTCGTCTTTCAAGGCACCTTTGTAGAGCAAATCGCTTACCGTGTTGCCGATGATGTGATTCTGGAATGTGTGTTGATCGAAATGTTGTTGACCATCGCCGAAGAAAAAGCCAAGCAGGTTGGCGTTTGCCCCTTTGCCCAAAAACTTGCAATCCAAAAATGCTTTGGTCGTTTGGCTGCCCAGAATTCCGTTGAGCCAAGTGAGCGATGAATCGCGTTCTAGCAACGCGGTCTGGGAGGTAAAGTGCCACACATCGCGCGCAAAATCTTGCAAGTGAAAATATTGCAGACTGCCGCCTGGCTTGACGATCAATTCCACCGCGCCATTCGAAAAGCGGCGCGCACTGTCTTCTTTGGACGCATAGTTTTCGATGAGGGTAACCGCCGCCCCTTCTTCCACGATGACAAGCGTGTGAGTGAACATTGCCAGATTCGGCGCGTCAAAGTAGGTGAGTGATTGCAGCGGCAGGTCAATGACGACGCCGCGCGGAACGTACAAGAATGTCCCCCCGCTAAAGAACGCGCCGTGCAATGCCGCAAATTTCAAATCACCGATCGTGTCGCCGTACCCGCCACCTTCGTGTTTGCCGGTGGTTTGACTAGTAGAAGGTTTCGCGCTGGCGTAACGATTTTCGGTGTATGTAACGGCCTTGGTCATGAAATATTGCTTGACCAAATCCGGGTGTTCACGGATGGCAGTATCCAGATCGCAAAAGATCACGCCGCGCTTTTTCAAATCGGCGCCAAGTCGCGCATGCGCGCCGGTGGAATTGTATTGCACCAGCACGCCGCCCGCGTTTGCATCGTTGACGATTTGTTGGAATTTTGCCGGCAATGCTTGTAGGGGCGCGTGGTCACTCGCCCCTGCAGGCGAAAACGGAATCACGCCATCGAATTTCAAATCCTTGAGCGAGGTGCGTCGCCACAACTCGTCGTTGGGCGCGGGCATTGGCGTTTCTTCATACAGATGCCACGCTTCCAAGCGGCGTGCGCGAACCCAGTCCGGCTCATTCTTGATGCGCGATAAAGTTTCAATCGCGTTTTTTGAAAATCCAGTTTCGATGTTCAAGGTTGCTACATTGTTTGTCATTTTCGAGGTTGCTCCAAATCCTATCCGACCGATCCTTCCATCTGCAATTGAATCAACCGATTCATTTCAACCGCAAATTCCATTGGCAATTCCTTGACGATTGGTTCGATGAAACCGCTGACGATCATTGTGGAGGCTTCGGCTTCGCTCAGCCCGCGCGACATCAGATAGAAAAGTTGCTCTTCGCCGATTTTGGACACGCTCGCTTCGTGTCCGATTTGCACATTGTCTTCGTCCACTTCGATGTATGGGTACGTATCTGAGCGCGATTCTTCATCGAGCAAGAGCGCGTCGCAACGCACATTCGATTTCACGCCTTCGCAGCCCGGGTACACTTTGAGCAAGCCGCGATAGGAGGTGCGCCCTCCATCCTTGCTGATGGACTTGGAGGTAATGAGCGACGAGGTGTGCGGTGCGGCGTGAACAACTTTGCCGCCCGCGTCTTGATGCTGACCTTTGCCGGCAAACGCGACGGAAAGAATTTCGCCGTGCGCGCCCTTGCCCATCATATACACCGATGGATATTTCATCGTTGTCTTGGACCCTAGGTTGCAGTCCACCCATTCCATCGTTGCGTCGTCGTACGCGACGGCGCGCTTGGTCACCAAGTTGTATACGTTCGACGACCAGTTTTGAATGGTGGTATAGCGCACGCGCGCGCCTTTGTTGATGATGATCTCTACCACCGCGCTATGCAGTGAATCACTGGAGTACATCGGTGCCGTGCAGCCTTCGACGTAATGCACGTACGATCCTTCGTCCGCGATGATGAGCGTGCGCTCGAATTGTCCCATATTGCGTGCGTTGATGCGAAAGTATGCTTGCAGAGGCATTTCGACGTGGACGCCCGGCGGCACGTAGATAAACGAGCCACCCGACCACACCGCGCTGTTCAACGAAGCGAACTTGTTATCCGCCGGCGGAATCACCGTGCCAAAATATTTTTTGACCAAATCCGGATGCTCGGCGAGGGCTTGATCCATCCCCAGGAAAATCACACCTTGCTTTTTCAGATTTTCTTGAATGTTGTGATAGACCACTTCGGACTCGTATTGCGCACCCACGCCCGCCAAGAATTTCTTTTCCGCTTCTGGAATGCCCAAGCGATCGAACGTACGCTTGATGTCTTCCGGCACCTCTTCCCACGAGCGTTCGGTTTTATCGGTGGCACGGACGAAATAATAAATGTCGTCAAAGTTAATGTCGTTGAGGTTGGCGCCCCATTGCGGCATCGGCTTTTTCAGGAATAGATCGAGCGCGCGCAAACGGAATTGCCGCATCCATTCGGGCTCGTTCTTCATCCACGAAATTTCTTCAACGATTTCACGGTTCAACCCTTTTCTGGCTTTAAAGACGTATTTTTCCGGATCGTAAAATCCGTATTTCTCGCGGTAAACCGAACTCGACGCGCCAATATCAAAGGTCGAATTATTCGTTTCGTTCATCTTTATTCCTCCCAAGTGTGGACAAACCTCAGCGCCACCCTCTCTACTCAATACACGACACTCACTTGCCGGCGGTTTCTTTGAGCCAATCGTACCCTTTTTCTTCCAACTGCAATGCCAACGCGGGCCCGCCCGACATTGCAATCTGACCATCCACCATCACGTGAATAAAGTGGGGCTTGATATAGTTCAAGATGCGTTGATAGTGGGTGATGAGCAGGACGCCCAGGTTGGGTCCCACCAGCGCGTTCACCCCTTCGGCGACGATGCGCAACGCATCAATGTCCAACCCGGAATCGGTTTCATCCAGTACCGCCAATTCCGGATTAAGCACCGCCATCTGCAAAATTTCGACGCGTTTCTTTTCGCCGCCGCTGAACCCATCGTTCAAATAGCGCGTGGCAAAGGTGTCGTCCAATTTCAAGAGTGCCATTTTCTCGCGCATCAGTTTGCGAAAGTCCGGGATGCTAATCGGTTTGGAATCGCCGTTCGAGCCGGTGGCTTTGCGACGCGCGTTGAGCGCGGTGCGCAAAAAGTTGGCAACCGTAACGCCGGGAATTGCCATCGGATATTGGAACGCAAGAAAGATACCTTTCTGAGCGCGTTCATCGGGACCCCATTCCAAAATACTCTCGCCTTTATACAGAATGTCTCCCTGGGTAATTTGGTACTTGGGATGTCCGGCGAGCGTGTTGGCGAGTGTGGACTTGCCAGACCCGTTGGGTCCCATAATCGCGTGAACCTCGTTTTTGTTGATGACGAGGTTGATGCCTTTCAAAATTTCTTTACCTTCCACCGAAACGTGGAGATTGCGGATTTCAAGATGAGCAGCCATGAACGTTCAATCTCTCCTTAAAGATTTGTAAATTGATATCGAATGGTTCGAGCGCAGCGCACACGCACTTTGCATATCTTAAACCAAGACTATTCTATTTGCAAACTGTAAAGAGGATATAAGAAAGGCGAAAGGTGGGTAAATAAAGGGTTAAAAGTAACGGTGCGTTTGGGCTGATTGAGCCATCCAAAGGGGAGGGATGATTGGTTTTGCAAAAAATTGACAGACGGAAAATCGGAGGGTAGAATATCTGAAGAGGAATCCGATGCTTGAAGAGCCGGTTGCCTATCAAGTCGTCATCCTGACGCCATCCCATTCAATCGCGGGCACATTGTTGTTCCGCGATCAGCGCCTCTCCGATTTTTTGAATGATCGTCGTGACACCGTGATTAGTTTGCGTGACGTGACCGTATCGCGGCTGGATGAGCCGGGCAAAGTGTTGCAGAAACATCCCGCCGCGGTGGTGCCCAAATCGCACGCGATTATTGCCTTTGAGCCACCGCAGACCGCCATTCCGCCTGCTAAACGCTTTTACGGCTATGTTAAAAAAGAAGCGCACGAGGTGTTCCTCATCACCGAAGGCATGGAGGTGCGCGGCACGTTGCATACCGTCGGTAGTCTTGATTTGCGGCGCGCTTTGGTGATGCCCGATCAAATGTTTTTGCCGATTACCAAAGCCGTCGTCTCGCTCTTGTCCAATACCAAGTATGTGATTGAGCAGGATGCGATTATGGTGAATGCGACGCGCATTCAATACATTGGCAAAGCGATGAGCAAAACGTAGAGGCATGCCTGCCACAAGACGAACGGCACAGGAAGTAATCCTGTGCCGATTGATTTTCAAACGCGTGGCTAACTTGACTATTTTTTCTTGACCTTGGTCAGAAAATATTGATGCATGCGTGGGTCATTGGTCAGCTCCGGGTGAAATGATGTGGCAAGCATATTGCCTTGCTGTGCCGCCACAATCGTGCCATCCTCCAAGCGTGCCAATACTTCCACGCCTTCGCCCACCTTTTCGATCAGCGGCGCGCGAATAAAAATGGCATGGAAGGGCGCGCGTGGCTCTAGCACCGGAATCTCCAGATCAGTTTCAAAACTATCTACTTGCCTACCGAACGCATTTCGTTTGACCTGCACATCCATCACGCCCAGCACCGGTTGTTTGCGTCCCACATCCTTGGCGAGAAAAATCATTCCGGCGCACGTGCCCCATACCGGCTTGCCCGTCTGGCAAAACGCGCGCAATGGCTCGATCAAGTTGAACTCGTTGGCAAGTTTGCCAAACGTGGTGCTTTCCCCACCAGGAATAATCAAGCCATCCAGGTCTGCCAGTTGTTCCGGCTTGCGAACCTCGATGGTTTCTACCCCTAACGATTTCAGTTTTTGAATATGTTCGATGAACGCGCCTTGCAGCGCGAGAACTCCGATTTTCATAATTATCGCCAAGGTTGGACTTGATCTACCATCCTCGCACGGCTAGTTGTTCTTTTTCCGGAATTGCACGCGCCGCCAAGCCGGACATTGGCTCACCCAAACCACGCGAGACTCGTGCAATCACATCGGGATCGTTGTAATGCGTGGTTGCTTCCACGATGGCTTTGGCGCGTTTGGCGGGATTGCCGGATTTGAAGATACCTGAGCCAACGAACACGCCGTCCACACCCAATTGCATCATCAATGCGGCATCCGCGGGGGTGGCGATGCCGCCGGCGGCAAAGTTGACGACCGGCAAGCGACCCAGTTCGGCGGTTTCTTTCAACAATTCGTACGGCGCGCCCAACTCTTTGGCGACGTGCATTAACTCATCGGGACGCATATTTTGAATGCGGCGAATTTCGCCAAGGACGGCGCGCGCGTGGCGCACGGCTTCCACCACATCGCCAGTCCCGGCTTCGCCTTTGGTGCGAATCATTGCCGCGCCTTCCGCGATACGGCGCAACGCTTCGCCTAGATTGCGGCAACCGCAGACGAACGGTACTTTGAATGGATGTTTATCAATATGATTTTCCTCGTCGGCGGGCGTGAGCACTTCACTTTCGTCAATATAATCCACGCCCAATGCTTCCAGCACTTGGGCTTCGACGAAATGACCAATGCGCACTTTAGCCATCACCGGAATCGTCACCGCGTTCATAATCTCGATGATTTTTTCCGGGTCAGCCATCCGGGCGACTCCGCCCTCACGCCGAATATCGGCGGGTACACGTTCCAATGCCATCACCGCGCACGCGCCAGCATCTTCGGCGATTTTGGCTTGTTCGGCGGTGGTTACATCCATAATCACGCCGCCTTTGAGCATCTGCGCCAGCCCCACTTTGACTGCCCAGGTTCCGACTTGTTTCTCTGCCATCTCACACCTCCGTTTTGATTCGACCCTTGAACACGAAAAAATCGCGCCCTGGTTTTAGCGCGATGGCTCCGGGTTCGATCGCTGATGGAGTGCCGTTTGCCTGAGCCATTCGGCATCCACCATTGTTTCTTTTGTCTGCGATTCTACGCCAAACCGAAAAGGTTGTCAAGCAAAATTATGTTTGAAAAAACTTGGCTCGCGCATTCACGCGAGCCAAGGTCTCTACGGCGGCGAGATGGCCGACGCGGTTTTTTTACGTCGGCGGAAAACAGCGCGCAGGATGAGCACGAGAATCACAAAAGGCAGGAGCAAGACAATGGCGACCGGCAGGAAAAAGAGAATCAGCCAGATGGTCAGATCGGCGATGGCTTGCAACGCTTGCACGAGTGCCTTGAGCGCAGAGGCGACGGTTTTGTTCGGCATCCACGTATCCGGTTCGAGGACTTGGATCTCTTCGTGAGGCACCAAGTCCATCGTCATCGTGGCAAAGGTGCTTGTCTTTTCCAACACGTTCATCTGCCCTTTGATTTGTTCGATTTGTTGGCGTACCTCGGTCAAGCGATTGTACACGGCAAGAATGTCTTCGGCTTTGCCGGTGCGTTCGCGCACGGTGGCGAGCAGTTTGGTCAGTTCGGCTTCGGTTGCCTCAAGATTTTTGAGGCGTGCACCTAGATCGGTGTACTGATCGGTTACATCTTTGGAATCGCGATTGCGGCTCAACACTTTGAGCGCAATCGCCTCGATTTTTTTCTGCGCCTCATCGAGCGATTGGGCGGGGATGCGGATTGTGACCGTCCCGCGCATGCGACCCTTGGCGTCGCGCGTGAGGTTAGAGCCAGCCACGTATCCTTTGAACTGCGTTGCAATCGTTGCAATGTCGTTGGAGGCTTGGTCGGCGTCTTGCACTTCGAGAGAGAGGCGGACGGTGTACACGATCATGCGCTCTTCGCTCGCTGCTTCGGGGGCATAAGCGTCGGTGGTCGTGCTTTGGCGTTTGCCTTCGACAACGACTGTGGCAAAGACGGGCGGCTGTGCCGGGGCGGGTGCAGTCCCTGGTCCAACCGCGCTTGTTTGTGGCAATGGTGCGGCACAACTAGTGGTTGCAATTAAACTAGCCCAAGCCATCAAAATCAAAATGCGTTTCATAGGGGTCTCCTGTTCAACGATTGGTTATCACCCAGTAGACGTTCCCAGACGGCGCCAAGTTCCACCAAAAAATCTTCTGTGCTCGGTCAACCGAGGAGGCTCTGGAAATTACCAACCAAAACTCAAACGCTGAATCAGGCGGATGGGGAGTTTGGCTTGTTCCATCTTGGCTTGTGTGGCGGCAACGTCGTACTCAACGCGATAGTGGGTCAGGGTCATGGTGTCCAAATCCAAAATGGCGTATGCGGCGCGCGGATCGCCATCGCGCGGCTGCCCCACACTCCCCGGGTTGATCATCATTCGTTCGGGTCCCAAAACGATGGGGACTCCTTCGGGCAAGGGTTCTGCCGTCGCCATCTTTTCTTCGCGATGATAACGATAGAGCACCGGCACGTGGGTATGTCCCATCAAACAGATCATCGTATCGAAATGTTCAAAATTGATGCGCGCGACCGCCGGCGTCAGCACATATTCCCAAATTGGATAGCGGGGGCTCCCGTGAACGAGTGTAAACTGGTCGGCTTGCGTGGGCACGCGTTCGGGCAGGGCACGTAGCCACTCTAGACTTGCCGGCGTTAATTGCGTGCGTGTCCAAATCGCGGCGCGGCGTGCATCGGGGTTGAATTCTTCCAAATCGAGTTTGTCGAGCACCGCCCAATCGTGGTTCCCGGCGAGGCAAAGCAAATCAAACGAACGCAAGCGTTCGATGCAAGCGTTGGGTTCGGGTCCGTAATCTACCACATCACCCAAGCACCAAACCTGCTCAAAATCTTCGGCGTGTTTGAGCACGGCATCGAGCGCGACAAGGTTGGCGTGAACATCGGAAAGGATGAGGATACGCATAGTTGGCTCCGTCAGTATTCTACCACACTTGACACAGACCGGCAATGTCTGCTTGTCGCTATCTGGTATTCCGGGTATAATGAGCGCACGAGAATGCAACGAAATACTTTGCAACTTGATCTTACAAGCCACAGTGCCATGCAAACATGGCGCTGGGGTGAGCAGTTGGGACACTTGGCGCGCGCGGGCGATCTGGTTTGTTTGGAAGGCGACCTGGGTTCTGGCAAAACGTGTTTGACGCAGGGCTTGGGATACGGGTTGGGGGTTCGCGAAGAAATTGCTAGCCCTACGTTTATTCTTGCCAATGAGCATCGCGGCGGACGGCTGATGCTGTATCACCTTGATGTGTATCGTCTCCGCAATCCAGACGAAGCGGTTGGGATTGGTTTGGACGATTATCTTGCCGGCGATGGGGTTACTGTGATCGAATGGGCGGAAAAGATTCGTGGGGTGTTGCCCGCAGAACGATTGTGGATCATGTTTCGGCACATCAGTGATGATGAACGCGCCTTGCAATTCCAAGCCACCGGCGCGCGTTATATCGAATGGTTGACCGAGTTTACCAGACATGTTACTAGCGATTGATACTGCCACGCGCATCGCCAGCATCGCGTTGTATCGTCAAGATGGTGTGCTTGCCGAAATGACGTGGCGTTCACGTGAGAATCACACCATCGAGTTGATGGCGCAGATTGTTCATCTTTTGGATTTGTGTCGCGTGACCAAAAATGATTTGCGTGCGATTGGGGTGGCGTTGGGTCCCGGCTCGTTCACCGGCTTGCGCGTGGGAATGAGCGTTGCCAAAGGTTTGGCGTTTGGATGCAATATTCCGATTCTGGGGGTTCCCACGTTGGATGCCATTGCGTTGCCGCATGCGTGGAACACTCTGCCGATTTGGGCAATTCTGGCGGCGGGACGCGGACGATTTTCGGTGGCGCGCTATACGGCAGAGGCGGGGCGCGTTCGACGCACGAGCGATTACGCGCTGGTGAATGCCGAATCGTTGATTACGCTGGTTGCGCCTGAAATGAATGAGGTTTCATCGCGCGCGATTTTTTGCGGCGATGTGGAACCAACGTTGGCGCAACACTTGACCGATCAGTGGGGCGCCCGTGCGATCATTCCAGCGTGGGCACTCAATACACGACGGGCTGCATTCACTGCCGAATTGGCGTGGGCGCGTTGGCAACGGGGTGAAGTGGATGAGGCAACCACGCTGGCGCCAATGTATCTGCCGCACGAATCGGTTGAGGGAGTACGGTAACGTGGCACGTTTATTCGATCAGCCCAAAATGACGCTCGATTATTCCCGGTTGCCATACCGTATCGAACCGATGACACCGCAAGATATTGAAGCGGTGATGAATATTGAATTGGTAGCGTTTTCCGCCCCATGGTCAGCGCGCGCCTATGATTACGAGGTGCGCTACAACGAGATGGCGCATTATTACGTGGCGCGTTTGCAAAAAGAGGTGCCGATCAATCCTGGCACTTCGTCTCGGTTGCGCCGATGGTTCAGACGCCAACCGGCGCAAGTGGATGCCCCGTCGCTGGTGGTTGGGTATGGCGGCTTTTGGTTGATGGTGGATGAAGCCCACATTAGTACGCTTGCCACGCATCCGTTGTGGCGTCGGCGTGGGATCGGCGAGTTGCTGTTGGTGGCGATGATTGATAACGCAACCGAAATCGGCGCGCGATGGGTTACGCTGGAGGTGCGCACATCGAACATCGGCGCGCAGGCGTTGTATCGCAAGTATGGGTTTGAGGTTACCGGTTTACGCAAAAAGTATTACAGTGATAATGGTGAAGACGCGCTGATTATGACCACTCCGATTATCACGACGATGGAATACCAACAGAAATTACAGATATTGAAGAGTACGCTGTTCAACCGCTTGGCACAGTAAAGCAGATGTGATAGAATTCAAAACCAATTTGGAGGATAGATGCTTAGCCCAGAGTTGCTTGAAATTCTACGATGCCCGGCGTGTGTCCGGAACGGACCCAATGCCGGGATGCTGGATTTTATCAATGAGACCTGGTTTGTTTGCCGCGATTGCGCGCGCAAATATCCGGTCAAGAACGACATTCCCATTATGCTGATCGAAGAGGGCGACAAGTACCGGGATACGCCGGTCGAACAATTGGGAACGCCGGCCTAATCCGGCGGAGACGGTCGAACGTAGTATAGACAGGTTGCACAGTGATGTCCCTGCCACCTGTCTTTTTTTATGGGAGGAGCAAATGAAGCGTATGGCTTGGTTCATGGTGGCGTTGATTGTCATTCTGGCGTTTGGATCGTCCGCCTCCGCCGCTGACCCGATCACCATCACGTCGAATAAATTCGTCAACAACTTTCGTCAAAACTTGATCTTTGAGTTGCAGGCACAGAGCGGCGTCGGTGTGATCAATCAAATCGCGCTGTTCATTCAGTTGAATGGCGTGCCGTCGAGCGCACGACAAATCCCGGAATTTACGCCGGATAAACAAGTCAAGGCGACCTATGAATGGCGTTTGACGACCAGTTATCTGCCGCCGGGGGTGACCGGAGAATTCTGGTGGACAGTGGAGGATGATGCCGGGAATAAACTGACCACGCCCAAGCAAACGTTCCGCGTGGAAGATGCGAGCAAGGCGTGGAAGAAATTATCGAATGAGCAGTTGGCGCTGTACTGGTACAGCGGCGATGACAAGTTTGGTCAAGCGTTGTTTGATCGCGGCGTGGAAGCGATGAGGTTTCTGCAACAAGATACCGGCGTCACGGTAGATACGCAGATTCAAATTTTCATCTATGGGAATCGCACCGATTTTCGTAACGCGCTTTCGGTGGGAGCGCAGGAGTGGACGGGGGGCCAAGCGTTCCCGGATTACGGCATCATCTTGATTCACGTTGCTCCCAGTGATTTAGACTGGGGTAAGGGTGCCACCGTTCACGAATTAACGCATCAGGTCATTCATCAGAAAATTCGCAGTCCGCTGGGCGATTTGTCTATGCCACGCTGGATGGACGAAGGTCTGGCAATGTATTATGAGACGTATCCCGGCACGCTCGATGCGCAATTCAACACGCCGCTCAAACGCGCCATTCAAAACGATACGGTGGTGGCATTGCGGACGCTTTCGGGTAATTTTCCGGCGGATTCTGCCGCCGCCAATTTGGCGTACGCCCAAAGTTATGCGGTGGTGGATTTCATCTATCGCAAGTACGGCAAAGACAAGATGGCGCAGATGTTGCAAGAGTTCAAAAAGGGCGGCAACTATGATGACATTCTCAAAAAGGTGATCGGTGTGGATACCGATGGCTTGGACAATGCGTGGCGTCAGGATGTTGGGTTGAAACCGCGTGCGGTGGTTACGCGGTCATTGCCGCAACCCGGCGCTGTCCCCACCATCGGTCTCTCTACCGATTATTCGACGCCGGAGCCGGTGCCGGCAACGGCTCCGCCAGTCCAAGTGGGGCAAAATTCATCGGCAGCGGCGCAACCCACGCGCGCGCCTAGCGAACCGAGCCGTTCGATTCAAATTTGTAGCGGTGCGATGCTGGTGTTGGTGCCGGCATGGCTGGGGATTGTGTTGAGCCGGCGACGTGCTCGATGATCGAAAAAGATCGGACGATGCCTTTGGTGCATCGCCCGATTTTTTATTGCGGGGGTTTTTGCCGCCGTTGAACCAAACGTGCCCCAAAGCGGCGTTCATTCCCGGCGCGCAATCGCTCGATGTTGGGTTTGTGAACCACGACAACGATGATGCAGACGATAATCGAAAGAATGAAATAACTCCACGGGGCATACCCGGCAAGCACAAAAGCAAGCATGACAATGGGGAACAAGATCGCTGCGGTGAGTGAACCGACCGAGGCATAGCCGCTGAGGACGAGTGCGCCAATCGCAATCGGTGCGATGAGCAAGGGAACCGGTGGAAACATCGTCAGGACGGCGCCGGCGGTGGTGGCGACGCCAGCGCCACCACGTCCTTGTTGGATAATTCGCTGAATCCAACCGAGTGGTGGCGGTGAAAATTTGAGCGCAGGATCCGGCTTGGCAATCAGGGCAATCCAAATAGACCAGTTGTGTCCCAGCAAGACGCCAATCACGGATGCCGCGTGTGCGCCGTGATAATCGGGAAAGATCAATCGGGCAAAGAGGACGGGCAAAACGCCTTTGAGAATATCGCCGGTGACGGTGAGCGCAAAGGCGCGCCAGCCTACCGTGCGCAACACATTCGTGCCGCCGGTGCGACCGCTCCCGTGTTTGCGCACATCCACGTTCCACAACTTGCCCACAAAAAAGCCGGTGGGAAATGCGCCAAACACATAGCCGATCAATCCGGCAGCGAGATAGGATAAAAGAATTGTCCCAGTCATCGAACGCCTCGCTTTGGTCTAGCCCTGCACGCTCAGGTGCGAAAGCCGGGCAAAGTATACCGCAGTCTGGGCGCCAAGTCAAAAGTTTGACAGAATGCAAGGTTTTGATAAAATTAAGCGTGGAGATTTGCTATGGAAACTACCTCACGCGCTGTTCTAGTCCTAAATGCTACCTATGAACCGCTGAACATTGTTTCCGTCCAACGCGCCATCATCCTCCTGCTCAAAGAAAAGGCGGAAGTGATTGAAGCGGCGAGAACCATGCTCCGCGCGCAGAATTTCACGATCAATCTGCCGCTGGTGATTCGCTTGGTCACGTTTGTACCGATTCCACGCCGCTTGCCGTTGCCGCTCTCACGGCGCACCGTGTTGGCGCGCGATCTCTACACGTGCCAATACTGCGGCGGTCAGCCCGGCAAACACGAACTCACGGTGGATCACGTCATTCCACGTTCGCGCGGGGGTACGACCACGTGGGAAAATGTGGTGGCGGCGTGTGCCCCGTGCAATCACCGCAAAGGGGATCGCACCCCGGAAGAAGCACAAATGAAACTTCTTGCCGAACCAGCGCGCCCACGCTTTGTCGCCGTGATGTTGCTGGGCGAAACGAGCGCACATTCGGTCTGGCAAAAATATATCGCACCGTAACCGATGATGGAAACGCGCACCTAGAGACAGGTAGACAGGGTAACTTGTCTACCTGTTTGTCTTTTTCAATATGTTGCAACGAATGGGACTCAATCGCAATCTAGCGATCATCAGCGCCACGATCTTCACCAATCTCTGCGCGCGGTACACGTACTATGCGCTGATGCCACTCCACTTGCGTTCGCTTGGCGCCAACGATTTGGAGGTGGGCGCGGCGTTCACCGCGATGGCGTTCGCGCACAATGTTCTGGGTGTCGTTGGCGGCGCGTTGGGCGATCGCTTTGGGCGCAAGGCGTTGATCGTGCTGGCGACGATTATGATGGGGCCATTTCTCATGCTTGCCGGCTTGGCAAAGCATTGGTTCACCGTCGCAGCGATGCTCGTAGCGATGGAGGCGTGTAGCGCGTTTCAATGGCCCCCGCTCTCGGCATTCATCACCGAAGCGTCCGGCGAGAATCGTGTGGCACATTCGTTCAGTTTCACAGAGTCGGCGGTGTTGCTCGGCTTGATTACGGGCCCGATGCTGGGGGCCGGCATCATCAACCTTTTGAGCATTCCACTGTTGATGATGATCAACGGGATGATTCTCATCCTCAACGGCATTGTCCGCGCCATCGGCTTGCGCGAAACCACGATGCGCCGCGCGACAAGCGCAGTTCCCAAACTACGTGCTGCGCTCGATGCCAATGTGGTGTGGTTTATCGTGTTAGGTACGCTGACGGTCGCATCGTTTGGCATTGTGTTTGGTCCGTTCTTTGCCATCCTCGCGCGCGATGCGTGGCGCAACAGTGATGCGGAAATCAATCTGCTGTGGGCAATCGGCAGTTTTGCCTCACTTCTGGGTATTCCACTCGGTCGCTTGAGCGATCACTGGGGCGGCAAGCGGGTGTTCATTCTTGCGGGCATTGGCTTTGGTGTAACAACCATCGTGTGGGGCATTGCCCCAACGTGGGAATGGGGCGTGGCGCCACTCTTGCTCGCCTTCTTTTTTAGCGAAGCGATGTTTATGGCGCAACAAACACTTCAAGCCGGCATCACCTCGCCGGAAACGCGCGCTTCTATCATCGGCATTATTTTCACAACGACTGGTGTGATCGGTAGTTCGGGCGCAACGATTGGCGCATGGCTCATCACGCTCGGCGGCAATGCGATGCCATTCATCGCGGCGGGCGTGATGGGCTTGCTGACAATTCTTGTTGCGATACCAATCAGACCGAAACAACGGGTGTAGGGGCAACGCTCCTGGTCGCCCGCTGACATTACACCTTGCGTGCGCCTCTCCCCGCGCCACTTTCAATTCCCTTCCACGCGGCGACCACCGCAATGGTGATAATTGCGGCGATGATCGCTTCGGCGATGGCTTGCGGAAAGATCGTGGGCATGACTGCCCAGGGAATTAATCCGAATAAGCCGGCAAATCCCAGCACCAGAACTGTATTCGTCAACGAACCGACCACCCCTGCGCTTGCGAGTGCAACGTACTCGTTTGCCTTTTTCAGCGCGGCATACGTCAGATATGCCGTAACGCCGATGAACAAGCGCGGCACGATGGCGATGATGGGATTTTTAAAGATCGGCGTCTCGGATTGAATGAAACTGAAGAGACCAAAGATGCCGCCAATCAGCGAACCGACCAGCGATCCTTCCAGCACTCCACCGATAATTGCCGGCACGTGCATAATCGTGGCGTTGCCGGAGAGGTTAGGCACCGGGATGAATCCCAGCCGCGTAACACCGAGCAAGATTGCGATCGCGGCAAGCACACCAGTGACGACGATTTTACGAACAGACATTTTTCCTCCTTCTGTTTGTTGTACGCGATCATTGCGCACTGATTTAGTACCGATCAAATGAAATCGTTGCACAAAAAGCAAAGATTTTTTCATCCACGAAGGGCACCAAGGTCACGAAGGAAGAACAGAGAAATCTTCGTGTCCTTCGTGGATAAATTCCGGTGTTGTTTCGGCTCGTCCGAGTTAGGAATCAAAACGCAAACGGTATCAAAATCAATCCTGCCACAAATAGAACGACGACACCCAGTGCCAGCCAATCGTGCCATCTTGTTTTGAATTCGATGAAATGGGTGCGACCTTTGCCGCCAACGTAGCATCGCGCTTCCATTGCCAAAATCAAATCTTCAGCGCGGCGCAACGCGCTCAAAAAGAGTGGAACGATCACCGGCAACAAGGCGCGTGTTCGGCGAACAAATTGCCATCGCCCCCCATAGCCCAAATCTGCCCCGCGCGAGGCTTGCGCTTTCATAATGCGTTCCAGCTCCTCGGCGAAGGTTGGCACAAATCGAAGCGCAATCGTTAGTGTCAAGGCAAGTTCGTGTGCCGGAAAGTTGAAGCGGCGGAGCGGCGCCAACAACGCTTCGGTCCCGAGGGTGAGTTCGGTGATGGTCGTCGAGAAGGTGAGCAGACTGGTGAG
The DNA here is from genome assembly GCA_037440625.1 of Chloroflexota bacterium. Taxonomy (GTDB): domain Bacteria; phylum Chloroflexota; class Anaerolineae; order UBA4142; family UBA4142; genus DAOTXS01. The sequence continues at coordinate 72,249 of JBBITT010000009.1, forward strand.
AATCAACAAATCCAAAAAGCGCGCGGCAGAAACAATCGCCAGATGGACACCGCACGTGTTACTGTCAATGGGACCCCATCGAAAAATGGAAACACAATTGGTGCCGGCGAAATCGCTGGTGTAAAACAGGATTTGTAGCGCGGCAAGTAAGAGCACAATTGGAATGGCGGGTTTGAGTCCGCGCAAGGCATACTGCACAGGAATCCGGCTCAATGCAATCAACGCGAGCATCGTTGCAAGCAGGATGGCATTGGCGGTGTAACTCACGCTAAACGTTACCGCGCTGACGATCAACACAAAGCAAAATAATTTGATGCGCGGATCCATCTTGTGCACAAAGGAATCGAGCGCCAGATATTGTCCAATGGTGATGTGGCGTGCAAATTCAAATTCTTCCATTTCACTGAATCACTGAACACTGAATACTGATAACTGTGCGACGGCTTCTTCTATCGTCAATACATCCGTCCGCACGTCCATTCCGCGTGCCCGCAAGGCGTGCATCGCGGCGGTGATTTGTGGCACACCCAAACCGCGTTCAATCAAGGATTGAGGTTGCGCAAAAATCTCGCGTGGTGTACCGTTGGCAACACTTTTGCCTTCGGCGAGGACGTAAATGCGATCACACAAGCGGGCAATGTCCTCCATATTGTGCGAGACGACGACGAGGGTCATTTGCCAATCGTGATGCCATTTCATTAGCCGCGCCAAAAGATCCTTGTGTCCACATGGATCGAGTCCGGCAGTAGGTTCGTCGAGGATGAGAATCTCTGGCTTCATTGCCAGCACGCCGGCCAGTGCGGCGCGGCGTCGCTCGCCACCACTGAGCGAATAGAGCGGACGATCCTTGAACACCTCGAACGGCAGTCCCACGGCTTCCATCGCCTCGCGCACGCGGGCGCGCAACGCTTCGCCGCGCAATCCCATTTGCCACGGTGCAAACGCTACATCGTCGCCTACATATTGTTCAAACAATTGCGCTTCGGGGAATTGAAAGACCAAGCCAACGCGTTGACGCAACGTGCGCACATCGGTCTTGGCGTCGCACAGGTTATAATCGAGGACGCGAACCTCGCCACGCTGGGGACGAAGCAAGCCGTTCAAATGTTGAATCAAGGTGGATTTGCCGGAGCCAGTGTGCCCAATGATGCCAACAATCTCGCCGCGCCCAACTTGAAAATCAACTCCGCGTAGAGCAATCGTTTCCAATGGCGTGCCACGCAAATAGGTGTGTTCTAGCGCGCGAATCTGGATGACCGCGTTGGGTTGCTGGGGAGTTGGGGGATTGGGGGATTGGGCGATTAGGGGATTAGGCGAGTGGGTGAGTGGGGAATTGCTTCTTGCCCCTTGCCCCACGTTACGCGTCATCGCTTGAACAAACTCGTCCACCGTCAGTACATCATTGGGAAAGTTTGGATCAGAGGTGTGCAAACGCTGGGCCAGTTGGGTGATCGCCGGCACATCGAGTTGCAGATCGCGCAAGCGATCGGCTTGATGAAAAATTTCGCGCGGGGTCCCTTGTATTGCAATGGTGCCGTTTTCCATCACGATCACGCGATCGGCGAGAGCGGCTTCGTGCATGAGATGCGTGATGGCAATGATTGTTGTGCCTTGCTGGTTCAAACGACGCGCCACGCGCATTACTTCATCGCGGCCTAACGGATCGAGCAGGGCAGTGGCTTCATCGAGGACGAGCACCTCGGGTTTCATTGCGAGGATGCCGGCGATGGCAACGCGCTGTTTCTGCCCTCCCGAGAGAAGATGTGGCGCACGATGACGATACGGTTGCATCTCGACGGTGTCGAGCGCCCAATTGACACGCTGATGAATTTCTGGGCGTGGCACGCCCAGATTCTCAGGACCGAATGCGACATCTTCTTCGACAATCGTGGCGACAATTTGATTGTCCGGCGATTGAAACACCATCCCTACCGTTGAACGAATGTCAATTCGATGTTGGGCATCTTGGGTGTTCCACGTTTTGACCCAAACATCGCCTTGGGTGGGCAACATCAAGCCGTTGAGATGTTTAGCGAGCGTGGATTTGCCCGAGCCATTGTGTCCGATGATAGCGATGAACTCACCGGGCTGGACGGTGAACGAAACGCCGCGCAAGGCGTGGATCGCACGCGCGGAATGTACGTGATAGGTGTAATGAACGTTTTCGATTCGTAGGATCGGTTGGGTCATAAAAGAATAACGCCTCCCGGACGAACGGAAGGCGTAACAAATCAAGCCTGATGCCGTACCGTCTCGGTCGCTCACACGATCCAAGCGGTGAAAGAGTTGGCTTACGAGCAAAATTATATCACAAACACCATTGGCGTGCAAGGTAGTTTTTGTTAGTTACTCACCTTACGCGGTCTCTAGCGATTTACCGCAAAGAACGCCAAGGACGCAGAGCGAAAAATGTTTTTTCCTCTGCGTTCTCAGCGAACTCGGCGGTGAAAGTGCGTAACATCAGTTAGTTACCTTCTTGTCTCAACAATTCAATCGTTTCGTACGCGTGGCGCAAATGCGGAATGACGATGCTTCCCCCAACCACCAATGCAACATTGAGCGCGTCGTACAATTCGGCGTCGGTGTAGCCGGCGGCGACGCATTGGATCAGGTGATAATCAATGCAATCGTTGCAACGTAAAACGGCGGAGGCAACTAATCCCAACAATTCTTTAGTCTTGCCGGGCAGTGCGCCATCTTGGTATGCCATCGTGTCGAGATTGAAAAAGCGTTTGATGCCTAGATGATCACTCGCCAAAATTTTTTCGTTCATCTTTTCGCGGAAGGCGCGAAATTCATCGAGACGCGTGGTCATAAGGTCCTTTCTATTTGAAAGCAATCTCTTGTTCCATCTCACGGAGCACATCCGCCAGATCGTCGCCGGCGCGCAAATGATAGGTGATGATGGTTACCGCGTTTTGCTCGCTAAACGTGGTGTACTCACGTCCCGCCCGCGAGGCGCGTTGGGCGCGGATCGTCTCGCCGATTTGCCGGCTAATCACCATGCGCACTTGCCCACTCTCATCCAGCATGACCTCAACCCCATGGCGGGTGTCGTACTCTTTACGCGCGCGCAAGGGTTCGTAGTGCGTCAGGTCAAAACGTAAACGTCCTAACACACGAATCCAATTTTGTTTGATTGAATTGTCCATTGGCTTTATTCCACAATCGAAATAAATTTTGGATCATTCACGACGATTTCCGGCGCACCTTGATACTCCACCACCTTGCCGGTCACGCGAATCGTCTTGCCCATGTACATCAAATCGGGACGCTGGGGCCATTTGCCCCAATCGGAAGGAAAGATGACCACTTTCATATCGGTTTGCCAATCTTCGCTAAACTGCAACCACATCACGCGCCCGCTGTTGTAAATCTTGACGATCTTGCCTTCAATCGTTACTTCCCGATTGTACACTTTGGCGGCGTCTTGCCAATTGACAATGCCGCTGGGAGGAATCTGAAAATCTGAAACCGGGAACGGCTCGATGGTCGCGGTGTTCCAGTCTTTTTCAAACGTTTGTCTGACGATGGCAACGGCATCGGCTTGATCAAAAATAATTCCCAGTTCGCGATTGTTATTTAACGAATTGTCCGAGACATTGACCGAGCCGACAAACGCGCGCTGTCCATCTACCAGGAACATTTTAGCGTGAATGTAGGGCGAACTCATATACTTGACGGAGCCTCCGTTTTGCCGGATCAACTCACGGTTGGGTTCGGCGCTGTCCGAGGTGATGGGATCGCGCGGGGAGAAAATGCCGCGCACTTGGACGCCGCGCTTTTGCGCCGCGATCACGCGATCAACGATTTCTTGCGCGTACCATTCGTTCTGCTCAAGGTCAAGGCTGACCTTGGCGCTGTCAATCAACTCGATCAACTTTTGGCGCGCATTGATTGGACTCCACACCAAGCGTGGATTTTTCAAATCTATCGGTTGTTTCTCCCAATCGGCTTCAAAGACCTTGATGATTTCTGCCACATCGTCCGCACGCGAATCAATCACGCCGTACTCGCGATTGGCGTTGAAGGACGACGTGGTGATGTTGTGCGTCATAATGAAAGCAATCTGATCATCAATCACCAAACTCTTTTCGTGCGTAAAGCGAAAATCGAAACTTGCCCAGCGCATCTGCACCGGCGTGCCTTTGACCGCATTGAACAAATCTACGTTCGTTGCTGTGCCGCCGTACGGATTCAGTTCCATCAGAATACGAACATTGACGCCGCGCTTGGCGGCATTGATCAGCGCGTCGCGGACGCTATCCCGCGTGAACAAGTACATCTTGAGCCGCACCGATTGCTTGGCACTATCAATCGCTTTGAGAAGGATGCTATCGCCGGTTTCCGGATGCGTGTAAACTTGCAAACAGTTACACGTTTGTGCGCGTTGCCATAGTTGATCGGCATTGAGGAGTGGAATAGGGGTCGGCGTAATCGGTGGTGGAGGTGAGGTTACCGAGGATTGGATCGGCGTCGTGCAGGCAACGATCAGAAATACAATCGCTACGATGAGTACGCCTAGAGTCTGCTTTGACATTCATCCTCCCAAAGGTGATGTGATACTCCAAATATACTTTGAATCACTGATTCGTCAAATTATGGTTGCAAAAGGGTCGTGCATCGGATATAATCCGCGCAACATCCGGAATAACAAGAGGGGGGAATGCCCGGTTTTGTAGGACATACAATTGGAAATTCAGTTGTGCTGGTGGGGACCACTGCCGTGATGGCATCGCAAGGATGGTCGCTTGCCGATATTGCGGTGGTAGATGCTGGCATTGTGATTGCCAACTTTGTGCTCTCACCCGACTTGGATTTGTTCAACTCCAAATCTATGGAAGATTGGGGTTGGATGCGCATCTTTTGGTGGCCCTACGCCAAGATGGTGCGGCATCGCGATCTGATGCACGTGCCGGGGCTTGGCACGCTCGTGCGTTGGTTATATATGGCGGTGGTGCTATCCATCGTCATTGTGCCCATTGCCATCATTCTCCGACGAATGAATTTCTCAATGACGTTTCAAGGCGATGCGGAAGATATTCTGTGGTATTTAGGTTACGTGGCCGATCTGCTCATCGGCGCGATGCTTGCCGATACGATGCACTATGTCCTCGATATAACGACCACCCGGCTTAAACGCTTGATGCCGCGTCGTTATCGTGATCGTTATGAACGCTATGTGCAACGCCATGGTGAGCATGAAGCGTTCTATCACCCTTCGTATCGCAATGGGTATGCTCGGCGATCGGTGAACGGAGAAAATCCTACTTGGCAAGGAGATCATGAGTGAACGAGAAATTCGAGACCCTCAAACAGCGCTTGGCGGTAGTGAGCGATTTGCGAAATGTGTCCGGTTTGTTGGGCTGGGATTTGCAAACGTATATGCCGCCCAAAGGCGCGCAGGCACGTGCCAATCAACTCGCGACGATGGATCGTTTGGCGCACGAACACTTTACGGCGGACGAGATTGGCGTGTTGCTGGATGCCTTGACGGACGATGCCGCCAAACTCGATTATGATTCCGATGAAGCCAGTCTTATCCGCGTGACCCAGCGCGATTATGCCAAAGCCAAACGCTTGCCCGCCGAATTTGTGGAAGAGTTGTCGCGGGTTACGGCGTTGGCGTTTGAAGCGTGGCACAAGGCGCGAGCGGAATCCAACTTTAAATTGTTCCAACCCCATTTGGAAAAAATCATCGAACTGAAAATTCAAGAAGCTAATTATATTGGCTACACCGATCGCATCTATGATGCGCTGTTGGATGATTACGAGCCGGGGATGACCACCGCCCAAGTGGAAGCCATTTTCGCGCCACTCAAGCAGGAATTGATTGCGCTCGTCGCCGCGTTGGCAAAGAAAACCGATTTGGTCAGCGATGCCGTCTTGCATCGTGAGTATGACGAACAAAAGCAGTGGGATTTTGGCATTGCGGTCATCAAACAACTCGGCTTTGATTTTGAAGGGGGGCGGCAAGACAAATCTGTTCATCCGTTCACATCCGGTTTTGGCTTGGGCGATACACGCATCACCACTCGCGTGGACAAGCATTTTCTCTCACCCGCGCTCTTTGGTACGATTCACGAAGCGGGCCACGCGCTGTACGATATGGGCTATCGTCCCGAACTCGAACGCACGCCGTTGGCGGGCGGCGCGTCGCTGGGGGTGCACGAGTCGCAATCGCGGCTGTGGGAAAATATTGTGGGGCGCAGTCGCGGTTTTTGGAAATATTGGTTCCCGCGTTTGCGGGAATATTTTCCAGCACAACTCGCCGATCAAGATGCCGAATCGTTTTATCGTGCAGTCAACAAAGTGCATCCCTCGTTCATTCGCGTCGAAGCGGATGAGGTAACCTACAGTTTGCACATTATGCTCCGCTTTGAATTGGAAAATATGTTGCTCGAGCGAAAGCTCAAAGTGGCAGACGTGCCCGACGCGTGGAACGCCAAGATGCAAGAGTATCTTGGCATCATCCCACCCAACGACAAGTTGGGTTGCTTGCAAGATGTGCATTGGTCATATGGCAGTATCGGTTACTTTGCCACGTATTCACTCGGTTCGATGTTTGCAGTGCAATTGTGGGAACGCGCGTTACAAGATATTCCGACGCTTCCGGCGCAGATCGAAGATGGACAGTATGCCGAGTTGCTAGGTTGGTTGCGCAAGAACATTCATGCGCACGGTCGCAAGTTCACGTTGGATGAACTTGCCAAGAAGGTTACTGGTGAACCACTGCAATCGCGGTCGTATGTGGCGTATCTCAAAAAGAAATTTGGAGAGATTTACGGCGTGTAAATGAGTCGAGCCGTTCCATGGAACGGCTCGATTTTTATTTTGTGGGGTTAAGAATCCATTGTTGGTACTCGGTTTGGAGTGAGCAACCACAAACCTCTTCGGCGGTTTTGAGCATATCGTCCGGAAAAGCAATTTTGTATTTAAAGCGTTCAAAGTACGTTTTGAGAAAATTCCGGAATTTTTCCTCACCCATTTGTTTGCGCAGTGCATCGTAGAAGAGGGGCGCTTTGCCGTACACAATCGCCCCGTAATCACTTTCGGTAAAGGCACTCACCGGTTGATTGACTGGCAGATCGCGTCCTTCGTTCTTGGCGCGATTGTAAGGGGCTTGAAACACATTCCGCAAAATATTGGCGGCACTGGCGGTGCCACGCGTGTTTTCGTAATAGAGTAAGGTGCTGTATTGGGCTAATGCTTCGTCCATCCAAGGATAATTGACTTGATCGTTTCCGACCATGGCGTACCACCATTGATGGGCGACCTCGTGCGCGGTAGCAAACTCGAAAAAATCTGCCGATTTGGGGTCGGAGTACAGTTTTCTGCCAATGACGACGATGCCGGGGTACTCGATGCCGCCGGCGGTCGTGGGTGTCTGCACGACATCGAGTTCACGGTAGGGATAGGGACCCAAGAATCGTTGAAAGGTCTCCAAAGCACCTTTGGCAACTTGGAGGGCTTGATTGCCACCTTCGGCGTCCGCCGGTTCAAAGTACGAATTGATCGTTGTCTCGCCGATGACGACGCTGGTCTTTTGCAATTGCGTGGTCAGGTTAATGTCGAAATCGCGCATGGGTGCACCAACCATCTGCCACGTCGTTGTTCCATCGTTGTGGGTAACCGCATCGAATGTTGAGCCAGAGGCGATGACGCGCATATTGGCTGGCGCGGTGAGGGCAATTTGATAGAACGCGACCTCGGCGTACACTAGATCGCCATGCGGCGGTGGTAGTTCGATGTGCCACCCTTGGGCATCGTGCGCCGGAATCAGCGGGTAAACGGTCGGCAAGGTGACAACGGAGTCGTCTGCCGTGAAATCGGCATAATGCGTTTTGCTATTTCGCGGAATCGTAACTTTGAAATCGAGTTGGATTTTGATCGAATGGTTGGGTGCGAGTGGCGTCGCGAGCGGGACACGCAGGGCCGTGTTTTGGACGAGGAGTTCCGATGTTGCCGGCGCATCATCCACGCTGAGTTGGTTGATGGTGATCTTGCCGCCACTTTCCGGATAGTTGGCAAACAATCGAAAATAAATTTCGTTCAGCGGCTGGGATGTCTTGTTGAAATAAATGACCTCTTGATTGCCGGTGAGGGTAGGTGGATTGGCGTCGTACTTGAGCGTCAGGTTATAACGTGTTGGTCGGTCCACCAGCGTCAAATCGTTTTGCGCTGATGAGACAAGTGCCTGTTGATAGACCGCAAGCGCATCGGTGGCGATCTTGGGCGGTGGGTTGGTGGGCGTTGCTATAGAAGCGGGTTGGCATGCGGCGAGAAGAATAATTACGATCAACCAGGATCGTTTGAACATTGGAATACCTCATAAGCAAAGACCCGCCTCAGCGTCGAGACGGGTCTTTGAATCAAGAGAATGATGGCTAGGCAGTCATGGTGGGTTTGCTCGATTCACTGGGTGCGGGGGTTACAGGTTCCGTCGCTTTTTTAGCGGAGATGAATTTCATCATCTTGGTTCCGCACGAGGCGCAGACCCCTTGTAAGGCACGTTTACCGTTCTTGAGTGTAACCTCTTTTGCATCTTTCATTGGCTTTTGCGCCTTTTCCTTAACGCAATAACCCATGATAACCTCGTCTGCCATTCGGAATGCCTCCTTTTGCCTGAGCAGAAAGCGGCGACGGCGTCCCCGTCGCACTTTTGTTCGAGAATGATTTCATTCTAGCATCAAACGAATGGCTTGGCAAGTGCCAAGAGTACTACCCGGCTTTGACATAAACGGAAGGCCGTCGCGAACCGTATGCAGATTAAAATGCTGCCAAAGCGTCCTGTGGGGTTTTGTGAATATCCAGATATTCATCAAAACCAGCCATGTTGAGTGCTTCTAGCACACGCGTTGAAACGCCGGCTAGTTTGAGATGCGGTGATTTGAAATTTGCGCGGCGAACTGTTTGCTGTGCCGTTTGTATTTCGTCGGCGGCGTGAAGTTGATTAAAGAGGGTGGTGAGGACGCGAATACCCGCACTGCTCATATACGGAACGTGCGTCATATCAATGAGCAGGTTACGGGTGCCAGCAACGATGGCTTCTTTAGCGCGCTGTTCCAGTTGTGTGTACGTGGACGAATCGAGATTACCTTGAAGCCGAAAGACAGTAACCGGTATGCGACCCTGTTCTTGCGAAACAGTAATTTCCATTTGGGTTTCTCCTCCTCATGTTTCTGTGGCGGATTCTAATGCCGAATAGAAGCGGCGTCAATAGCCCTGCTAAAATTTTCTTCTCGTTGACGCCCTACCTAAGAGAGGGTATAATATCGCCGAACCAAAACAAACAAGGAGTGTTTGAGTACGGAACAGCTAATTACAGATGATCTCGATTTATTGTTGAACGTTTTGCCGCTGCATCTGCAAGATCATTTGCGTCGAATTAATCGCGGCGACGAGTTGCTGGAAATTGTGTTGGATTTGGGGCGTGTGCCAGAAGCGCGCTTTGTGAGCCAAGCCCTGGCGCTCAATGCGCGCGAGGTCAGTCACGAAGATATCGAGTACGTGGTCTCGCGCATTGGCGAGTTTACTGAAGATAATCGAGCCGGCATCCCACGCACCTTGCATCGCATCTCTTGCATTCGCAATCGGCAGGGACGCATTGTTGGCTTGACGTGTCGCGTGGGACGGGCAGTGTATGGCACCGTTGAAATTATTCGCGACTTGATCGAATCAGGGAAAAGTATTTTGATCCTGGGACGACCCGGCGTGGGCAAGACCACGCTGTTGCGCGAGTCGGCGCGCATCTTGGCGGAGACCAAACGCGTGGTCATCGTGGATACGTCGAACGAAATTGGCGGCGATGGCGATGTGCCGCACCCGGCCGTGGGCAAGGCACGCCGAATGCAAGTCCGCACACCAATGCTTCAGCACGAAGTCATGATCGAAGCCGTTGAAAACCACATGCCCGAAGTCATCGTCATTGATGAGATTGGGCGCGAGTTGGAAGCGGAAGCGGCGCGCACGATTGCGGAACGCGGTGTGCAACTCATCGGGACGGCGCACGGAAACTCGCTAGACAACTTGATGATGAATCCCACGCTATCCGATTTGATTGGGGGCATTCAATCGGTTACGCTCTCCGATGAAGAGGCGCGGCGGCGCGGGACGCAGAAATCCATTTTGGAACGTAAAGCCCCGCCCACGTTCGATGTGCTGATCGAAATCCAAGAGCGTGATCGTTTTACGATTCATCACGATGTGGCGCAAGCCGTGGATGCTTTGTTGCGTGGGCGTCCTCTTTCGCCGGAGATTCGCACGCGCGATGCCGAGGGCCAAGTGCGCATCGAAAAGCCGGCAACGGTGCGAGTGGGCGCGTTGCGGGAACAACCGGCACGTGGACGTGGCATCGAACCCACGCGCGAAGAGAAACCGCCGCGCGCGCTGCGAATGTTCCCCTACGGTTTGAGCCAGGATCGTTTGGAGCAAGCCGCCAAAGGATTGAACCTGCCCATTCAAGTAGTCAATGATATTCACAGCGCGGACGCGGTGTTGACGTTGAAAAATTATTATCGCAAGCGTCCGCCGATTGTTACCGATGCCGAACGACGTGGGATTCCGGTCTATGTCTTGCGTTCCAACACCCTCGCGCAGATGGAAGGGGTGTTGGAAGACTTGTTTGGCGTGGTCGGCGCAGACGATCCATTGGCGAGCGCGTTGCGTGAGGCGGAAGCCGCGATTGAACAGATTCAGCGAGGCGCGCGTTCGGTCGAATTGTCGCCGCAGAATGCGTACACGCGCCGGCAACAACACGAGATGGCACGGCAAGCCAATCTGTTTTCTCGATCGTTGGGCAAAGAACCCAAACGGCGCGTGCGCATTTACGCCAATCAAGAAGAATAGATTCGTTCACCTACCATGTTCATCACCTTTGAAGGACCAGACGGAAGCGGCAAGACCACGCAGGCACGCATGCTCGTCGAGTATTTGCAGGCGCGCGGATTGCCGGTGATTTATACGCGCGAGCCGGGCGGCACAGAAATTAGCGAACAGATTCGTAAAGTCATTCTTTCGACGCACAATTTGGCGATGCAGAACGAAACCGAAGTGTTATTGTTCTCCGCGGCGCGGGCGCAAATTGTGGCGGAATTGATTCGGCCCGCGCTTGCCGCCGGTAAAATCGTCGTGTGCGATCGGTACTCTGATTCAACGTTGGCGTATCAGGGCTATGGTTTGGGGCTCGATCTGGAGGCGTTACGCGCGATCACCCAGTTTGCCACGCGCGGCTTGGTGCCCGACCTAACGTTTTACATTGATGTGCCGGTGCAAGTGGGATTGGAACGCCGGCATCAAGGGGAGACCAATCGGCTGGATCAAAAGAATGTCGAGTATCACATGCGCGTGCGAGAAGGATATTTGGAACTCGCCCAAGCCGAGCCGGAACGATTTGTGGTGATTGATGGCACCCAACCGATTGATCAGGTGCAAACTGAAATTCGCGCGCGGATGAGTGAGGAGTTGAAACGGAGGAAACTATGAAACTCGTTTTTGCGATTGTGCAAACCGATGATGCCGGCAAACTCACCGAGGCGTTGCGCGATCGAAATTTTCAATTCACGCTCATTAGCACTACCGGCGGCTTTTTGCGCGAAGGTAATGCAACGATTCTCATCGGCGTGGACCCCGATCATCTCGAAGAGGTGTTGAATATCATCAAGAAAAACTGCATGACGCGTACGCAGTTCGTCAATCCCATGCCGCCGGTGATGGAGCCGGGCGAGCTGTATCTTGCCCAACCTGTCGAAGTCCAAGTAGGCGGCGCAACGGTATTCGTGATGGACGTAGAACGGTTTGAGAAAATCTAAATGGAGCGCTCGAGTGTAGCGTATGGCGCGGTGCCTGAATACTCCACACTCTTACCCTTTACTCTAACGCGTTACCTTCCCCCGCGCCTTCGCCACCCAATCCCGGCATGGATTTTTCAATTTCCTCCGGACTTTCCCCGGCTTCTAAACGATCCACCATTTCGTGAAATTCGGGACCCAAATCCTCGCCCCCCATTTGATCGCCCATCTTGCGCATAAAGCGCGCCACACTCTTGGGATCGTTTTCGTCCACGTCGCCAAAATTCGCCGGATCCGCCATGGCTTCGAGCCGCGTCTCTTCCGATTTGACGGTCGCGATGCGCGAAACGAGCCGCGTTAATTTTGTGCCGCCACAATTGGGACAGGTGGGTTCGGAAATCACAGAAAAGGATCGAAAGAAAATGTTCACGCGCTTTTTGCAATCGGCGCAACGGTATTCGTAAATCGGCATACGCTCCTCCGATTAGAGTCTGTCTCAATTATAATGAAAGCCAAAATAATTGACAAGCCGTTCACCCCATCATATAATCATCCCAAGGAATCGTTATGGCAACGCTCGAAGAAATTATTGCCCTCTTGAAAACCCTCTCGCCCGCGAGTTTGGACGCCGTGCGCGCGTTTGCGGAATCGTTGAAACAACAAGAAGCGCGCGCCAACGCGTGGTCGTTTGATTTCCTCGCTCATTTTAATGAGGCATCCTTTTCCGGCATGGAAGTTAAGGTCGCCGAGGCAATGTGCGCGCAAGTAACGCGGCGTGCGTTGTGGGAACATCCCCCGATGAGCGGCTCGGCGCACGTCGAGTACTTGGTCCCGATTCCGGCAAGCGTGCGTCAACTGAAAATGAAATTCTCGATCGGCATTCGCGATGGGTCGGAATTGCCGGCAGATCGTTATGTGGCGTTCCGGGTGTTGGTGAATGGTTGGAAGTTGTGGAGCACGGTTAAAAATTCACACGCGTGGCAAGAGGTGGAAATCAAAATGCCGCGCTTGAATAGCGATGTCGCGCGCATCGAATTTGTGACCGATGGGCTGGGCGATAATCGCTGGAACTGGGCGGTGTGGGGCGAACCGCGACTGGAAGGCGAAGCGCACCAATAAATGACCAATGAGCAAAACGGATTCGTCATGTGTTCGATGATCATTCTACAATTCTTCAAAGGAGAAGAGGAGCCATGGATTTCCAACTGACCGAGGAACAGCGCGCGATTCGTGACATGGTGCATGATTTTGCCGAGAAAGAAATTGCACCGCACGCCGCCGAGATTGACAAGAGCGATGAGCATCCCGCACACATTTTTGAGAAAATGGCGGCGCAGGGTTTGATGGGTCTGCCGATTCCGGAACAGTACGGGGGTGGCGGGGCGGACACCTTATCGCAAGCACTCGCGGTCGAAGAGATTTCACGCGTGTCTGGTTCTATCGGATTGACGTATGCGGCGCATGTGGGCTTGGGGTGTATGCCGATTTATTTGTTCGGCACGGAAGAGCAAAAACAAAAATGGCTGGTGCCGCTTGCCCAAGGCGAAGCCCTGGGCGCACTCGCGCTCACCGAAGCGAAAGGCGGTAGCGATCTGGCTGGCTCGGTCAGCACCACCGCGGTGCTTAAAGGCGATGAGTGGATTCTCAATGGTTCCAAAATGTATGTTACCTCCGGCGCCGTCGCGCGTTCGATCACCACGCTTTGTATCACCGACAAATCGCAAGGGCATCGTGGCTTGAGTATGATCATTGTCCCACGCGATGCGCCCGGTCTCGTCATCGGCAAAGTGGAAGAAAAGATGGGACTACACGGCTCGTTGACCACGCAAGTCTTTTTTGAAGATTGTCGCGTGCCCAAAGAAAACTTGTTGGGCAAACTGGGCGCGGGATTCAAGCAAGCGATGATCACGCTCGATGGGGGACGCATCGGGATTGGGGCGATGGCGCTGGGGTTGGGGCGTGCCGCGCTAGAGGCGTCCCTCAAGTATGCGCACGAACGCTATGCGTTTGGCAAACCGATTGCGGATTTCCAAGCGATTCAATGGATGATCGCCGATACCTCGGTTGAATTGGAGGCGGCGCGCTTGATGGTGGCGCAGGCGGCGTATCTTAAAGATACGGGGCAGAAATTTTCGCAACAAGCAGCGATGGCAAAATTGTTTGCGTCCGAAGCCGCCGACCGCGCGTGTTGGAAAGCAATTCAAATTCACGGCGGCGCGGGTTACCTGCGCGATTTCCCGGTGGAACGCTTTTACCGCGACAATCGCTTGACGTTGATCGGCGAAGGAACGAATGAAATTTTGCGCATGGTGATCGCGCGCAATATTCTCAAGAGCCAGTGAGAAAGGGAAACCAGGTTTCTATAGAGGGTCAGTAATAATTTGGAATTCCAGACCTGTCAGGTCTCCGAGATCTGACAGGTCTTTTACTACGGTAATCGGCTAAACCACAGCATCGAGAGAACGCCACCGATGAGCAGACACACCACCGCGCCCGCCGTGAAAAAGACAGCGACCTCTTCCTCCTCCTTCGTCGTAATCAATTCCTTGTCGAGATTTTGGTAAATGGTAAGGAGTGATTCAGAATCGGAAGCATGATAGTACTGCCCATCGGTGAGTGCAGCAACTCGTTTGAGCGTCTCTTCATCCAGGACCGTGCGGAAGCCACCCCCTCCACCGGGTCCCCCACCAAATACTCCGCCCCCAAAGCCACCTCCCGAAAAATCTCGATCGGGTGGCGACACGCTCCCCCCTTGCGTCGTGCCCACCCCAATCGTGTACACACGTACACTGCGATCCCGTGCCACGCGTGCCGCGTCCAGCGGCAACGGTCCTGTTCGATTCTGACCATCGGTTAGCAGAATGATCGTTGAAGGGATGTGGGAACCGGGCGCAACCGGCGTGGGGGTGGGCGTGGGCGCACCCAGCACATCATCTTGGGGTGCCGGCGATGCCGGGTTGCCCGGCTTTTCAAAAATCGCATCAAGCGAGGTGAGGATGCCACTTCCAATCGCGGTGCTATTTTGTAAGGTCAGACGATTGATGGCAGCCAGGATTGCTTCGCGATCGTTGGTGGGGGCTTGAACGAGTGCCGCATTCCCGGAAAACGACACGATGCCAATCCGCACATTCGCGTCTTGCAATTCGATAAAGGCGCGCGCGGCGGCTTTGGCGGCTTCGAGGCGATTGGGTTGCAAATCGTTTGCGCGCATACTGCGCGAGACGTCAATGGCGAGAATGACCGTGGCTTGTTGTTTGACCAAGGTGAGCGTGCCATAGGGGCGCGCGGCAGCAATGAACATCAATGCCAAGCCCAGTAGAAAAAATGCCGGCGGAATGTGGCGACGCTTGCCCGGTCCTCTGCCCAAGGCTTCTTTGACAATCGAGAGACTGGCGTAACGCAGGGCGTATTGATTGCGGCGACGCAAGATTAAAATATATCCGACGATGAAGAGGGGAATGAGAAAGAGGAACCAGAGGAACTCTGGAGATTTGAATTGCATAATCTTATACCTTTCTCCTGCCCACGTGACAGGTCGTTCTGAATCGCCATCATCACGATTCAACGGTCGCGGATTGTGCTGGATTTTAACCAAGATGTTAGGTGCGGTCAAGGGGGCAAGTGCGCCATCGAGCAATCAACACCGGCGGAATCTCGCGATAAATTTCCCAACGGAACGGACGTTTTGGATTTGTGTTTGCACCAAACGTTGGCTCTTCCAAGGCGTCCATCACAAACTCGGCGCGAAAACATGCACCGAACAGAACGTTCAGAGGAGCGTTTTGTGCGACGAAGCAATCTCAAAGTCCTTGGATAGTCAACTGACTCTTGCACTGTCAACCGATTTTACATGAAATTTGAGAGATTGCTTCGCTTCGCTCGCAATGACAACTGTGGTAAAATGTTCTCAATATGAAACGAATTGTTTTTGCTCTCATCGTCGTCCTGCTCATCGCGCTTGGTGCGTTCCTTGCGCGCGATTCGATTCAGCAAACGCTTGCCGATTGGACGGGCGAAGAAGAACTCGAATGGCAGATCAAAGGGTTGTACTATCTGGGTGTATCATTGCTCCAGCCGCCGTACGACACCGCCGATTTCGCGCCGATGAAGTACACCGACGTGAACCCGTTTGCAATCAATGTCTTTTTGGAACAAGAAGTCGAAGAGTGGAAGATTCGCAAATCGCTGGAATTGATCCGCGATGCCGGGTTTCACTGGATTCGGCAAGAGTTTCCGTGGGAAGACATCGAAAAGCCGGGCAAGGGACAATCCTGGGACGCGAAATACAACAAGAGTACCTGGGATAAGTACGATCGCATTGTCGAGTTGGCGCATGAGTACGGCATCGAAATTATCGCGCGGCTCGATCATCCGCCGGCGTGGTCGCGCAAGGATGGTCGCGCGCGCGGCGATTTTGCGCCGCCGGACAATTTTGATGATTACGGCGATTTCGTGGCAACGGTCGTGGATCGTTACAAAGGCAAGCTTCGTTTCTACCAAATTTGGAACGAGCCGAATATTTATCCGGAATGGGGCGAGCAGGATGTAAACCCGGCGGAGTACGTGCGCTTGCTCAAGATCGGTTACACAAGAGCAAAAGCCGCCGATCCCAATTGCGTCATCATCAGTGCGGGTCTCGCGCAAACCGTCGAAGCCGGTGGCCGCGGGTTGAATGATCGAATTTTTTTGCAACAGATGTACGATGCCGGTGTGCGCGGCTACTTTGATATTCTTGCGGTGATGGATTACGGTTTGTTCAGTGGTCCCGGCGACCGCCGCCTCGATGAAAATGATCGCATCAATTTTTCGCGTCCAATTCAATTGCGCGAGATTATGGTGAAGAACGGCGACGCACACACGCCGATCTGGGCGATGGAGATGGGGTGGAACACTCAGCCCGCCGATTTCAAGGAGGTGCCGTACGGGCGCGTGAGTGAAGTACGCCAAGCGCGTTACACACCTCAAGCGTACTATCGCGCGCAAACGGAATGGCCCTGGATGGGGTTGATGGCGTACTGGTTTTTGCGGCGCGTGAACGACAGCGAGCGGAATCAATCGTTCTATTATTTCCGGATGATGGAACCGGATTTCACGCCTTTGCCGGTTTATAATGCGATGAAAGCGTACATTCCTACCGCGCGCTTTGTTGACATTGGTTTCAAAAGCTCAACGCACTGGGCGATGGATTGGAGCGATGGGTGGGAACGAATCGTTGATGACCGGGCGTATTTCAATGAGTATAAAATTGGGAAATTAGGTGATTCGGTGATTTTTAATTGGCGCGGGACGGATTTGGATTTGGTGGTGATGCAAAATCCGTACGGCGGCGCGGTGCGCGTGCAAATAGATAATGAGATGCCGCGCGAGATAGAGTTGTGGCGGACGGACACTGGCGCAGGCGGGCGCATTGCGCTGGCACGCGACTTGGACAATGGCGAGCATCGTGTTACACTCACAGTGACGCGTGCACCGGCGGCGATCAATGGATTTGTTGTGCAGAGAGGGAATGCGTGGTGGGTGAGGAAAGTGGGGATCGTTGGGTTGTTGGTTGGGTGGGCAGGTAGCGTATTCGTCAAATGGAAACGAAGCAACCGCAAAGGTCCCAAGCCCGCCCAGTAAATGATAGGTGCTCTTTGCGCCTTCGTGGTGAGATCAAGTGCTTCATCAAATCCTCAAACACAAAAACCAATTCTGGCTTCTCGTCGCCATCGTTGTTGCCTTTGCGTTGCGCGTGTATGCATTGAACACGCAAAGTTTGTGGAACGACGAAGGGACGAGCGTCGCGTTGGCGCAATTGTCGCTGCAAGCCATCACCAATAGTGCCGCGCGCGACATCCATCCGCCGCTGTACTATTACCTTTTGCATTTCTGGATGCCGGTGGTCGGTCAATCAGAATTTGCGGTGCGGTTTTTATCTGTTATTGCCGGCGTATTAACCGTCGCATTCGTGTGGCGTGTTGCGTATTCTGTTTTTGATGAACAAGTCGCGCTGTTTGCTGCGTACCTGTCCGCCTTCTCACCGTTTCAGGTGTACTATTCGCAAGAAGCGCGGATGTACATCTGGGTGACGCTATTCGCTGCGATGTCGGTGTATGCGATGGTGATGATGCTCAAAAGACAAGTAGGCAGTAGGCAGTTGGCAGTTGGCGGAAACCCAGAATCAGAATTGCAGTCGTCTCTATCCACGATCCACTATCCACCCCCCACTACAAATCCAAGAGTCGCACGCACACTTTTCTGGCTTCTCTACATCGCTGCAACAATCGCGATGTTGTACACCCAGTACGTCGGTGCATTCGTCGTGGTGGCGGAAAACCTCGCGTTTATTATATGGATTGTCATGGCGAACCGCGAAGTGGCGAAGCAATCCCCAACATTGACCTTGAATACCAATGGCGGGATCGCTCCGTCGCCAAATGCTTCGCGGCTCCTCGCCATGACACGACGGGGCGGTCTTTGGCACAGCATTGGTTTTTGGCTCATTGCGCAATTGGTCATTGGCTCATTGTTCTTGCCGTGGTACCGCTTCGCGGGCAGCCAACTCGCCGTGTGGCCCTCGATCAGCGAGCCATTCGATTTGCCGACGTTGCTCTGGCGCGCGTTGAACGTGTTCAGCGTTGGCATTACGCTCGATCCAAGCGGCGCGCTTTTGATCGTGCTTGCGTTTGCTAGCGTGTTCGTGATCGGCTGGCGGCGCGCGCAAAATGTAAAGGCTAACTGGGTTACTGTCTTACTGATTCTCTGGACAATCGTGCCGATTGCGATAATGTACGTCGTGTCGCTCGCGCGCCCAGCGTATAATCCAAAATTCTTGTTGCTCGCCACGCCGGCATTTTACCTCTTGTCCGCACGGGGGCTGGCAACGATTTATCCCGGCATGTTCCTGCCGCGCCTGCATGGCAATTGGCGTCATCCATCTTTCTATCTGAACATGGCAATTGCGATTCTCGTTATCGCGGGTCCGCTCACGTCGCTGGACAATTATTATCACAATCCAAAATACGCGCGCGACGATTATCGCACTATCGTCCGCTTCATCAATGCGAATGGACGCGATGGCGATGGCTTGCTTATTGACGCGCCGGGCCAAATTGATGTGGTGCGTTATTATCTGCGCGGCAATCCGCAACTTTATCTATTGCCCCGCATGCGTCCACCTGATCCAAACACCACACGCGCCGACGTGGATGAGATGTTGGGCAAGGTTCACCGATTGTTTGCAATCTTGTATGCGACCGAGCAAGCCGACCCGCAGGCGATGATTGATCATCGTCTTGCCGAGCGTGCTTTCAAAGCGCGCGATGAATGGTACGGCAATGTGCGATTCGCGATTTATGGCATCGCGCCCAACCCACGCGGCCCTAGACAAACAATCAACATTCGAGTCGGCAACGAAATCACTTTGCAAAGTTATCAACTCGATCAGCACGAGGCGCGCGCGGGCGATGTGTTGACATTGACGTTGACGTGGCGCGCCGAACAAATCCCCGCGCAACGCTACAAAGTTTTTGCCCATCTGCTTGATGTGAATAATCAAGTGATCGCCCAACGCGACGGCGAACCGTTTGCCGATTTGCGTCCGACGACAACGTGGCGCGCGGGTGAAACCATCGAAGATAATTATGGAGTGTTCATCGAACCCGGGACGCCGCCCGGCGAATATCGTGTGGAGATCGGCATGTATCGCGCGGACAATGGTGAACGGTTGCCGATTGGTGAGGGTGATCATTTGATTTTGGGAACTGTGATTGTACGATAAGAGAAGCCCCCTACAAGGACGAAAAAATGCCGGTTGATTTATATATTGGTCCCAAGAAACGAGGCGCCCCGTGGTGGCAAGGGTGTTTACTCACCTTGCTCATTCTTGTTGTGGGTGCGTATTTGGGCGTACTGATGCTTGCCTCACGCGGCATCTATGTGTCCGAAAACATTCCATTGCCGGAATCGTTTCAACCCACTGCCACGCCCACGCCGACGCCAACCGAAGCCCCCCAGGTGCGTTTGCAACGCGCCGACGCGCTGTTCATTGACGGACAATTCGATGCGGCGGTTGCCGAGTATGAAGCAGTGGTGGCGATGGAGCCGTTGAACGATGTGGTGTACGCACGGATGGTCAAGCCGCTCATTCTCAGTCGCAAGATCGAAAAGGCGGTCGAAGCCGGCCGGCGCGCGGTGCAGATCAATGATCAACGCGCGGAAAATCTCACCGCGCTCGCCGAAGCGTTGGATTGGCAAGGCAACTATATCGAAGCGCTCGATTTTGCGTTGCGCGCAACCGAATTGGACTCCAATTCATCCACCGGTTGGGCAATCGTCGCCGAAGTGTACGCCGATTTGAATCGCCCAGACAAGGGGTTGCCCGCCGCCCAAAAAGCGGTGCAGTTGGACGATAATAATCCGGATGCCCATCGCAATCTGGCGTACGTCTATGAGTCGCGTGGCAATTATCGGAATGCAATTCCGGAATATCAGCGCGCTATTCAACTGCGACCCAAGTGGGGCTATCTCTACATCAGTCTCGCGCGCAACTATCGCGCGTTGAATAATTTCAAGGATGCGATTGCTACGTTGCAACAAGCCCTCAAAGTGGATCCCAAGAATCCTCAGGTGTATGACGAACTCGGTTGGACCTACTCCCTCTCCGGCGATTCCGCGCGCGCGATTGCGCAACTGAAAAAAGCGATTGAAGTTGATCCTAATTACGAAGTGCCCTATGGTCATCTGGGTCACGTCTATTTTGTGCAGCAAGATTGGCAGGGCGCGGTGAATCAATTGGAGCAAGCCATTCAATTGGGCGGCACGCGCCTGGAGTATTATTACAAATTGGGGATCGCGTACGTGAATCTCAAAGATTGCGGCAAGGGGCGCGAGTGGATTGAAAAAGCGATCGCGATTGATTCTGGCGATACGGCAGTACAAGGTGCGGTCAACTGGTACGTGCAACATTGCGAAGTCCCGCCCACGCCCACTCGTCGCAGATGAGCAAATGACGCTAGATCGTGAATTCTATCCTCCACACTGTTCCTCGAATTAGCAGGCACACCTCAAGACTGCTATTCCTCATTCCGCCAATTCCAATTTGCACCGGGACTTGACAAACGACAAAAATCGTGTATATTATTTGGGCTAG
>JBBITT010000010.1:0-90995 GCA_037440625.1 Chloroflexota bacterium
TAAAAAACGATTCAATTGACGAGATGCCAAAGTTGTGCTATAAGGTGCGCCAAATTTGCCTTTAAAAGGGGGCAAGCAAGATGGCAAAAAACAAGACACTGACTCCTGTTGAACGCAAAGAACTCGAAAAAGAACGCGAGCAAACGCTGGCGGAACTCAATCGGTTGCGTGAATATTTGAAAGCCGAACCCGAACGCACCAGCGACGAAGTAGACCTCGACGTGTACGAGCGCGAAAAAAATCTGGCGTTAGTGCGCCGGCTGGAAAAGAAAATTGAAGAGATTGACAAGGCACTCGAAAGTGCCAAGAAAGGTGCCTACGGTGTATGCGAACGTTGCGGTAAACCGATTGATCCCGAACGACTCAAAGCATTGCCAGAAACCACACTCTGCGTCAAATGCAAGAATGAGTTAGAAAAAGCGGCGCGACGTGCCGCCATGTAGAGAAAAGACAGAGAACAGACGACAAAACCGGTCGTCTGTTCTTTTTATTCAGCGCGTTTAGGTCTTGGATTTGGATTGACTCTCCCACAATTGCCGCGTCAACCACATTTGTCCCAAATGTTCGTTATAATGTTCGATCACACGCAGAATACACCAACGCACCGATTGCTCGCCATAGCGCATTGCTTGCCGCGTGGTCTCCAATTCGGTGAGGATGAGGCGCGCGAGAATCTCTTCGCTCTCGTTGGCAGTGAGGTCGTACTGGGTGCGGAGCGAGCGAATATCAGTGGCCAGTGCATGAAACTCGGCTTCGCGATCCCGTTCCATTTTGCGTCCTCCAATAATTTCGTGAATCCATTTGCGTTCCGCTCCCAATGTGTGAACCGCCAGCGCGTAAATCGAGTTGGTGTCGTTGGGGAGGGGGTGCCAGTTGAGTGCGTCCTCGCTCAAACCGTGCAACGTGTTCAGCACGTCGGCGCGGCGCGCGCGCAGAATTTCAATGTAGGTTCTGACGGCAGGCACCATTTCAGCCAACCTCCACGCGGTTTTTCCCGGCGCGTTTCGCGTGAGCCAGCGCAACCTCAGCGCGAGCAATGAGTGCAAGACTCTCGGCCAAGTCCGCGCCGTTTGTCCACGCTGTTCCTACGCTCACCGTTACATGCAGATCCAATTTCTCTAAAACAAAATGATGCTCGGCGATGGTTTGCCGAAGGCGTTCCGCCAGTTGGTGGACGCCGGGTTCATCGGTTTGTGGCACAATGACTAGAAAATCTTGCACATCGTTGCGTCCCACAATCTCTGCTTTACGCATACTCGAGAGAAGGAGTTGCCCCACTTCGATCAACACCGCATCGCCCGTAACAACACCGTATTGCCGGTTGATCTCTTTAAGGTTGTCAATGTCCACCAACATCACCGCCAGCGGCGTGTTGTAGCGCAAACTGCGTTTGGCTTCGTATGCCAAACGATGCATGAGATAGCGGCGATGATACAATTGGGTTAGTGGATCAATAATCGCCAGCATCCACGCGTTCTCGGTTTTGGATTGACGCAACTTGGCAACATATCCACCGGTGCGCCATTCCCCGACGGCGTGCGCACGTACCTCGGTTGGATCAAAGGGGGCGGTGAGACACTCGGTCAACGGGAAACGCGCGTTGGCAACTTGAGTTGCTTGCTCGGCATTCTCGGCGAGGAAAATAATCGGCATGTTTTCGGTGGGGGTGAGGGAACGCAAAGCCCGCGCGGTTTCCAAACCATTCAGGTCTTTGAGCGCGACGCTCAGAAAGATGGCATTAGGTTGCTTGTCCAACGCGAGATCAATCGTCTCCATTCCGCTCGGTGTGATGAAAACCTTGTGGCGATCGGACTTGAGGGCGTTTTCAATCACGCCAACCGTTTTACGATTCTTGGATGCAATCAAAAATTTGCCTGTCATGTTTTTCCCTCACGTATTCGGAAATGCTACCTCAAGCCGATTTGTCCGGCGCGGTGCGCGCCAGCGCCTGTTTCACCCATTCGATTTCTTGTTCGCGGTTCGTAATCACTCCATCCAACCGGGCGTCCCGCAATTGCGTAAGCAAGTCTTTGTAGGCGGGACCCGGCGGGATGCCCATCTTTTTCAAATCATTGCCGGTCAGTTCGATTTGAATTTGGCGTAATTGAGAACGATAAAGTTCAACGCGTTCACGGACGAGGGGATCATCGGTGGCGATTTGAACGATGATCAATGCCGTGTCGTTATACGCTTCGAGCAGACGATAGATCGCGCTGGGAGTGAGCGCGGGTTGGCGCAATGCCGCACTCACTTCGTCGCGCAGTTCGATGACTTGCATCAAGGTATCGCAATCGGCGTTGGGAAATTTCAAGCGGCGGCACAATTCCATGATTGCGGAGGGTTTGAGATGGTACGCCAGCAAGCCCCAATAGATGATTGGTGTGATGGTCTCGATGGTTTCCCGCGCGGCACGAAACTTGTCGGCGTGCCAATCCGTGAATTCAAGCGCCGCATAGATCGCCCGCAAGACTCCCAAAGCGTGCAGGCGCGCCAAGATTTTTTCCGGCGCATCTTCTTGGAAAATCAATTCTAATTCGTGCGCCAAACGTTCACCGCTCACCCGCTCGATCATATCAAGTGCGTTACCAATGAGTTGCGCCGTGCGCGGTTCGATTTGGAACCCAAAGCGTTGCTCAAAGCGCACCGCGCGCAAGATGCGCGTGGGGTCTTCGATGAAACTCAAATTATGCAAGACACGGATCAAGCCACGGCGCAAATCCTCTTCGCCGCCAAACGGATCCAGCAATTGGCCGTACCGATCCGGATCGAGGCAGAGCGCGAGTGTGTTGATCGTAAAATCGCGACGGCGCAAGTCTTGCTTGATCGAACTCTTTTCCACTTCGGGCAGGGCAGAGGGGTGCGCGTAAAATTCCGTGCGCGCGGTTGTGAAATCGAGGTGATTAATTTGCGCCCCATTGCGTTTGCCCAGAATCCATTTGGCAGTTCCAAAACGCGTGTGTCCATGCACACGTCCGCCAAACTTTTTCGCCAACGCGCGTGCGAGTTCAATCGCATCGCCTTCGACAACCAGATCGAGATCAAGGTTGGGTTGGTTGAGCAACAAGTCGCGCACAAAACCGCCGACGATGTAGAGACTATAGCCCAGTTCGTGCGCGGCTTGGCTAGCGTGGCGTAGCAAGTTGTCCAGCCCCGGCGGAAGCCATTGTTCCAAGCGTTGTGCCAAGGTCTGGGCGCGGGTGGGCGTGGCGATGCCAAACGGTTTAATCAAATCGGTGCGCGTTACAATGCCAATAATCTTTTTTTGCTTGGTATCCACCACCGGCACTTGGCCCAGATCGGACTCGATCATCACCGCGCGCAACTTGTCGAGCGAATCGTCCGGTGAAACAAAGACCGGTTTGTGCATCAAGTTTTTGATCGGCGTGTTTCCTAATTTGTGATGCATCGCGCGGTCAATTTCACGGCGCGTCAACACGCCGACCAATTTACCGTTGTGCGCGATGGGGAAACCTTCGTGGCCATAACGATTGGCAGCCTCGGCGGCTTGGGCGACGGTCATCGTGGGCTCCAACGTGTGCACGCCAAACGACATCAATTGACGTACCGTCACCGAGGGTTTAACCGATGTTTTGAGCAGTTTGAGTAATTTCGATTTGGCTTGCCGCAAGGTGATGCCGCGAATGAGCGCAGCCGAGGCTTTATCGTGTCCGCCGCCCCCAAACGCTTCGGCGATTTTTGCCACATCAATCTCGGCTTGATCGGATCGGGCAACGAGTTGAATGTGATCATCCATTTGCACCAGAATAAAAATGGCGGCGGGATCGTACAGTTCGCGCAGTTGATGCGCCAACGTCGAAATTTCTTCGGTGTAGGTGTCAGCGCGTGCGGCGGCAACGACAATGGCATGGCCGGCAATGTTCACCGTTTCCAAATGATCCATCAAGCGTTGGTACAGTTTGTGTTGTTCGGGGGTGAGCGGATGATGCAAGAAATCGTTGACCACTTGGAGACTCGCGCCGTGTTCAAGCAAGAAGGCGGTCGCGTGCGCATCGCGCGGTGTGGTGGTAGTGTAAGAGAGCGAGCCGGTATCTTCATAGATGCCGAGCAACAAGAGGGTGGCTTCAATCGGCGTGAGCGGAATTTCTTTTTCCCGAATCTGTTCGACAAAAAGGGTGGTCGTGGCACCGGTTTCGCCGCCAAAAAAAGTCATCCCGTTTTTTAAATGGCGCGCGAGCGGGTGGTGATCAATAAAATGAATGCGGGTCTTGGCAGTAACGCCGCGCACCGATTGGATGCCTTGGGTATCCACGATGAGCACTTGGCGAAAAGTTTGTTTGGGTAAATCGTCGCTGGCAATGAAGGGCAAGGCATCACAATAGAGCGCGTGAAAATCGCGCACGTTGCGATTGAGGCGGCGTGGCAAGACGGCGAGTGCGGCGGGATAGATTTTTTTGGCGCCGAGCAGGGCAGCCAATGCATCGAAATCGGCGTTTTCGTGAGTGAGGATTGCGTCCACGCCCAGAATTATAACACAGTCGAATACAAAACAAAAACGCTCCGAGCGAACTCGAAGCGTTTTGTTGCCTCCCCGGCGAGGCTCGAACTCGCAACCTCAGCCTCCGCAGGGCTGCGCGCTATCCAATTGCGCTACGGGGAGATGTCGTTGAATCGTTCATTAGTTAGATAGTGCGATAGTTCAACCGCTTCAACTATGAAACTATCTAACTATCGCACTATTGAACTTCGAGCGGAGGGGGCGGGATTTGAACCCGCGGTAGAGGCTTTCAAGACCCCTACAGTCACTTAGCAGGCGACCGCACTAGACCAGGCTATGCGACCCCTCCAAATGTTTCGTGTGCCAAGGGTCGGGTGACGTGGCTCTTGCGCACGACACTCGGCACTCGCCACACGTCACTCCGACGGAGGAGGAAGGATTCGAACCTCCGTGGCTTTTGACCCATCCGCTTTCAAGGCGGCGCCGATAGTCCACTCCGGCACTCCTCCACAAGCAGACACAGTATAGCAGAGACCGGTGTTTTCGTCAAATAATTTGTGCGATTGATGCGGGTGTGCTATACTGAACGATGGAGTTGAAAATCAGAAAGGAGTTTGTTTCGATGGGTGCAATGACGCAGACATTGCCGTTGACGATTGAGCAGGTGGATCCAGAAATTGCGGCGATCATTGAACGCGAGCGGCAACGTCAAAAAGAAGGGCTGGAAATGATCGCGTCCGAAAATTATGCCAGTCGTGCGGTCTTGGAAGCGGTCGGTTCAGTCTTGACCAACAAGTATGCGGAAGGGTATCCCGCCAAGCGCTATTATAGCGGTTGCGAATTTGTAGATCAAGCAGAAACACTCGCCATCGAACGGGCGAAAAAGTTGTTTGGCGCAGAACACGCCAATGTGCAACCGCATTCCGGTTCGCAGGCGAATCTGGGGGCATATAACGCGGTTATTCAACCGGGCGATACCGTGTTAGCAATGTCGCTGGCGCAAGGCGGACATCTCACGCACGGCGCGCCGGTCAACTTGTCGGGCCAACTTTACAAATTCATCGGTTATGGCGTTCACCGCGAAACCGAAGTACTCGATTACGAAGAAATTTTGCGCCTCGCCGAACAACATCGTCCCAAGTTGATTGTGGCGGGCGCAACCGCGTATCCGCGCCAAATTGATTTTGCCCGCATGCGCCAGATCGCCCAAGCGGTGGGCGCACGCTTGATGGTGGATATGGCGCACATTGCCGGCTTGGTGGCGGCAAAGGTGCACCCCGATCCAATTCCGGTGGCGGACATTGTTACGACGACAACACACAAAACCTTGCGTGGTCCGCGCGGCGGGATGATTCTCTGCACCGCCGAGTTTGCCAAAGCGGTGGACAAGGCGATCTTTCCCGGCTCGCAAGGGGGTCCCTTGGAACACGTCATCGCCGGCAAAGCGGTGGCGCTGTATGAAGCGTTGCAACCCTCGTTCGTTGAGTATCAAAAGCAAGTGATTGCCAACGCGCGCGCGTTGGGCGAACAGTTGCAAGCGCGCGGCATTCGCTTGGTGTCCGGCGGGACAGATAATCATCTGCTCTTGGTAGACTTGACCCGGCAAAAGGTGAGTGGCAAGGACGTGGCAAACAAGTTGCACGAGGTTGGCATCACCGTCAACAAGAATTTGATTCCGTTTGATCCACTGCCGGCGACGGTAACGAGCGGAGTGCGCATTGGCACGCCGGCGTTGACGACGCGTGGCATGAAAGAGGACGATATGCGCCAGATCGCCGATTGGATTGCGGATGTGATTACCCATCTGGACGATGATGCCTTGTGTGAGCGGGTGCATCGCGCGGTGGTGAAATTTGCGTGTCAGTTCCCGGTGCCGGGCATTGATGGCTAAAATCAAACCAGGAAGGTTTCCGCAACCTTCCTGGTTTTTTAATGGTGCGTCTGAAACCGATAGCCGATGTTATGCTCGGTGAGGATATAGCGGGGACGGCGTGCATGATCATTCAATTTTTGACGCAGATGCGCGATAAAGACTTTGAGATAGTTGTATTGGTCTTCATAGCCAGCGCCCCACACATGACGGAGTAAAGTCTGGCGCGGCACCACCCGGTTGGCATTCTTGATCAAATATTCGAGCAGGCGCCACTCTTTGGGAGTGATGGAAACGAGATTGCCCTGAACCCGGACTTGACGCGCGTCAAAATCAATATATAGATACCCATCATCGTACGGCGGCTGGCGGCTATGCTGCCGGGTGCGCCGCAAGACAGCGCGGATGCGGGCGACCAACTCGTTGTTGTCAAACGGTTTAGTGATGTAATCGTCCGCGCCGCCCAGCAAGCGATCAATAATTTCGCGTTCCTGTGAGATCGCGGTCAGCATAATGATCGGAATGGTGGAAAACTCGCGCAAACGTTGGCAAACCGCGCGTCCATCTTTGTTCGGCATCATGATATCGAGGAGGATGAGATCTGGCCGTTGCTCGTAAGCAATGCGCAGACACTCGTTCCCATCGGCGGCTTGCAGGACGTTGAACCCTTCTTCCTGCAACAACGTGGTAATCACCTGACGCAATGACGCATCATCATCTGCAATCAAGATGGTGTCCGGGTGTGTCATTGGTACCTCCGTAAGGTAAAAAAGAATGTTGCGCCTTGTCCTGCTTTACTTTCGACCCAAATGTGTCCCCCCATTTCTTCCACGTTGCGTTTGGCGATGGCGAGTCCCAAGCCATGGCCATAGGTATTTCGCTTTTGTGGAGAGGCGGAACGATAGAAGGGGGCAAAAATTTTGGTTTGGTCTTCGAGCGGGATGCCGGGACCTTGATCGCGCACCGAGATCAGGAGCATCTGATCCGGGATGGGTTTGATCGTGATGGTAATCAGGGTTTCGGGAGGTGAATAGGCAATGGCATTATCGAGCAGATTGCGGAGCACATTTTCCACGCGCCATTCATCGGCAAAAGCCAACAAATTTTTTGGGGTAGATTTCACATGAAAACGATGCCGGCTTTTCTGGGTTTGGAATGAACGGACCAGCGTGCGGACAAGCCCGGCGATGGAAAGTGGTTCCATATTCAGCGGGCGCACCGATTTCAAGGCTGCCTCGAGATCGAGGAATTGATCGGCAAAGCGTCGGAGGCGTTGCCCATCCCGTTTGAGGGCGGTCCACATTTCCGCGCGCCTTTCGACCGAAAGATTGGGCCGCTCCAATAATTGCAAGGCGGCAAGCACGGCGGTCAGTGGCGAGCGCAATTGGTGCGCAATTTCTTTGAGCAACTCTTCGCGCGCCATCTCGGCGGCTTGCTCCCGCGAAAGATCCCAGAACGCGCCGACGGCACCCGTTACATTGCCTTGGGCGTCCAGGAGAGGCGCCACCGCTTTGGCAACCGGAATCACACGTCCATCGCGCGTACGGATCTGTCTGCCCTCTTGCACAAAGACTGTCTTTTTGCGATACAAGGCATCGTGGATGAGTGGCTCGGGGGAATCTGGAGACGCGTCGCTGAAAACCTCTTCCCACTTTTTGCCGTACACTTCGTCGTGTGACCAACCGGTAATACTTTCGGCGGCGTGGTTGAACATTGTGATGCGCCCTTCTGCATCGGTCGCAAACAAGCCACTGAGTCCACTATCGAAGATGGCTTGGACTTTGCGTTGTTCGCTCAAGACGTTTTGATATAACTGTGCGCCTTCAATCGCGCTGGCGACGTGGTTGGCAATCGTTTGCGCCAGATCAAGTTCATTGGCTTGCCAACGATGGGGTTGTTCAAAAGTTACCGCCAATCCGCCCAACACATGTTCCCGGGCTTGCATTGGCAGAATGGCGATCGCGCGAATGCCGATGGAGAGGAATCCTTGGCGATAGGTGGTTGGCAAATTATCTTGCTCCACGTCTTCAATAATGAGTGGGCGCCTCTGCTCGAAAATAGGGCGATGCAAATCGTCCATCTCTAGCTCGAAATGCAATGGCATGGAATGGCGCGCATAATTTGCGGCGAGGCGCATTTTGTTCTCGTAAAGTAAACGCACGGTCGCCGAATCGCATGCCAAAAGTTGATTTGCCCAACGCACGGCGATCTGGGCTAATTCGATGGGATCCAAAGTGCCACTACACGCCGCCGTCATTTTGGCGATTCCATCAAGTTCTTTCAAGCGGCGTTCCATCTGCGCATACAATTCCGCATTTTCCAGCGCTTTGCCAATCTGGCGTCCGATGGTGAGGAGCAAGTTAATATCGGTTGGATCGTACTTGACGCGGATTTTGCTGCCGACTTCGATGATGCCCACCGGCTGGTCGCGTTTAAAAATCGGCACGCCAATGCCGGCGCGGTATCCTTCGGCACGTGGTCCGGCAAGCCCGTTGCCTTGATAAGTACTGAGATCGTCCATCGCAAAGACGTTGCCTTCGACCGCAATGTAATGGGTGACGGGATCGTTCAAGTCAACCCGGTAGCCGGCTTGATATAATTGCTGGCTGACGCCGCGATGGGCAACGATTTCGGTGCATTGTTGGGCTTGGTTCACGAGGAGGATGACCGCCGATTCCATCCCGGTAATCGAAACGATTTGTTCACACACCTGATCAAGCGCGTGCATAAAATCGCGCGGATTGTTGAGAATATCGGCGATGGCGTTGAGTGCGGCAAGTTCTTCGTTGCGTTGTCTCAACTGCCCCAGGGTGCGTTGTTGTTCGGTCGTATCATGCAAAATGATCTGATAACCAATGATTTGGTTTTCGGCATTGCGGATGGGGGTGGGAATGTAACTGGCGTCGCGGACCTGGTTGGTGCCAGTCCGAAATTTGACAATGTGATGAGCCGGAAAAATTTGCGCAAAATTTTGCTCTAGATCGTGGGGAAAGATTTGGTCGGAGGCGAGGAGGTCAGTGATGTGCAGCGTCAGCAACGTGGCACGATCATACTCAAAGAACCGGCAAGCTGCATCATTGGCGAAGGTGATCCGTCCCTTGGCATCGCATGCCCAGATGATCTCTGGACTATGCTCGATGAATGCGCGTGCCCAGTCTTCGGGGGTTTGGAGCTTGGCTGGCTCGGCTTGCCGAAGCGTTTCATCCGCTATCACAACTTCCTCCCGGGCAAGAGAATTCAGAATCGCTACCCAAGTCAATTATAACCCGGCTCAATTGCAAAAGCAAGCAAAAACAAATCGGGTAGCCGAAGGTACACAATGCCTTATTCGGCTACCCGGGTACGAACGCAACAAGCGTCGCGTTTTATCCAAACCCAATCATAAAGCGGCTAATCACCAGGCGTTGAATCTGTGCGGTGCCTTCGTAAATCTGCATAATCTTGGCGTCGCGCATAAACTTTTCCATCGGATAGTCGCGCATATAACCCATCCCGCCCACGATTTGCAGAGCATCGGTGGTTACTTTCATGGCGGTGTCGCCGGCAAAGACCTTTGCCATCGAAGCGGCAACGCTGTTGGGTTCTTCTTGATCGAGCAAGTATGCCGCGCGCCAGCACAACAAGCGCGCCGCGTCAATTTCGGTTGCCATATCGGCGAGCATAAATTGAATGGCTTGTTGCTTAGCGATGGGGCGACCGAATTGTTTGCGTTCTTGACTATACTGCAACGCAAATTCAAATGCCGCGCGCGCCACACCCACCGCGCCTGCCGCCACAATCGGGCGGGAATGATCGAGCGTTTGCAGGACGATGCCAAAACCATCGCCTTCTGCGCCCAACCGGTTTTCTTCCGGCACAAAGCAATCTTCAAAATGAACTTGGGCAGTGTGCGAGGCGCGGATGCCCATCTTTTTCTCTTTTTTGCCGGGAATCACACCTTTCCAATTTCCTTCGACGATAAAGCCATCAATGCCGTCCGCGCCCAGACTGGGATCGCGCGTCGCAAAGACGGTGTACACATCCGCAATGCCACCATTCGTGATGAAATGCTTGGTGCCGTTCAGGACATAACCGCCCTCCACTTTTTTCGCTGTGGTTTTGATGGAGGCGGCATCGCTCCCGGCTTCCGGCTCGGTGAGCGCGAACGCGCCCAAGCGCGGCATCCCATCGGCTTTGGGTTGCGTGAGCATGGTCAGATATTTTTTCTTTTGCGCTTCGTTCCCCGCGATGAGAATGGGCAATGCGCCCAGCATAATGCCGCCCATCGAGGTGGCGATCCCCGCGCAACCCCAGAACAATTCTTCTTGCACGATGCAATCGGTTACATGGCTCGTGACGCCTGCGCCGCCGTACTCTTCGGGGAGAGCGTACGTGAGGAGGTTCAGGTCAAATGCCTTTTTCATGACGGGCCAAGGGAATTCTTCTTTCTCATCGTACTCGTGCGCGACCGGGCGCATTTCTTTTTCAGCGAACTCGTGCGCCATTTCTTTCATCTGCTTTTGTTCTTCGGTCAGATCGAATCCAATCATGTGTTCCTCCAAAGTTGAGAGTTAGAGAATAGAATTAGAGTCGGGAGTTAGGTTAGGAGTGAGAGTGTTACCTCATCATTCTGTTCTACACGCTAACTCATTACTTGCCCTTGAAGACCGGTTTCTGTTTGGTCAAGAATGCTTGAATGCCGGCTTTGGCATCTTCGCTATTCACGATGCCGACAAACTCAGCACGTTCGACGTCCATGCCTTTGACCAAGCCCACCTGTAATCCTTCATCCACCGCGCGCAGAATCGCGCGGATGGCAAGGGGCGCATTGTTGGCAAGGCGTTGGGCTAGTTTCAGTGTGGCGTCTTTCAACTCGGCGGCGGGGAAGACCCGATTGACCAGTCCCCAGCACTGGGCGTCCTCAGCGGTGAGCATATCGCCGGTGATCATCAACTCAATCGCGCGTCCGCGTCCCACCAGACGCGGCAAACGTTGCGTGCCGCCCCAACCCGGGATGATGCCCAGATTGATTTCCGGTTGTCCCAGTTTGGCGGTGTCCGCCGCGTAGCGAATGTGGCAACTCATCGCGAGTTCACAACCGCCGCCTAGCGCAAAACCATTGATCGCGGCAATGACCGGTTTGCTGAACGTTTCGATGCGGCGAAACAATCCTTGCCCCAATTGCATCTGCTCATTAGGATCAACCACGTTAAACTCTTTGATCTCGGCACCGCCGCTAAAAAATTTTTCGCCCGCGCCGGTGATGACCACCACGCGTACGTTCTCGTCCTTTTCAATCTCATCCAATGCCGCGCCAATTTCTTTGAGTAATGCCACGCGCAGGGTGTTGGCAGGCGGATGATTGAGCGTCAGCGTTGCCACCCCATTCGATTTTTCAAACAACAAGAATTCAAACGCCATTGTTTGTCCCTCCTAGAAATTTATTCCGCAACCTTGATGATTTCCGCTTGATGCAATTGCGTAATTTCTTCATCACTCATCCCAATCTCGCGCAACACCTCGCGCGTATGTTCGCCTTGACGCGGCGGCGGCAAGTTGGGATTTTCGGCAAACACGAAAACCGAGCCAATTTGCTTGACGCCATCCACCTCGGTGATCAAACCGCGATGTTTGAGATGTGGGTCATTCAGCGTTTCGGAGAATTCGCGCACCGGCTCGATGCACGCATCCACATTTTTGAAAATCTCCATCCATTCATCAAACGTACGCGTCTTGAAAATTGCGGCGACTTCCGGGATCGCTTCAAACTCTTGAGCGCGCGTATTCAAATCCTCTCGCCCCACCGCTTTGCAGAACGCCGCCCAAAAGTGCGGTTCGATCGCACCGAGCGTGAGGTATTTGCCATCGCGCGTTTCGTACACGTTGTAGCATGCCATCCCGCCGTTCAATTGCATCTTGCCGCGCTGCACGGATTTGCCGGCGGCATACGTGCCCCCCATCATCGTGCTTGCCCACGAGAGCGCACCATCGAACAAACTGACATCGAGATATTGACCAACGCCGGTTTTCTCTCGTCCGATGAGCGCTGCCAAAATCGAAATCGTGGCGAGCATTCCGCCGCTGAGATCAGCCACTTGAACCATCGGCGGAATGGGCGGACCGTCCGCCGCGCCGTTGGCCGCCAGTAAGCCCGCCAGCGCGATATAGTTGAGATCGTGGCCCGCGCGATCACGATAGGGACCGCCCTGGCCGTACCCACTCAACGAACAGTACACGATGCGTGGGTTGATCACGCGGGCAGTGGTGTAACCGATGCCCCATTTTTCCGCTGCGCCCGGGCGAAACGTTTCGAGGATGACGTCGGCGGTACGCACCAAGCGCAAGAAAACTTCTTTGCCGCGTGTGTTGCGAAAGTTGAGCGCAACACTTTTTTTGTTGCGATTCACCATCAAGAACGCGGCCCCGACCTCATCGCCGGTTCGCGCGTCTTTGATGAAAGGAGGAATCACGCGCATATAATCACCCAGCCCCGGCGTTTCGATCTTGATCACTTGAGCGCCTAAATCGCCCAACAACATCGTCGCGTAGGGGCCGGGCAACAAGCGCGAAAGATCGAGAATGCGAATGCCGTGCAAGGGTGAGATCTTGGTTCGTTCATTCATCAAACGAGTTTCTCCCGAGCCGTTTGCTGTGCGGGATACCTCATTGAATATGTGCGATGATCGCTTCTTCGAGGGTCTTGGTATCTTTGGTATCCAATGCTTCGGCGGCGTACGCGACGTTCCCATTCACGTCAATGACCACGATGGCGACGGGATTCTCAACACCGTACATTTTGTAAATGTTTTGGGCGGGATCGTACGTGGCTGGGAATTTGGCGCCCATTTGTTGCATAAACGCTTTTGCCATCGAGACGCTGGGGAGTTTGAACGAAATGGTGATGATCTCAACTTTTTCGCGGTACTTTTTCCACAAATCGCGGACTTGGGCGATTTGTGCGGGGTCCACGCGCGTACTGGAAAACATCAGAACGACCGGTTTCTTGCCTTTGTAGTTTTC
This sequence comes from Chloroflexota bacterium, assembly GCA_037440625.1. GTDB lineage: Bacteria > Chloroflexota > Anaerolineae > UBA4142 > UBA4142 > DAOTXS01. The sequence goes on from JBBITT010000010.1 coordinate 13,326, forward strand.
CAAATTGATTTCGGGTCCCGTCAAGTTCATTGCTTTGAACATTGGGGCAGGGGTACCTGGTGTTAAGACTGCCATTGTGCCTCCTTCGATTTTTGCATTTTTATCATTTTCGATTTTCGCACGACTCGGCGAAAAACCGGAAATGTCACGCTCATTTGCGTTTGCGCACCAACCCATCCACAACGAGATCCGCAAAGATGATGGAGATTTCTTGCGGGGATAAACGACCTGCCGGCGAATACCATTGGTAGAGCCAATTGCACATTCCCAGGATCGCCAAGGCAACCATCTTGGTATCCATCACGCGAAATTCTTTGCGGTCAATGCCTTGTTGCAAAATTTTTTCGAGGAGCATGGCGTGGCGTTCGCCTTCCGCGCGGACTTTGTTGTGATAACGCCCACTCAACGCACGCCGTTCCGAAAGATAGACCGAGTAGACATCCAGTTGCTCGCACAAGGCGACCAGATGGGCTTGAATGGCTTGGCGTAATTTTTCCGAGGGTGAGGATTTGGCCGCGATGATTTCTTCGAGTTGGCGAGTTAACGCGCCAGTACTGCGTTCGAAAATCTTAAAGAGGAGTTCTTCTTTGCTGGAGATGTAATGGTAGAGAGAACCTTTTTGAAGGCCCACGGCATCGGCGATGTTTTGCATCGAGGCGGCGTGATACCCTTTTTGCCGAAAAACCTTGACGGCTTCGGTAAAAATTTTTTCGTCCATACTCGCGGCGTCCACGCTGACGCTTTTCCGCATCTCACACCTCGTTGTAGCAAATCTACCGACCGTTTGGTAGATTCATTATAACCAAGCCCCTTCCCCTTGTCAAACTTTTGGCGCATCATCATTTGACCTGTACAAGCGTTCTGATATAATGGTAAACGATGCAATCCGAAATCAAAAAACCGCAAAGCGTCATCCAGGTCTTGGCAAGCGGCTTTGAATTGGTGTTTCAAAATCCGTGGATCGTCTTGTTCCCGATTGCGCTTGATTTGTTGATTTGGCTGGGTCCGCAGATCAGCCTCAAACCGTTATTTGATCGTTTCCTTGCGCTGATGAGTTCTAGCACTGTCTTGCTGCCCGATGCTTCGCCGGAAACCATGCAAAATTTCGAACTGGTCAAAGAAGCGCTCCAAGCCACCGGTGATTCACTCAACCTCGTAGGAGTGATTGCCACCGGCATTCCGTCGCTTTTTTGGATTGAGCCGCCGGTGTCTGATTGGAACCGCATCACCTTGTTAGATGTGGCGGATGGGTTGACGCTATTTGCCTTGCTTGGTCTGTTGGCACTGGTGGGCATCTTGCTCACCGCCTTGTATTTCGAATCACTGGGGCGTGCTGTGCGCCACGATGCTCAGCCGCACACCTTTGTGCCACGTACACTCAAGGGTTTTGCCACCCTCTTGGTGTTGGTGTTGGGATTAGGTGTGGCGATGATCGTCATCCTTTTCCCCGTCTCACTTGGCGCAACGGTGCTCAGTCTATTTAGTCAAGAATTATCTTCGCTGCTCGTGTTGCTCGCCTCGTTGTTTTTCATTTGGGCAATGTTGTATCTGGCGTTTGCTCTACCCGCTATTTTTGTCAGCGGGGCCAATGCGTTCCAAGCCATCCTGAACAGTGTCCGTCTCTTCCGTTTCGATTTTTGGTCTTCGATGGGGTTGGTCGTTCTGGCTTATCTGATTCGCGGGGGCTTTGCGTTTGTTTGGCAAATGTTTTGGAATAGCCCGGCGGGGATTCTTTTCGATGTGATTGCCAATGCCTTTCTGGGCAGTGGTTTGACGGCGGCGCTGTTGGTCTATTATGCCGATCGAATGTATTGGTTGGATCAATTACGCGAACGAATTCGACAGCACATGCAACTCAAAGGATAGGGCGATGGTCAAGGAAAATCAAGTTACCGAAACTATACCCGTCGAAACGTATGATGCTTCCAAGATTACCGTGTTGGAGGGCTTGGAAGCCGTTCGCAAGCGACCCGGGATGTACATCGGCTCCACAGATATTCGCGGCATTCATCATCTTGTATTCGAAGTGGTAGACAATGCTATTGACGAAGCCCTGGCGGGTGCGTGCGATCGGATTGAAATCACGATTGACAAAGATAACGTGGTCACGGTGGTGGACAACGGGCGTGGCATTCCGGTAGATGTGCATAAACAAACCGGCAAGTCCGCGCTTGAAGTGGTGATGACCAAACTGCACGCGGGCGCGAAATTTGGGCAGGGTGGTTATAAGGTTGCGTCCGGCTTACACGGGGTAGGTGTGAGCGCAGTCAACGCCCTGAGTGAATGGTTTGAGGCAACCGTGCGCCGCGATGGACAAATCTATCGCCAGAAATATGCGCGCGGTGTGCCCAAAACCGAAGTCAAGGTCGTCGGTAAATATCCCAAGAACGAACGCACCGGCACGACTCAGCGGTTCTACCCCGACAAGCAAATCTTTAAAGAGATTGATTACAAATTCGACGTGCTCGCGCAACGCTTTCGCGAGATGGCGTTCCTCACGCGCGGGCTGACGATTACGTTCAAAGACGAGCGCGACAATCGTCAAATGACGTTTTATTTTGAAGGTGGCATCACCTCATTCGTCCGCTACTTGAATAAAAATCGGAACGTCATTCACGCGCCGTTTTATACAGCGCGCCAAATCAACGGCTCGCATATCGAAGTTGCGATCCAGTACACCGATGGGTACGGCGAATCTACATACACCTTTGCCAACAACATCAACACGGTGGATGGTGGTACGCATCTCACCGGTTTTCGTACCGCGCTCACGCGTACGCTCAACGATTACGCACGCAAGGCGAACGTACTGAAAGAGAGTGACGCGAATCTCACCGGCGATGATGTCCGCGAAGGTCTCACCGCAATTGTCTCGGTCAAACTGCAAGAACCGCAATTTGAATCGCAGACCAAAGCCAAACTGGGCAACGCGGAAATCAAAACTCAAGTCGAACAAGTCGTTACCGAAGCGTTTGGGCAATTTTTGGAGGAACATCCGCGCGAAGCCAAAGAAATTATCCAGAAATGTTTGACGACGGCACGCGCGCGTGAAGCCGCTCGCCAAGCGCGCGATTTGGTCATTCGCAAAAGCGCGCTCGAATCCCTTTCGTTGCCCGGCAAACTCGCCGATTGCTCGGAAAAAGATTCCGACCGCACAGAACTGTACATCGTCGAAGGAGATAGCGCGGGCGGCTCTGCCAAACAAGGACGCGACCGTCGGTTTCAAGCAATTCTTCCCTTGCGCGGCAAAATTATGAACGTCGAAAAAACCCGGCTCGACAAGATGTTGCAGAACGAAGAAATCCGCGCGATGATTACGGCGATTGGGACCGGCGTGGGCAACGGATTCGATTTGAAAAATCTGCGCTACAATCGCATCATCATCATGACCGATGCCGACGTGGACGGCGCGCACATTCGCACGTTGTTGCTCACGTTCTTTTTCCGCTATATGAGCGGACTGATCGAGCACGGCCATTTGTACATCGCGCAACCGCCGCTCTACAAAGTCAAAGCCGGCAAAATCGAACAATATATTTTTGACGACAAGGAATTGGAAGCGTTCAAAAAGAAAAACCAGAGTGATAAATTCGATGTGCAACGGTACAAAGGGCTGGGCGAGATGAATCCAGAACAACTCTGGGAAACCACGATGAACCCAGCCAATCGGACGATTCTGCAGGTGAGTTTGGAGGACGCGGCAGAAGCCGACCGCACGTTTGAAATGTTGATGGGGAGCGAGGTGGCGCCGCGCAAACGCTTTATTCAAACCCACGCCAAGAGCGTTCGCAATCTGGACGTGTAAAATCAACGCATCAATTCACTGACGATGGGCGAGATCGAGTATCTCGCCTATTGTGGGGAGGACAAGGATGCTTGGTGTACTTGCCCGGTCCGTTGATTCCAATTTTGGTGCAAGCATTTGCTCAACGGACATTGGATGTTTGAAAAATCAAACCGGCGATGGAACATCCCATCGCCGGTTTTTTGTAAGGTATTCAATTAAAGTTTGATTGAAGTGAGATATGGGATGCCAATCACGAGCAAGGCAACCAAGAAAATCACGCCAAAGATCAGACCCAGTTTCCAGAAATCAGTGCGCGAGATATAGCCGCTACCATAGTACACCGGGGCAGGCCCAGTGGCGTAGGGGGTGATGACGCCCATCAAGCCAAGTGCATAGACGCAAAGCAACGCAAACGGCATCACTAGATTGGCGGGCAACAGTTTGATGCCAACGCCCAACACGAGGGGCAAAACCGCGCTGGTGTGTGCGCTCAGCGAAGCAAAGAAATAGTGAATGAAGAAGAACAGCGCAACCAGCAATGCCAAGACCAGCATCGGATCCAAACCTTTAAGAGGTTGCGAGGCGAGATCGGCAAACCAGCGGACGAACCCTACCAGATTCAAGCCGTTTGCCAACGTTACCAACGTGGCGAACCAGACCAGTACATTCCACGCCGCTTTGTTTGCCAGGATTTCGTCCCAGGTTACAATGTTGGTGACCAGCATCAAGGCGATACCTATCAACACCACGGTAGTAGCGTTGATAAAATTCTTGCCCAAGTAAGGGAGTTCGATCAAGTCATTGGAGCCGGTGATCCACAGGAAAATAGCAAGGACGACCAAGCCCACCATGACGAGTTCTTTGGTGGTAACCTTACCGAGTTTACCGAGTTCCTGGTTTGCCCACGCTGGAATTTCTTTACTCGATTTGATTTCGGGTGGGTAGAGCCAATAGACCAGCCAGGGAACCAGCCCAATCAGAACGATGCCGACGGGGAGGAATCCTTGGGCGTACTGTAGCCAGTTGACATCAATCTTGGCTGTGCTTTTGACAATCGCGAGTGCGGCGGCAGTTGGGGCGAGCGAGGTGATGAACATCGAAGAGGTGACACAAGTCGCCGCGAACGCAACCCACATGATGTACGAACCGATCTTGCGCGAGGTCGTATTGTTCGGTTCAGAACCATACAATGCCGGGATGTTCCGAATGACCGGGAAAATTGTGCCGGCACTGCGCGCCGTGTTCGAGGGTGTCCCCGGCGCAAGGATGAGGTCTGCCAACGTGATCGCGTAACCTAGCCCCAGCGTGCGTCCTCCCAGCCAGCGCACCAACATCAACGCGATGCGGCGTCCCAAGCCAGTTTTGTTGTACCCCATCGAAAACACGAACGCGCCAAAGATGAGCCACACGGTTGTGTCTGCAAAACCGGCCAGTGCCCAGCTGATGGATTGACCGATGTTCGCATTGACGTAGCGCATGGCGGCGGCAAACGTCACACCAATCAACCCAACCGCGGCAGCAGGAATCGGTTCCAGAACCAAGCCAAGAATCACGGCGACGAAGAGGGCAAAGTAAAGCCACGCACTCATCGTCAACCCCGTGGGCGCGCCAAAGGCATAGCCATAGATCATCAGCACTGCCCACACCGCGAGTGGAATGACAACTTTCCAATTGAGTTTCATTTCTCCTCCATGAGAATGAATTATTCTTTCTGCTTGCTCAAGGCAAGCGAGAATCCCGGTACAACAAAAATGCCTCTCAGCGGGGAGAGGCATTCGCCACCTTGCAATACAAGCAATGATGAGTGCGTCATCGCACATTTTCAATTCCATTTTACTCGCTCACCACCAATCCGTCAAATTTGTTCCCCCAACGCTACCCTGAATTCCGTTGGTTTCTATTCTCAAAATTCACAATGAGGCACTTTGGTAGTTTGTGAAATCTGTTATATAATAGATAGGGTAAACCTCTTGTAACCTTTCTGACCGGTTTCCCCTCAACAATCGAAAGGGCTGTCCAAAGCCGTACAGCGATGAGAGGAGGTGGTGCCGCAAGCCCATCGTATCACCGAGATGCTCGAGGTAGAGATCAAACATTTTTTCAAGGAGGAGAAAGAATGCGTTCCCGATTATTTGTTGTGTTCATGTTTGCGTTATTGCTGGCAATCGTCTTGAGCGGTTGCGGCGGCGCAGCACCTGCGGCTAAACTCAAAGTAGGATTGGTTACTGATGTGGGTGGTGTGAACGACAAGTCCTTCAACCAATCCGCTTGGGAAGGCACGCAAAAAGCGGCGAAGGAATTGGGTTGGGATGCCAAGTTCATCGAATCCAAGCAACCCACCGACTATGAAAAGAACATTGACCAGTTCGCCACCGAAAAGTACGATGTCATCATCACGGTCGGTTTCTTGATGGGCGATGCAACGGCCATCAAAGCGAAGCAATATCCTAACATCAAGTTTGCGATTGTGGACTATGCGTACTTTCCGACCAAGGGTGTGGCTTACTGCGATGACACCAAGAAAGACTGCTACGATGATGGCGGGCTGAAGAACGTTACCTCGTTGATGTTCCAAGAAGACCAAGTCGGTTTCCTCGCCGGTGTGTTAGCCGGTGGTATGACCAAGACCGGGGTGGTCTGCACCGTCTCGGGTATGGAAATTCCGCCGGTGGTTCGCTTTGTCGTCGGTTTCCAGAACGGCGCCAAGTGGATCAAGCCCGATGTCAAGCCGTTGAATGTCTATATTCCCTCGTTCACCGATCCTGCCAAGGGTAAAGAAACCGGACAATCAATGATTGCCCAAGGTTGTGATGTGGTCTTTGGCGTGGGTGGTAACACCGGCAACGGTGGTTTGCTCGCCGCCAAGGAAAAGGGCTTGATGGCGATTGGCGTGGACGTGGATCAATACAACACGTATCCCGAAGTCAAGGATGCCTTGTTGAGCAGTGCCGCCAAGAATGTGGATGTGGCGGTATACAATTTCCTCAAGTCCGTCAACGACAAGACCGTCAAAGCCGGCATTCTGACCGCCAATCTCCAGAATGGTGGCGTAGGGCTTGCCCCGTTCCACGATTGGGACAGCAAGATTCCGCAAACGGTCAAGGACAAGATCAAGCAAGCTACCGAAGACCTCAAGAGCGGAAAACTCCAGACCGGTTACAAGCCATAACTTGCACGATACGCATGCAACAGGGTGCTATGCCAATCGGCATAGCACCCATTTTACAAGAACCTGATCTGACACTCGTTTTATTCCAGAGGATTCCTTTTCCTCAATTATGATCTTTTGTTCCAATTCACTTGTCGAGGAGAAAGCATGACCACCGTCTTGCCCCAAGCAAGCACAACTAGCCCTCCCGATTCGATGATCCCGGTTCTGCAAGCCGTCGGCATCACCAAGCGTTTTCCTGGGGTGTTAGCCAATGATCACGTTCATTTCGATTTGCGCCCCGGCGAGATTCACGGGCTGCTCGGCGAGAATGGTGCCGGCAAGTCCACGTTGATGAATATTCTCTACGGTTTGTACCAGCCCGATGAAGGAGAGATTCGCATCAATGGACGCTCCACTCGCATTACGAGTCCCCACGATGCGATTGCGCAAGGCATCGGTATGGTGCACCAGCATTTTATGCTCGTGCCACCGCTCACCGTAACTGAAAATATCATCTTGGGTCAAGAATCGTTGCAACCCGCTACTCGATTTATGGGACAATTATCCGCGCTCGATCGGCGCACGGCGGCGCAACGCATTCGCGAACTTTCGCACCAATATCGCCTGGATGTGGATCCCGATGCCTATATCAAAGATCTCCCGGTTGGGCTGCAACAACGCGTGGAAATTGTCAAAGCCTTGTATCGTCGCGCCGAGATTCTGATTTTGGATGAGCCCACGGCAGTCTTGACGCCGCAAGAAGCCGATGAACTCTTTGTCATCATGAAAGAGTTGGTGCGGCAAGGTAAATCTATTGTTTTCATCACACACAAGTTGCGGGAGATGTTCGCGGTGACGGATCGTATTAGCGTTATGCGTGCTGGCAAAATGATTGGCACCGTAACACCCCAAACCGCCACCTCTGAAATGCTCGCCGAAATGATGGTGGGGCGCAAAGTGATTTTGCAGATTGACAAATCGCCCGCCCATCCCGGCAATACGGTTTTGCGGGTTGAGAATTTGCAGGTGCAGGACGATCGGCATGCGACAACGGTGCAAGATGTTTCTTTTGAGGTACGGGAAGGGGAGATTCTGGGCATTGCGGGTGTGCAGGGCAACGGGCAACGCGAATTGGTCGAAGCGTTGACTGGCTTGCGACGGGTCGTAAGCGGCCGAGTCATTTTGTTGGGCAAAGAGGTAACCCATGCCATGCCGCGCCGCATTACCGAGTTGGGCACCGGGCATGTTCCCGAAGATCGCCACAAGCATGGGTTGGTGCTTTCATTTCCAGTGCGGGACAATTTGGTGTTGTGCACCTATTATCAACCGCCGTTTGCACGCGGCTTGGAAATCGACGAGTATGCCATTGCCGAACGGAGTCAGAAATTGGTTGCCGAGTTTGATGTACGGACGCCCAGTATACGCACGACCGCGGGGTCGCTCTCCGGGGGCAATCAACAAAAAGTGATTGTCGCGCGCGAACTCGATCGCCCGGTAAAATTACTCATCGTCAATCAACCCACGCGCGGCTTGGATGTTGGTTCGATTGAATTCATTCATCGGCGGATTGTGCAGGCGCGCGATCGTGGGACGGCGGTGCTTCTTGTCTCAGCGGAATTGGATGAAATCATGTCGTTAGCCGATCGGATTGCGGTAATGTATAAAGGACGTATTTTAGAGACCCTGGAGGCAGGTGCCGCCACACGCGAACAACTGGGTTTGTTGATGGCAGGTGTCAAAGGGGGCGTCCATGTCTAGCATCACCGAAACCGGCGCCCGCCGCGCTCCTGGGCTGGCGATCCTCCTTCGCTGGCTGGATGTGCTGAGTATGCCCGCCCTTGCCATCCTGTTAGGGTTTGCTGGTGGCGCCATCATCATTTGGATTACTAGTGGTAGTTTGGAAACGGTTGGCGCGGCATATCTGGGAATGATTAACGGAGCGTTTTTTAAAACGCGTGGTTTTTCAGAAACACTGGTGGCGATGACGCCGTACGTCTTTCTTGGACTGGGACTTGCCGTAGGATTCAAAGCGGGCTTGTTCAACATTGGTGCCGAAGGACAGTTTTACATTGGCGCCATTGGTGCCGTCTGGGCTGGGATTGCCTTCACCGGTCTGCCAACTTTTATTCATCTCCCACTCGTCATTCTTGCCGGCGCGTTGGGCGGAGCGATCTGGGCGGGCATCCCGGCACTCCTCAAGGTGCGCACCGGGGCACACGAAGTCATCACCACGATGATGATGAATTATATCGCGTTTCGTCTGACCGAGTATCTGGTCAGTTATCCTTTGCGCGATACTAAATCGAGTGCGGTGCAAACGTTGCGCGTCTCACCGAACGCCGAACTATGGTCGTTGCATCAAATCCCAGAACGTTTGCAAGACCCCTTTAACGCCTTGTTTGTCGCGCTGGTGTTTGCCTTTATCGCTTGGACGTTAACCGAATGGACATTTTTGCAACCTAGGTGGATCAAACGCTTGACTTGGTTGCAAAGGCATGGCATTGCCGTCGGCATTGGCGTCGGCATAGGGTTGGTTACTTTGGTGGGCTTGCCACCGCTCACCCATCTTTGGTGGCCCATCACCGATCCATACGACCGGATGCACATTGGCATCTTTCTCGCGCTGATCGCCGCGGTGGCAGTGTGGCGATTGATGTGGAAGACGACGATTGGGTTTGAGATGCGCACGGTAGGCGCCAATCCCGATGCCGCCAAGTACGCCGGCATTCATAGCGCGCGCGTCATCATCATCACGATGCTCATCTCGGGTGGGTTGGCGGGGATTGCCGGCACCATCGAAGTGCTGGGCGTTTCGATTTGTCGTTGTCTGCCGTTGTTCTTTTCAAGCGGTTATGGTTTTGACAGCATCGCGATTGCCCTCATCGCCAAGAATCATCCCTTTGGCATCTTGGGTGCGGCATTTCTGTTTGGCGCAATGCGCAATGGAGCGGATCTAATGGAGTTGCAATCGGGAGTTAGCAAATATGTCATTGCCCTGATCCAGGCGTTGGTGCTCTTGTTCGTTGCCGCGCCGGCGATGGTGCGCTATCTGTTGCGAATGAAAGCGGCGCGGGAGGTCGAAATCGAACCGCTGACCCGCGGGTGGGGAGGATAAGGTGAGTAACTCAGCTATGGCAGTTCCCCCCCAACGCAAGGGGTTGATCAATTATCGCCAAGTCATCAATTTGATTTTTGGCATCGCGGCGGCAGTGGCGTTTTATCTGGTGTTTAACGCCATGATCGGTGGTCAATGCGATGCACGATGTGTGATTGGAACATTGAATCAAACGATTCGCTACGCCGCGCCGGTGGCGTTGGCGGCGTACTGCGGCTTGATGTGCGAGCGTGCCGCCGTGATCAACATTGGGATCGAAGGTATGATGTTGATGGGTGCGATGGTGGCATACGGCGTCAATGTGTATGCTTTTACCTGGATGAAGACCACCGGCGTTGATGTGGTGGTTGCCGGCGAAATCAGTCGTTGGTTAGCCCTTGGCTTGGCGGTATCAGCCAGTGGCTTGCTGGCTTTGTTGCACGGAGTGGTTTCCATCCGCTTCAAGTCCGATCAAATCATCAGCGGAACCGTGATCAATATTCTTGCCATCGGCATCACCGGTTATTTCTATCGCCAATATCTCGCGCAAAATATTCCGCCGGGACCCGGCACCTTTCCCCCTTTCGATATTCCCCTCTTGGCGCAAATCCCAGTGCTAGGACCCATTATCTTTGCCGGGCAAAAACCGATCGTCTATTTTATGATTCTGGTAACGTTGTTGATTCACTATGTCCTGTTCTACACGCCTTGGGGGTTGCGCACGCGTGCGGTCGGCGAGAATCCGCGCGCGGCAGACACATTGGGCATTGATGTTTTCCGGGTGCGCTATATCAATGTTTTGTTGGGCGGCTTGCTGGCAGGTTTTGGCGGTGCATGGTTTACCTTGGAAGCGGTGGATGTGTTCAATCCATTGATGACGAATGGGCTAGGATTCATCGGGCTGGCGGCGATGATCTTTGGCAACTGGACGCCGTTCGGCGCGTTGGCTGGTGCATTGATCTTTGGTTTGGGCAATACAATCACCACCACCCTAAGTTTCAATCGCCCTGACATTCCATCGCAGTTTCCGCAAATGTTGCCGTACGTGTTGACGATTCTGGTGCTCACCGGCTTTGTCGGTCGGGCGGTTCCGCCGGCAGCAGACGGACAACCGTACGAAAAACAATAAGCGAGTTTGTGTGAATCCATCACTTGCATCAATGGCGAGGAGGCAAGTACTCCTCGCCACACTTTTGGGGGCGGTGTTGGGTGCGGCACTTGGGGTATTCTTGATTGTCCAAGTTGCCAGTTCGAATCATACTCAACCTCTGCCGCCCACACCCTCAAATATTTCTTTGGTCGCGCCACCCTCTCCATCGCCTCGTCCGACCGCAATTGAAACGGTCATTCCTCCAACCGCAACATCAACATTGCGTCCGCCAACTCGCACGCCTACGCGCGCGCCAACCTCCGGCGCCGATGTGCGCGCCATCCAGCCGAGCATCCTTTTGCGCGGGCTGCGGCACGAATATCAAAAGTTCAACAATTGCGGTCCAACTACACTCGCGATGAATCTCAGTTACTTTGGACTTGAAGACACGCAAGCCGATGTCGCCGCGATTACCAAACCGAATCCGCAAGACAAAAATGTGCGTCCCGACGAGATGGCGGCATACGCCAGCCGCGTTGGTTTGCGCACAATCGTTCGCGTCAATGGCACATTCGATCAACTCCAGTTGTTTGTGTCGAACGATCTGCCGGTGATCATCGAAACCGGGCTGGTCAAAGAGCCGCAGGGTTGGATGGGACACTATCGTTTGGTGATTGGGTACGATGCCAAGCAAATCACGACGATGGATTCGTACGATGGTCCCAGCGTTAAAATTGCATACGCCGATGGGGACGTGTTGTGGCGACAATTTAACCGGCTCTACATCGTTGTGTATTCACCGCAACAAGAAACACTTGTCCGTGCGATCCTGGGGAACGCACGCGACGATCAAACGATGTACGCTCAAGCGGTGGCGCGTGCGCGCGCCGAAATCGAACACGATGCGCAAGACGCTTTTGCGCGATTCAACCTGGGGACTAGTTTGGTTGGCTTGAAACGCTACGCCGAGGCGGCAACTGAATTTGATCGGGCGCGCGCCCAAGGTTTGCCCTGGCGAATGATGTGGTACCAGTTCGAGCCATTCGAGGCGTACTTGCAAACCCAACAATACGATCAAGCGTTGACGTTAGCCAATCAAGTTTTGAGCCAAGCGCCAGACCTTGAAGAAGCGTACTATTACAAAGGTCTGGCATTGCGCGGATTGGGACGCGAAGCGGAGGCGCGCCAAGCATTTCAAGCCGCGCTCCAGGACAATCCAAATTATAACGCGGCACAACGTGCGTTGAAATAAAAATTCGATTTGACCCGGTTCGCCGCTTGGCGTACAATCCTCTGCGATGTTTGACGCTACAACCCTTGCCGCCGTCGCCGATGAACTGAATGCAAAAATTTTGCACGGGCGCATTCAGGACATCGTTCAACTCGATGCGTTGACTTTGGGTTTTGAAATCTATTCACAGCATCAACGCCACTATCTTTACGTTACTGCACATCCCGACGACGCACGCGTGCATCTCGTTTCGCAAAAATTGCGCGGCACCGGCGAAACGCCTTCGCCATTACTCTTGCTCCTCCGCAAGTATGCCGAAAACGCTTTTATTCATTCGATCGTGCAACTCCCCCACGAACGTGTCCTCCAACTCCAACTCGATCATTCGGTTGAAGGCGTCTCAACGCTCGTCGTCGAAACGATTGGCAAATATTCCAACATTATTTTGCTTGATGCCGATGAGATGATTATTGATGCCGCCAAGCGCGTTACGTCAGCAATGAATCGTGTGCGCGTAACGTTGCCTCGACACAAGTATGTGCCGCCGCCGTCGCAAAACAAACTCACGACCGTTACGCCCGCCAGTCTCGCACGCATTCTTGCCGATCATCCCGGCGAACCACTGTGGCGCGTTTTGGTGCAAACGATGGCGGGGATCAGTCCCTTGCTTGCGCGCGAGATTGAACATCGGGCTGGCGCGCAGAATGGTGAACGCATTGTTGAGGTGTTGACGCAATTGACCCGCGCGCCGTGGCAACCGAGTGTGGCCTACGCAGAGGGTGAACCGGCGGCGTTTGCGCCATACTGGCTCACCCAATTCACTGATGTTCGCGCGTGCGATTCGATGAGCCAAGCCATCGAAACATTTTATGGTGCGCCGGCATCCTACGCGGCGGTCAAGGAACCTCTGCGCGCGCAACTCGCCGAAACGCGAAATCGTCTAGCGCGCAAACGCGATGCGTTGGCGCAATCGCTTCCGCCCATCGAAGAAATCGAACGATTGCGCCTTTGCGGCGAAATGATTTTGGTGTATGCGGCGCAAATCCGCGTGCATCAATCTGTTCTGAAGGCAGAGACCGAAGCGGGCGAAATCGAGATTGCACTGGATCCAAATTTGTCAGCGATTGAGAATGCGCAAAAATATTTCAAAGAATATCATCGTGCTAAAGATGCGGCGGCGCGTGTGCCGGCATTGCTCGCCCAAGCCAACACAGAGGTTGAGTACGCGGAGCAAATGTTGAACGATTTGGAGTTGGCGGAGAATCGAGCGGAGATTGATGCGGTCATCGTCGCGGCGCGCGAAGCCGGGCTGTTGACTGACGTGAGGCAAAAAATCAAAGCCCAGCCCAGCGCGCCGCACACTTTTACTTCGCGCGATGGCTTGACAATTTTGGTGGGCAAGAATGCGCGGCAGAATGAAGAGCTTACCTTTCGCCGCGCGCGCGCCGATGATTTGTGGTTACATGCGCGCGGGGTTGCCGGCGCACATGTGATCATCGTGCGCGCCGGGCGCGAGATTCCGGCCTCCACCATCGAAGAGGCGGCAAGGTTGGCGGTGCAGTACTCGCAAGCGCGGAATGATTCGGCGGCGGAGGTGATCGTAACGCCGCGCAAGCATGTGCATCGCGTACGCGGAGGACGGGCGGGGATGGTGAGCGTGAAAACCAGTTCAATCGTGCGAATCGTTCAATAGTGCAACCGTTGGAACAAGCCAATTACGCCACAGCCAGAACACAGACGCTCCGCGAAAACTCTGTGTGCTCTGTGGTTATAATTGAGTCGGGTTGAGCAGAGTTACCCACAAACGCACTATTCGACTTTGATCCGCGTTGCTTTGGGCGCGGTTTTTTCTTTTTCCGCCTGCTCTAGTTTTTCGATGCGCGCATCAATCAGTGAACGCCACGCGAGCAACATTTCTTTTTGCGCCGCGCGGCGATGCGTGTGAAACTCGGTGGGAAGCCATTCGGCGCGCCACTCTTTCATTTCCTTGCGGAACGCTTTGATGGCTTCTGCCAGATGATCTTCCCACGAGAGTTCTTTTTCTTCTTCGGTCTTGGGCATTGCAAAACCTCCTACTCTTTCTCCGCCACCACCATCAACGAAGTGCCAATCGGCAAATCAAAGCGTGTGAGCAAAGCGGCTTCCACTCGTCCGACGCCGCGCAAGGTTGTGTTGAGCCACGGCGCGACCGGTTCCATCTCCACTTGGTACTCGTCCTTGGACAAGTGATGCGATCGCAATTGCTTTTGTTTGCCCATCCAATTCCGCAACAGGATCAGCGGCGCGGACATTGGAAAGACCAGAAAGAAACCAAACGTCAATCGTCTGATGGAAAAGCCGGCGCGTTCCACGCGTTCACGCAATTCGCGCGGTGTATAGCGATGTTTGTGTCCGTTGATCACATCGTTGTAACTCCACAGCCATTGAAACGCCGGGGTGCTAATCGCCAGAATGCCGCCGGGGCGCGCCACGCGAAACGCTTCGCGCAAAATCGCTTCGTCCGCGTCCACATGTTCGATCACATCGAGTGCGGTAACGAGATCGAATGAAGCGTCCGGAAATGGAATGTGTTGGGTGGCATCGCCTTGGCGCACATCATAGCCGCGTTGTTGTGCCATTGCGACCGGGCGCGCATCCACTTCGATCCCTTTGACGCGACCATAGCGTGCCAAGTGATGAATCATATTGCCGGCCCCACACCCAATATCGAGTACGTCGCCATCGCGGCGCGAGACGTGCGCATCGAGTAAATTCAAGAGTGACCACGTGCGTGTGGCGAACCACCAGTGTTGATCTTCGGGTAATTCGGTAATGGTGAGTTGAGAAATTGTTGTAGTGATAGTAACCTCTCTTTGTCTATTGTCGCCGGTATTTTACACCGATTTGGGATGGTGCGCAATAGTTGCGCCAAAGTAACACACCCCTCAATCATTGAGGGGTGTGTGGGCAAAGCCATGTTAGGTTTTGGATGGTCAAGCGACTGGGTTTTTCTCTTCGGGCTTGTTTTGCTCTTGCGCCAACGCCAGTACTAGCGCCTTGAGTTCTTCAAGCGCTTGACGAATTTCTTGCAACTCTTGAGCGTGCAAATGTTGGTACGAGTCAAGTTGTTGTTCGAGTCGCAAGACACGGTATGCAACATCGGTGGGTGGAACACTTGACATTGTCCCTCCTCTGGCTCTCCTTTTGGGTCGGTGCGGTTATATTCATTCTAGCACAGACATACTAAGGAGGGCTACGTCCAAATAGGTCATTCCCGGTGGTGAACGTATCTATTCTTCGAGCGTGGTTACATCGCCTTCGGGTAGACCTTGGGCGCGTGCCTTGAGGACCCGGCGCATAATTTTGCCGCTTCGCGTCTTGGGCAGTTTATCTACAAAGGTAATTTTTTCTGGCTTGGCGATGGGACCCATTTCGTGTGCCACGTGCTGACGCAGTTCTTCGGCGAGCGTGTCGCTCGGCTCACGCCCGGCTTTGAGAATCACGTACGCGTAAATCGCTTGCCCTTTGACTTCGTGCGGCAGACCGATGGCGGCGGCTTCGGCAACGGCGGGGTGGCTCACGAGTGCGCTTTCCACCTCGGCGGTGCCTAGCCGATAACCGGACACTTTGATCACATCGTCCACACGCCCGATGATCCAGAAATAACCATCTTCGTCTTTGCGTGCGCTATCGCCGGTAAAGTACACGCCGGGATATTTGCTCCAGTATTGTTGTACGTAGCGATCCGGGTCATTGTAAATCGTACGCAACATGGCAGGCCAGGGTTTCTTGAGGACGAGATAACCTTCTTCGCCGGGCTTGACCGGGTTGCCGTGTTGGTCATACACATCGGCTTCTTGACCGGGGAACGGGCGCGTGGCACTGCCGGGTTTGAGATTGGTGACCGGTAACGGCGTGATCATGAACATCCCGGTCTCAGTCTGCCACCATGTGTCAATGATCGGACACCGCCCTTTGCCGATGACACGATGATACCACTTCCACGCTTCCGGGTTGATGGGCTCGCCGACGGTGCCGAGCAAGCGCAGCGAAGACAAGTCGTGCCGATTGGGCCACGATTCGCCAAAACGCATCAAGCCGCGAATCGCGGTGGGCGCGGTGTAAAAGATCGTGATCCCATACTTTTCGACGAGTGACCACCAGCGATTCGGGTAGGGGTACGTCGGCGCGCCCTCGTACATAAATGAGGTTGCCCCAAGCAGCAAGGGCGCGTAAACGATGTACGAGTGCCCGGTGATCCAGCCGGGATCAGCGGTGCACCACCACCGATCTTCTTCTTTCAGATCGAATGCCCATTTGAGGGTGGTGGCAACCCCCACCATATACCCCCCATGGGTATGCACGATGGCTTTGGGTTTGCCGGTAGTGCCAGAAGTGTAGAGCAGGAACAAGGGGTCTTCGGCGTCCATCACTTCGGTCTCGCAACGACCGCTACCGTTAGCGCGCGCAATCGGCAATCCCATCAACTCGTGATACCAGTAGTCGCGGCCCTGTTCCATAAACACATCGTGGCCCGTCCGTTTGAACACAATCACATGCTCCACGGTGGGAGCGCGTTTCAACGCTTCGTCCACAATCTTTTTCAGTTCGACGATTTTATTGTTCATAAAACTGCCGTCGCACGTGACCAACACATTCGATTGGCTGTCTTCGATGCGACCGTGCAGGGCTTCGACGGAAAAGCCGCCGTAAACGACGGAATGCACCGCGCCGATTTTGGCGCAGGCAAGCATCGCAATCGGCAATTCCGGCACGCGCCCCATATAGATTGTAACGCGATCGCCTTTTTTGACCCCCATCGCCTTGAGCACGTTGGCAAACTTGCACACCTCGCGATTGAGCGCGTGGTACGAAAAGGTGCGCACTTCGCCATCCTCGCCTTCCCAGATCAATGCGAGTTTGTTGCGGCGCCAGGTTTTGATGTGGCGATCCAGACAGTTGTACGCAATGTTCACTTGACCGCCGACGAACCATTTGTAAAATGGCGTGTTCGAATCGTCTAGCACCTTGTCCCATTTCTTGAACCACTCAAACTCCTCGGCGCGGGCGCCCCAGAACGCCGCCAAATCTTTTTCGGCGAGGCGTGCCATTTCATCGTAACTCTTGATGTTTGCGTTCGCGACGACTTGGGGGGAAGGAGGATAGATTTCAGTTATTTCTTTTTGTTCGTTTGCCATCACTTTGCTCCTATGAATGATCGTTAGAAAACGAAAACCGACGGCGTTATGACAGACGCAGATCGGTCTCTGTGATTGAAACGCTGATGTCGGTACTTGAATTCGTACATTAACTTTCCCAGTCTGCACTCGTCACAAACCAGGTCCATCCATAACACTCACCTATTCTAACGGAGAAAATGTTCACTTGTCGAGGGGCAAATGGGTCATCGAGGCGTGCAAAAGTATCAGAGCAGAATCAGCGTGGGGTGGGTCAGTTGCTACAAGGGACAATCAGATTATAATCGGGTCGGTAAACGGCAGTGGTGTGCAATCTGAAATTAGGGGAGAGACTGTTTGATGCAACGAAATCCATTATTGCCTACTCAACCCGTGTTGCCGCGCGAACACGGTGGTTGGGCAATGTTCTTGGTACCATTGGTCGTTGGTTTGGCAGTTGGGTTGAGGCGCAATGCGTCCGATAACGTGATCTTGACCAGCGTAACGTTACTTTTATTCGTGTTGGCGGCGTTTGGTTTCTTTCTGGTGCGCTATCCGCTGATGTTGTTGATCAAAACGCGCAATTCCAATGAAGGGCATGTGTTGGGGTGGAGTAGCGTCTATGGCGCGGTCACATTCATTGGCGGGGTGGCGACAGTGGTTCTGACCCAGGTTTGGGAGTTGGTCATCATCGGCCTGATCGGCGGGGGGTTGCTGGGGATTCACCTTTGGCTGGCCACGCGCCGATTGGAGATGAGCGTGGTGGGTCAATGGACGGCAATTGCCGGCGCAACTTTGGCGGCGCCGGGAGCGTATTTACTTTATGCGCGCCAGTTCGACGTCACCGCCGCGATGTTGTATGTTCTCGGTTTCTTGTTCTTTGGCGGCACGGTGTACTATATCAAGTTCAAAGTGCGGGAACAATTGCGCGTTACCACCGATACCTCGAACGTGTGGATGCGCTTGCAGGCGGCACGCGCGCCGATTTTCTATTCACTCGTTGCAATACTCATTGTCGCCCTGTTTGCCATGATCGGGTGGGTGAGTCCCTTGGCGCTACTGGCGATCTGTGTGCCGGTGCCCAAGGTGTTCATCGGCGCGCTGGAGCGGCCGAGGCGGGTGAGTCTGCCCCGGTTGGGCGTCATCGAAATTGTGCACTCGATTACCTTTGCGCTGTTGATGATATGGGCATGGGTGTGATTCATAGCAAGCCGCGTTTGCCGGCTTCGGCGACGGCTTGGGCGCGATTGGCAACCCCCATCTTTTCCAAAATGTCTTGCACTTTGCGTTTGACGGTTACTTCGCTCCAAAATAACTTTTCCGCGATCTCTTTGTTGGTGGCACCGGCGGCAATCATCCGCAACACTTCCAGTTCTTGATCGGTCAAGCCGGTATCCGCGCGCGCCTTGTCCTTTGCCAAATCCTTGAACTCGCGCATCAGTTTGCCCACCAAATTGGGACTGAGCAACCGTTCGCCGCGCCCCACCTGTCGAATGGAATCGGCTAACACTTCTTGCGACGCGCTTTTGAGCAGATAACCTTCTGCGCCGGCGCGCAAGGCGCCAAACAAATATTCATCGTCATCATAAGTGGTCAGCACAATCACCTTGATGTTGGGGTAATCGCGTTTGAGGCGCTGTGTCACTTCAATGCCGCTTTGCCCGGGCATTCGAATATCGAGCAGGATCACATCGGGGTGGAGCGATTCCACAATCGCAAAGAGGGTCGGCGCGCTATCGGCTTCACCCACCACTTCGATGTCCGGATGATTTGCCAACACCCCGCGCACGCCTTGACGCACAATGGGATGATCGTCCACAATCATCACGCGAATGCTACTCATCCTTGCCTCCTAGTTCACGGGCACCTGCAATGACACCCGCGTCCCTTCGCCCGGGTGCGAAGTAATCTTGAGCGTGCCTCCCACGCCTTCTGCCCGTTCAGTCATTCCGATTAACCCCAGATGCGTCCGGGTTTGTTGCGTCACTTGAGCCAGATCAAAACCATTCCCATTATCCACAATCTCGACGTGCAAATCGCGCACGCCCCAGATCAGATGAATTTGCACGTGGGTGGCGCGCGCATGCGTTTCGATATTGTTGAGCGCCTCTTGCACGATGCGAAAGACGGCGACTTCGCCTTCGGGGTTAAAGCGGCGCGGGGTACCTTCCACCGAAACGTGGCATTCAACGCCGGAATGATGCGCAAATCCTTCGGCGTACTCACGCAATGCTGGCACCAAACCATGGGCGTCTAGCGCGGTGGGGCGCAGACTATAAATGGCGCGGCGCATTTCCGCCTCGATGCGGCGCAGCAAGTCTTGCGTGGATGCCAAACGCGCCGCCGCCAAATCCGGATTTCGCGCCAACAGATCACGCGCGGCTTGCGTTTCAAACAACGCGCCGATAATCAGCTGTTGCACGCCATCATGCAAATCGTGGGCGATGCGTGCGCGCGTCCGCTCTTCGCCGCGATGTTCCTCGGTGAGGACTTGACGCAACGCATCCGCTTTGCGTGCGAGCTCTTCTTTGGCATCAATCAATTCGCGCGTGCGTGCAATCACGCGTTGTTCCAATTCTTGATTCAGTACTTTTAACTGCTCGTGCAATTGGGCTTTTTCGATGGCGACACCAATTTGTTGTCCCACCGCCGTCAACAGATCACGCTCTTGACGATCGAACGCGCGCGGCGTGTGCGTTGCCACGTGAATCACCCCGACCACCCGATTGGCGGTACGCACCGGCACGCTCAACACCGATCGAAATTGCTCGCACGCACAGGCGGTCTGGGCAAGCGCAGGCACTTGCCCCACCTCTTCGATGGCGATCAATTGACCTGTCTGCGCCACCTTGCCACACACACATTGCCCCAACGGAATTACACGCTCCGATTCGATAAAAGCATTGGAAACACGCCGTGCGCTCCGCAAAACGAGTTGACCGTTTTCGATGAGACGCACTTCGCCGGATTCCAGTTGCAGCAAGTCGAGCACTTGATCAATCGCCCGATTCAAAACGCTCTCCAAGTCCAACGATTGATTGACCACCTCGCCGATTTTGTTGAGCATGAGGACTTGTTGATGTTCCTTGGCGCGGTGTTGTTCTGCTTGTTGGAATAGGCGAGTCGCACGATGTGCCCACGCCAGCGTGAGAAAGGTTAAGGCAGGTCCAACAATACCCAGCAACATCAAGCCCAGCAAAGCTTGGACAGACCAGAGGGAATAGCCATCTACGAAGACGGTTTCCCAAATGACAAACCCGCCCCCGGTCACCGCAAGCACTAGAGGAATGAGCCAGCGTTGAACCGTGAGTTGACGCAGAAAACGGGCGGAAGGGTTGAGCATAAGCCACTTATTTCCAATTCACATTGATACGTTTTTTGCGCCCATCGCGATCCACAAACCACACACACTGGTTGTCGCGTCCAAACTCGTACAATTGTTTGGTGATAGCCACATCATCGCGGCAGTACGCAATCAACTTGTCCATCTGACCTTCGCGGAACCAACGAATCGCCGCGAGCCCATCCGCCGATTTATTTGCGCCAAGCGTGGCGTTGGCAAGTGCATCCAATCCCACGCGAAAACCCAGTTTGTTGTACACATCTTCCAACAAATCGAGCGTGGGCAGGTCGCTCAAGCGTTCCACCGTGTACGCTTTCAAGACTTGATAATCGAAATTCAGTACATTGAATCCAATGACGCGATCCGCCGCCTTGAGATCAGCAATCAGCGTGGTCGCTTCTTTTTCGGTGTACGCTTTGAAGGTGTTGGTGGCGGTGGAAAAGGTTACTGCCACCGACATTCGCAAGAGTCTGAGGTTTTCGCGGCCGCCCACTTCTTGAAATGAGCGCTGAGTTTCCAGATCGAAGAAAATATCGTTCACCGAAATCCTTACTCCTATTTGAGTATTCCCAACAAAATCGTCAACGTTACAATGCTGGCAAGGGTAGAGGCAAAGATGATGCCGGTCACAATCTTGGGACGCGTATCAAATTCCACCGCCACGATAGATGCCATGACGGCTGTCGGCATAGAGGATTCGATGATGCAGACAGCGCGCGTAACGCCGGTCATGCCCATCAGCGCGGCGAGCGGAAATGAGAGGAGGGGCACGATCACCAATTTCGCCACCGTAGCCAGCCCAATCACCGGCAGATGATTGTCTTCAAAAGTTACGCGCGCCAATTCGATGCCGAGGATCACCAGCATCACCGGGATCGCGCCGTCTTTGGCAAGATTAACCGATTTCATCAAAAATTCCGGGAGCGTCAGGTGTGCCAGATTGAACATCAGCCCCAACGCGACGGCATAGACCAACGGTAATTTGAACACATTCAAAAGCGCGTCGCGTGCACTCGCGTGTCCGCTTGCCGCCACAAAGATGCCGAGTGTTTGGGTAAAGATGGCGCTCATCGTAAAATAAAACGCCGCGCGCGATAAACCCTCCTCGCCAAACGCAAACAAGATGAGTGGCAAACCATAATTGCCGGCATTGACAAACAAGACCCCGAGCATAAACGCCGCGCTGGTCAACCGATCGTACCGCATCAAGTGCGCGAGGCTCCAACCGACAACGACCATGATGCCGGTGATAATCACCGCGAATGCCGCAATCGAAATGTACTCGACGCTGAGATCAGCTTGATAGGTGGAGGCGAAGACGAGCGCGGGTGTGAAAAAGTACAACATGGTGCGCGAGAGAGGACGCGCTTCTAATCCGATTCGTTTGGCGAGGAGATAACCAACGCCGGCAACGAGGATGATGGGGGTAATGATGTTGATCAGGATGGCGGCGAGCGATGCAAGGTCCATTGACGATTATCCATCTTCCTCGCTGTCTTGATCGTTCTCCTCTAACTCGTGCGTGCGAATATCAAAGAGCAACAAATCCGATCCGCTGGTAAATTCCAATTCTTCTAGGGCGTCATCGGCGAGCGCGCTCAACACCTCATCGTCCGATTGCGCGGCTTGAGTGAGCGCACGTTTTGCCGCCTTGCCGCCGATTTGTCCCAATGCAATGATTGCCGCGCTTTGCACTTCGCGATCCTCATCGTCCAAGAGTTCGATCAAGCGTGGCGTGGCTTCGCGATTTTCCAATTCGCCGGAGGCGCGCGCGGCTTCAAAACGCATTCGGGGATCCGGCGAATCAAGTTCGTCTTGGGTGATTTGACGCCACATCTCATCGGCGGTGCGTCCCATTGCCGCGATGGCACTTGCGCGCATTTCCGGGGCATCGTCTTCGTATGCCGCCTCAATGACCTCGCGCACAATCTCATTGCTCCAGTATGCCAACGCCTCGACGGCGCGACAGCGCACGGTCAGGTCTTCAAAGGCACTGCGCGTGGTGGCAAGCAAGGCTTCGCCGATGAGATCGGCTTGACCTTCCCGCAAGCGACCGTATTCAGCGAGGAGCATCAAGCGACCGAGGGCATCGGCGGCGGCGGCGCGCACGCCGGCATCGGGATCGCTGCGCAGAAATCCAATCATTGGATTGACGAGGGCGGCATCTTCGGATTCCCACAATCCTTCGATCCCGGCGGTGCGCACTTGG
This sequence comes from Chloroflexota bacterium, assembly GCA_037440625.1. GTDB lineage: Bacteria > Chloroflexota > Anaerolineae > UBA4142 > UBA4142 > DAOTXS01. Next base: position 36,387 of record JBBITT010000010.1, read on the forward strand.
GCGTCTTCATCGTTGAGAAAATAGCGAAAGAGAATTTCAAAATCGAGTTTGAAATCTTGCTCCGCCATCTCGACCATGCGTTGCGCAATGCTACGGCGCCGGGCGAGGGGGATATGGGTCCATGCTTCGGCAAAGGCAGGCAGTTCACGTTTGTTCAATCCGGATAACGCGGCAATAGTGCTGGCGGATAATTGGTTGGCATTCTGAAGTTGTTTAAGGGTTTGGCTGAATTTGGTGGGAATTTTCTTGCTTGGCATTTCATCCACTCTCGCGCTTATTATACCACAAGATCCCGGGCGCGGCTATGGTGATGCATTGGCAATGACCGATCAATGGGATCGCGAAGCAAAGACTCCAGGTTACCAACCCCTGGAGTCTTTGTGTTTCAACGCGGTGGGCTTATTGACACAGTTTGATGGCTTGATACAACGCGTTGCCGTTGATAGCGCGGAAGGGTACTACTTGTTGATTCGTGGGATCAACATAGTGCGGAATCGCCACGAGATCGCAACGGATGCCGATGCCCAGATTGATATTTTGCGATGTGATGATGGATGAGGTGCCGGTCGTCAGGTTGAACGGCGTCCGCAGTGTTTCGCCGTACGAGTGTTTGAAATCTTCGCATTGTTCCGGGCATTGGTACACTTTGACGATCACGGTATAGTTTTGCATGGCGCCGGTCGTGTTCAAAAAGGTTACTTTGAATCCCATCGTATCACCAATGTTGGGCTTGGCGGGAATCGTTTCCAATTTGGTGGCGTAGACGCCGGGCGGCACGGCTGGGACGGTCGGCGAAGGTGGCACCGGTGTCCCAGGGACTTTGGTCGCTGTCGGTTGCACCGGCGCGCGTGTGCGCGTGGCGGTTGGAATTGTTAATGGAACGGTGGCGGTGATCACCGGCGTCGGCGAGGGAGGCAAGGGTGTGTTGGTTGGGCGCAACGTAGGCGATGCCACCGGGCTAGGGGCAACAACCACCAAGCGTGTTGGAGTCGCCGTGGGACTGGATGCAATACCAAGAAAATTATTCACCACCCAGAATCCACCGAGCAAGAGCAGGAGAACGAGGATTGCCGCGCCAGCGATAATGCCGATCAACATCGGTCGTGACAAGCCTTCGCGCCCGGCGGGTTTGGATGAAAAGAGGCGCGCCGGGAGCGAGGGTCCACCTTTGGCTGGCTCTGGTTTGGGAGTCTCTTTTTTCTCTTCGGTGCGTTTGGGTGCCGGTGCAACCGGTTTTTCAACCAAGGGTGCTGGCGGCGGAGTTGAGACGGCCGGCACAGGTGGCTTGGCTTTGTTCCACTTTTGACCATCGTGCACGTACCATTCGCCGGTTTGCACACCAATCTGCCACCAACGACCTTGTTCATCTTGCAGGCGGAGTTTACCCACTTCGGCTTCAAACGCCGCGTCGCTCAGTTTACCCGCTTCGTGCTGGGCTTTGAGTTCTTTGTACGCTTTTTCTGCATCTTGGAAATTCATTGTCAATGACCTCCCTTTATTCCGCGACCACCATGGCAATCGCATGCTCGCGGGTGTGTGATAGACTGATGGCAAACTGACTCACGCCGATTTCGGCGGCGCGCTGGGCGGCACGTCCGCTCAACTGCACGCTCGGTTTGCCGCGTTCATCGGCGATGACTTGGATCTCGCGCCAGCCGACGCCTTCGCGATGCTGAATCCCTACGCCAAGTGTTTTGCTCACCGCTTCTTTTGCCGCAAAGCGCGCGGCGAGTTGATGGAATTGACCGCGACAGTACGCCAGTTCGGTTTCTGTGAACACGCGCCTCAGAAAACGATCGCCGTACCGCGCAATGATGGCTTGAATGCGTTCCACTTCGATCAGGTCAACGCCCACGTGCAACATTGTTAGCCGCGCCCAATGCCGCGATAGGTAAAGCCCAACGCGCGCATCCGATTGGGTTCGTAAATGTTGCGTCCATCAATCAAAACTTTTTGCTTCATCAATTGAGCCACGCGTCCCAGGTCCACTTGTTTGAACTCGTTCCATTCCGTAATCAGCACAAGGGCGTCGGCGTTTTCTGCCGTGGCATACGCATTCTCGCAAAACGTAACGTGATTGAGCACGCGCCGCGCCGGCTCGATGGCGACCGGATCGTACGCGCGAATCTTGGCACCTTCGGTTTGCAAGAGATGAATAATGTCGAGCGCAGGGGCTTCGCGCACATCATCGGTGTTGGGTTTGAACGCCAAGCCCCAAATGGCGATGGTCTTGCCGCGCACGCCGCCTAACAATTCGCGCAGTTTGGTCAGCACTTGGCGACGCATATCCCGGTTGATTTCCATCACCGAACGCAAGAGTTGTGGATGACAACCATTGATCTCTGCCATCCACGTGAGCGCTTTGACATCTTTGGGAAAACAACTGCCGCCGTATCCCAGCCCGGCATTGAGAAACGCACGGCCAATGCGGCGATCCATCCCCATCCCGGCTGCCACCTCTTTGACATCCGCGCCCACCTTTTCGCAGATCGTTGCGATTTCGTTGATGAACGAAATGCGCGTTGCCAGAAAGGCGTTGGAGGCGTACTTGATCATTTCGGCGGTGCGCAGATCGGTGGTCATGATGGTGCAACGCAAAGGCAGATAGAGTTGTGCCACTTTGTTCACGGCTTCGGGATTGGTGCCGCCGAGCACCACACGATCGGGTTGCATGAAATCGTATACCGCGGTACCTTCGGCGAGGAATTCCGGATTGGACACAATATCGAAATCAATGCCGGGTTTTTTGCCGTTCGCTTCCAGAATTTCGGCGACGGCATCGCCAGTGCCGACCGGCACCGTGCTCTTGTTGACGATGATGGCGTAATGATTGAGCACTTGGGCGATGCTCTCGGCAGCGGAACGCACGTATTGCAAATCGGCTTCGCCATCGGGGCTGGGCGGCGTGTTCACCGCGATGAAAATGAAATCAGCATTCGTGATCGCATCTGGATAACTGGTGGTGAAGGTGAGGCGTTGGGCGGCGACATTGCGCGCGACAAGTTCTTTCAACCCAGGTTCGTAGATGGGCATCTCACCACGCTGGAGTTGAGCGATTTTATTTTCATCAATATCGAGGCAGGTGACTTGATTGCCTAGATCGGCAAAGCAAGTCCCTGTGACAAGTCCCACGTAACCAGTGCCGATGAGACAGATTCTATGCATGCGCGATTCACCCAAATGGATTTGAGGCAATGATACCACAAGAATTTGAAAAGTCAAACAAGCCGGCACCAAGTTGCTAGCTGAATAAGGGATGCACCGAAAACATTGGTGATTACCCAAAACTCATCGCCGAGGCGCAGAGTGCGCGTAGTTTTTTCTCTGCGGTTGCCGGTAGCACTCCATAAACCAAAAGACCTTCGATCCTTCGAAGGTCTTTTGGTTTATCTTTCATCTGTCACCGGTCTAAACTTGTAGCCGTACACCACCATCCCCTCTTCCCCATACTCGCGCAGTTTGCGCGTCACCATCTCGACACGCTGACCGATTTTCACATCGTCAGGGTTGACATCGGTGAGCTGTGCTTCGACCAGCGGTCCTTCGTCCAGTTTGATGATGCCGACGATGTAGGGAATGTTTCCTTCGTGTCCCAACGGGGCTTGGCGCACGGTGGTGAACGAATAAATCTCGCCGTGCCCATCAAATTCGTGCGGCGTCAGTTCGGTGGATTTGCAATCGGTGCAGACTTGGCGCGGCGGAAAGTATTTTGCGCCGCAATGGTTGCAAACGGTGCCCTCCAACCGATAACGTTGATCTCTGAGTCGCCAATTGAGTGCTAAATTCATAAGAACCCCGTAATGAGCCAATTAAACAATGTGCCAATGAGCCAACTCTAGTTTTCAATTGGCTCATTGGTTATTGGACAATTGGTTAATTGGTAAAAATGTGTGTCACCGCATTCGCCGCAACGCCGCCGAGCGATTGCGTCATCGCCACGCGCGCATCCATCACTTGATTCTTCCCGGCTTCACCGCGCAATTGCGTGACGGCTTCGACGGCTTGATAAACGCCGGTCGCGCCAACCGGATGCCCGCGTGCTTTGAGTCCGCCCATCGTGCTCAGCGGCAGTTTGCCTTTGGGCGAAATGTCGTTGTCGCGCGCAAAGTACACGCCGCGTCCGCGCCCGGCAAACCCGGCGGCTTCGAGCGACATTGCACTCATAATCGAAAACGCATCGTGCACTTCGAACAAATCAATGTCGCGCGGCGTCACCCCGGCTTGCGCGTACGCTTTCTTCGCCGAGAGTTCGACCGCCGTGAGCCAGAGCGGATCGCGGCGCGCGTGAAGCGATAAGGAATCCGTGGCAACCGCGCTCGCCGCGATTTTGATCGCACGATCGCGATTACCATTCAGCCGCTCGGTTGGCATCAGGATCAACGCCGCCGCGCCATCGCCTACGGGCGCCGAGTCCATCACGCTAATCGGTTCGGCAACCGGGCGCGCGCGTTTGTAATGATCGAGCGTGATCGGCGATTGGAACATGGCGTACGGATTGTTCGCCGCGTTGGCGTGTGCGTTGATCGAAAACATGGCAAAGTCTTCCGGCACCAAATCGAATTCGTGCATATAGCGACGCATCAACAGCGCGTTGAGCGCGACGAACGAAATGCCATGAATGCCTTCGTAATCGGCGTCCGCCGCCATCGCCAACGAGGCGGTGGTGTAACAGTTCGATGATTCGGTTAATTTTTCCGCGCCGGCAACGATGACGACATCGTACGCGCCGGACGCCACAGCGAGATACCCGGCGCGAATCGCCGAGCCGCCACTGCCGCACGCCGATTCAACTTTCATCGCTTCGATGCCGCGCAAGCCGGCTTCATCCGCGATCAATGCCCCCAGATTTTCTTGCGCGGTCAATTCGCCGCTCAACATATTGCCGATGTAGAGCGCGTCCGCGTGATCCACCCGCCCATCTTTCATCGCGTTCAGAATCGCTTCCACTGCCAACTCGCGCAACGACTTGTCCCAATGTTCCTTGACCTTTGTTTGTCCGATTCCAACGACGCTAACGTCCCGCATGATGCCTCCAAAATAATTCCTGGTAGGGGCGGGGTTACCCCGCCCCTACAAAACATCAATTCATTACAAGTTTCCCGCGATACCTCGCATAAAGCGCATAATCAATTTCCTCGCGGCGTTGCACGTACCCCATGGTCTTGGTTGCCTTGTTGCGGCGTTCCAAAATTTTTTCGGTGACGATGAACGAAAACGCATCGCTGCCAGCGCCGCTGCCGAACGAACATATCAAGATGCGGTCGCCCGGTTTTGCAATGTCCAGCACCGCCGTCGTGCCGATCATCGCCGCGCCCGAGTACGTGTTGCCGATTTTGTTCGTGAGCATCCCCACAGCGATTTGTTCTTTGGTGAATCCTAATTTCTTGGCAACCGTTTGCGGAAATTTCACATTCGGTTGATGAAAGATCGCGTACGCAAAATCACTCGGCTGCAATCCCATTCCATCAAGCAGACCTCGCGCACCGTGTAGCACGTGATCGAAATACGCCGGCTCGCCGGTGAAACGATTGCCATGTTCCGGATAATGCATATGTTGTTTGCGGAAAAAGTCGGGCGTGTCGGTTACGTACGAGTACGACGCTTCCAAAATCGCCAAAGAATTTTCCGCGGGACCCACAATGTACGCCGCGCCGCCCGCACCGGCCGTGTATTCCAACGCATCGCCGGGGCGACCTTGCGCCGTGTCCATGCCAATCGCCATCGCGTACTCCGCCATCTCGGAACCCACGAGCGCAATCGCGGCTTGCAATGCTTCCGTCCCGGCTTTGCACGCAAACTCCCAATCGCCGGCAAGAATCGAACCGGCTGCGCCAATCGCTTCCGCGACAATCGTGGAGGATGGTTTGACCGCGTACGGATGCGATTCACTGCCGACCCACACCGCGCGCAATTGTTTGGCATCAATGCCGGCGCGTGCCAACGCGTTCCGCGCCGCTTCGATGCTCATCGTGACCGTGTCTTCGTCCAAACCGGGGACGGCTTTTTCTTCGATGGGCAAACCATCTTCCGCGCCACCCCACACCCGCGCGATTTCTTCGGCGCGAATGCGAAAGCGCGGCACGTACGCTCCGTAACCGATAATTCCAACTGGTCGTTTAGGTTTCATCACTGACATGATTGTAACTCTCCCAATGCGTGACCGATGACGACCGATCCTCGACTACGATTTGTCATACGAGGAGCGTTGTTTGCAAAGTCATCTTTCAAATTGCTCGCTTGGTCAGACCAAGCATTCAAAAGGATGATTGTCTTGATTGCTTCGCTTCACTCGCAATGACAAACTATAAAATCGTGGTCTGCCGTCCTCCGTCTAATTAAAGATACCTGTTTCTCGTTTCGCGTGCGCCGCCCACTGCACTGCCACGCCCGCATATGCTCCAATGAACGCCGGCACCAGCGCGATGCACGATGCCAGAATGTCCGGGCGATACGTCAGTTGCAATCCGATGGCGAGCGCGGTGAATTCGGCAAGCGGAACCCAGATGCCCAGGAGCAATGCCCACACCCACGCATGCTGTGGTTTGGCGTAGCCGGCAAAAAAGCCAAATGCCAAGAGCAAAAGCATGGGCAATTGTGGCTCAGTGCTGTACAGTTGCATCCAGCCGATCAGCACACCCAGAAAGCCGATGAGCAAAGGCAACCACGCATCCGGTTTGCGCCACAGGATGATCGCCGCGACCGGCAGGAATAACACGAGCGCATTGAAAACGATAATCGTAAACAAAATTTGAGCAGGCATAGAACTCCGTTCTAAAACGTAAAACGTAAACCACGCATTACTTTTTACGTTTTATTCCCCAACAACTCTTTCGCGCGAATAATACTCACATTCTTTTCATCCGCCATCTGATCCGCGATTCGATCAATCTGATCGCCGGTGGCGCCGGCGGCAATGGCGATTTGGCGCGCATGCAACGCCATATGCCCGCGATTGATGCCCTCCGCGGCAAGCGCGCGCAACGCGCCGAGATTTTGCGCGAGTCCAACACATGCCAGCACGCTCGCAAATTCCGGCGCGGTCTTGACGCCCAAAATTTTCAACGCGATTTTGGCGAGTGGATGCGCGTTCACCGTCCCGCCTAAAATTCCACTGACGATTGGCAATTCAATCGAGCCGACCAGATCGCCGTTGGCATCGCGATCCCAGGTGGTCAACGCACGATACTGACCACGGCGCGCGGCGTACGCATGCGCGCCTGCTTCGACGGCGCGCCAATCGTTGCCGGTGGCGACGACGACGGAATCAATCCCGTTCATAATTCCTTTGTTGTGTGTCGTTGCGCGATATGGATCAACCTCTGCCATCGTTTGCGCTTCCACGATATTGCGTACCACATCCGCGCCGATGTCTTCTTTCTTCACACGGCACGCCGCGCGCGCCAATCGTTTATCGGCAAGATTCGAGAGAATACGAAGAACGACGCGCCCGCCGGTCAGTCGTTCCAAAAATGGCGCAATCGTCTCGCACGAGGTATTGACCGAGTTTGCACCCATCGCATCGCGGACATCCACGATGAGATGCAACACGATCATCGGACCGACGCGTGTTTGCGGAAATGCGCGAATCTCGAAATCGCGGACGCCGCCGCCAAACGGAACGAGGGTTGAGTTTTTGTTGGCGAGTTCGATAATCTCATCGTGCGCGGCGGCGATTTTTTGGCGCGCCGCGTCAACATCGTTGATGCCGACGATTTGCACTTGACCAATCATCAACGGCGCGTCCGCGCTCGCGGAAAATCCGCCGGCATTGCGGACGAGTTTCGCTGCGTGGCTCGCGGCAGCTACAACGGACGGCTCTTCAATCGCCATCGGAATCAAATAATCGCGCCCATTGATTTGAAAATTGGCGGCGATGCCAAGTGGCAAGCCGTGAATCCCGACAACATTTTCGATCAAGCGGTTGGCGAGATCGGTTGCGAGACCGCCGTTGGTTAGGGCGGCGATTTCGCTATCGGTGAGATTGCATCGTTGCCTTATGTCGTGTTGGCGTTCAGCGACGCTCAGTTTGTAAAACCCTTCGAGGCGAGAGGAGACGGCCAATGTCAATACTCCACGTATAATTTTCTTGTCCATTATACCCGAATTGAACTATCAAAAACTATCAAAGGGATGTGATTTGCTATCATCTTGTCCGAAAGATTGACAGAAAATAAGCGACGCCCAGGTGAGGTGCGTCGCAAGAGATAAGAAATTCTAATGAGAGAACATGGCACTTGTTTCTGCGAAATCTGGTTATTTTCAAGCACTAATTACCCGGCTACCACTCTAACCAGACATAATCTGTGCCGGTATTCCACATTAAACGTTGTAAATCATCGCGCGTGTATGCGCCTACTTCCAACCGATATTCGTCGGCGGGCAAATTGTCTGGCAAGGGGATGGTGTGCAGTTGCACAACAAGATCACCGGGTTCCAGATCATCGTTGATGGCGCCCCACCCATCAAACTGCGAAACGATTTGTTGGGAATTCACCAGATGGACAAAGACGGCAAGATTAGGCGGACGCGTGAGAATTTGCCAGTAGGTCAACACAGCGAGTTCATCGCCGGCGTGCGCCTCTGGATTCAAAATTTCGATTCCTTCAAACTCCATCACGCCACTTATTTCAAGCGGCAGTGTCACTGTTGAACTAGTTTGCGGATTGACCACGACATTGTTTTTTGCGCGAGCCAAATGCTCGTCCAAACGCGCACGCGGTACAAAATAAACATGCAACAAACGGCGTCCTTCCGGTTCGATGCGCGGATCAATGTAAATCGGTGATTCCAAATCCAGAAAAGTGAGCAAGAGTGGCAATGCTGGTGAGCCAAGAATCTGAAAAGCAAAACGATTTCCGCGCGCATCGTTGGGAAACACAAAGGCATTCCAGATGGAAAACCGAACGGCAACATCGGAACGCTGAATGACGCGCTGAATGTTGTGCTTGCGCCAATTGGTGTACACATCCATCACATAGTTGAGCGGCGTTGAATCCGGTGATTGGTTGATGTACTTGCCTGCGCTATCGTAGAATGCCAGCGTCATCCAATAGATGCCGGGATTATCAATCCAATTTTGGAACATATCCGTTGCCGTGCGTCCCAGAATTGAGATGCCAAGCAAGGCGACGAGTGCCGCGTACGTTACGCGTTGCCAATTGAGCGTGAACCATCGTTCGATGCTTGTCCAGCCGGTTTCAATCGGCAAGGTGGGAATGACCATCAAGCCGGGCAAAATTCCAATCGAGCGAGTGAAACGAGGTGGGTCTTGGGTGATGAGGTTAGGGGTTAAAAAGACTGCGACGATGATGAGCTGTAAAACAAATTCCGGTTTGCGCCAGCGCCACGCACATAACACAATACCCACATAAAACAGGATACCTTCAATGCCGGGGAATACCGGGCGCCCGGGAATATTCCGCACCCAATTCAGATCGCCGCTAAAGGTGAACATGCCCAGTGTGGCGGTTACATCGCGAACAAGCCCATCCCAATTTCCTTGCATCAACCAGCTTTGGGCGGCAAGGTCGCGCGTATGAAAATCGAGTTCGGGATGCAATTGCAAAAAAACCAAGAGCGGAATGGTCAGCGCGAGGTCAATGGCTAGATAGATGACCAACAGTCGCCAACGGTTATGGAATCGCTCACGCTGAAAGATTGCGAGATAAATCAGAAACAAGATCACAGCAATCGGAAAACCGCGCCCGGATAAAAAAGTGTACGAGGTTAACCCTGCAAAGATGCCGCCAAGGATTGCCGCCTGCCATGCGCGTTTGCTTGATGCGTCGCGGAACGCGATGACGAGTCCAATCAATGCGGGTGTCATTATCACCGGTTGCGAAATCTCGCGCAGACCCAGGCGACCAAAGATGATGGGATACCACAAGATCGCGGCGAGACCTGCCGCCATCACGCCTACACGGCGAGAACGAAAGAGAGTGCGTGCGTAGGTGTACATCAACGCGACAAAGAGGATGCTCCACGCCATCGAAGGAAACCGATTGGCAATCACGCTATTACCCAGGATCGCAAAGAACGGTGCCATCGTTAATTGCAAGAGCGGCTCGTTGCCTTCGTTTTGGGGATAAAACAAGGCGAACTTGCCCTGGAGAATTTCCAATGCAATATCGCCTTCATCAACCTCGTCGCCGTGGAGGGGAAAATCGAGCAAACGATAGGTGCGGAGCAGGAATGCTGTCCAGAGGATAAGAATCAGTAATCCCCACGCAAAAGATTTGTTCATAAACCTCAATCGTGGTTGGACTTGCTTTGACTCTGTTCTTCCATCGTCGCCAACGTTTTCGCCACTTCTTGAATCGCGATGCGTTGTTTGCGATACAGGTCGCTCTCGCTCATCGCAAGTTTCAACGCAATCTCGCGCACTTTCATCCCTTGCATCACCTTGAGTTCCAGAATGTTGTACAACAACCATTCGGGCGCGGTAAGTGATCGCTCGCCTTCCGGCTTGAGCGATTCGATGGCGCGCACGATGAGTCCACGCAACGCGCGCGCCGGATTGCCATCGTACTCATCCAGCGATTCTTGCACAATGTTCAATTGCAGCAAAGGATTCTCGGTGAGTTTGGGCCCACCCCAATAGTGGTCAATCGCATCTTTGACGGCACGATGAAAGTTGGCGGAACTGATCAACTCTTCTTCCGCTGGTTCAGTGGCAATGGCGCCAGCGTAACGCGGCTTGCCGCGTGCGCGTTGCAATAATTCAATCTCGCTGCCCAGTTGTTCAAACGCGGCAAAGACGCTTTGCTGAAGTTGGCGATCCTCTAACGCAAGTTCGGCTTGGGAGATGAGCGCGGCAATCATTTTTTGTTCGCGGAGAGACAGATCGGGCTCGGAGGTGCGCGCCGCCACCCCAAGCACCCCGATGATGCCATCGCCGGTTTTGGCATGTAGTCGCCAGAGCCAGAAATCGCCGCTGGCGATAAAGCCGTGTCCGTTCGGCGTTTCGTTTTGAATGATCTGGAGCAAATTGGACGAGGCGAGAAATTTGCGGACGCTTTCACGTGACCCCACCACCGATTCGATTTTCCATTCGCCGTGATCCGGCGCAACTACAAAGCCAGTTTGTACTTGGAGCAAATCGCATGTGGTGGACAAGATATTTTCCAGCAATTGGCGCAAATCGCTGGTCGTCAGCAAGCGGCGGTCAATCTCTTGAATGCGTTCAAGGTCTTCGCGGTCACCCCAGAAAATCAACCGATCAATCCACGGCTTGGCGAGGTTAATGACTAGTTCCAGCGTAACAATCGCACCGATGACAGTCGCAAACAAGATCGTTTCGCGCGTGAGACCCAGCCAGCGTTCCACGGTCGGTACCGATAGCATCAAGCCAACGACAGCTGTAGCCACGAGAGGACCGCGCAACAAATAGTGAATCAGGTTATGCTTGATGATGCGGTCGGGCGCAAGTGCGCCTTGATACGCCACGGTGTACGCCATCACGATAATCATCGCGCCCACACCGACCTTGGCACCCAGATTGACGAGCAACAGCAAGGGCAATGAGAACTCGGCGGGAAAACTGGCGATGATGAGATAAGGGAACACGCCCAGCGCCGGTGCAACGAACGCAGCAGCGAGATATGTCATTCGTCGGCGCGTGGTGGAGGTGAGACAGCGGGCGCGGGCTTTGCGAATGTTGTAAAACCCCCAGCCGGTCAGGGCGAAAAAGAAAATGCCGAATAACGGAAAGAGTGGGCCGGCTTGGAATTGGGCGGCTTGCGGAAAGAAAAAGCCATCGCGTACCACCAAGTTGGTCAAGGCGACCAACAACAGAAACACGCTACTGGTGAGGTACGAGAGAGCAACCGCCACGCGCCGCCGGCGCGAGTAGGCGTTGGTGGAACGCAAGAGTGCATCGGAAAAGTGCAAATAGGTTGCCGGGATAAAGGCAATGCCGAGCCATTTGAATTTGAGCCAAATGACCGCATCGGCAAAGGTCTCAACGCGTTGCAGGAATACATCGCCGATGTAAATGATTGTGAGAAAGGCAAGCAAGCCAGAAAACGAACGCGCGACGGAATTGCGAAAGTTGTTCGCAAAGAGATAGAGAAAGAGCGATAAAGCGACGATGATAATCGCCGAGGAAAAGATCATGTTCCCCAGCGCGAGAAACGAAATTACCACGTTATACATAGCCTTCTCATCGTGCTACACGTGTACGATCCACACCAGATAATAGTAGGCAAACACGGCGGCAAAAAGCAAACTATCCATGCGATCCAAGAGCCCGCCATGGCCCGGCATCAATTGGCTCGAATCCTTGACGCCTGTTTGCCGCTTGAGCAATGATTCGACGAGATCGCCCAGCGTGGCGGCAATGCCAATCCCCAAACCAAAGCCAAGCCGGTGAATGATGGGCATATCCACCCAGAGACCCAGCACCAACGTTACGACGATGGCAGACAGGACGCCGCCAATTGCACCTTCCCACGTTTTCTTGGGACTGATGCTGGTAAAGAAGCCATGCTTCCCCAGTCGCGTGCCAGCCAGGTATGCACCAGAATCCGTTGCCCAGGTAGCCAACATTGCCAGAGCCGTTAAAAGCAACCCGTTGGGTAAGGCACGCACCAGCAGAAAGTATGATCCAAGGATGCCAATGTACAGAATGCCGGCTTGGGTCAACGCCCAACTTGCCATCCAATTCTGATGATGGAAAAAGATGCCGATGACGAGCGAGATAACTGTGGCGCCAATGATAATATCGCGCAGCCAGTTGGTCTGCCCGTACGTATCGAGCAGAAGGAGGGCGATGACGCCCAAGCCCAAACCCGTCATGGGACGATGACCGGCGTGGCGGGTCATCGTGTAAAATTCCCAGCCTCCGATGAGCAAGGCAAGCATAACCATCGCCAAAAAAAGGAGTCCGCCAACGTACACGGACCCGAGGATGAAAGGTAATAGGATGAGTGCGCTAATGACGCGGGTTCTCAGCACGATGGGGTCTCGTTAGACGTTTTCCAGTTTCCCAAACCGACGTTGCCGTTGACTAAAGGCGACCAGCGCTTTGTACAACTCGGCTTTGTCAAAATCGGGCCAATAGGTGGGCGTGCTATAGTACTCGGCGTAGGCGGCTTGCCAGATAAGAAAATTGGACAAGCGCATTTCGCCGGCCGTGCGAATGATGAGGTCGGGGTCTGGCAAGCCGGCGGTGTAGAGATAACGCTCAAAGAATTTTTCATCAATTTGATCGGGCGTTACGCCGTCTTGAATCATTCGTTTGATCGCGTTCAAAATTTCGGCGCGCCCGCCATAGTTGAACGCAACGTTGAGCGTGATGCGATCATTATGCTTGGTCAATTCAATCGCACTTTGAATCGCTTGTTTCATTTGCTCGCTCACACCTTCCAGCGAGCCAATGTGGCGCAATCGCACACCATTCTTGTGCAGTTCCGGGGTTTCGCGGGTGATCGTGTCTTCCAGAATTTTCATCAAGCCACGCACTTCGTCTTCGGGGCGTCCCCAGTTTTCGGTGGAAAAGGCATAGACGGTGAGCATCTGGATGCCAAATTCCACGGCGGCGGTCAAGACCGGCCGCATATTTTCCGTGCCGGCGCGATGCCCTTCGGTGCGTGGGAGACCGCGTTGTTTTGCCCAGCGGCCATTCCCATCCATAATGATGGCAACGTGCACTGGGATTTTCGTCAATACACTTTTGTCAAATTCCATAAATCGTTTGATAGTTTGTTCGTTAGATCGTTGGATCGTTGTTGTTCGATTCTATGCCAGCAACGATCCAACGATGAAACGATCAAACTTCCATAATTTCCGCTTCTTTCGCTTTGGCGATCTGATCGGCTTGGGCGATGTACTTGTCGGTCAATTCCTGCAACACATCCTTGCCTTTGAAATGCTGATCTTCGGAGATCATTTTTTCTTTTTCCATCTCTTCGAGGTCTTTGAGCGCGTCGCGGCGAACATTCCGGATGGCGACGTGCGTCTCTTCTAAATGTTTTCGCACGACCTTGGTTAGTTCGCGGCGGCGTTCTTCAGTCAAGGGCGGAAGTGGCAACCGAATGACCTTGCCATCGTTCATCGGGGTGAGACCCAGGTCAGATTTCAAAATGGCTTTTTCGATCGCAGAGAGCGTGGATTGATCGAATGGTTTAATCAAGAGCAGGCGCGCTTCTGGCACCGAAACGGCGGCAAGTTGTTGCAATGGTGTGGGGGTGCCATAATAATCAATCTTGAGGGGTTCGATCAGGGCTGGCGAGGCGCGCCCTGTGCGAATCGTTTGGAGTTCGCGCTTGAACGCCTCGAGGGTTTTCTTCATTTTAGATTCGGCGTCGGCTTTGACTTCGTCAATCATAGACCCTCCGATTATTTGGTAATGATTGTTCCAACCGGTTCTCCCATTACCGCGCGCTTAACCGAGTGTGGCTTGAGCAGATCGAACACGATAATGGGCAGGTTGTTATCCATACACAGAGAGAGCGCGGTGTTATCCATCACGTTCACTTTGTCAGCAAGGATGGCATCGCTGTAGGAGAGTCGTTCGAACTTTTTGGCATCCGGATACTTGAGCGGGTCTTTATCGTACACGCCATCCACCTTCGTTGCCTTGAGTAACACTTCGGCTTCGATTTCTTTGGCGCGCAATGCGCCGGCGGTATCGGTGGTAAAGTAGGGATTGCCGGTGCCGGCGCCAAAGATGACAATGCGACCTTTTTCCAAATGGCGCAAGGCACGGCGGCGGATGTACGGCTCGGCGATGGCGCGCATTTCGATAGCCGTTTGGACGCGCGTGTACATTCCGCGTTTTTCTAACGCGTCTTGCAACGCCAGCGCGTTCATCACGGTGGCGAGCATCCCCATATAATCGGCGGTGGCGCGATCAATGCTTTGCGCGTACGGATCGCCGCCGCGCCAAAAATTGCCGCCGCCAATCACAATCGCAATCTCCACGCCGAGTTGTTTGACGGCTTGGATTTCATCGGCAAGATAATTCACATCGCTGGGGTCAATGCCGGTCCGCCCCTTGCCCGAAAGGGATTCCCCGCCTAGTTTGAGTAGAATGCGTTTGTATTTGAGTTGTGCCATGTTCCCCTCAAGAACGAGGGGAAAGTTAGAGGAAAGAAGGGGAAATCAGAATCCTTCTTTACCTCTAATTTCCCCTTCTGACATTTGAATTACGCTCCCAGTTCGTACCGCACAAAGCGTTTGACAACAATATTTTCACCGACTTTGGCGATGGTGGCTTGGATGAGGTCCTGGACAGTTTGTTGCTCGTCCCGAATAAAAGTCTGGCGTAAGAGGCATGCTTCTTTATAATATGCCTCTAGTTTGCCATTGACAATTTTTTCGACGATGTGAGCGGGCTTGCCTTCGGCGAGAGCGGCTTCGGTGAATATTTTTTTCTTCTCTTCGATCACAGTGGTTGGAATGTCTTCGACCGAAACATACTCTGGCTTGGTCGCGGCGATTTGCAGCGCGATGTTGTGCACCAGTTCGTGAAATTCATTGAGCGCGGCGACAAAATCGGTTTCGCAGTTGACCTCGACCATGACACCGAGTTTGCCTCCGCCGTGCACGTACGTTTCGATCAAGCCTTGCTTGGCAACGCGTTCGGCTTTCTTCTCGGCGGTCTTGAGGCCCTTTTCCTTGAGGATCGCCAGGGCTTTATCGAAATCACCGTGATGTTCTTCCAGCGTGCGCTTGGCATCTAACACACCCGCGCCGGTGAGTTCACGCAGTTTCTTGATTTGTTCGGCGTTGATTGCGGTCATAGTTCGGGTGCCTCGGCTTCGTCAGTTTCTTCGGTTTCTTCCATCGGCTCAAATTCTTCTTCGCTGACCTCCAACGCCGGCAAATCCATTGTCTCCTCGAGCGCGGTGACCGGCGCGGCGCCTTCTTCAACCGCTTCGGCGGTCAGCACGCCGCGAATGTTCTTGCCTTCGATCACGGCATCGGCGATTTTGCCGCAGAGCAACTTGATCGCGCGAATCGCGTCATCGTTCGATGGAATGGGATAGGCGATTGGTTCGGGATCGGAATTGGTGTCGCACATGGCGATGATGGGAATCTGCAACGTTGTCGCTTCAGCGATGGCGAGTTCTTCGTGTTTGGTGTCCACGATGAACAAGGCTTTGGGCAAGCGACGCATTTCTTTCAAGCCGCCCAAGCGCTGTTGTAGTTTTGCCAACTCGCGTGTGAGCATCAGGGCTTCTTTCTTGGGCAGTTTGTCCAGTTCGCCAGTGCGCTGACGCTCTTCTAACTTGAGCATATAGTCAATGCGTGCGCGAATCGTGCGAAAGTTGGTGAGTGTGCCACCCAGCCATCGTTGCGTCACGTAGGGCATCCCACCGCGCAACGCTTCGGCTTGCACCGTTTCTTGTGCTTGGCGCTTGGTGCCAACGAACAAAATCTGACCACCTTGCGCCACGGTATCGCGCGCAAAGTTGTACGCTTCCTCCAACTTGCTGAGCGTTTGCTGGAGGTCAATGATGTGAATGCCGTTGCGCTCGGTGAAGATAAAGGGCTTCATCCGGGGATTCCACCGGCGGGTGCGATGTCCAAAGTGGACGCCGGCTTCGAGCAACGACTTCATCGGTAAAACAGCCACGGGCTAACTCCTTGTGTGTTTTTGTCCATCGTTTTGGATTTGTCTTGCGACAACGATGGCGACCACTCCCTCACAACGCCCGCTGTCAAGGTTCGTTGACCGCGACACGCGTTGCGTGAAAACGGAGTGTGATTTTTTAGCGGCGAGCATTATATATCAGAGTCTAGGAAAGAGCAAATACGAAACAACACACAAACGCCGGCGTCCTCCCGCGAGCGTTTTCTCTTCCCACCGTCCCCTATTCACCGAACACTGAATTGTCCCACTGCCTCCCGCCGCGGCCCACTACAAACCCGGCTTCCGCGTGTGCCACTCCGTCGCTTGCTCGTACGCATACGCCACACGCAACATCCGTTCCTCATCGAACGCGCGCGCGGCGATCTGCAAGCCGACCGGCAAACCGTCCGCGAACCCGCACGGAATCGAAATCGCCGGGATGCCGGCGAGTGCTTGCGAGAGTGTGAACACATCCGCAAGATACATTTGCAACGGATCGTCCACCTTTTCGCCGATCTTGAACGCGACGCTGGGTGAGGTGGGACCCACAATCACATCCACCCGTTCAAACGCTTGATCAAAATCCTGTTTGATGAGCGTGCGAACTTTTTGTGCTTTTAAATAGTAGGCGTCGTAGTAACCTGCGCTCAACGCGTACGTCCCCAGCATAATGCGTCGTTTGACTTCTGCGCCGAACCCCTCGCCGCGCGTCTCGCGCATCGCTTGCCACATTTCGTTGCTGCGCGTGGCGCGATAACCGTACTTGACGCCATCGTAGCGCGCTAGATTCGCGGATGCCTCTGCCGGCGCGATCAAGTAATAGGTGGGCAAGGCGTAATCGGTGTGGGGCAAGGTAATTTCGTGTGTGGTCGCGCCCAACGATTCCAAAACCCCGATGGCTTCGCGCACCGATTTTTCTACGCCCGCTTGCAACCCTGCGCCGAAATATTCGCGCGGGATGCCCACCCGCAGACCTTGCAAGGGCAACGCTTGCCGTTGCTCGATCAGTGCCGCTACGTAATCTGGCACCGGCACATTCACCGAGGTGGCTTCGCGTGGATCATAGCCGGCGATGATGCTCAAAATCAGTGCGGCGTCGCGGACATCTTTGGTCATCGGGCCCACCTGATCAAGCGAGGATGCGAACGCAATGACACCATAGCGCGAGACGCGCCCGTACGTGGGGCGCAAGCCAACGGTGTTAGTCAGCGATGCCGGCTGGCGCACACTGCCACCGGTATCTGTTCCCAGCGCAAAGATCGTTTCATCTGCCGCGAGCGCCGCCGCGCTACCTCCCGATGAGCCGCCGGGGACGCGCGTCAAATCCCAGGGATTGCGCGTTACAAAATAACGCGAGTTCTCCGTGGACGAACCCATCGCAAATTCATCTTGATTTGTTTTGCCGATGAGAATCGCGCCGGCGGCGTTCAACTTTTCCATCACCGTCGCATCGTAGGGCGGCACAAAGTTTTCCAGAATTTTCGAGCCGGCAGTGGTACGCACACCGCGCGTGCAAATCTCATCCTTGATTGCCATCGGAATGCCGAGTAGGGGTGGGGCGCCCCCGCCCGTACGCCGATGTGCTATCCAGCGTGCGTCTGCCTCGCGTGCTTGATCGAGCGCGTGATCCGCCACAATCGTCAAGTATGCTTTGACGCGCGGCTCGATCTGTTCGATGCGAGCCAGCACCGCGTGCGTTAATTCGAGCGAACTGATTTCACCTTTTTCTAGAAGGGTGCGCGCTTGATGAACGGTCAAACGATGCAGTTCCATCTTAGCGTCCTATCAACTCACGATAGAGTTCGACCACGCGATCAATGTTGGTTTCCAACGAATAGTCGTTGACGGCGCGTTGACGCGCACGCACGGCCAGGTCGCGCCGAAAATCCGGAAAATCGAACAAGGTGCGCAACGCGAGCGATAACTGCGCTTCCAGATCGCTGAGATCCACCACGATGCCGGCGCGATGCAATGCCTCGGCATCTGCCCCGACATCGGTAGCGATCACGGCTGTCCCGGTTGCCATGGCTTCCAGCATCGCCAACGATAATCCTTCAATCGAAGAGGGCAGGACGAAAACATCCGCCGCACGCAAGATGCGGATGCGTTCGCGCATATCGCCCACATAGCCAGTAAAAATAATTCGATCATCATCGCGATACTTGCGACGCAAACGCGCTAACTCCATCCCGTTGCCCACGACGACGGCTTTGTGGTCGCGTGGCGCATCGAGGTTGTGAAACGCTTTCAAAAAGTCGTCCACGTTTTTTTCCGGATCGAGCCGCCCCACATACGCGGCAAGGACGGATGCGCCAATTTGTTCTTTGTAATCGCTGGGACCCGGCGAATACTTGGTTACATCAATCCCATTGGGAATCACGCGCACGCGTTCCGGCGCGACGCCGTAATCAATCAACAGCCTGCCTTGATTTTCGGAAAAGACGATCACGGCATCGTAATTTTTCAGTGAACCCGAGTAGGCGCGATACAACCAGCGCACCGCGCCGCCCCAAAAAGTTTTGGGGGGTCCGTACGGAAAGTGGAGCGTCGCAACGGCGGGAATCCCTAGGTCGTGACAAATATCGGGCAGACTAAAATCAATTTGCGAGAACGAAAGCGAAATGTGCGCAATGTCAATTCGTTCACGCACAATCGTTTCTTCAATGATCTGGCGCGCGTTCGGCGATGAGAGCATCGCGCGATTGAGAATATCGAATGAGCCGATGCGCACGCCATTGGGGTCACGTTCGACGCCGCGACGTTCCCGGCTGATGTGATAGAAAAATTTGACTTCTTGACCGCGCTGGCGCAAGCCGGCAATCATTTCACGCGAATAAGTAACGATGCCATTGCCGCGCGGCGAGGCAATGTGGCCTAACCAAGCAATTTTCATACTTTACATGGCGAAATGCGAATTGCGAGAATGCCGGTTCGCAATCCCTCCTTCGCAATTCGCTACTCCTTGAGAATGGCTTTGACGCGAAAGAATTCGCCGTGGGCGTCCTGGTCTGGTGCATTAGTGAGTGCGTCTTCGCGCGGCAGAGAGGTCCCCACTTGATCTTGGCGCATCACATTATGCAAGGGGACCACGCTGGCGGTGGGAGGAATGGCGTCGGTATTCAATTCTTGCAAGCGTGCCGCATAATCGAGAATCGCCGAAAGTTGCTGGGTCATTCGGTCAATCTCGTCCTCGGTGAGTTGTAATTTGGCCAGTTCGGCAATGTGTTGGACTTGGTGGCGGGTGAGTGCCATACTTGACTCCTTGCGCGTCATTATAGCACGGGGCTAGGGTTAGGACAAATGGCGGATAAGCTAGGGTAATGCTATAATTCCATTGATGAAATTCATTGCCGATACGATGCTGGGGCGCTTAGCCAAGTGGTTGCGTTTGTTGGGGTATGACACGCTTTATCTGCCGCACGCCGATGATCCGGCATTGGCGCGGCTTGCCCGGGCGCAGGATCGCATTCTGCTCACGCGCGATGTGGAGTTGACGCGGCGGCGTGGCATCAAGCATTTGCTCATCGAATCGGAAAAGGTGGAGGAGCAAGTAGCCCAAGTCCTGCGCGCGTTCAAATTATCGGCGCGGGAAGCCTTCTCGCGTTGCGCCGAGTGTAATCATCGCTTGGAGAGTGTCAGCAAGGAAGCGGTGCGTGGGCGGGTGCCGCCGTATGTGTTTAGTACGCAGGAACGGTTTCGGCGGTGCGCGCAATGTGGCCGGGTGTATTGGCGTGGGACGCACTGGGCACGGATAGTGGCGCAGATCGAAGATTTATCGAATGAATGACAAGTCTACGGGGCTATTGCAAGTCCTCCTGACATTTGTTATAATCGGGGCAGGTACGCGACACAAAATCCAAAGGAGGAATTATGGACATCGGCAAGTCATTTACGTACGTGTTCGAGGATCCGAACTGGATCACGAAGTTGGTGATCGGCGGTCTAGTCAGTCTTGTTCCGATCGTCAACTTTGCGGCGTTGGGTTATATGGTGACCACGCTCAAGAACGTCGCGGATGGGCAGCCGCAACCATTGCCCGAATGGAGTAATTTTGGCGATTATTTCATGAAGGGCTTGTATGTCTTTGTTGGCGCATTGGTTTATGCGGCTCCGATCATCTTGATCTACTGTTGTATGTTTGTCTTGAGCATGGCCGCCGGGCTTGGTGCCAGTGGCAACAATGATGCCGGCGGCGCATTGGCGGGTCTTGTTGGTATCGTGACGATGTGTCTGTGGTGCTTGATGGCTTTGTTCATTTTGGTGGTTGCCGTCATGTTCCCGGCTGCGCTGACACGCTATGCCGTGACAAACCAACTCTCCGTCTTTTGGGATTTCCGCGGCAACTTTGATCTCATCAGCAAGAATCTGGCGAACTATATCATTGCCATTTTGATTGTGTGGGTTGCCGGGTTTGTCGCTGGCTTTGGCGTCATTCTCTGCTTCATCGGCGTGATCTTTACATCCTTCTGGGCACAATTGGTCGGCGCGCATGTGTATGGTCAATTCTGGCGCGCGAGCCAAGGGATGGGGATGGCTCCGGCCTAAAGGGGTTGGAACTCAAGGCGAGGACGATAATCAGTCGCCGTAGGGCAGCTTGGTGCCGCCAAGTCTGAAATGCACCCCACGAGGACGCTCGTGTAGCGTCCTCGTTTTGTTTTGTGGTATAATCATTTCCAAGGAGTTGAAATGGTTTCCGCAATTTCGAGTATCCTCACCGCCTTTGGTCTTTCATCCGCCTCTGGGCTCAACGCGTACATCCCGCTTCTCACCGTCGCGCTCACTGCGCGCTTTACCGATTGGATCAAACTTGGTCCCCCGTTCGATATTTTGAAAAACGAGTTTGTCATCGGCGCGCTCGTCGTTCTCCTCGCCATCGAAATGATCGTCGATAAAATTCCCGCCGCCGATTCGCTCAACGACGTGATTCAAACATTCGTCCGTCCGACTGCTGGCGCGATTTTGTTCGCGGCAAGTACGAGTGTCATCGATTTGCATCCGGTCGTCGCCGTGATCCTGGGACTGATTATGGCGTTCGGCGTGCACGCGGTCAAAGCAACCGCGCGCCCGGTTGTTACGGCAAGTACCGGCGGCATCGGCAACGCGTTTGTCAGCGTCGGCGAGGATGTCGTGGCGGTGGGTGTTTCGTTTGCCGCCATTGTGGTACCCTTGGTAATTGGATGTGTGCTTGCGGTCATTGGAATGTGGTTTGTGTTTTTGCGTCCGCGTCGAGCAATCGTATAGATGGCAAAATTTACGCCGCGTCCCGAAATTCAAAAAATTCTCGATACCTTGCCGACGAACCCCGGCGTTTATCTGATGAAGGATGAACGCGACACGGTCATTTACGTCGGCAAGGCGATCAACTTGCGCAACCGTGTGCGCTCGTACTTTCACGCGCCCTATGGTCAAGATGCCAAAGTGTGGCGACTCGTCGAACGGGTCCGCGACATCGAATTCATCATCACCGAATCGGAACTCGAAGCGCTCGTGCTCGAGTGCAACCTCATCAAAAAGTACAAGCCGCATTTCAACGTGCGGCTTAAGGACGATAAACGCTACCCGTACATCAAGGTAACCTGGCAGGAGCCGTTCCCCAAAGTGTACGTGACGCGGCGAATGGACAACGACGGCGCGCGTTATTTTGGTCCGTTCACGGCAGTGTGGGCGGTTCATCAAACGATGGACACGCTCCGTAAAATTTTTCCGTACCTCACCTGTGATCGCGAAATTACCGGCAAGGATCGGCGCGCCTGTTTGTACTACGACATCGGTTTGTGCATCGCGCCGTGCATTGGTGCCACAACGCGCGACGAATACCGTGCGATGATTGATCGGCTGTGCAAGTTCTTGCAAGGCAAGACCAACGAGGTTACAGAATCGTTGCGTGCGCGCCTCGACGAAGCGGTCAGCCAAATGGAATTTGAACGCGCCGCGCGGTATCGCGATCAATTGCAAGCCATCGCGCGCATCACCGAACATCAAAAAGTCGTCTCGCCGCTGATGATTGATCAGGATGTTATCGCCTTCGCGCGCGACGATGGCGAGGCGTGCGTCCAAGTCTTTTTTGTGCGCGGCGGCAAGTTGCTGGGGCGTGAGTATTTTGTCTTGGAAGGGACGGAAGGCGAAAACAGCGAGCAGGTCTTGGCATCGTTCGTCAAACAATTCTACGACGAAGCAGCGTACGTGCCGCCGGAAATCTTGTTGCCGGAAAATATTGACGAAGCCAAAGTGATCGAAGAGTGGCTCAATCGTCAACGCGGGCAAAAAGTGTTGCTTCAAGTCCCGCGCAACGGGCAGAGCAAAGAATTGGTGCAAATGGCAGAAGAGAACGCGCGCGCCACCCTGACCAGTCTCAAAGCGCAATGGCTCGCCGATGAAACCAAACAAATGAACGCCGTTGCCGAATTGCAACAAGTGCTGGGGCTGCCCGATCCACCCTTGCGCATGGAATGCTATGACATTTCCAACACCCAAGGCACTAACTCGGTAGGGGCAATGGTGGTGTTTGAGCGCGGCGCGGCAAAGAAAAGTGACTATCGCAAGTTCAAAATCAAAACGGTTGAAGGCGCGGATGATTACGCGAGTCTGCAAGAGGTGTTGCGCCGACGCTTCAAGCACCTTATCCAACCGAGTGAGTCACCCGCAGCGGTGGGTAGCCGCAAAGAAGAGTCGTGGCGACAAATGCCGGATCTGGTCATTATAGATGGCGGCAAAGGGCAGTTGAACGCCGCGCTCCACGTGCTGCGCGAGTTGGGTATCGAAGGGGTGAGCGTGATTGGGCTGGCGAAGCAAGAAGAAGAAATCTTTTTGCCGCAGCAAGTGGAATCGCTTCGGTTACCCAAGACGTCCGAGGCGCTCAAATTACTCCAACGCATCCGCGACGAAGCGCATCGCTTTGGCATCACGTATCATCGCCACTTGCGCGCCAAAAAAGGGCTCGCTTCGCAACTCGATGCGATTCCGGGCATTGGTCCACGTCGCCGCCGCGCGCTCCTCGCGCGGTTTGGTTCGCTCGAAAAGATTCGCGAAGCGTCGGTGGAAGAGTTGTTGACGGTGGAAGGGATGACGCGCGCGGCGGCGCAACGCTTAAAGGAACAACTTTGACAATCCTCGAACGCTTGCATCTGGTTCCTATCTTCAATAAACTCAAAGAAGATGATCTCGCTCTGCTTGAGCGGTTGGTCAAGCGGGTGCGTTATTATCGTGACGCGCCCGTTGGTCAGCAGGGTGACATTGGTATTGCACTGTACATCATTGAGAGC
This sequence comes from Chloroflexota bacterium, assembly GCA_037440625.1. Classification (GTDB taxonomy): domain Bacteria; phylum Chloroflexota; class Anaerolineae; order UBA4142; family UBA4142; genus DAOTXS01. Next base: position 60,225 of record JBBITT010000010.1, read on the forward strand.
GGGGCTGTCCAAGTTGTGCACATGGATTCGCGCGGCAAGCAACGCACGCTAGAGGTCAAACGCGAAGGCGATTTTTTTGGTGAGACGGCGTTGCTCTTTGGCGAGCCGTTTCAGACCAGTTTTGTGGCAGAGGAAGATTCCGATCTCCTCGTTATTCGCCGCGACGAGTTCCACGAGTTGATGTTGCAACATCCCGACTTGTACCAGCGTTTTTTGGAAGGTTTGCCACCGGCATATCAAGCCCGGCTTCGCCAACCCCGGTTCAATTGGCTGATGGATGGCGAATTGGTCATCCTGCACGCGCGCAAACATTGGTGGGCGTTCGTGCGCGAACTACCTGCCGCCATTGGGGTGATCGTCGGCGCGCTCGTCCTAGCGATTGTGGTGATGGCTTTTGCTCCCAACGATCTCCTCAAAATTCTGGTTTGGGCCATTGCTTTGCTGAGCGTGAGTTTGACCCTCTTGTATCAAACGATTGATTGGCGCAACGACGATTACCTCGTAACGAATCGGCGGGTGATTCACATCGAGCGGGTCTTGCTGGTGCGCGTGGAAAGACGCGAGGCAACGATTGACAAGGTGCAAAATGTCGAGATCAAACAACCGACGCTTTTGCAAAAAATCATTGGGGTGAGCGATGTGTTGATTAGCACGGCGGCGGTGCATGGCACGATTACCTTTGCCACCGTCGCCAATGGCGCGGCAATTCGCAACGCGATCTTTGAGCAAATGCAACGCGCTCAAGCGCAACGCATGTTCGAATCGCGGGGTAAACTGAAAGAAGAGATTCGTGCCGAACTTGAACGCGGAACCAAACCGATCGTGGTGCGCCCACCGACCGCTACCCCCTTGGCGCCTAAAACGGTTGCGCCGCCGCGCGTGCCCCTTGGGCGTGCCATTGCTGATCGCTTTTCGCCACGCGTGGTATTCGGCAATACGATCACTTGGCGCAAACATTGGATTGCCTTGTTCCTACAGGCGTGGAAACCCTCGGTGGGAATCTTGGTCGGATTGATCAGCCTCTTGCTCACTGCCGTTGGAATTTTTCCCTCGATCACCGTTGTTCTTTTGGGTGTTATCCTATTGTTCTTTATCGGCTGGTTCGCTTGGGAATTCATTGATTGGAGCAACGATATTTATCAGGTGACTCCCGACCGCATCGTGGATGTTGAACGTAATCCCCTGGGAGTCATTCAGCATTCATTGGAAGCCCCGCTGGCACAAGTGCAGAACGTAACCTATCGTCAACCCAATGTGTTCGCGGTGTTGCTGGGAATCGGCGATGTGTTGATTGAGACGGCGGGGCAGACCGGGCAGATGATTTTTTATTGGATGTCGCCGCCCGCCCAAGTGGCGAATGAGATTTTGCAAGCGGTGGAGCGCGTGCGGGAACGCCAACGGATGGCGCAACGGGCTGCCCAGCGTGCCGATATGTTTGAATGGTTGAGTGCCTATCACAGTTATCTGGAAGAATCCGAACGTTTGCGTCACGCGGAATCTTCTTCGCCGGAAGATACCGATGATCCGTGGAGCCAGCCCTAAGTTGGTTGTCCATCAAACATAGATGTTGACTTTTCTTTCTCGGAGCATGCGCCTACTCAAGCGACATGAACTTGGGTGGCTGCCGTTACGTTCCGGTGCCATCCGGGTAACTACACGACAATGGATGCCATTTGTCCTCGCGCTCGTGTTCGGGGTTTTGGCGTACCAGACCGGGCGCGAACTTTTTTTTCGTTTGTTGTATCTCATCATCCTCATCGAACTCGTTTCGTTTTTTTGGACGGCGTACAACCTGAGCACGTTTCGACTGGAACGAAGGTGTATGACCCCGCGCACTCATGTGGGCAAAGTTGCCGAGGAACGCTTTTTGGTTCAGAATACGGGCCGCCTGACCAAAGTTTGGGTGGAGGTGCGCGACGAATCTGAAATGCCCGCGCACCGAGCGAGCCGGGTCTTGAGTGCGCTGGGTTCCAAGGTGCGATGGAGTTGGAACGTGCGCACCGTTTGTCGCCGGCGTGGACGTTTTCGCTTGGGACCGATCACGGTGCTGATGGGCGATCCGTTTGGCTTGTTCGTGTTTCAACGACGAATGCCGAACACCACGGCGATGATCACGGTCTACCCCACCACCATTGACTTGCTCACCTTTGCGCCGGCGTTAGGGCAAATGCCGGGCGGTGAAGCATTACAACGGCGAACGCATCACATCACCACCAACGTTGCCGGCACACGCGAGTACGTTCCCGGCGATTCGTTCAATCGGATTCATTGGCTCTCCAGCGCGCGAATGGATCGCCTCATCGTCAAAGAATTCGAATTGGATCCCAGTGCAGACGTGTGGGTGTATCTCGATATGGAGCGTGATGTGCAAGCGAGTGCGTGGTACGAAGAGGCGTGGCTCGCGCGCGATCTATCGTCCTTATGGATGAGTCGTCAAGCGCAGACTATTCAATTGCCGCCCAGCACCGAAGAGTACGGCGTTACGATTGCCGCCTCTATCGCCAAATATTTTTTGCGCAAACAACGCGCGCTGGGTTTTGTTGCCTACGGTCACGAACGCGAAATTATCCAACCCGATCGTGGCGAGCGGCAATTGAATCGCTTGCTCGAGGTGTTATCTGTGTTACGCGCCGAAGGCAAACTGGCTTTTAGTACCGTCCTTGCGCACGAAGCCACCAAGTTGGGCCGCAATAATACGCTCGTGGCGGTTACGCCCTCGGCAGAACTTGATTGGGTCAGATCGTTGCGTGAAATCAAACGGCGAGGTTTGCGGGTGATCGCTGTGGTGGTGGACGCGAAAACGTTTGGCGGGATTGGCAATGCCGAGCGTTCCGCCGCCGAGTTGTTGGCAAGTGGAATTCCAACCTACCTCGTTCGGCAAGGGGATGATCTGCAAATGGTGTTGGGCAGACAAGCGATCCAGTGATCGCAGCGACTGTTCACCAAGAGTCGGCGGACAAGAATCGAAAAATAATTGGTGCGATCTGCGCGATGGAGTGGCGGACGCCTGATTATTGAGCGGGAAAAATCTAGTACGACGAAAGGACAAGATGTCAGAATTATCGGACAATCAAATGCAAGAGATCGTTCAGGCGATCGCGCGGATTCGTCAGCAATGGGCAGGCGTAATCGGCGCCGTGGTTGCCGCATGCGAGGGGGATGCGCAAGCCCTGGCACAACTCACGCCGTTTTTGAACGATATGGAACAGCGCCCGGATTGGGCGACGCTGGTTTCGTGTTTCCGTCGCATCTTGGCGGGCGAACGTGATCCCCAAGCGTTGCTTGCCAACTTGGATGATACAGACATGCTGATCGTTAGCGATACCTTGCGCGCCTTGGGGGTTGATGCGCGCGCGTTGCCCAAGTTGCCCGGCGATGAACCGGGCGACGATGGCGAGATGGTCTCGTTGGAAGATTTCTTCCAGATGGTAACCGATGCGTGTCAACCCAATGCCCCTGCCGGGATGCGTGAGCAAATGTTGAATGCGACGCAAGGGATGGCGCTCCAGCCCGATTCCCCGCCCGAGTTGCGCGAACTGGGACGGGTCTTGACTCAGATTCTCGCGGGTAACCGCAATCCGGATTTGCTCACGTTGCATCCGCAGTTGATTGGACGGGTGCGGCAGATGTTGGATGAGTTGAAGACGTAAGACAACAGACAACAGACTCACAACAATTCCAACTGCGTTCCCTGTTCCAAACTCGGCGGCTCTAGGCCGGTGATGAAAACCAAATCGTGGCGTTCGATCGTTTCCTGACTAAGCAAGCGTTCCACAAAAGGCCTGCGCACAAAATTCCAGCCGGCTTCATAGAACGCATCGGCAAGGTGAGGCAAGCGGCGCGTCTTTTCTTGCATCAACCCCACGATATTTTCCGGCACAATGATGTACCCGTGCGCGGGTGCCATCTGTATTTCGATAAGGTCGGTAAAGTGTGCGCGTTCACGCCAGATGAACGCGTGCGCGATTTCTCCCTCCGCTTGCCAAACCAGATCGAAAGCACGGATAGAATTTGAATCTTGCGCGTTCAAATTTGCTTGAAACCCTAGCCGTTCGCCTAGCGTGGTCAACGCCGCAATGGCGCGCGATTTGGCATTGACGTCCAAGCGTTCGTTTGCCGCCGCGCATAATTCGATCAGTCCGGCTTCCGGCGTGAGATCGCCGGGAAATTGACGATAGATGGCGTCTTGCAATTCTTCGTCTGAGATTGAACCGCGTTCTAGTATTGCACGTACCGCATCGTCCACGCGCTCAATCAACGGCGCGCCGAGTTTGGTCCGCCGCAACCACACGAATTGCGTTGGCGTTTCGTAATGATCGAAATCTTCGGCATAGCCCGCGCTCAAGCCAGTAACCACGGCTTGATGAATGAATCTGCCCGGCGGTGTTTTCAATTTGGCTTCCCAAACTTGGGTGAGCCATCCATCGCGCGCAAGACGAGTGTAGGCGGCGTGATGCACCCAGGTGTATGCCAGTGCTTCACCACGCCGGGCTAGAATTTCTTTGCCGGCATCCAACGCGGCGTTGCGAATATTTTTTTCCAACTGACCGATGTTCACGCTGGGCGCAGGTCGCCACAGCGCGCGCGCCTCATCGCTGGGGAGTTCCGACTCCAACGATTCCGCGGGCGCGGAGCGAAGCGTTCCGTTTTTACGAAACGCTATTCGATAACTGCCGCGCAAATCGCCAAACTCACTGTGTGCGGCATCGCCTACGCTCGGTTGAAACAAAAACGATTCCAAATCCAAACGTGCGTTCGCACTTGTCAGCAACAATGTTTCAATCGCAAGATGATGCGATTCGTTGAACGCAAAGACGGCGCGCGCATCGCTCCGCATCAAAGGATGCATGGCTTTGAACGATTCGTCGAGCCGTTCGGCATAGTGGCGCAATTCCCAGAGCATATCTTTTTGTGGATCGAGCAAGGATACCAGAGGTTGTGCGACTGGGCGTCCCAGCGTCCACGCACACCACATGTACGAGAGAGCGAGGATACCCAATCGTCGGGTGGGTTGCGAGGATAACACCAGTGCCACCGATTGAGGCGGTATCTCGTGGGCGAGCGCGGCGAGGTTGCCCCGTCCCACAAATACGCGCGGCGAATCTGCATTGACAACATCGGCGATGGATTCGGAAAGTGGGAGCGATGGCGTGGCTGTGCCGAGCGCGCGGGCGGCAATTTCGATTTCGTGCCAGAGATTGAATTCAATGAATTGAGGATGTGTTTTGAGTCGCGCGCCAGACTCGGGCGATGCGTAGAACGCGGTGCCGCGATCCAGGAGATGCAAAAGGAGTAAGAGCAGGATATTGAATTCACGCGCTTGGCGGAACAACAAGTCAATTTTCTGCGTCAAAGTAACGAGCGCGTACAGATTGCGCGGCGTATACACGTCGAGGATTTTGTGGATGCGGTCGGCATACCTTCCTTCGGCGGGCACCACGCGCTCAAAGGCGATGTGATAATGCAAACCGCGCGCATCGAATGCTTGCGCACGTTGGGCATCGTCTTCGGTTGCCTCATCATCGCGCGTTGCACCGCAATGCCCGCAGGTGTAATGCCGGCGGAGGAGTGCGCCGCTCCGCGCGCGCACGAAATAATCGGCGGGCGTGAGCTTGCCGCACGCGGTGCACGTGGTAGCATAGAGTTGTGTTAGGTGCGCGCGGAGCGGCGCTTCGTCTTTTTTGGCATCGCCCAGTTTGGTGAGCGCGGCGTTGATTTCGTTTTCGCCCGGCAAGGTGAGCATTGTGCGTGCCAGCCAAGCCCATAACGGATGCGTTTCGATGACAATCGCGCGGCGTCCTAGCGCGTGTGCGGCGTACGCCACGTTCGGCATTGCACCAAATGGATCGAGCACAAGATCGTTTGGTGCGGTTAGTGCTTCGATATATTTTTGAGCGACGCTGATCGCTGGCGCGCGCAGAAAACTTGACGGATACCAGCGGGGCGGGTCGCGATCGGGGATGAAATAGTTGGGTGCCTCCATCGCGTCCAAGTATAACATAGATGAAATGGGGGGGCAATGCGTCTTGCAATTCTTTCCCGATTCGATATAATGAATGCGACTGTGTTCCGCAGTCTTTAAGGAGGATGCGTGAAATTTCGCTTGATTGTGTCTGGCTTGATGCTTGTTCTCACACTAGGATTGAGCGCGTGTGGCGAGAATGCGCCGGTGCAACCCAGTCCTACCGTTGTCTTGCCAGAAGCGACGCCACTCCCCGCCTCGTCGTCTAGTGCGGCGATCCAAGTGGGGACGCCGGCACCAGCGGCGACAACGGCGTCGAGTGCATCGTTGCCGAAAGGTGCGTTGACTTGCCCAGTGCCCGCGCCGCTGCCGGCAAATGCCCAACTCGCCGCGCGCGTAAACGGTGTGGGTATCTCGCTCGATCTGTACAATCGCCAGGTGGCACAAGCCCAGGATGCGATGATCAAGAATTTTGGCACGGATCCCAAATCGGCACAGGGGCAAGAGACGATTAAATCGCTCAAACAACAAGTGCTCGATCAACTCATCAACGATGTCATCATCGCGCAGTATGCCGATTCACGTAAAATCAAAGTTACCGAAGATGATCTCAACGCGCGCCTCGCGCAAATGATTCAGGATGCCGGCAGCGTGGACAAACTCAACGAATATATGAGCAAGAATCAGTTGACGCTGGCTGATTTGTGTGCGCTCGTGCGCAATCAATTGCTGGGCGAAGCGGTGTTGAATGACGTTACCGCGCCGATTCCCACGCAGGGTGAGCAAGTGCATGCGCGACACATCTTGGTGGATACGCCGGCGTTGGCGGCGACTCTGCGCGACCGCGCACGCAGAGGCGAGGATTTTGCCGCGCTTGCCAAACAGTACTCGAAAGACGAGACGAGCAAGGCGAACGGCGGCGATCTGGGTTGGGTGCCGCGCGGTGTGCTCGATCCGCGTCTCGAAGCGGTGATCTTTGAATTGCCGGTCAATCAAGTAAGCGATGTGGTCACGACCCAGTTTGGCTATCATATTGCCCAAGTTCTCGAAAAAGAAAAAGCGCGCCCACTGCCTCCCGAAGTGATTCAAAATGTTCGCCAAGACGCGTTTCTCAAATGGTTGAGCGCGATGCGTGAAACGATCAAGATTGAGCGGTTTGTACAACCATAGCGTTGCGATTCAATGAGCAAAATCTACTCCACTCACCACGCTAGAGCCAAATTGGCTTTGCTTCAGCCCCGGTCGGAGGAAGCGCTATGAAACTGAATTATAATCGAACCGATAAAGGAAACTGTGATTCGTTCACGCCATAGCCGAAATCGCCCAAGTCGCATTGCTCCCTTATTCTTTTTTCTGGGCGGTTGTCTGTTGCTCACGCTGGCATTGATAGTGCTGGGCGCGTTCTGGTTTTTGCGTGGTAACCCGACCGATGTCTCGGTCTGGCAACCCCCGCTTGAGTTGGTTGATCCGCGTGCGCTTGCGCCAGGCACCCTCATCTTGCCGCTCACCGAAATGAGTTCCGCCGATGTATTGAGCGCATCGCTGGATCAAGCGCATCTGGAGAATGCGTACGCGTTGCTGGCGTACGATCCCGATTTGCCGGACGCCGCGCGCATTGGTGCGTTGTTGCAATTAGGTACGCGTTATACGACCGCGAAAGATACGCGCAAAGCATCGGTGTGCTATCAAGCCGCTGCACTCTTGGCAACATTGAGTCCAGCGCTCTCCGATGTAACCCGGCTCGATACCTACCAACAAGCGAGCGCGGGGTTGCGTGCTATCGGTGCCGATCAAGCGGCACGCTGGGTAACCGATCAATCGTATCTCGTTACGCAGCACTCACCCAACTTGTCGCGCGATGTGCGCATGCGTCGTTTGAATCAAATTGCAGAGGCGTATGCGGCGATGGGTGCCAATTCGCTGGCGGCGCAGGCACGCACCAAAGCCACCGATCTGGCGGGGACATCGAACGAGGTGCCCACCATCGTCGCGCGTCCAGTGTTTAATCCGACGTTGGGCAAATTGCCGGCTTCATTCCAAGTGGACGCCGCTCAAAAACTGCGCTTTGCCGCCGCCCAGCAACTTGCCGATGATTTGAAAGACGCCAAACCCGGCGCGGTATGGCCCTCCGATTCACTCGCGCAGTTGGCTGATGCGTTACTCGCCGAAGACGAGGCGCGTCAAGCGTACTATGATCAACAACTGGTGACGCAGGACCCTGCTATTCAGATCGCACTCTGGAATGATCAAGTGCATTGGCTTGCTTTGAAGAATCGCGTGGCGCGCGGCGCGTTTGGCAAAGACCTTGTGCCGGAATGGAGCAAGAATAAATCAGCGCTTGCAGACGCGTGGCATCAAGCGTGGGAGCATTATTTTCGATTGGCTGAAGCGCAGGCAGGTGCTACCAGATCCCAGGACCCCAACTTGGCAACCGAGTTTGTGTTGCGTCAAGAATTGATGGTGATTCGTTGGGGCTGGTCGGTGGCGAGCGAGGAGGACGTTCGGAATTTGTTAGATGGCGTCAACCAATCGTTGAAATCGCCGTTCTTGATTTTGGATGCGATCACGCGCAATGGCAAACTTGATTATGTGCTTGTGCCGGCACAACTGTACGGGCAGGGCGAACAAGCACTGCCCAAGTAAAGTTGGCATCAACACGCCATCTGCGATGGGAGTGGGCTATGGATGAAACTCAAGAAGGATTTCAAATTGCAACCCTCGTCGTCATTGTGATGATTGTGTTGGTGGTGATGTACTATTTGATGATCTTTATCAATCCCCAGGTTGCGATGAATCCTTTCAAGCCGCCGGTCTCGCCGACTGCCACGCGGCCTGGTTTGCCACCGACGTGGACACCCACGCCCACATTTACACCGACGAATACACCGACCGCTACGCCCACGTTCACGCCCACGCCAACCGAAACACCTACGCGGACCCCCACCAACACACCGGTCGCCACAGCCACGCGCACGCGTCCGCCGTGGACAAACACACCGCGCCCGCCAACAGCATCGCCCTATTCGTACAGCGTTTCGTACGCGGGTTGTTTTCACTCGGGCGGAACATTCATCGAAGGATACGTCAACTCGGCGACGGGTCCTCTTTCCGGCATTCGCATAGCTTTGGGAACATCGCCTGGCACTAACCCCAGCGATATTGTTTACACCGAAGGTTCGGAGGGACGGCCGGGGCATTATACCTTTGTGCTGCGAGCGCAAGGTTCACGCCCGGGCACGTGGTACGTCTGGGTCGCCGATGCAACCGGCAAACCGCTTTCCGATCCCAATGCCGGGCGCGTTGTAACCAACGATATTCGCAATCCGGATGATCCCAGCGCGTGCTGGCGCGCTGAAGTAAATTTCGCAAGACGCTAACCCCATCGCTATGCCAAGCAAATCTGATGACGCTTATCAAATTGGGACACTAATCATTGCAACGCTGAGCGTGGTCGTGGCGGTGTTCTACTTGCTCATCTTTATCAATCCGCAGATTGCTTTTAATCCATTCAAGCCGCGTCGCGCGCCAACCTTACTTGCCGTGATTCCGACCTTGCCGCCGACGTGGACGCCCACTGCGACGCCAACTTGGACCCCAACGCCAACGAGCACATCCACTTTTACGCCCACGCCGACTTTATCACCATCGCCAACGAACGCGCCAACGAATACGCCCACCGCCACGCCGCGTCCAGCCACGCGTACGCCAATACCCACTAGTCCGCCGCCTACACCTATCCCATCACCCTACGTGTACAAGCCAGTGTTTCGATGCGAGCATTCGGGTGGGACGTACATCAAAGGCAAGGTAACCAGCGGCGGACAACCGCAGGATGGGATTCGTGTGCGTTATGCGACCGATCCGGATCCAGCAACCATCGTGGAAGAACAATTTACGCGCAATGGTGGCGAGTACTCGTTTACGCTCAAAGCCATCGGCTCCTTTGGTTCGCAGCCGGCGGTATGGTATGTTTGGATCGTGGATGCCGCCGGCACGCCCATCTCTGACCCGTATTTTCATTTCTCGACCAATAATTATCCGCCCGGTGATCCTAGCGCGTGTTGGCTGGCGACGGTGGACTTTGTCAAATGAGGGCAACCCAAACGGTTGCCCTTCTTATTTGCGACTAGGTTTTGGTTTGCTTACAAGAAAAAAAGAGCCGCGGTACTATTGACCCTTGGCAATGGCAATGATAATATTCCATTGCGAAATCATTCCGGTTCAAATCTAACTATGACAATTACTCAGTCAGCGTTGACCGCAAACTCCTCGTTCCCCCTCTCTACCCAAGAAATTGATGTCGAATTATTCACCTTCATTGAACGTTACGTTACGAATTTGGTGCGATGGGATTTATTGATCTTTTTTGGACGCCATCCAGCAATGCACCTTGAGGCACATCAGGTTGCTCAACGCATCGGTCGTTCGCCGCGCTTGGTGCAAAAAGAATTGGACGACTTGGTCTATCTTGGGATCGTACGGCTCTATCGAACCGATAGCCAAGTGCAATATGGACTGACTCGTTCCACTGCCACACGCCGCGCGGTGATTCGGATGGCACGCGATTATAATTTGTACCGCGCGTGAATCTACCGCGTGCTGATTCCAGAGGCAAAGCCAAACCGCTTTGCCTCTTTTGCTTTTCCTCGCCGATTCGACTATAATCGGCACGACACTGGCGGGGAGGCAAGCATGGAAATTGATTGGTTTGGTCATGCGTGTTTTCGTTTGCGTGGTCGCGATGGCACAGTCATTACCGATCCGTACGACAAAGAGATTGGTCTCAGTTTTGCGCGCCCACGCGGCGATCTTGTAACGATTAGTCACAATCATCCCGGGCATTCGTTTGCGAAAGGGGTCAAGGGCGACCCTAAAATCATCGAAGGACCCGGCGAATATGAAATCAAAAATATCTTTGTTACCGGCGTGCCTTCGGCGCACGATAAAAAAGGAGGTAAGGAACGCGGCGCCAACACGATCTATGTGTTCGATATAGACGGTTTGACCGTGTGCCACCTGGGCGATCTGGGACACGTGCCATCGCAAACCCAAGTTGAAGCGTTGGGGAACGTAAACGTGTTGCTCGTACCAGTCGGTGGTGTATCAACGATCAGCGGAAGCGAGGCGGCAGAAATCGTTTCACTGCTCGAACCGCAAATCGTCATTCCAATGCACTATGCCCACCCTGACCTCACGTTCAAACTCGACACACCGGCAAAATTTTTCAAAGAGATGGGGATCAAAGCCCCCGACCCGGTGGCTAGTCTTAAGGTAACCAAAGATTCTTTGCCGAACGAAACTCAGGTCGTGGTGTTGGAAGCCAAACAGAAAGAATAACGCTTGAATCGTGGCGATGCTATCGAATAACGTGGCGGTGCAGAAAATTGAGAACGCGGACGACCTCCGCGCCGAAATCCAAAAAATCGGCGCGGATTTATCTGCATCGCCTCACCTTATCCCGGCACTCAAGGTGCAAGGGGTTGTGCCCAAACTGGCGCGCTTTGTGTATCAAGAGATGATGTTGGAAGGCGGCTGGGTGGCTTTACCCGCACGAATGAACGATCGTTCGGCGCAACCGGTAACTATTTTGATTGGTGGCACAACGTTGCAGCTTGAACATTTGATCGTGCGTCTGCGCACGCAAAACACCGACGAGTTGAATTTTCTGGCAGAGGAGTTGGCACAGCATTTACCCTAGGACCTTGTCAGTCAAATGTTTGCCCAAAGTTTTTGGGAGTCCACGAAGAAAAAGAAGGAAAAAAATAAGAATCTTGGTGTGTCTTCGTGGAAAGATTTCTGCTTGATTTAGGTTTGTCCGAGTTAGGGGTATCTGTGCGATCCGTGAAGAACGATTGATGAACTCTTCCAAACTTTTTACCGAAATCAATGAACAACCCGCCGCGCTCCACCGTTTCTTGGACGCCGAATCGGCAAATGTGCAACGCATCGCCGAAGCGATCCGTCGTGCGAACGTTCAGTATGTAACGATCGCCGCGCGCGGCACCTCGGACAATGCGGCAACGTACGCCAAGTACATCTTTGCCTCGTTCAATCGGTTGCCGGTGGCGTTGGCAACCCCCTCCCTCTACACGATCTATCAAATGCCGCCGCGCCTCACCGGCTCGCTCGTGATCGGCATCTCGCAATCCGGTCAATCGCCGGATATCGTGGCAGTGTTGGAAGAAGCGCGCAAACAAAACGTACCCACCTTAGCGATAACCAATTTCGGCGATTCGCCCTTGGCACGCATCGCCGATCACGTCATTTTGCAACACGCCGGCGCAGAGCAAACCATCGCGGCGACGAAAACGTACACGACGCAACTCTGTGCCTTGGCACTCTTTTCGGCTGCGTTGGCAAACGATGAGGGGCGTCGCCAAGAAATCGCCGCGATCCCGGAAGCGGTGGCACGCACGCTGGCGTTGAACGAGGCAGCCGAATTTGCCGCCGCGCGTTGGGCAATCGCGACGACGTGCATCGTCATCGGACGCGGCTACAATTATGCGACGGCGTACGAAATCGCGCTCAAGTTCAAAGAACTGGCGTACGTTACTGCCGAGCCATTTTCCTCCGCCGATTTTTTGCATGGACCGATTGCGATTCTCCAAGGTGGCTATCCCGTCTTGTTCATTGCGCCGCGCGGGCGCGTGTTCGATGATTTGCTCGCTGTGGCGCAACAACTCAAACAGCGTGGCGCAGACTTGGTGATGATTTCCGATGAACCCGATGCGCTTGCACTTGCGCGCGCGCCATTGCAGTTGCCGGTATCGTTGCCAGAATGGTTGTCACCGTTGATCGCTGTGGTGCCGGGGCAATTGCTGGCATATCACCTAACCAGCGCGAAAGGGTACGACCCGGATCATCCGCGCGGGCTGACCAAAGTGACCAAAACGTTGTAAGTGCTTCGCACGGGTGATTCCCCCGCGCGCGATTGGCAACGGCAGAGAACGCAGAGAAAAAACTAAACTCCGTTTTGCGATCTCTGGTGAGGTTTGGGTAATCCCCATATTTTGCACTCTTGATTTGTTGTGTTAGAATAGTATCAATCATGAAACGCATTCTGCTGTTCCTCGTTTTCTGCCTTGCGGTTGCTTTGGGATTGTTGCTCACCGAAAACGTGCATGCGCAACGCCCGCCGCTCGTGCTCGCATTCTATTACAACTGGTTCGATGAGAACACGTGGCGTGCAGACAAGGTGCCGGATCTGCCAGCCCAAACTTACGCCTCGCGTGATCCCAATGCCATGGCGCGTCACATTCGCCAAGCCCGCGATGCGGGCATTGATGCGTTTATCGTCTCGTGGTGGGGCGCGGGCAACCAAACTGATGACAATCTCAAAGTGATGCTCGATCTGGCGCGCGGAATGGATTTCAGAGTTGGCGTGGACTTTGAATTGACCTCGCCCTTTTATCGCTCCAAAGATGACGTGATTCGTTCGCTCAAGAATTTGATGGCGACTCACGTCAATCACCCGGCTTATGCGCGTTCCGAAGGCAAGCCGATCATCTTTTTTTGGCGTCAGCAAAACTATTCGGTGGATGAATGGCAAGCCATTCGCAACCAAGTTGATCCGGAACGCCGCACGCTTTGGATCGCCGAAGGTCTCGACGTCTCGTACTTGCGCGTGTTCGATGGGCATCATCTTTATATGATCGCGTGGGCACCCAACCCGCAAGCCGAACTCAATAAATGGCCCCGCCGCATCGCCGCGTTCGGCGCAGACAAGATTTGGGTCGCGACGGTCAATCCCGGCGCAGACAATCGCAAGACCACGCAATCGGAAAAGGTGGTGCGCGATCGGCAGAATGGCGAGTATTATCGCGAGACGTGGCGTGCCGCATTCGCCACCTATCCCGATTGGATTATGATCACCAGTTGGAATGAGTGGCCCGAAGGCACAATGATCGAGCCGAGCGTATCGTACGGCAACTTGTATCTCGACATCACGCGTGAGTACGCGGCGCAATTCAAACGTGGCTTGCCCACGCCCACCCCAACGTCCACGCGGACGCCCACGCTAACACCTTCACCCACCGCAACTGCGACGATCACGCCATCCGGGCGAGCATCCCTTTCGATTACGCGCACCACACCGCTCACACCCACCCGGGTCATCTCGAGTGTGCGCGCAACTATTTCAGACACGATTCGCGTGCGTGCCAAACCAACGACCGCTTCGGAGAATCTGGGTTTCTTGCGCGAGGGGATGCCGGTCACTTTGTTGGGGCAAAGCGAAGATGGATTGTGGTATCAGATTCCTTATCCCAACAATTTGATGCGCGGTTGGATCTTTGGCGGCTTTGTTGATCCCGATGATGATCCAGCGGCGTTGCGTGTCTTGAGTGCAGATGAGCAGGCACCCTTGCCTTCTCCCACAGCAACTCTATCGCCGACGCCAACTTTCACGCCAACATTCGAACCCACGCCGATTCCGGCAACGCTCACCGCCACGCCGACGTTGACACCTACGCCGCAGCCAACGGCAACACCTACAGCCGCCGGTTTTTCGCTTCGTTCGATTTTTCCATTCTTACCCTAAACGCGGAAGCATCGAAACTATGGATTTGCAAAACGATATTGCCAAGATTCTGATTTCGCCCGAACAACTCCAACAACGTGTGGCCGAACTGGGCGAGGCGATTAGCCGGGATTATACGGGCAAAGATTTGTTGCTGGTCTGCATTCTCAAAGGCGGCGTCGTGTTCCTGAGTGATCTCATCCGTACGATTCGCATTCCCCACGCGATTGACTTTATGGCGATCTCGTCCTACGGCGGGGCGCGCACGGAATCGAGTGGGGTCGTGCGGATTCTGATGGACTTGAACACGAGCATCGAAAATCGCAATGTGTTGATCGTTGAAGATATTATTGATACTGGGCATACCTTGTCGCACATTGTGGATTTGCTGAAAACCCGCGATCCACAATCGCTGCGGATTTGCACGTTGCTCAACAAGCCCAGCCGGCGAGAGGTGCCGGTCAAGGTGGATTACATCGGCTTTGATATTCCGAATGAATTTGTGGTGGGCTATGGCTTGGATTTTAACGAGGTGTATCGCAATCTGCCGTTTGTGGGCGTGCTAAAACCGGAAAAGTACACCTAGTGCAACAACATGAAATAGTTGCATACCAGACTGATGGGAAGACGTTGACAGACGTGGCTAAAAATCGAGTTTTCACCACGCCCTTTCATGTTGGTGCACTACTAGCGGGGCGAGCCAACGGCTCGCCCCGCGCTGTTTGGCTCAATCGTGAATCTTGGTTACGGCTTGGCGGATCTGTGCAAGGGCTTGCTGAATATTCTCCAACGAATTGGCGTACGAAAAACGCAAATAGCCCTCGCCGGCGGAACCAAACGCCGTGCCACTGAGACACGCCACGCCGGCTTCGTTCAAAATATAATCGGCGAGTTTACGCGAATTCCACCCGGTCCCCGTAATGTTCGGAAACGCATAGAACGCACCTTGCGGTTTGAGGCACTTGAACCCGGGAATTGTGTTCATCCCTTCTACAATCGCTTCGCGCCGCGCTTTGAAGGCGGCGATCATTTGTTGCACCGAAGCTTGCGGTCCCCGCAATGCTTCGATGCCGGCGTATTGCACAAAATCGGCGACGCACGAGGTGGAATTGATTTGCATCAAGGTCATTTTTTCAGCGAGGTCGGCGGGCATAATGCCCCAGCCCAAGCGCCAGCCGGTCATAGCATACGTTTTCGAAAAGCCGTCCAGAATGACCAGACGATCGGCAAGCGTGGGGATGTTCAAGAAACTGTGGAACGTGCCGTCATACACCAAATGTCCGTAAATCTCATCGGCAAAGATGGTGCAATCGTACTTGAGCGCGAGTTCGGCGACGATCTCTAAATCGGATTGCTCCAGCACGCCACCGGTGGGATTCGCCGGCGAGTTGAGGATGATCAACTTGGTGTGCCGATTCACTTGGGCGCGAAATTCATCGGGATCGAAACGAAAGTGATTGGCTTCGCGCAGGGTGTATGGAACCGCTATGCCGCCGGCATAATTGATCATACTTTCGTAGATGGGAAAGCCGGGATTAGGATACAATACTTGATCGCCCGACTCGACGAGCGCGAGGATCGTGAAAAACATAATTGGCTTGGCGCCCGGCGTAACGACCACATTGTTCGGTGTGATGGAAACGCCGCGAGTGCGAAAGGTGTGTTCCACAATCGCTTCGCGCAGTTCAAGGATGCCTTGGCTGGCGGTGTACTTGGTCTTGCCGTTGCGCAACGCGCGGATGCCGGCTTCGACGATGTTGGGAGGCGTGGGAAAATCCGGTTCGCCAAATTCCAGATGAATGATGCGGCGACCTTGCGCTTCGAGCGCGCGCGCTTTGTTGGCAACCTCAAAGGCACTCTCGGTGCCCAAACGATGGGTGCGTTCGGCGAATCTCATCGGCTTGTGCTCCTCGGGCTAGGATTTTTTTCGCGATCGGCTGAGACGAAGTTGTTGACGCGCTTCGCCGTCTGCCCAACGACGGCGATCTTCTTCGGTTTCCAAAATCAAAGGCGGGACCGAGCAAGGCTTACCATCGTCATCGAGTGCGACGTAAACGGCAAACGCGGAATTGGTGTGCGTGATTTCGCCGGTGATGGGATTCTCGGCTTCGACGCGCACGCCGACTTCAATCGAAGATTTGCCCACCCAGTTGACGGCGGCGCGCAAGGTGAGCAAGTGGCCCACTTTGACCGGCGAGAGGAAGGTGATCGAATCCATCGCCACGGTCACCACGGGGCGTCGTGCGTGCCGCATTGCTGCCAAACCGCCGGCTTCGTCAATCAATTTCATGACGTGACCGCCGTGCACTTTGCCTAACGGATTCGCATCCGCCGGCATCATTTGTTGACTCATTTCGACTTTGGATTCGGACGCGCCTTTGGCGGGCAGTGCCGGATCGCCGCCGCGCACATCCAAACCGCTCGTTGCACCTTCAATCATCTTGGGACCATTGCTTTGGGATTTTGAGGCAAGTATAATCGGAATCGAATTTTTTTCAACTTGCCCTCCAGACAACGTTTTGACTTGTCTACGTCTTGCATTATAATGCGGACGATTTCTTTGGGGAGGTTACGCGTTGTTCATTTGGAGCGGAGATCACAAACGCGGTGTCTGATCATCTTTCTCAGCCGGAATCTTTGACCCCGCGCGGGTTTTGGGATTTATCGCCCAGCCAGCAGATCACGTATGGCTGTCTGGCGGTTGTGGTGATCGCCTTGGGCGTACTCTATTGTGCCGGGACTTTGAGTTTGATCGTGCGTCCATCTTTGCAACGACCGCCAACGGCAACTTTGTTAGCCAAGCCCACCCAGACGGCGACCGCCACGCGCGCGCCGGTGACATTGATTGTCCCAACGCGTGGCACACTTGCGCCGACCCCAACGCAAGCCCCCATCCCAACGCGCGAACTACCCACCTTAACACCAACGATTGATCTCACTAACCCAGCACCCAGTGTAACGATCACCGGCGCGCGCGCGACACTGACGATCACCTCAACCCGGCGCATCATCACGGCGGCGCCGCCGCTCACCACCACGATCACCTCCCGACCTTGAGGATTTATGCAAATAGATTTGATTACCGATGTTTCAGTGTTCGATCAACTTGCGATCGAATGGCATCAAGTGCTACATCGCTCGGCGATGGATACGCTGTTTCTCACGCACGAATGGCAACGGGTGTGGTGGAAAACGCTGGGAACAGGTGAATTGCGCGTGATCACGTTCCGCGATGATGACCGTACCCTTGTTGGCATTGCGCCATTGTTTGCGCCACCCGCGCCGGATGGCTTGACATCGCTGAGGCTGATTGGTTGTGTGGACGTGTCCGATTATTTGGACATTATCGCCGCGCGCGGATACGAAGAGCAAGTGTATGCCGCCTTGCTTGATACACTCACACAGCCCGATTTTCCGGCGTGGCACTCGCTCGATTTGTGTACCCTACCGGCTGCCTCACCCACGAACACGCTTTTCAAAACGATGGCACAGGCGCGCGGGTTCACGGTAGAGCATTATCCGCATGATGTTTCGCCGATTATCGAACTGCCGGAGGATTGGGAAACCTATCTCGCCACGCTCGATAAGAAACAACGGCACGAGGTGCGGCGTAAACTTCGGCGCATCGAAGAGGTCAACGCCAAGTGGTACGTCATTGATTCGGCGGAGATGTTGGATCAAGCGGTGCTAGATTTTATCGAATTGCACAAAAAGAGCCGTCCCGATAAGAATCTGTTTATGGACACGCGGATGCAAACCTTTTTTGCCGAGATGGCGCGCGCGTTGTTTGCGCAAGGATGGTTGCAACTTGCTTTCTTTGAGATCGAAGGCGAACGCGCGGCGGCAATTTGGAATTTTGTGTACAACAACGATGTGCTGGTGTACAACTCGGGCTACGATCCTATCCAGTACGGCGCGCTCAGTCCCGGCATCGTCCTCTTTGCGCATTCAATTCAGGATGCGATTGCGGCCAAGCGGCGGCGGTATGATTTCTTGCGCGGCAACGAGGCATACAAGTATCGCTTTGGGGCAAAGGATACCCAAGTGATGGGGTTGCATATTCGCAAATAGGAGCCGCCAACGTTCTAGCACATTCTTAACACGTCGAAGTTTCGGCAAGGTTGCCAATTGCCGCGAAAGCGGCTATAATATAATTGCGAAACGGATGGATTTGATGAAAGAGCGAAATCCAGTTCTCGCAAAAAATGGTGTCGGGGGAAAAGATGGTTTCAATGGGAGGACATTCAAGTCCCCAGGAGGCAAAACCTAAGAAGAACGCACGTGCAGTCAACGAAAAGCAAGTCTCGATGAGTGAGTTGAGCGACCTTGAACTGGGATTCAAAAAACTCAAGTACGGCGAGATTGTGCTGGGCACGATTGTCCGGATTGAGCCCAAGGAAATTTTGATTGACATTGGCGCAAAATCAGAAGGAATTGTTGATCCCAAAGAAATGGAAAAAATGAGCGCGGACGCGCTCAAGAAACTGCATGTGGGCGATCAGGTGTTGGCGTTCATTCTGCGCCCCGAAACACGCGATGGTACGGTGGTTTTATCGCTGGCGCGGGCGCAGTTGGAACACGATTGGCGCGACGCCGAAGAGTTGCTGAAATCGGGACAGATTGTTGAAGTCCAAGTGGCTGGCTTTAACAAAGGGGGTTTGATCGTCCGCGTGGGTAAGGTGCGCGGTTTTGTGCCGGCAACTCAATTGGAAGGCACTTTTCGCAAAAAATCGGAAGCGACCGGCGAGCCGACGGATGAGCTAGACCTGAGCGCGTATGTTGGCAAAAAAATCAAGTTAAAAGTGATCGAATTGGATCGCGAACGCAATCGTTTGATTCTGTCTGAACGCGCCGCCATGCGCGAGATTCGCAAAGAACAAAAAGAACGTTTGTTGGCGGAGATTAAAGAAGGGGATACGCTCACCGGCACGGTAACCAGCGTTGCTGATTTTGGTGTATTTGTAGATTTGGGCGGCGTGGATGGGATGATTCATTTGTCCGAAATGTCGTGGACCAAAATCGGCCGTCCTAGCGATGTGGTCAAAGTAGGCGATCAAGTCCAAGTCCAAGTGTTGAGCATTGATCGCGAACGCGAACGCATCGCCCTCAGTCTCAAACGTTTGCAACCGGAACCGTGGACGACGGTCGAAGAACGCTACAAGATTGGACAACTGGTGACGGGGACGATCACGAAACTGGCTTCGTTCGGTGCCTTTGCGCGTTTGGAAGATAATATCGAAGGATTGATTCACATTTCGGAATTGGCGGATCGGCGTATTCAACATCCCAAAGAGGTGGTGAAGGAAGGCGATACGTTACAATTGCGAGTCATTCGTGTGGACGCTACACGCCGACGATTGGGCTTGAGTCTCAAACGGGCTTCGGAAGAATATGCGGATGAACCGTTGGAGATTGAGCCCAGTGAAGAAGAATGGCCCGATTCCGTCGGTGAAGAAACACCCCAGTAAGAGTTGCAGAACATCGGCGTCCCTGCTCGCAGAGGGACGCCGTTCAACTTTTGGACGATCCTTTAATCTTTGCTTAATACTCAACGAGCAATCGCCAAGCGATTGCGCAACGTAATCTTGTCAGAGGGCATTTGAAAATTCAAAAATGCCTTGACTTCTCGTAGGGCAAATTTGCAAATTTGCCCTACAATAACCCAATATTCAAATGCGCTCTCAGAGCGGGGCAAGCCGGGTTCTGACAGAGACAATTTCAATGGCTTGCCACAAAAGAGGTGAAAAATGATGTCCGACAAATTGGATAAATTTACCAAGCGTGCTCGACGGGTGCTAACCTTTGCGCAAGAAGAAGCGGTGCGCTTGAACCACAATTACATTGGGACAGAACATCTTTTGCTTGGCTTGATCCGCGAAGAAGAGGGGATGGCAGCAAAGGTTCTGCGTGAATTGGGGGTGGATCAAAATCGCGTGCGTCAAATTGTAGAAGATATTGTCGGCCGCGGCCAAGCCACCGCCGGCGCACGCCTGTCGTTGACGCCGCGTACCAAACGGGTGATCGAATTGGCGGTGGATGAAGCGCGTCGCCTGGGTCATCATTACATCGGCACCGAGCATCTGTTGCTGGGTCTGGTGCGTGAAGGCGATGGCATTGCGGTCAATGTGCTCAAGAGTTTAAACATCAATCCGGACAAGGTGCGCAATCACCTTGCCAAAGCCGTGATGGAAAGCCAGCCAGAAAAAGCCCTTGCCGAGAAAAAGAAAACCGATTCCAAAACACCCTTGCTCGATCAATTGGCAACCGATCTGACCTTGCTTGCCGAAGAGGGTAAGTTGGATCCGGTCGTGGGGCGTCAAAAAGAAATCGAACGAGTGATTCAAATCTTGGCGCGGCGCACCAAGAATAATCCCGCCTTGGTGGGTGAACCCGGTGTCGGCAAGACCGCGATTGTTGAAGGATTGGCGCAACAGATCGTGCAAGGAAATGTGCCGGGGCCCTTGCTCAACAAACGCGTCGTCCAACTGGATGTGGGTTCGTTGGTGGCGGGCACGATTTATCGCGGGCAATTTGAAGAACGGATGAAGCGCGTCATTGACGAACTCAAAGGGAGTAAAACCATCCTGTTCATTGACGAACTGCATATGGTGGTAGGCGCGGGTGCCGCCGGGAGTGCGGTAGATGCCGCCAACATTTTGAAACCGGCATTATCGCGTGGTGAACTCCAAGTGGTGGGTGCCACAACGATGGAAGAATATCGCAAACACATCGAAAGTGATGCCGCGTTGGAACGCCGTTTTCAACCGGTGCGCGTGGATGAACCAACCATCGAAGAGACGATTGAAATTCTCAAGGGCATTCGCTCACGTTACGAGGCGCATCATCAACTCAAGATCACGGATGAAGCGTTGGTGGCAGCGGCAAACCTTTCGGCACGTTACGTCACGGAACGCTTTTTGCCGGACAAGGCGATTGATCTGGTGGACGAAGCGGCAAGTCGAGTGCGAATGTACAAGGTGCCCAAGCCGCCCGAATATCAAGAAGCCGATCGGGAGATTCAAGAAATTGTGCGTCAGAAGCAGGCAGCGGTCGAAGCCGAACAATTTGATCTAGCCGCCGAGTTGCTAGGCAAGGAAAACGAACTGCGCGAAAAAATGAATCAGATGAAATTGAATTGGATGGATTCGATCAGCACGACGCCGCCCCAAGTGACCGCCGAGGATATTGCCGAAGTGGTCGCCATGTGGACTGGCGTGCCCGTTACACGCCTTGCCGGTGAAGAGAGTCAACGTTTGCTCAAGATGGAAGAGGAATTGCACAAGCGCATCGTGGGACAAGATGAGGCAATCACCAACATTGCCAAGGCGGTGCGTCGTGCGCGTGCGGGTCTCAAGGATCCCAAACGGCCCATCGGCTCATTCATCTTCCTAGGCCCGACCGGCGTTGGCAAGAGCGAACTCGCCAAAGCGCTCGCCGAGTTTATGTTCGGCGATGAAAAGGCGTTGTTGCAACTCGATATGTCCGAGTTTATGGAACGGCACAATGTGTCGCGTTTGGTCGGCGCGCCGCCGGGCTATATCGGTTTTGATGAGGGCGGTCAACTTACCGAACAGATTCGCCGGCATCCGTACTCGGTCGTGCTCTTTGACGAAATCGAAAAGGCGCATCCGGAAGCCTTTAATATGCTGTTGCAAATCTTGGAAGATGGTCATCTCGCCGATGCGAAGGGACGCAAGGTGGATTTCCGCAACACGATTATCATCATGACCTCAAACATCGGTGCGGAGTTGATTCAACGCGATTCGGTGCTGGGATTCACCGGCAAACGGAGTGAAGCCAAGACCCAAGAAGAAGCGTACAAGAATATGCGCGACAAGTTGATGAACGAACTCAAGCGACTCTTCCGCCCCGAATTCCTCAATCGCTTGGATAACATTGTGGTCTTTCGTGCCCTGAGCAAAGAAGACATCAAACAAATCGTGGACATTCAGATTGGCTACCTGAAGCCACGCTTGGAGGAACATCGTTTGAAACTTGAGGTTACCGAAGCCGCCAAAACCAAGTTAGCGGAGGAGGGTTATGATCAAATGTTGGGCGCACGCCCACTCAAGCGCGTGATTCAACGAACAATCGAAGACCCACTCTCAGAAGGTGTACTCTCTGGCGAGTTCAAACCCGGGAGCACGCTGGTGGCTGATGTGATTGAGGGCGAAATCAAGTTGTGGGTCAAGGAAGCGCAGGGCGAGATCAAACCCGAGCCCGAATGGGCGGCGATTTAATCGCGGACAAACGGAGGCAGCGGATGCAATTCACAGCGTACGTGGAATGGGATCCAGAGACAAAACTGTATGTCGGTATGGTCCCCGGCATTCCGGGAGCACATACGCAAGGTGCCACGCTCGATGAACTCCACAAGAACTTGAAAGAGGTGTTGGAACTTTGTCTGGAAGAGGACAAGGAGATTGTTGTGAATCTCCCGCGCTTTGTCGGACTGCAGCAGATTGAAGTTGCAGTATGACGCGTCTAACCGTTGTCAATTTCAAGACTAGGGAGAAACTACTGTTGCATCTTGGTTTTAAGCCAGTGCGACAAAAGGGCAGCCACGTTTTTTACCGCCACATAGATGGGAGAACAACGACGGTTCCGAATCACGGCAATCGTGTTTTGGCGCGCCCGTTGATTCGGGAAATCTTGCGAGAGATCGAGATAACCCCAGAGCAATTCCAAGCTGAGTTGGAAAAAATTTAACATAGAGGACACGGTGCTGAGCCGTGTCCGTTTGTTTTGGTGTTTGACGCGCGCGCGATTGCGGTGTAGAATATCGGCATAGAACATCCGTTTGAGGTTGCTAATGCCCCCAAAAACTAAAACTCACAGCAAGTGGATATGCCAACAATGTGGTTTCGTTTCAACTAAATCGTACGGGAAATGTCCGGAATGCGGCGAATGGAACTCGATGGTCGAGTCGGTGATGACGGCAAAGGAAGAAAAGAAATCCGCGCTGGCATCGCTGGCACCGCGCAGTGCGCCACAAAAAATTTCGAATGTTGTTACCGAGGGTTTTACCCGCATTCCGGTGCCGATGGGTGAACTTGCGCGTGTACTGGGCGGCGGCATTGTCCCGGGATCGCTGGTGTTGATTGGCGGCGAACCCGGCATCGGCAAAAGCACCTTGCTCTTGCAAATGGCGGCGGTGATGGCGCAATCGGCGGGGACGGTGCTGTACATTTCCGGCGAAGAATCGGTGCAACAGATGAAAATGCGCGCGGAACGGTTGGGGTTGCAACCGGACGCGCTCTATTTGCTCACCGAAACGAGTATGGATGAAATTCTCGCTCACATCGAACGACTAGAACCCAAAATCGTTGTGGTGGATTCTGTGCAAACCGTTTATCTGGAGGAACTCACCAGTGCGGCGGGGAGCATTTCGCAAGTGCGCGAATCGGCGGCGCGTTTTATGCGCACCGCCAAGGAAACGAACACGGCGATTTTTTTGGTCGGGCATGTCACCAAAGCCGGCGCGATTGCGGGACCACGTGTGTTGGAACACATCGTGGATACCGTGTTGTATTTGGAAGGCGAACGCTTTCATTCGTATCGTCTGTTGCGCTCGGTCAAGAATCGTTTTGGCGCGACCTCCGAAGTGGGCGTGTTCGAAATGACGCAGGATGGGATGATCGAAGTGGACAATCCGTCCAAAGCATTTTTGGCGGAACGTTCGCCGGAGGTGGCGGGCAACGCGATTGCGGTAACGATGGAAGGCACGCGACCACTTCTTGTTGAGATTCAAGCGTTGACGAGCACGAGCGCATTTGCGTTGCCGCGCCGCACCGCTAACGGATTCGATATGGGGCGCTTGCTGTTGTTGACGGCGGTGCTGACGCAACGCGTTGGACTCAAACTATCGGCGCAGGATGTGTTTGTAAATGTGGTGGGCGGACTCAAGATCGCTGAACCGGCGGCCGATCTCACCGTCGCGCTCGCCATCGCCTCGAGTTTTCGCAATCAAGTGATCGCACCGGATTTGGTGATTATCGGCGAGGTGGGGTTGAGTGGCGAACTGCGTTCGGTCGCGCAAGCCCAGCGTCGTTTAACCGAAGCCGCGCGGCTTGGTTTTGCGCGCGCGCTCGTCCCGCAGAACTTGCTCAAGATGAAAGATAAACCGGATGGCATCGAGTTGATTGGCGCGCGCACCATCGGTCAGGCGATGGAAGTGGCGTTGATTCGGTAGGACAAGTTTACGAGGAGGTCAAAATGGCAGAAGGAATTTTCTGGCTGGGACACGACAGTTTTCGATTGAAAGGCGAAAAGGTCGTGTACATTGATCCGTGGAAACTGGCGGCGGGCGCGGAAAAGGCGGACGTGATTCTGGTAACGCACGAGCATTACGATCACTTTTCGCCGGACGACATTGCCAAAATTTCTAAACCTGATACGGTCATCGTCGCGCCGCAATCAGTTGCCGCCAAATCGAATTTGAAAATCAAGGTGGTCAAGCCGGGCGACAGGATCACCGTGAACGGCATTGCGATTGAGGTGGTGCCAGCGTACAATCCCAACAAGAAATTTCATCCCAAATCTGCCGGACATGTCGGCTACATCGTTACGCTCCGCGGCAAACGCATCTATCACACCGGTGATACGGACGAAATTCCGGAGATGGCGCAGATCCAATGTGATATTGCGTTGACGCCGGTGAGCGGGACGTATGTGATGACCGCCGCCCAAGCGGCGCAAGTGGTGAACAAACTCAAACCGGCGTTAGCGATTCCGATGCACTATGGCGATGCCGATGTGGTGGGCACGCGCAAGGATGCGGAGGAATTCAAGCAATTGGCGCAGGTGCCAGTGGAAATTTTGGAAAAATCGAAATAGTGAGGGCGGGGTTGATTCCCGCCCTCCACTTTTTATCGTGATTTCTGCCGGCTCCGTTGTTTGGCGCGTTCGGCGGCAAGTTGGGCTTTGCTGGGTCCAGTATGGCGGTACATCAACGTAACGCCACAAATGACGATGAGGGCTAGTCCAATCAATTGCGCCGTAGCAATGCCGCTGATGAGCCACGCATCCGGTCGTTGAAACTCGGTGAGAAAGCGAACGAGACCATACAACATGCCCCAGAGCAAGAACAAATCGCCGGGTTTTTCATTTTTCCATCGCCGCCCGATAAACAACAAGATGCCAGCAACGGCGAGCATCGCCAAGGATTCATAGAGGAAGGTGGGATGAAAGCGGGTGGTTTCCACCGGGTATTGCGCTAGATCGGCAAAGATGGGCAAGCGATGGGCGGCATCAATGGGAATGCCCCAGGGCAAATCGGTGGGATAGCCGTACAATTCTTGGTTGAAGAAATTGCCCCAGCGCCCAATCGCCTGACCGATGGCTAAGCCGGGGGCGCCGATGTTGAGCAAGGTGGCAAAACTCAACTTGGCGTACCGCGCGTAAAGATAAATCGCGAGAATACCGCCAGCCACCGCGCCGTAGATCCCCAACCCACCTTGCCGGAAATTCAAAATTTCCATGGGGTTTGCCATATAATAATCAAAGCCGATATTGGTGCCGCGCGGACTGGAGAGGACGTGATACAAGCGTGCGCCAATCACGCCCAGAATCAACGCCACCAGTAACGCATTCCACACGTGATCGGGATCAAGGTTGCGGCGTTTGGCTTCGAGAGTTGCGATATACGCGCCGGCAAGTGCGCCACAAACGATGAGGATGCCGTACCAATAAATCGGAAACGAACCTCCATCGGGTAGGGGGATGCTGAAAGCAACGGGTGAAGGAAAGAAATTCACTGCGACTCCTTTGTGCTTTGAAAAAATTTCACGCGCGATTATACCACACAATAGATAAATGACAAATGAGCCAAGACAAAAAGAAATGACGGTAGAGCAAGTTGTGATATAATGAAAGCATCGTTATGCAAACAGGCCAAGTGATTCATTCGCCGTGTGGCGCACCCGTAGGCGAATGAAAAATGGACTAGGCGTAGGACAAATTTCAAATTTGTCCCACCTTTTCAAGGGGGGCCCTAATGTCGCTCCAAGTTGGGCTGGTTGGCTTGCCCAATGCCGGCAAGTCCACGCTCTTTAATGCGCTCACCCGCGCGCATGCACCGGTGGCGCCATACCCGTTCACCACGATTGAGCCACACGTCGGTGTGGTGGCGGTGCCTGATCCGCGTCTTGACGCGCTTGCCAAGTTGATTCATCCGGAAAAAGTTACACCGACCACGCTGGAGGTGGTGGACATTGCCGGCTTGGTCAAGGACGCGCACAAGGGCGAAGGGCTGGGCAATCAATTTCTGGGGCACATTCGCAACGTGGATGCGATTATCATCGTCACGCGGTGCTTCCGGGACGATGATGTGCCACATGTGACAGGCACGCTTGACCCGCGCGAAGACGTCACGATTTTGGAAGTGGAACTCGCCTTGGCGGACTTGCAGACGTTAAAGAATCGGCGCGACAAGGTGCATAGTCTTGCCAAAACCGGCAAAAAACAAGTGCTGGACGAATTGCATTTACTGGAGCAAGTGATCGCGCACGTCGCCGCCGGCAATCCCGTCCGCACAATGCCGTTGAATGATGCCGAACGCGAACTGCTGAAACCCTTGCAACTGTTGACCCTCAAGCCACTCATCTATGTAGCGAACGTGGGTGAAAATGATTTGCCGACCGGCGGCGAGTTGGCGTCTCACGTCAAGTCGCTCGCGCATCAAGCGCACGCGGAATCGCTCATCGTTTGCGCGCAATGCGAAATGGAACTGACCGAATGGTCGGGCAACGACGCGGCGCAGTATCGTCAAGAACTGGGACTGACCGAAGCCAGTTTGGAACGGGTGATTCGTTCCGCGTACAAATTGCTTGACCTGATCACGTATTTCACCGCGACCGGTGGCAAAGAGTTGCGCGCGTGGACGCTCAAGCGGGGCGGGACGGCGCTGGATGCGGCGAGCCAAGTGCATTCCGATATGGCGCGCGGTTTCATCCGCGCCGAAGTGATCCGATGCGAAACGCTCTTGCAAATCGGTTCGCTCGCCATCGCGCGCGAAAAAGGAATTATGCGCATCGAAGGACGAGAGTATGTGGTGCAAGATGGAGATGTAATGCATTTTCGATTTAACGTTTGAGGGAGGCAGAAAGACAAAGGACGAGAGACCCATGGACAAGTTTATCATTGAAGGCGGCACGCAATTGCGTGGCAGTGTAACCCCATCGGGCAACAAGAATGCCGCGCTCGCACTCATCCCGGCATGTGTGTTAACCGATGAGCCGATTACCTTACACAATGTCCCGCGCATCCACGATGTGGAAGATATGCTTGCTTTGTTGGCAAGTTTGGGCGTGGACATTCACGAACAGGATGCCCATACCTTGGTGTTGCAAGCGCGTCAGATTCGGACAACTGAACTGGACCGAGAAATCTGCTCGCGGATTCGCGCTTCGATCTTGTTTGCCGGACCAATGCTGGCGCGGACGGGGCAGATTCACTTGCCTCCGCCCGGCGGCGATGTGATTGGTCGCCGACGCGTAGATACCCACCTCCACGCGTTGCGCGCGCTGGGTGCCGAGATTCAAGTGAACGATGGCTTTGAAATGCAGACGGAAGGTTTGCGTGGCAAAGATATTTTTCTGGACGAAGCCAGCGTTACCGGCACCGAAAACGTGCTGATGGCGGCGGCATTAGCCAAAGGCACCACAATTATTCGTAATGCGGCAAGCGAGCCGCACGTCCAAGACCTTGCGCTCTTGCTAAACAAGATGGGCGCGCGCATTACCGGCATCGGTTCCAACACTTATACCATCGAAGGGGTGGACCAACTGCACGGCGCGGAATTTGAAATCGGTGCGGATTATATCGAGACGGGGAGTTTTATCGGTTTGGCGGCGGTAACGCGCGGCGAAATCACCATCAAGAATGCCGCGCCTGAACATTTGCGAATGGTGTTCTTGATGTTCAAGCGGCTTGGAGTCGAGTGCCAAGTGCGCGGGAACGATGTGTTTGTTTCTGCCCATCAAACTTTGCGCATCGAAAGCGATTTGCACGATGCGATCCCCACGATTGCCGATGGAATCTGGCCCGCCTTTCCCACCGATCTCATGAGTATCGCACTCGTTACGGCGACGCAATGTCATGGCACGGTACTCTTGCACGAAAAAATGTTTGAGCAACGCTTGTATTGGGTGGACAAGTTGATGAATATGGGCGCGCGGGTCGTCGTGTGCGATCCGCATCGCGCGGTGGTGGTGGGACCTAGCGCACTGCACGGTGAACGACTAGAATCGCCGGACATTCGCGCGGGAATGGCGTTGCTGTTGGCGGCGTTGTGTGCGCGCGGGCAAAGCATCATTGGCAACATTGGGCAAATTGATCGCGGCTATGAACGGATTGCTGAGAAACTGCGCGCGTTGGGGGCAAGGATCGAACGGGTCAAGTAAGCCAGGTGGCAGAAAGAAAAAGGCAGAGCATCCCTAAAGGGTCTCTGCCTTTTTGCTTACTGGGTGCGTCCCAAGAGTGCTTTCATCAGATTATCCAAAAATTCGCCCACATACTCTTGCTTGAACCCGGCAAGCACCACAAAGACGTACAAAAAGATGGGACCCACTTTGAAATCGCCGAGGATGATATTGCCGGCAAGAATCCCGGCTTGCGAGAGCACAAACAAGACCGCGCCATAGAGCAAACCAATCAACGGTCGCGCAAAATAATGCATGGTGTACGCCGGGTCAAACTCGCGGCGTTGCACATCGCGCGTGATGTTATACGCCGCACCCATCGCTCCACCGATCATTCCCCACCCCAGCGTGCGGAGCAGGACAATAAATTCCGGTGCCACCGGCAAACCGAACAAGGTTAGCCCGGTCACGTACGAGAGCGCGACGATTCCTCCGCCAATGAGCAAGGCAACCAGTTCCCACGCCCACAGTACCACCATAATCGGTCGCCGCGATGCTTGCGCGCTCGCGGCACTGCGTTTGAGTTTGGCATCGGTGGCGTGGATGAAAAATTCTGTTCGCGCGTAATCACGGCGTTCGTATGCCTGCCGCGCTTGCAACAACAGATCAAAACAAGCGCTGGATGTTTTGGGGCTATCGTTCAGTTGCGCTTTGACGTCATCGTATAATCGCTCGATTTGAAACGATAGCGTGAGAAAGCGTGGGTCTTCGGAACCTGTGAACGATGTAGGACGCTCATCGGTCGCAGCTGTGATGGCGATTGGCTCTGATGCTTGAACCAGCGGCTCTGGCGCGTTTTCTAACGGCGATGAGACGGCTGGCTCAATCGAAGGGGGTGTGATGCGGTTTGCCGGTTGCGGCGGCTCGACGATGTAGTTGGGCGTGGTGTGTGCGGCATCATCGCCAAAGAGGGCATCCACCGGCCGACGTTTGTTACTGGGTTGGTTGAGCATTGATAATCACCTCTGCGAGTGCGCGATAAGCCTCTGCGCCTTCGTTGTGTTTTTCGATCTCAAATATCGTGCGATGTTGCGAAGGGGCTTCGGCAAAGCGCACACTTTCTTTGATCACAACATCTAAAAGTTTATTGGGATAGGAAGCACGAACTTTATCCAAAACTTGGCGTGCGTGCGTGCGACGTGGGTTGTACATCGTCGGAACGATACCGAGCATTCGCAGATTGGGATTCAAGCGACGTTGCACTCGCGCAATCACGTCAATCAGCGCATCGAGTCCACGCATGGCGAGAAATTCGCATTGCAAGGGAACCAGAATATCATCGGCGGCGACGAGCGCGTTGACCGTGAGCAACCCCAGACTGGGCGGACAATCAATCAAGATAAAGTTGTATTGGTCGCGAATGCTTGCCAGCGCGTCGCGCAAAACAAATTCGCGTCCCATCATTGCCACGAGTTGCAGTTCTGCACCCGCCAAGTCAATGTTCGCGGGAATCACATCGAGATGGGAGCGCGCATGATGGATGATCGCCCCAATCGGGATGCGCGAATCGGTGAGGATAGAATAGAGTGTGAATTCCAGATCGTACGCGGGCAAGCCCAATCCAATCGAGAGCGCACCCTGCGGATCGCAATCCACGAGCAGAGTGTACATCTCTTTTTCGGCGAGGGCAGCGCCTAGGTTGATGGTGGTGGTGGTCTTGCCGACGCCGCCTTTTTGATTGGTGACTGCAATGACACGTCCCATCGGCAAACATTATAACATAGAATAAATCGAAATAAAAAGGTGGGCTGGAATCATTCCAGCCCACCTAATCGCATGAGAACAGTGTGAAAACGATGTTTGCGAATGACGTAGTTTACTTGGTGCAGTCGGCTGCGCCGGTGGGCAACGCGCCGGTCAGGTCTTTGAGG